>JAHBUQ010000002.1:722771-1445542 GCA_019637995.1 Ignavibacteriota bacterium
CGAAAATTATCCCGGCTTTGAGCACGGAATACAAGGACCGGAAATGATGGACACATTCCGTAAGCAAGCCCAAAGGTTTGGTACAAAATCTATTTACGAAACAATTATCAAAGTAGATTTTTCGGAAAGACCTTTCAAACTTTGGTCAGAATCAGACCAGTACACTGCAGATGCAGTTATTATCGCAACAGGAGCAAAAGCAAAATTACTTGACATACCAAGCCAGGATACTTACTGGGGTGCAGGAATATCTGCTTGCGCCACTTGCGATGGTTTCTTTTTCAAAGGTGAAAAAATATTTGTAATCGGTGGCGGCGATACTGCTATGGAAGAAGCTAATTACCTGACTCACTTTGGTGAATCAGTTACCCTTGTACATCGAAGGGATGAGTTTCGCGCTTCTAAAATTATGGTCGAAAGAACTCAAAAAAATCCCAAAATTAAGATTATTACTAATGCGGTTGTTGATGAATTTTTAGGTGAAGAAAAAATGGGTATCAAGAAGCTCACTCATATCAGACTTAAAGATACGGTGAGCGGAGAAACGTCTGTTCACGAGGCGGGTGGCTGCTTTATTGCAATAGGGCATACACCAAATTCAGACATCTTTGGGGATTTCCTTGATAAAGATGAAAACGGTTATTTGATTACTGAAGGTAAATCAACAAAGACAAGAGTTCCGGGTGTATTTGCCTGCGGAGATGTGCAGGACCATGTTTATCGTCAGGCTGTTACTGCTGCCGGTTCAGGATGTATGGCTGCAATTGATGCCGAACGCTGGCTGGCTGAACAGGAGTAAATGATTAGCATATAATTTATACCGCTGCAAGAGTTGTTTCTTGCAGCGGTATTTTTTTTTATGAACTTAGTTAATAAAATATTATATATATCTCAAATCTGTTCGTGATGATACAAAATTTATGAATTTAAAATATTTAATTACAAAAAACAATTCATCAAATTTGTATTAAATATCGAATCTTTTTAAAGAAAAATATTTGTATAATTTTGATGTAAATATTAAATATTTTGGTATTTTAAATAATTTTACTTAATTTTAATAAATTTGGAAGTATAACTATGAAAATACATTTATATATATTGTTAATTACTTTGTTAGCTCAAAATTTGTTATCAAAGGCAGTAAGTTCTGAATCAGCAAAAATTGCGGCTTTAAATTATGCGGAAACTTTTTTAATTAGCTCGAAAGATGATGCTGATTTACTGACTTTAAGCAATATTAATTTAGTTGATTACAAAGTCAGCATAAGCAATGATACATTGTTGTTTGTTTTTAATTTATCCGGTAATGGTTGGATAATTATGTCTGGAGATGATAAGGTTAAACCAGTCATCGGATACTCAGTATCTGGAAGATATTCATTAGAAAATCAGTCGCCTTCATTTGAATCATGGATTAATTATATAAGCGAAATAATATATAATAAAATATCTGATCCCGATGCAAATTCGTTAGAAGATTACAATTGGTATATCAAAGATGATTTTGATAATGAGTTATTTCAATCATCAAAAAAGCCTATTATGCCACTTTTGAAAACAAAATGGAATCAGGGTTATCCGTATAATTTATCTTGTCCCATAGACCCTGAGACAGGGAAAAGAGCAATTACCGGCTGTGTTGCTACAGCAATGGCACAAGTGCTGTATTTTCATCGCTTTCCGCTAAAAGGCAAAGGTAAAGTAGAGTACAAGCACAAGCAGTTTGGCGATATTAAAAGTGATTTTTCAGAATCGAAATACCAATATGGAATAATGAAGCATTTTCATCATGAATTTAAAGATAGTGCTTCAAAGTATGCAGTTTCAAAGTTAATGTTTGACTGCGGAGTTGCTGTTAGGATGAATTATGGCTTGGATGCAAGTGGCGCTTCCTCCGTCAGAGCATTTGATGCTTTACTAGAAAATTTTGGTTTCTCGGCTGATTACAAAAGATTGTCTCAAGATATAAGCGATGAAGAATGGAAAAATTTACTTTATGATAATTTATCACTAGGGCTTCCGATGTATTACGCCGGCTCCAGCTTGAAAAACGGAGGTGGTCATGCGTTTGTATGTGATGGATATGATAATGGATTTTTTCATTTCAACTGGGGTTGGGGTGGTTCACAGGATGGTTATTTTGAGGTAGGTTATCAGAAGACTAATCTTCTGTATAATTCAGGGCAGCACATAATAGCATTTGCTAAACCGAATGATTTTTCGCTTGGGTATGGGGAAATTCCTTCTGATAAATTTGAAGTCAATAATTCAATAGAAAGTTCTACCATTATTCCCATGGACTTTAATAACGATAAGTTGCGTTTTTATCATATTCTCAGCATTCATGATACAAATGATGTTGATTATTTCAAATTAGAGATTCCTGAAGACGAAGATCATTACCTCCTTGATTTAAAATATGCCGATTCGTATTACGGTGAAAGTGGAGATATTAACAATGGTGCAATCCTTAGAATAACAGTATCACATTCAGGTAGAATTGATACACTGCTTTATCCACAAACAATCAAAATTGAGAACTCCGGAACAGTAATTATTAAAGTGGAGCCGATATTCAAATACAGGTACGGAGTTTATATCGCAGATTTTAATTTGTACAGATTCAATAAGCCTTTTATTGATGTTAAGTTGGGACTTAATAACTCATATTTATCAAACGAGAAAGTATCACTAAATTGGTTTTCTAATCTGACGCCTCCATTTGATATTGAGTTAATAAATCAAAATTTTCCGGGCAAATTTTTTGGTAAGGTAAATAAATTTAACGGGAACAATTATTTATGGCAATTAACAGTTGATATGGAATCTGATAATAATTATTTTTTCAAAATTACACACTCTATTGACGATAAAATATTAGGCTATTCTGAACCATTTGAAATTAAAAAATACGAATATCTTCACCTCGAAACTCCGCACTGGGCAAATGATATTCATATAGGAATACCTTTTGATATTACATGGGAAACAAATTTTGATGAAAATATAACTTTGGAATTGCTTAAAGATTCGTTGTTTTTCAGATATATTGCTGCCGATGTAGCCAATGAAGGTGTATATTCATGGCTTCCCGATGATTCAGTAACGATTGGCGATAATTTCAGGGTAAAAATCTCCAAAAGCAATGATTACAGGATTTACTCTGTTTCTGAGGATTTCAGTATCCAACCATATACCAGTGTCGAAGATGACAATAAATTGCTAAGGTTGCAGCTGATTTCTCATATTGGAAATGTAATGTATATTTACTTGGATTGGGCTTATTTGGAAAAACTTGAATTATTTGATTTGCGGGGAAATTTACTTGGAATATATAATATAACTACAAATGGAACTCCCTGGTTCTTGCCAAATTTGCTTTCAGGAACATATTTTATTCTTGAAAAGTCAAAGGATAATTACAAATTACATAAAATTTCGCTATAGTTATACTTAGGTTAAAAATACGAAATTGTGGTTGTATATTTAACTATCGGATATCGGATACTTTAAAAATACCATCCGTAAAGGTAGTTTATTAATTAAAAAATAATTGTATAATCATTATTAGATTACTATAAACTTTAAATCTATTCCTATATACTATTGCAATAAACAATTACTTCTGATAATGAATAATTTCCATCAATAATATTATCAAATTACTTTGGCATTGAAATTGATTAAGATAATTTGATTATATAAATTGGAGAATATTATGATTGTTAAGAATCATTTGTTTAAGAGCAGGGTACCGCTGATGAATGCAGCACTGGACGCATATGCTCTTCGGCAAAAGACAATAGCAAAGAATGTCGCAAATGTCAATACTCCTCACTATAAGCCTGAGGAAGTAAGGTTTGAGGAGCATTTGGAAAGGAATAGCACAGTTCTCCGGGGCAGGAAAAATTCCGGTGGTCATCTTAATGCAGGAAGTGGCACAGGATATGAATCGGCTGTAACTGTACAACAGGCAAATATTCCTCCTGCAGAGACATATCACTCCGGTGAAACCCATGTAAATATTGATAAAGAGATGAGTGAGCTTGCAAGAAATCAGATTAGAATGAGGTTTACATCTCAAATGCTTGGAAAATATTTCAGGGGTTTGAGTTCAGCTATAACAGGACAAGCTTCTCAATCATAATTTTGTAGAATAATAACCGATTGGCTTATAATGGCAGAAAATTTATTTTCATCACTTGATATCAGTGGCAAAGGAATGAGCCTTCAAAGAGCTCGCCTTTCAGCTGTAGCAAATAATATTGCAAATGTAAATACAACCCGAGATGCTGAGGGTAACATTTACAAACGGCAGGTTGTGGTTGCTCAGAAAGTTACAGAGCGTAAGTTTGATAATATGCTTGAAGACCAGCTGTCTTTATCAGGTACAGATATGAGCCATGGTGGCAATATTCGATCAAGAGCAAATGCGGGTAATGTTTTACAGTTCAAAACAGAAGAAGATGAGACGCCTCCAAGATTGATTTATGACCCGGCACACCCTCATGCAAATGATAAGGGGTATGTTGAAGTGCCGAATATAAATATCGTTACTGAAATGGTAGAAATGATGACTGCTCAAAGGGCATTTGAAGCTAATGTTCAAGTTACTGAAGCAGCAAAAAATATAGCTAAATATTCACTTGAAATATAAAATAGTCGGATATTGTATATGAAAATTGATACATTTAATTTACAACGTGCATATAATTTAAATACTCTGAGAAACGACGCAATTGAAGTCAAATCGAACAGCTCTGTAAAGAAGCTGTCTGAGAATAACACTCAAGCGTCAACACTTGAAAAATATAATCATAAAAGAATTGTTACTGGTGACGAGAGGAAATTTTTTGTAAATATGTTTCCTGAAAGTTCCAAACAGCTAATGACTCATGAAGTCTTTACTCGAGCCGGTAAATTGCAAAATTCCGCTATTCAGAAAGGAAGTTTGATAGACGGAAGAATTTAGTCAAGGATTGACAAATAAAAAATAAATTGAAAGGATTCACAAATGATAGAAGGTATAGGCTTAGGGGGAGGAATTATCCCCGGAAATGTTATGAAAGCAGCGGGTCTTGACAATATTGACCCAAAGAATTTCAATCCTGAGTCAATGATGGAAAATTTAAGTCCGGGATTGATGGACAACTTCAAAAATGATAATACAAATCGAATTGGAAATGCCAACCAAGACGGCTTAAAAATTACACCGCCTAATACCGGTTCTATAGGCTATAACAACAAAGGTGGATTCGCCGAAACACTAAAAGAATTGGTCAGCGATGTAAATTCACTTCAAAAAGAAGCTGGCAATAAGACAGAAGCTTTTATAAGGGGCGAACCAATTGATTTGCACGATGTTATGATTGCTTCTAACAAAGCTGCTACTTCATTTAAACTTCTACTTGAATTACGTAACAAAGGACTTGACTTGTATCGTGAAGTTTCGAGAATGCAATAATATTAACCACAGGGAACAAAAATGGCTGACAACGATATTCAAAATCAGGTAAAATCATTCTTCGGAAAGTTAGGAATAGTCCAGAAAGCTGCAATAGTAATAATTCCGGCTTTGGTTGTTTTTGCACTTGCATATTTTTTAATATCAACAGGAACAAAAGAGCAGGCAGTACTTTTCAGTGGATTGGAAGGTGCTGATGCAGGTAAAATTACCGAAAATCTAAAAGAGCGAGGAATTAAGTATCAGATTAAAGACAATGGTGCAACAATCACTGTTGATAAAAACATTGTAATGGATACCAGGCTGGCACTTGCCGCTGAGGGACTTCCCGAAACAAGTGTTGTCGGGTATGAACTTTTCGATCAGACAAATCTTGGTATGAGTGAATTTGTACAGAAATTAAATCATAAAAGAGCACTTGAAGGGGAACTTTCAAAAACAATCGGCTCCATCGAAGAGATTAAAAAAGCCAGAGTTCATATTGTAGTTCCCGAAAGAGCATTATTTACCGAAGATCAGAAAATACCTACAGCTTCGGTTACATTGCAATTAAGAAGCGGCAGAAATTTGAGCTCAAAAATAGTTGAAGCCATACAGACTTTAGTTGCAACCAGTGTTGAAGGTATGGCAACAAACAATGTATCTGTTATTGACCACAAGGGTAAATTGCTTTCAATTCAGGATACTGAAGGTGGTACTGCTGCAGGATTGACAGCCAAACAGCTTGACCAGCAGCGTAAAGTCGAAGAACATCTCACAAATAAGGCGCAAGCAATACTTGATAATGTATTAGGTGTTGGGAATTCAAATGTAAGACTTAATGCCGAGCTTGATTTTACAAGAATTGAGCAGACTAAAACTGATTTTGACCCCGACAGAGCGGTCATAAGAAGTGAACAGATAATAACAGAAGATTCTAAATCAACTGATTCTCTCTACTATTTAGCTGTTGTTAATGACCGAGCTCAGTCAAATTCTGTATTAAATTATGAAATACCTCAAAATACAGAATTTATAGTTCATAGCGTTGGTCATGTTAAAAGATTATCCGTAGCTGCAGTTGTGAACAGTATTCCAAAAGTAACCGAAAATGAGGGTAAAAAGTCCATAACTTACGAAGAGCGGTCTGATGAGGAGATGCAAAAATTAACCGACATTATAAAAAATGCTGTTGGTTATGACCCTGCAAGAAACGACCAAATCACAGTTAACAACATAAGATTTGATACAAATATGGACGAATTCGAAAATGAAATCGCTCCAAAACTCGAATGGTACGAAGAGCCTTACAACCAAAAGCTAATGCTGCTTGTTGGTATTATACTCATAACTGTACTTCTGATGTATAAATTTATGCAATCAAAAATGATAAAGGAAAGAGTCAGAATTGCTATGGAACTACCGGGCAAGGCTGAACTTTCGGTTGATATAGATTCAGAAGCACAGCAACAGCAAATTGTTGATGAGCTTAATCTTGACGATAATCTTATGCTACTTCCTTCTGAGCTACCCGAGCAGCTATTGCTTGAAGGTGAATCAAGGTCGCCCTTAAGTGACGATAATCTTATGCTTGAATCAAGTTTGTATCCTGAAAAAGGTTCGATATCGAAAAAAGGAATGTATAGTGGTAAGAATGCACAGTTGGACGAAGAAAATCTTATGAAACTTGAATTACGCAATAAAGTACAGGATTTTATTGATAAACAAGCTGAAGATGCTGCTCGATTAATTCGAATAATGATAAGTCAGGATCCTGACGAAAGACCGAAAAAGTAAAATTAAATGATAAATTAATTATGGCAAAAACAGAAACAGCGGAAGAAAAAAGAACCATAAAGGATTTAACCGGCAAACAGAAAGCCGCAATTCTTTTGATGTCTTTGGATGTAGATGTCGCAGCGAAAGTATTTCAAGAACTTGAAATCAAAGAAGTTGAGATGTTAGCTGTAGAAATAACAAATTTGAGAGACTTAGGTCCTGATTCAATTGATGATGTTATAGAAGAATTTTATCAATTGATGTCAGCCCAAAGCTATATGGTTGAAGGTGGGCTTGAATATGCTCAGGTACTACTTGAGAAATCTTACGGACACGATCGTGCTAAGGAAATAATTGAAAAAATCCGTGTTTTGACTACAATCCGTGGATTCAATATTCTCAAAAAGTCTGACCCGCAGCAGTTAGCAAGCTTCTTATCCAAAGAACACCCTCAGACAATTGCGCTTATAATTTCTCATCTCCCACCGGATCAATCGGCTGAAGTATTAGCTGAATTCAAAGATGATTTAAAGACAGAAACCATAATTAGAATTGCAACAATCGGAAAGGTTTCACCTCAGCTTGTTTCAGAAATTGAACATGTAGTTGACCAAATCGCTGAGCAGACTCTTTCACAGAATCTTGCACAGGCAGGCGGCTCACAGCTTGTAGCAAATATCCTCAATAAGAGTAATAATGCTATGGCTAAGCTTATGCTGGAAAGAATTGAAGAGAAGAAACCGGATATGGCTATAGAAATAAAAAGACTTATGTTCTTATTTGAAGATATTATACTCATTGATGATAAAGGCATTCAGAGAATTCTTCGTGATGTTGACAAGAAAGACCTTGCTATGGCTCTTAAAGTTTCTGATGATAAAATCAGAACCAAGATATTTAAGAATATGTCAGAGCGCGCTTCGGCTGTGGTGAAAGAAGAACTTGAATATATGGGACCGGTTAAACTGAAGGATGTTGAATCTGCTCAGATGAGAATAGTTGATATTATCAAGGAATTGGAAGAAAGCGAAGAAATATCAGTCGGCGGTAGAGGTAAAGAAGATGTGTTTGTTTAATCGTAATTGGTGATGTAAAATTGAGTGAAGTAACAATAAATATTCCCAGAACTACAAGGCACGCAAAAGTAGGGCTTACTGATAATTTTCATTATGAAGAGTTTTCAGGCAAATCCTCAGATATGCAGGCATTTATTAATGAGCATAAAAAAAGAAGACGTACAGCCACTCTGATGGCTGAAAGAAAAAAGGAACAAGCCAAGAAAACAGTCTTTACTGAGAAATTTGTTGTTTCAAATACAAATCAGCCAATTAATATAGATTTAAAAAAAGTTACTGAGCCAACATTGACGCTTGATGAAGCTAAATTAGAAATTCAGGAAGCTTATGACAAAGGATTTTCAGATGGCCATGAAGCTGCCGGGATTGCTTATCAAAATGAAGTTGAAAAATATAAAGATTGGATTGGTGGCTTCGATACACTTTCGCAGGAGTTGAGGTCAGAATTCAGCAGGTTTATAGTGAAAATGGAAGAATCAGTTGTGCCATCGGCAATATTAATCGCAAAACATATACTTATGAGGGAAATCGAACTGGACTCAGAAGTGGTTCTTCAACAAGCTAAAAAAGCAATCAGGAGCATTGATGAAGAGGCGATTCTAAGGATTTCGGTAAATCCGGGTGAACTTGAAATTCTGAAATCAGCAAAAAGTTCACTTATTTCAGATAAAGCAATTGCAAGAAAAATTGAAATTAATGCTGACGAACATATAAATAAAGGCGGATGTATTATCACAACGTCTGCCGGAATTATTGATGCTTCAATTGAAGCACAACTTGAGAAAATTCAGGCATCGCTATTAGGAATACAATTAGGAAATTAATTTTTTGATTACACTTGATTCTGACATATTGCAGGCAAAAATATCAGACAGACTGAAAACTGTTGACTCTCTGGTGATGAGAGGCAAAATTCAGAAAGTTGTCGGATTAGTGCTTGAAAGTGACGGACCTATTTCTCCCATAGGTGAAGTGTGCTCTTTAAGAGACCGTTCAGGAAGAGAGCTATGCCGTTCGGAAATCGTTGGTTTCAGAGATGGCAATAAAATACTTTCTATGGCTTTGGGTGAGGTTTCAAGTATAGCTCCGGGTATGGAAATCGTAGGTCTTGGCAAACAACTTACAGTAAAAGTAGGCGACCGTCTTTTAGGCAGAGTCCTTGATGGGCTTGGAGAACCGATTGACAATAAAGGAGCTCTTGATATAAATTTGACACGTTCTATTTATTCGCCACCTCCAAACCCACTGCTAAGAAGCAGAATAAACGAGCCGATTTCTACAGGAATAAAAGCAATAGATGGTATGCTTACTTTTGGCAAAGGTCAGAGGGTAGGAATTTTTGCAGGCTCAGGAGTAGGCAAATCCACATTAATTGGTATGATTGCCCGAAATACATCAGCCGATATAAATGTCATTGCACTGATAGGCGAGAGAGGCAGAGAAGTAAAAGAATTTATTGAAAGAGATTTGGGAGATGAGGGCTTAAGAAGGTCAGTCGTTATTGTTGCTACGAGCGATTCTTCGCCACTTGTCAGAGTTAAGGCAGGGCTTGTGGCAACAACAATATCTGAATACTTCAGAGACAGAGGCTTGGATGTAATGCTTATGATGGACAGTGCAACACGCCTTGCAATGGCACAGCGGGAGGTAGGTTTGACAATAGGTGAGCCACCGACAACTAAAGGATACACTCCAAGTGTATTCAGTTTGCTTCAGAAAACAATGGAACGGGCTGGTACATCGGACAAGGGTTCTATTACCGGTCTATATACTGTACTTGTTGAAGGTGATGATATGAACGAGCCGATTGCTGATGCTGCTCGTGGCATTCTGGATGGTCATATTGTTCTGTCAAGGAGACTTGCTTCTCTTGGGCATTATCCGGCGATTGATGTACTCGAAAGTATCAGTCGTGTCAAGAGCGATGTCATTACAAAAGAGCATGCAGAAGCTTCAAGGTTTCTTCAGGAAATGCTTGCTACTTACAAAGCTGCTGAAGATTTGATTAGTGTCGGAGCTTATCAGCAAGGAATAAATCCTAAAACAGATAAGGCAATTCAATTTTATGATATTATTAATAATTTTCTGAAGCAGGAAGTTGATGACCATACTGATTTTGATTTAGCTGTAAAGCAAATACTTGAGATATTTAATATTAAGGATATTAAAGCATTTAAAGCAAAAGCAAATTTGAATTAACAATATTTGGAGCATATAAACTATCATAATTATATATATGAATTAAAATAATTTAAAATGGCGAAAAAATTTAATTTTAAGCTGGAGTCTGTTCTGAAATACAGAGCTGATAAAGTTAATCAAGCAACTGAATCGCTTAATCAGATTGTGAAAATCCGGAATGAAAAAGAGCAGGAAATTCAGCAAAACGAAGAGAAAAAACAAGTGCTTTTCGGCACTCAAAAAGGCAAAATAAAAGCTGCCGATTTGCAAAATAAAAATAATCATATAAATTTTTTGAATGACGAAATTGAAAGACTAAACGAAGAGAAGAAACAGGTGCTGGAGATCGAAAACCTGAGAAGAAAAAAGTTAACCAGTGCTATGAAGGATGAAAAAGTTATTGATAAACTTAAAGATAAGCAAAAGTTAGCCCATGATCAAAATCAAAAAAAGGAAGAGGGCGCATTTTTGGATGAAATTGGTTTACAGATTACTATGAAAAACAGAGATAAACATAATGGATAAAAAGCAGTTATTTACGGCAGTAGCGATATTATTAGGAACATTTGTGCTCCTGATAGGGACTTTTGTCGGAATCTACTACTTGTATCCTGAACTGTTAGGATTTGCTCCAAAAAAAGACATTAAAGCGCAATTGGCTCACAAGACTGATGATAAGAAGAAAAAAGACGGCACCGATTCGCTGGCTATATCGAGTGAGGAATCCGATACTAATGAAGTTATTTTGACCTATGATTCTTTGAAATTGATGACCAATGCTCTAAAAGACAGTCTAGAATATAAAAATTTAACTGTGAAAGTTTACAGCGATTCAATTTCTGCTTTAGTGAAAAGAATTGTCGAATTCAATGATATCGAAAATCAAATGCGGGATTCGGTTAAATTACTAAAAAATCAGATGAGTAAGGTTTTGGTTGAGCTTAGGCAAACAAGAGAATTGGTTAATGATACTGACTCTCTGAGATATGAAAAACTTGATTCGCTGAACGATGAAAATATACAAAAATTTGCAAAAATTTACAATAACACAGGACCGGCAGAGGTTGCTAAAATTCTTGAAAGACTTGACGGAAAGGATGCCGCAAGAATTCTCAAGCTAATGCAACCAAAGAAAGCAGGCAAAGTACTGGAGTCTATGAAACCGGAATTTGCTGCCGAAATACTGCTTAAAGGAAATTATTAATATTATGAATGCAGGATGCACAAATGCTTACGAATATTTTAAAATTTGATGCTGATTCTTTAATCGGCAAGTTGATTAAAAAATCTAAATCTGCTACGGCTGAAAAGTCCGGTGGCAAGCATCCTGCTATAAGCTTCTCGGGATTATTGGGTATTTCGGAAAGCAATTTGGCTGGCAATGATGCAAACAAGACCGAAAAAACATCTCTATTTGCAACATCAGGGAAAAACACTTTTTTTGAAAATGGTGAAAATCATAATTTGAACCCAAAAGATTTACTTAAATCAGATATTCTAAAAGTAAATTCTAAAAATTTATCTGAATTGACCGGGACAAATGATTTCAATGAGTATCATGTTTCTAACTTGAATTTTGCAGAAAAAAACAATTTTGAAATTAATGTAAGTGATTTACCAACAAAAGATTATTCCAGTGAAAAGGGAGGACCTTTAAAGCATATTGTTAAAAAAGAATTGTCCTTGCTTAACGAAGAAATTGTTGGCAGAGGATTCAAAGAATATTCAGGGCAGAATTCTGACAAAGCAGATGTTTTTTCTGATAATACTTCATCGAAAAAATCACCTGCACATCTAATTGTTTCAGATAAAATTGAAGCAGATATTGTATCAAATCGCAATTCTGAAATTCTAAAATCTGACGGCGTTAATATTTTGAAAGATGCAATTACTCCTGAAAAACCGACTGATTCAAATGAAGTAAAATCAGCAATCAGACCGGATACCAAAATTCCCCGAGTAGACATTAAGCAGAATTTTGCTGAAGCTGTAAATATTAATCCGAAAGAAATGAAATCTGAAGGCGTTAATATTTTGAAAGATGCAATTACTCCTGAAAAACCGACTGATTCAAATGAAGTAAAATCTGAAATCAGCCCTGATGCCAAAATTCCACGCGTTGATATCAAACAAAATATTGCTGAAGCTGTAAATATTAATCCGAAAGAAATGAAATCTGACGGGGTTAATATTTTAAAAGATGCATTCACTCCGGAAAAGCCGACTGAATCAAAAGAATTGAAATCAGCAATCAGCCCTGATACCAAAATTCCACGCGTTGATATCAAACAAAAATTTGCTGAAGCTGTAAATATTAATCCGAAAGAAGTGAAGGCTGACGGCGTTAACATTTTGAAAGATGCAATTACTCCGGAAAAGCCGACTGAATCAAAAGAATTGAAATCAGCAATCAGCCCTGATACCAAAATTCCACGCGTTAATATAAAGCAGAATTTTGCTGAAGCAGTAAATATTAATCCGAAAGAAATGAAATCTGACGGGGTTAATATTTTGAAAGATGCATTCACTCCGGAAAAGTCGACTGATTCAAAAGACGTGAAATCTGAAGTCAGACCGGATACCATAATTCCCCGAGTTGACATTAAGCAGAATTTTGTTGAAGCTGTAAATATTAATCCTAAAGAAGCGAAATCTGACGGGGTTAATATTTTAAAAGATGCATTCACTCCGGAAAAGCCGATTGATTCAAAAGACGTGAAATCTGAAGTCAGACCGGATACCATAATTCCACGCGTTAATATTAAGCAGAATTTTGCTGAAGCTGTAAATATTAATCCGAAACAAGTGAAAACTGAGAATAATATTTCATCAAATGAAGCGAAGCTAATTGATTATAAATCAGATATTAAAGATATAAAAGTTGAAATTAAGCGGGAATCGGTCGTTTCGCAAACTGAAAAAGTAATCTTACAGGATGTAAAATCACCTTTAAAATTAAATATTGAAACCCCTCCAACCGATAAAATTGTAAATTCTAAAGATATTGTTATAAATAAGCCTGACAATACCGAACTATCAAAGAATGATAATAACTTACCGCCAAATAAAGATTTCAGTACTAAAAGCAGCGCACTGAATAGCGATGTACTTTTGAGATTGAATAATATTCGGTTCGTGGATAGTTTATTCACAGGAAAAGATTTTAATCCGATAAATATTCAGCCGAAATTTCTTAATAATCAGCCGATTGAAAATATATCCAAAGGTGAACTTAATCTGCAAATTAATAATATGAAATTTGTACAGAATATTATCAGTAATGGTAAATTAAGTGAATTTGAACAGAATACTAAAAGCACAGAGCCACTGAAAATATTACATTCTGACAGCATCAAAACAGAAATTGAAGAAACTAAGAATAGTGCAGAACTAAGCCCAAAAAATGATATTCCGAAAATTGCGAAATTGCTTGATAATATGTTCAATACTTCAGCTTCTGATAATTTGCAAATTGAAATTAATTCAAATAATAAAAATATTCAAAACATTTCACCAATAAATAGTACTCCGAAATTTAAAAGTGAAACTCAAAATGATAAGAATCCATCAAATTCTCCGAAAATTGAAATTCAGGAATCAAATGTACAATATTCTGCATCATTAATTGAAAGTTCAGACTCAGGCGAGTTAAAAGCATCGTTGCAGGAGGATAAACCTACTTTTACTGACAAAATTACCAGCAAAGATGATGTTATGATTTCCAACAAGCTCACTGAACTCAAAGAGCCTGTTTCTTCAATAACTTCAATGATTAATAATAATGTTAATCAGCCTGAATTAGTTCAAAATTCTATTAAGAAGGTAGAAATTAGTCCTGCTTCTGAAGTTAAAAGTTCAAGCTTATCTAAGCAAAGTGAATTTTCAAATTCAAATAATGGTGGCGAAAATTATACAGGATTTGGAAATACAGATAAAAATAGCAACAGCAATCAGTCAGAAGAATTTCAGAAAAAAGCATCAAATCCATTCATCAAGAATTTGGAAAATGCTTCATCAAGGCAGCTTAAGTCTTCAAATCAGACTCAAGCTAAACCTGAAATGCCTTCGTATATGACATTTACAAGGGTTAAGCTTGGCAATATGCCGGGAATTCTTAGTGATATAGTTTCAAATTCAAGCGGAAACTATATCGGTACAGCTAAATTGATTCTTACTCCAAAGTCACTTGGTACGATATTTGTGGAAATCAATGTATCTGAAGATAGTGTAAAATTGAATTTCAAAGCTGACAGCCGTGAAACAACGAAAGCAATTGAAAGTAATATTGCGAATCTTCGGGATAAAATTGAATCAAACGGCGTTAAGATTGAAAATATAAATATCAATCATTTTACCGGCGAGCAGAAAAAGGATGCTTCTGCGCAAAGGGATAGAAATAACGAAACCGGTAACAGAAATAAATCAGGGGTATTTGATATGGATAAAATACTCAATGAAAAAGAGCCCATTGATATCGAGCCGAAAACAAGGCAGAGATTTGATCAGGGCAATTACATAGAACAATATATATAATTTACTAATTTAGCAACAGGAGGTTGCATAAATGACTGAAGGAATCAGCATGAATACTGCCACTCCGGCTCTTGCCGCAGGAAGTGGAGCCGTTTCTCAGAGTGTCGTCGGAAAAGACGAATTTCTGAAATTGCTCACTTTTCAGCTAAGGAACCAAAATCCTCTTAAGCCTTATGACAATCAGGAATTCGCGGCTCAGCTTGCACAGTTTTCTCAGCTTGAGCAGTTGGTTGATATCAGGTCGCTCATTGAAGAGCAAGTTTACTCTAATAGTGTACTAACCCAAACTATTGCAAACTCTGCTCTCCCGGGTATGATAGGCAAGAATGCCAAAGCCATGACCAACACATTTGATTATGACGGAATCAATAAACCGACTCTTGGATATGACCTGCCTACTAACGTTGAGTCAGCAAGACTTGTCATTCGTGATGCCGGGGGTAGAATTATCAAGCAAATCGAACTCTCTGATGAGAAATTAAACATGGGCAGTCACAAAATCCTATGGGACGGAACTACTGACAGTGGAAGCACTGCAGGCGGAGGTAAATATACTTTCAGCGTCGAAGGTAAAGACAAAATTGGTGGCAACTTCTCTGCATATACGTTTTTATTTGGTAAAATTGAGTCTGTAAGATTCAAAGCAGAGGGTACAATGCTTGTAATTAATGGTACCGAACTTGCATTAAACAGTATTTCAGATATATCAGGAAACTAAAGCTATGAACTATTTAGACGGAGGATAATATGTTGGAAATTGGCGGTGTATCCGTTCCTTTTCTGCCGGTAAGAGGAGTAGGTGAAGGCAACTTCATCGAAAATCAAGGAGGCAGAGTAAATCACGGGACGCCGTTTAGCGAAGTTTTTGCTGAAGAACTCGGCAAAATCAAATTCTCGGGGCATGCTTTGACCCGAATGGCAAGCAGAGATATTGGGCTTTCGGATGGAGAGATTACCAGACTTGAAAGTGCAATTGAAAAAGCAGAAGTGAAGCAATCAATAGATTCACTTGTAATGTTGGACGAGAAGGCATTCATTGTCAATATCCCAAACAAAACTGTTATTACAATGTTCATGAGGGATAATATGGATGACGGAATCGTTACGAAAATTGATTCGGCAGTTTTTGCCTGACTTTTTTTAGGGTTGGACCTGCTTTCTGAGCAATTGCATCATTAAGCCGGAAACCCTCCGAATCCTGAACGACAGAGGGATTCATTCTTTGAATAAAATATTATGTTAAATTTATAAATTCCGGAGGGAATTAAAAATGGCTATTTCAAGGTCACTTTCTATCGGTGCAAGCTCTCTGAGAGCTCACCAGCTAAAATTCGATACAATTTCGAATAATTTGGCAAACTTAAATACTATTGGTTACAAAGGTAACCGCGCAAATTTTGAAGAGCAGTTCTATCAGGTTGTAAGCCAGGGTCGCTCTCCTGAAAGTGTTGACGGTATTGGTACAGGAGGAACTAACCCATTGCAGTTTGGACTTGGTGTCAAACTCGGTTCGATTTCTCAGGATATGGCTCAGGGTACAATCGAAGCTACAAATCGCCCGCTGGATCTTGCAATTCAAGGTGAAGGCTTTTTTATCTATAATCTAAACGGACAGAATATGTACAGCCGTGCAGGTAATGTAAGCCGTGATAAAAATGGATTCCTTGTTGACTCATCAACAGGTGCTATTCTGCAAGGCTATTCTGTTAAAGCTGATGCCTCGGGTATTGTTAGCAAAACTAACGGAGTCAATGACTTAGTCGGTACAGTAGGAAATTTGAATATTCCAAATAATATCATCTCTGCACCTAATCAGACCCAGATTGTTAAAATGACAGGCAATTTGAATGCAAATAACCCCAATGGTGCTGAAAAAGTAACTACTATAAGTGTTTATGATAACGTTGGTGGTGTGCACGAGCTCAAATTGACATTTACTTTTGATGTAGGTGCTGACCCATTAGACCCAACAGATGACTTTTATGCTATTCAGGCTCAGATTGATGGAGTTGATATTGATTTGAATGATACAACTCCTGCCGTTATAAGTCAAATTGCATTTAATACGGATGGTACAATTCAGGCTCCATTTTCACTCAGTTTGCTTCAGGCAGACCTCGATACATTGCTACCGGGCAGATTTGATAATGATATTGTTGTTCAGCTTGCAGATCCTAATCAAATTACAGCAGGTATAACAAATTATGCCGCTCCAAACTCAGCAACATTTACTGAGCAGGACGGTTATCAGGCTGGCGGTTTGATTGACCTTTCAGTTGATAGTCGCGGTCAGGTTTGGGGTGCGTTTACAAATGGCAAGTCTGAAAGATTGGGGCAGGTAGCGCTTGCAAAATTCACAAACAACGAAGGACTTGTTCGTAATGGTGCAAACTTCTACCGTGAATCACCAAACAGCGGTATTCCTAATGTCGGTACAGCAGTTGATATTTTTCCATCTACTGCAGTAGCAGGTGGGGCACTTGAGCAGTCAAATGTTGATATGACTGTACAGTTCACTGATATGATTTCTACTCAGCGTGCTTATGAAGCCGCTGCCCGTACAATCACACTCAGCGACCAGATTCTGAATGAAACCACTAATCTGAAGAGATAATAGCAGAAAATAATACAAAAAGCATTCTCCTCATACATATATCCCCCGCAGAAGATACATTCAATGTACTTCTCGGGGGCTTTTTTGTATTATTTGTTTTAAAATCAACCATATAATCCATATTATTTTTAATGAATTGATAGATTTAAAATTTTATTTGTATAATATTCAGAAATTACTTATTTTAGTAAAAAGATAATGGTAACTAAGAAAAAATATGATTTTGATTAGTAAATATCATAAAATTTATAGTAACATTGCCCTAACTCTTGGGGCAAAAATATATCTTTTTGCCATATTGTTATCTGCATATTTCAAACGCTTAATCTCTCCTTTATTACTTCAACTGAATATAGATTTTTTGTTTAATAAATTTTGTCTCAACGAATTCTCAACGAATTCTCAACGAATTCTCAACGAATTCTCAACGAAAAGTATTCTCACAAAATTAAAATATTTATTTTATTTGAGGAGCTTAAAATTCCCGGAATTACGATTTAGCGGCAGATAAGATTTACAAAATATAAATCATTTCTGTCGCAAAAAAGGGAAACAGCAGCGACTTCGCTTTAAAACCTGAAGTCCGTTTTTTGAATTTTTGACAATTTCTTATGTGAAATTGTTGAGCTAATAAAAATTAAATATTTTTTGAAAAATATCGGAGAATTTAAAACGAAAAAGATTATATTAATAGTATTTGTATTTATAATTTTATTTCTACAAATCAAAGCGGTAGAACCACCACCTCCATGCCCTATGGATTGCCCAAATTCTGAATGGGCTTTAGAAGTATTGGTTATCGAATGGAATGAATTCATCAATTTTTGTCCTGATATTCCTTTTGGATGTACCATTACAATTATTTTTTGGCATAGGCATGCTCAATGCATTCATCACTATCAGTTAATTAATGCTTATGATGTTCAAATAAAGGAGATTTACTATCATGAAAACTGTCAGTCTCCATGTCTTAATATGAAAGGTGTAGAAGCTTTTTATACTTTTGCATTAACAAAATTAAATGACTGGATGGTAGAAGAATATGATATTTCTTATGATTCAGAAAATCCATATATTTATAGAGCAGTAAATATTCCATGTTGGTTCAGAGGAATTGAAAATGGTGTAGAAATTATTAAGTATTGTCCTGATGTGAATCCGCAATGCTGTTGGAAGCAATATTTAGTAAAGGATACATATCCAAAGTATGAATTAATTGATGCATATATTCCGGAAGGTGCCCCATCTCAATGTTACTTAGCTCCTTGGCCTTGTATTTACATTTGTGATAAGGATTCAATTTTTGATCCCCCACCTCCAAATTGCAAGCAATTTATGCACAATGATTTGACAAGTGACAACCTGGATATTAATACGTTAATTAATTTGGAAATTCTAAAGAATGATAATTACATAATCGAAATATATGACTTATTAGGTCGTATGATTTTGACTAATTCTAGAGAAGAAAAATACTTTTTGATTCAATTAGAAAATTTAAAAACAGGTGTGTATCTTTATTTAATAAATGATAAATTAAAGAATACCAAGAGTAAAGGAAGACTTTTAGTTAATTAGTTATAAAAACCGTAGGGCTAATTATTCTTTTTTTGGCTTGAGGATAATTAGCCCGATTTAACCGAGGAGTAGTATCATGAAAAACATAAAAAGATTGATAGTTGTAATATTGTTGAATACATTTTTTTTACCAGTTATCTTAAATTCAGAATATACTTATAAACAAATATTCAATTTTAAAGATTTACTGAATACGACTCAACCAATAAGAATGACATCACTTACAAAATATAACAATAATTTTTTAGTAACTTTTAGATTCGACAATAGTAATTTCATTTATTTATCTGAAGGAGAAAATATTTTTAATTTCATATTGAAGGATACATCCAAATATATTTTTATAGAAAAGGATGGTAAACTAATTAAAACACATTATTTGGATAGCATGACTGCGCAGATTAGTGCTTCCATCACAACTTCAGACAATGTACTATTGGCAAGAGCTCATGGAATTATTAGTAAAATTGACTTTGACAACTCTATATTAGTAAATGACACTCTAACAACGAAAGATCAGCGTTTTGGAAGAATTGATTGTGTTGATAATATAGTATTAGCAACTACCAACAATGTTAATATTGGTGGACAAACAAGTCTTTTTTTATCAAGTGATAATGGAAATAGCTGGGAGAATTTATATATTGAAAATTTACAAAGTTATGGATTAGATACTAATTATCAATCAATTATTTATCGTGTAACAAAATTAAGGAATAACAAAATATATGCATTAACAAATATTAGAGATACAAGAAATCTTTACTTAAATCACTATCATTTTTTTAGTTCAGAAGATTTTGGAAGTTCATGGCAAAAATTATTTGATATACATACAGAAAAGCAATATATTAAGGATTTTGAAGTCAGCCCTACCGGTAATATTATTACAGTAGGTTCGAAGGAAAGACTTGATACAGAAGTTGGAGTTAAATATTACGAATGGATAGCAAAATCTACTGATAATGGAAAGACCTGGTTTGATATATTGTCTGATTCTACTATAACATCTGCGCAACTTGAAAATATACAAATTAGGAATAACCTGATAATTACACATAATTCATTCCATACTTACTACTCTTATAATGATTTTGAAGATATTAATATTATCAGAAGCGCACTTAATCATGACTTATTCATTAAAGATATTTATATTGAAGATGAAAAAACAATATACGTATCAAGTATTAATGAAGGATTAATAGGTAAGTTTAATTTTTTAAATACTTCAATAAAGGATAAGATTAATTCTGATTTAATGATTTTCCCTAACCCCGCAAGCGATTTTATTACAATCCAACTCAGCAACAAAGGGCTTCAGCCCTTTGCAGCAGTAGATAAAGTGCAAATATTTGATATGCTTGGATTGGAGGTAGCACAGACGCCCTCGTCTGTGAATAATATGAAAAATACTCAGACGGGGGCGTCTGAGCTACTAAGAATTGACCTATCTCATTTGCCGGCAGGAGTGTATTTCATCAGGATTAATTGCAGCAATGGAGCTTGCTCCATTGTCGAGAAATTTGTGAAGATGTAGAAGCAAAAATTTTACATTTTATTATAAACAACATTACAGTTTTCTCAAATAATTAATATAATTTTTCAATTAGATTTTTTTTCCGTAATTTTGTTTTTTAAATTTTTAACCAAAACAAATAATAATTATGGCAAAAGAACAAGCAAAAGAAATCACTTCGTCTGCAAGTAAATCAGTTAGCGAGAAGCTGAAAGCAGTTCAAATAGCGATAGACCAGATAGAAAAAGCGCATGGTAAAGGCTCAATTATGCGCCTCAATGACCAGCAGGTCGTTCAGGTTGACGCAATATCCACAGGTTGCCTTTCTCTGGATGCGGCAATAGGTATTGGTGGTGTGCCACGTGGCAGAATAATAGAAATTTTTGGTCCCGAGTCATCGGGTAAAACAACTGTGTGCCTCCATGTAATTGCTGAGGCTCAAAAAACCGGCGGTTTAGCAGCTTTTGTTGATACCGAGCACGCTCTTGACATTAATTACGCTCAGAGACTTGGACTCGACCTGAATAATTTGCTTCTCTCACAGCCTGAATTCGGAGAACAGGCGCTCGAAATCGTTGAAACGCTTGTACGAAGCGGGGCATTGGATGTTATCGTGGTTGACTCAGTAGCGGCACTTACTCCAAGAGTTGAAATCGAAGGCGATATGGGCGATGCACAAATGGGTTCGCAGGCAAGACTTATGTCTCAGGCTATGAGAAAGCTAAATGCTGCTATCGGCAAATCCAAAACTACAGTAATTTTTACAAATCAGCTCAGAAGTAAAATTGGTGTGATTTATGGCAATCCTGAAACAACTACCGGCGGTAATGCTCTGAAATTTTACGCTTCAGTGAGAATTGATATTCGCCGTAAGGAAGTTATTAAAGATGGGCAGGATATTACAGGTAACCGTGTTCGCTGCAAAATTGTCAAGAATAAAGTCGCTCCTCCGTTCAAAGAAGTAGAATTTGATATCATGTACAATGAAGGGATTTCAAAGATGGGCGATTTGATTGATGTTGCCACTGAATTCGGCATCGTAGCTAAGAGCGGATCATGGTATTCATATAAAAACGAAAGAACTCAGGGACGTGACGGATTGAGAAAACTATTAATCGAAAATCCTGAGCTTTACAAAGATTTAGAAAGTGATGTTAAAGAAAAACTAAGCCCAAAAGCTGTAGCTAAAACTAATAATAGCGTAAGTGCTGAGTAATTTATCGTTGCTTTATCCGAATAAATCATATTTTTGAAATTTGGATTTTGTATATTGTTAATTCTTATTCGTTTGACTATTACAAAATTAAAAAAGTGGGAGACTTTGCCAAAAATCTCCCACTTTTTTTTGTAAAATAATAGTGAAATATTATTTCTTTTTTATCTCTTTAGTTTCAGGATTGTAATCTATGTCTTCTTCTTTCCTGACTTCATAATCTTCGTGTGCCTCAACAATATCAGTATCATCAGTATATTCGGTAACATCATCATGTTTGATAATCAGTTTTTCAGGTTCTTCTTCGTGCAAATGATGGTATCCGTCAATCATAGATTTAAAGTTAGCAGAAATAGTTTCTCCATGAGTGGCAAGATAAATGTGCCCGAACATAAATACACTAAGGAAAAACCCGACAACAATGTGTAAAATCGCCATGGGCCAAACTCCACCCATGCCCATAACATTTGCAGGAGCAAGCTCGGGAAACATAAGTAGCCACCCCGAGATGATTACCACCGGCATAAGAAAAAACATAATTCCAAAATATGTCAGTTGTTGCAAAGGATTGAATTTCAGTTTTTCGCTGGTATGATATGGGTGATCATGCCCCATAAATACACCATAAACATAATATTTGCCCTGATTGAACATTCTTTCAAACATGTTCTGCATAGTTGGTATGTAATGTTTGTAATTCCCGCTGACGATATTGAATATTGTGTAAAAAAGGAATATCACACTTATTATCACACCTGCGATATTGTGAGTGTACATCGCTATGCTAAATGGCAGGAACAGTTCATTTGTATCGGAATAGTGCATACTAATTCCTGAAACAATCAAAATTATAAATAGTAGGGCATTAAACCAATGCCAAATTCTTAACCAAAGTGGATATAAAAGTACTTTTTTCATTTATTGTTCCCTGATTTCTTAGATTTCCAACGTAAGAATCCATGAATACCGATACCTAAGAATGTCATTGCAAAAATGATAACGCTCAGAGTATCTAAATAAATATTCCTTGTTGTTCCAATGACGTAAGCATCACTGAGAAGTGTGCCGTTCACAAATCCGTATTTCATTCTGGATTGCTTTTTCTCGTGAACATAAAGCTGGGACATAAGCCTGGAATTAGTAGAATGGCATTCTTCACATTGTTTGACAGTTTTACTCCTGTCAAGAATATTATGATGTAAATCCTTTCCCTCGTGTGAAGCGTGGCAGTCAACACAGCGCACTGTTTCCCAGTGCTTAACCTGATTAGGCATCCATTTGTGAGCATCTTCAACTGTCGCAAGCCCGTACTTCTTCATCATAGCAGCGTCAGAGTGACAAGCTACACAATAAACCATCTTATTATTTACAACGACATTGAATTTCATCCCGGAAGTTGTAAATGCTTGCTCAGGTACATCCGGTACTGCATGAATGTTATGCTCGCCATGGCAGTATGTGCAAGTAGGGACATCCTTGAAACCCTTTATTACACCTTGACCATGAATCGAAAGCATATATTCATCAGTAATGTCTCTATGACATTTGCCGCACACGTTATGAATATTTGACTTATGAATTGTTGAAGTAGGAATATCTTCTTTCTCAAGTCTATGAGCGCCGTGACAGTCCACACAAACGGCGGCTTCAGCATTACCTCTCAGAATCGCTTGTCCATGAACACTCTTTTCATAGTCAACAAGTGTTTTTGCGTATTTACTTGGATTATGGGGTTGATTCATATGGCAATCAAGACAAAGCTTTTCTTGATTCAACTTAAGCTGACGCTTATCTAAAAGATGACGTTTTGTTACAGGTTGTGAGTGGCAATAAATACAAGTCGGAGCATTAGGGTTGTCGTGAGTCAATTCAACAAAATGCTCTGATACAAGATGCTCTTGCATTATTTTCGGGTGACATCTTCCGCAAAATTCAGTTGATTTAGTAAAGTGAAATTCTGATGTAGGCAATTTTTTAGATACTACATTATGTGTTCCATGACATCCTTTACAGTTTACATCAGCACTACCACCGGTTCCTTTTGCACCAAGCATCTGTGGGTGAAACTTATGGTCTTTTTCAGGATTTGTATGACAACTTATACAGTTTACTTTATTCATTGGAGTTTTGTGCGGTATATCAAACGGGTCGAAACCTTCATGACAATCAACGCATTTCAAACTTCCATGGACTGAACGGGGAAGAATAAATCGTTTTACAGTCAATGGAACTGTTATGCCATTTCTTTCCATAGTAATGCCGGAATCATCGTGACAATCATAGCACGTTGAGTTGTCTTCACCATAAGCTTTAAAGCCAACCAGCAGCACTAAAATTACCGTTATTTGTTTGATAACATTATTCATGATATTTTTTCTCAAAATCAGTCAAACTTACAAATGTAAAATTATCATTTTTTTTTGATATAACAAAGCGATTTTTGATTATTTTTCAAAATTATGACATTATATTGTCATATTGTCATTTTTACATATAAAAATGACAGAATATCGTAACTATAGTGCCTTTATTTTGACATTTATACATAATATTATAATAGGAATTGAATATTTACGTAGTTATATTTAATTAAAATATTCAAGGTTGCTAATGGATAACTTTATACCGGTTATAGGAATAATTCTTATAGCTATATCAATATACCTTTTCAAAAAGAAACGGGAATTCATTGCAAATTCAGTTGAAACAGAAGCCTTAGTAGTAGAATTGATAGAAGAATATAGTATGAATTCTGACTCCTATAATAATTACATATATTATCCAGTATTTGAGTTTAAGGATATTTATGGCAATATCATCAGGAAGAAACATAATCGCGGGAGTTATCCGCCGGCTTATCAGGTTAATTATCGGGTAAAAATACAATACCAGCCAAACAATTCCGAGAATTTTGTAATTGCAAGCGAGAGCAATATGGTAGCTTTAGGAGTACTTTTATTCGGATTATTATTTGTGGTAGGTTCTGTTATTGGTTATTTGGAAGAAAATTTCGGCTGGGATTTATTTTAGAATTTTACAATAAAAAATCACCTTTTGTTTCAAAATTAATAAATATTTTTTTTTTCAATCATAAATTTAGTAATTTTGAATAATTTTCTTAAGTAAAATTTAACTGACTTTCTAATTTGAACAATATTATTAAATGAAGCTCAAATCAATTATTATTTTATTATTATCAATTACAATAGTGTCGTGTAGCGAAAAGCTCAAGTCGCTTGATGATACAGCAATTGAAGTAAGTGCAGTAAATGGTGAAGAGCTTAGCTTCTCCAAGAATATTGAATTTGAACATCGCCGATATTTTATAGCCACCGGAGGTTATGGCAGCATCAGATATTTGTGTATCCGGTTAAGTATGAATAGTCAATTACTTGGCAAAATAGATGATGAAATCGAGGGTTCGATCTATGAAACAATGACCGGAGATTTAAACGGCAATTCCAAACCGGAAATTATGCTGCTTTGTATTAATAACTCATATAAGGGTTTTGTTGATATAGTAGGCTATGAGTTCGATGGCAAAATTTTCAGGCGTTATGATTTGCCCCCTCTTGATTCTGATTTAGCTTATGGCTACGGCGGTAACGACCATTTTTATATAAGTAAAAGTAAACTCATTCGAGAGTTTCCGATACTTAATACCCAGCCCAAAGCAAAAAGAAAAATTACATATTCATTGAATAAAAATCTGGAATTTAGTATTGAAAAATTTGATGAAATTAAATATTTAGAATAATCTGACTTGGTGAAAAAAAATATTTCCTTCTAATAACAAATAAATATTGATTTTTTTTGTCTTACTGTAAATAAATTAATATAAATTTTTTCTATAATTATGAAGAAATACATACTTACAACTATATTATTATTCTTAAGCACAGGATTAATTTTCAGTCAAAGAATCCCTAAAGAAGTAGTAGAAAATTTCTACTTTGATGTGGTTGTATTTCAGGGTGACACTTTAAATACCGGAAGAGTGGATGTATATGTGTTGGTGCCATACCAAACACTTAATTTTGTAAAAAGCGGTGGTGTTTTTGGTGCTTCTTATGATGTTGATATTCGTATAACAGACACACTTGGTAACCGTATTGAATCAAGTCGCTATGAGCGAACTTTGCGGGAGGAAGATTATTTTGTAACACGAGGCGGTACTGCTGGATTTGATTATACTCAATCTATATTCAACTTAATGCCCGGGAAGTATCGTGTTAATGCAAGCATTACCGATAAATTCAGCAAACAGTTGCATGAGAAGAACAGAATCATCACAGTACTGGATTTTGGTGAATTTGATTTTTCCTTAAGTGGTATTTTGCTTCTAAGTTCGATTGAAGATATCGGTGGAAAATTTAAAATTACACCACATATATCTGACAATATCGGTAATTTCTCAAATGGTTTTTTTGCTTTTTTTGAATCCTACAAACCTCGCAAAGATTTGGATTCAGTTGATTATGTATGGGAATTTATTAACAGCAAAAACGAAACTATTGCCTTCAGCGACAGGATACGAAAATTTGCCGGAAATGATAAAAACCAGACTTTCATCCATATTCCAAGGGTTGATGAAATGACAAACGGAACTTATATTTTACGCATAACAGCAAAAGAAAAAGATACAACTAATGACCTGAAATCTGGCACTACGCTTGCTGTTACTCAGCGATCAGTTACATATTTAAGAACTATTGGCGGCAGTGTTCTGGCAGATTTAGATATAGCCGTACGTCAATTGAGATATGTTGCATTTGGATCTGATATAGATTTTATAAATGAGGCTACTACTACAGGTGAGAAGCAAAAGAGATTTGAAGCATTCTGGAAAAAGCTTGATCCCTCACCGGGAACGGATAGAAATGAGGCATTCGAAGATTACTATTCGAGAATTGATTACGCTAATCGTGCCTTTAAGTCCTTTCAGGATGGATGGCTTACTGACAAAGGTATGGTATATATAATTTTTGGACCACCTTATTCTACAGACCGACAGAATAATTTTAATGACGGCAGAATTTACGAAAGATGGTCTTATATGAATAATCGCGAATTTATCTTTGTAGATAATTCCGGCTTCGGTGATTTCAGAATGATACGTCCTATGAGCATCACCGAAAAATACAGATATGACAGATAATAATTGGAGATAATATGAATTTAGTAGCTATTGTAGGAAGACCTAACGTAGGCAAATCAACACTTTTTAACCGACTTTTAGGACACCGTGAAGCAATTGTAGAGGACACTCCCGGTGTTACCCGTGACCGAATATATGGTGTTTCCGAATGGAATGGTATTCGCTTTATGGTAGTTGATACAGGGGGCTTCATACCCGGAAGCGAAGATGATATGGAAAGAGCAATCCGTGAGCAAGCGATGATAGCCATTGAGGAAGCCGATTCAATAATTTTTCTTACAGACGGTCGCGATGGCGTAACTCCATTTGATACAGATATTTCCAATATTTTACGAGCAGCAAGCAAGAAAGTTATTTTGATTGTAAATAAATGTGACAATACAATCCAGGATAATTTTTCTCATGAGTTTTATAAATTAGGTCTTGGAGAGCCATTTCCTATTTCCGCTCTCAATGGACATAATACAGGTGATTTTTTAGATGAAGTTGTAAAGGGGTTGCGTGATTTTGATCCCGATGAGCAGGATGGACGTCTCAAGATAGCAATAGTCGGAAGACCAAATGCCGGAAAATCAAGCATTAGCAATGCTCTTACCGGTAAAGAACGCTCAATAGTAACAAATATCCCCGGAACAACACGCGACTCTGTTGATTCTGTTATTAAATATTATGGCGAAGATATTGTTCTGATTGATACCGCAGGTTTGAGAAAGCGCTCTCAAGTAAAAGAAAATATTGAGATGTATTCAATGCTCAGAACTTCAAGAGCTATCGAAAGATGCGATGTTGCAATTGTTGTGGTTGATGCAGAGCGTGGCATGGAAGATCAGGATAAGAAAATCATCAATCAGGTAAATGAAGCCAGAAAAGGTATTTTGATTGCCGTAAATAAATGGGATATAATTGAAAAAGAAACCAAAACTTCTGAAGAATGGATCACCAAAATCAAAGAAGATATGAAAACTTTTGATTATGTTCCGATTGCATTTGTTTCAGCTGTTACCAAACAAAGACTTTTAAAGTTGCTTGATATGTGCAAAGATATTCGTGACAGAAGACTAAAGCGAATTAAAACATCCGAGCTGAATGAAACAATGCTGAAATTACTTGATGCAACACCACCACCTTCAGTCAGAGGTTATGATTTAAGGATTAATTATATTACTCAGGTTGGCGTAGAGCCTCCGGTTTTTGCATTTTTCTGTAATCATCCGCAGCTTATACCTGATTCATATAAGCGATTTGTTGAAAGAACAATGAGAAGAAGTTTTGATTTCTCCGGAACTCCAATTTCTTTTATTTTCAGACGAAAAAACACACCTTGGGACGAGAGAGATTAGAGCAAACATTTACGCTCTCGGATGGAAAGTTCTGTGCACCTCTTTGATGAAGTCTCTGTCAATATGAGTATAGATTTGTGTCGTTGATATGTCTGAGTGACCAAGCATTTCCTGAACTATACGAAGATCTGCACCGCCTTCAAGTAAATGCGTTGCAAATGAATGTCTGAGCATGTGAGGATGAACGTGAACTTCGAGTCCGGCTGTCCTTGCATAAGCGTCTAATATTTTCCAAAATCCCATTCTTGATAGTGGTTTTCCTCTCTGATTCAGGAAAATCACATCATCAGTCAAATATCCCTTCAAAAACAGAGGTCTCACTGCACTTTGATACTTACTAATCCAAAAAAGTGCCTCTTCTCCGACAGGAACAATTCTCTCCTTGCTTCCTTTTCCAAAAACCCTGATAATTTCACTTTCGGCAAGAATATCTCTTTGCTTTAGATTTATAAGTTCTGAAACTCTCAGACCGCTGGCGTACATTGTCTCAAGCATTGCTCTGTCCCGAATTCCGGGAATGGTGGTTGTATCTGGCTGATTTAGAATTAATTCTACTTGATTTATGCTCAATGTTTCGGGTAGCTTTCTGCCTTTTTTGGGCATATCTACAATTTCAGCCGGGTTACTGCTAATCTTTGCTGATGATAGCAAAAAATTATAAAAGCCTCTTATGGTTGACAAATAACGCATTCTGCTTGAAGAGCCAATTCCAATATCATCAAGACTTTTCAGGAATTCTTGAATAAAATCTGTTGTAGAGTCGCGATAAGAAACAACATTTTGAGAAATTAAAAATTCTGCATATACTTTCAAATCATGAAGATATGAGCTATAAGTGTTCATAGCAAGCCCTTTTTCTAATGAGATGAAATTCATATAGCTTTTCAAATCTTTTAAAAAAGTCTGCGGAATTTTCGGGAAATTTTCCGGACTACTCATATAATTCTACTTTTTAGGAATTTCTTTGTAATTAACCCTTTTGTGTGTCATACCAATAAGATTTTTTGCAATTACTCGACGAATTTTTGTAAGGTCATCAAGCGTAATTTCGCATTCATCGAACTGACCGTCGGTTACACGTTCATGGATATTCTTCTCGATTATACTCTCAATTTCATCCAGAGATTTGGAATCAAGTCTTGAGATAGCTTCAGCAAAATCGCAAATCATTAGTATAGCTGTTTCTTTGCTTTGAGGTTTTGGTCCGGGATATCTGAAGTCATTTTCATTGACTTCAAAGCTGTCTTCAGCAATTTCAAGTGCTTTAGCATAGAAATGCTTTACAAGTGTTGTACCATGATGCATCGGTATAAAATCAATCAATCGCTGGGGCAGGTGAAATTCCTGAGCGAGTTTTATGCCTTCGTTAACGTGTTCGATTATAATCTTTGCACTTTTTTTGGCATTCATAATATCATGTTTATTATCCATCCCTATTTGATTTTCAGTGAAATACTCTGATTTTGCCATTTTTCCAATGTCGTGGAAATATGTCCCTACTTTTGTTAGTAGAGGATTTGCTCCAATTTCCCGGGAGCATCTCTCAGCAAGAATAGCAACCGATAATGTATGCTGATAAGTACCCGGAGCTTTCTCCGATAACATTCTTAAAAGTGGATGGTCTAAATTATCAAATTCTTTAATTCTGAGGTCGGTCGAAATATTCGAAAATCGTTCAATAACAAAAAGCAAACCGAATGTGATTAATGGTGCCATAATTGAATTAATAAAACCAAATACGACTCCGGTCAGAATCTCCTCAAGTTTCATTGTACGCTCAGCTCCAAATACAAGCAATGTAACAAGAAATCCAAGGAAAATATAGAAAAATGATAAATACATCTGGGTGCGGCTTTGGATATCTCTTACAGTATATGCAGCAATTATTCCTGTGAATATCATAATTGTACCGGTTACATAGTCATTACCCCTTATACCTGCCAGAAGAAGCGACATAGTAACTGTAGCATAGAATGCTGTTCTTGAGTCATAGACAATTGCCACAAGCATCGAAAGAGCCGGAATCGAAATCAAAAGTTCAAGAGGATATTGTGTATGTATTTGATTCGAAAGCCAGGCAAGTGCGGAAGTAGCGACCAAAACCATCATCAAAATTATTAGCTGGGTATTATCATCAAATATTTTACGGCGAATTATTAATATGTATAATATCAGGATGGAACAAAGAATTGCCCCGTGACCAATTCCACCAAGATAATATAATATATCAACTTGTGCATCGCCTGTCATAAATACTGAACTTTGGTAAGAACTTATTTTTTGAATATTTTCAGTTGTTAGTTTTTCGCCGTTCTGAATAATTATTTCACCCTTTTTCACATATCCTGAAGTCCTTGGGACACTTGTCATAGCAAGTTCAATGGATTTATCGGTTAGCTCTTTGCTGAATATCAGATTATGAGTATTAAGTCTGCTTAAAATTTCAAGTACAAGTGGTCTTAATGACTGAGAAACTCCTGTCTCAATAATTTTCTCGGCATTTATCAAAAATAAATTTTTGTCAGTTAGATTTGATACCGGTAGGATTGTAAATTCGTGCGCCGAAGTTTTGACAGAAATTTCCTTAGCATTCATTTTATCAACTGTAATATTGATAAAACCACTCTGAAAGGATTTTTTCAGATATTGCGAAACAACTTTTTCAATCTTTTTAATCTCAGCATCTTTTTGATTTTTGTTGAGACTCAGAAGAGGCTTGACAATACGTTCCGGAAATGAAAATTCCGGTGAGTCCTGCGGATTGTTTTCAATTTCATTAAGCACTAATAAGTAATTATCTAATTTATTAAGCATTGATTCTTCGATACTTTCATCAAGAATGAATACAGTCAGGGCGCTCTCGGCAGCTTTCTTCCGCTGTTCAAGGTATTCATTTTGTGGCTTGTATACAGGAAAAGAAAAATCTGCGACTAGTGGGGCTCCTTCCCATACATTACCCGGAACAATTCTGTAATCGGGTGTATCGTAAGGCTTTTTGTCAATATTCAATACAAAGAAAATTCCAGTCAGAAGCACGGATATTAGTAGTATTAAAATTTTAGATGTAAGAGTAGAAGGATAACTGATCTTATCAATATAATTTTCAGCTATTTTCTTTTTGCTTAACTTACTGAACAATGTTTCTTTTAATTTTGACATTAAATTACCAATTATTTGTTTTATTTCAAAAACTTATTTAATTTTGAAGAATTTAAAAATACATAATTAATTAGTTATTGACAAATTATTTCCAATTATATTTATGGAATGTCTATATATTTCAGAATTAAATGAAAAAAGTACTTTAATCAAGTTGAATTCCGAAGAGTCAAAGCATACAAAAGCATTGAGGATTTCTAAAGGAGATGAACTACTTGTTACCAATGGTTGCGGCTTAACTGCCCTTTGTGTTCTCGAAGAGATTTCTAAATCCGGCAATCTTCTCAGATGCATAGATTTCAGGAAAAATTCAAATGAAATAGGTTACGAGATTACTCTTGCAGCCGGCATTTTGGATAATACCGACCGTTTTGAATTTATAATCGAAAAAGCTGTGGAATTGGGTGTTTCTGAAATTGTACCGCTTATTACAAAACACTCGGGCAGTAAGCAGGTGAGATATGACAGAGCTCAATCGAAAATAATCGCAGCTCTCAAACAGTCTAAAAGAAGCAATTTGCCTACTTATACTGATGCTGTTTATCTTTCCGATCTTTTTGGCAAGTTTGACAATTGGGATGCGGTAATTTTGGCTGATGAAAAGGGTAGCAATGAAATTCGCTTAGCTAATTGTAAGAAAATTCTAATTCTATGTGGTCCTGAAGGTGGGTTTTCAGAACTTGAAATTCAGGAAATTAATAAATCTAATAACCTGAATAAAATTAAATTATCTTCAACAAGACTTAGAAGTGAAACTGCTGCAATTGCCGCTTTGAGTGTAGTTTTATTTAACTTAGAATAAGAAAAATGAAAGAAAATATTAAAGAAATTACATCTTTTGATGAGCTGAATAATGAAATTTCCAATAAATTAATTTCATTAGTTTATCTTTCTCACCAAAATTGCAGTGTTTGCAAAGTATTAAAGCCCAAGATATCAGAATTACTTACTGAGGAATATCCAAATGTAAAAATGCTTTATGCTGATATTGAGAAAATACCTGAAATAAAAGGACAATTCAGCGTTTTTGCAGTACCGACAATAATCTTCTTTATCGAAGGCAGGGAAAATTTCCGTAGAAGCCGAAATATTGGAATTGGCGAGTTACGTGATTTGATTGAAAGACCCTATCAATTTCTTTTTTCGGAAGAATAAAAATATTTTTATTCAATATTCGGTTAACATTTTTGATTGTTTCACAATTTCGCATATATAATTATGAAATTCATGTCCGCCCTAATAATATTTAGTTTTTTTCTTTTTTCATGCTCGGAAAAGCCGGAAATTATTATTGAAGACCCGGTACCTTCTGATGGTCAACATGTTGATATTTCAGTTGTTTTAGGGCAATTCATACCTGATGGTTACGAAATACTTGACAGTATGCCGGAAGATATAAATGGTGACGGTACTGCAGATATGCTCTTAATCCTGAAGCATAAAGATGAAGGGAATATTGATGATGAGATGTTATTCAATGCTCCAAGACCTTTCATTTTACTTACCGGTAACTCAGACCGTACTTTTTCATTTGCAGCAAGAAACGATAATGTGATATTATGCCAAAAATGTGGCGGCGCAGTAGGCGACCCTTATGTTTCCGCATTTGTCGAGGACGGCAAAATAATTGTTGACCATTTTGGCGGTGCTTCATGGAGGTGGTCAAAAACAGCAATATTTGAGTATAATTCTTCAGAAAGCAGATGGGTGCTGGCTGAGTATATAAGGGAAAGCTATCATCCTTCAGATCCGGTTCAGGTGCAAACTGTCCACAAAACCAAAAAAGATTTCGGACTGGTATATTTCGAGGATTTTAATATTTATGATGAGTAGAAATTATCTAGAGATGAGAGACTTTATTTCGCTGATTTTTATGATTTTTAAAAGTAAAATAAGCCCTAAAAATACAGCTAAATTTATTATAAAAGCCAGATAAATATTCATTCCGGCTTCAATTAATGTGTAGCCCAATAGAAATGCGGGTATTCCTGTCATAATTACAGACAGCAGGTTTTTTATAAAAAGTGATGATTGCAAACGGCGGTATATAAACATAATTACAATCATTACAGCAAGTTCGCAGACAATTGTTGCTATCGCTGCACCGATATAGCCATATTGTGGAATAAGCAAAAAATTGAATATAATATTAGCTGCAAGACCTGCAAGATTAGCATAGATAACAATTTTCTCATTATTCCAAGCAATCAGAGGACTCATAAAACTTGTGCTGATATACTGAATAAGCACCGTCAGAGAAAGGTATTTCAAGATTGCCTGAGATTCGGCGTATTTTTCACCTAATACAGCAACAACAGCGGGAGAAAATACATAAAGTGAAAATGACATTATTACTCCGGCAATTAAATTAATTACAACAAACCGCGATACAATTTTGTTTCTCTCCTCTATTCCGTTTGTTTTAGCAAACTGTGGAAAAAATGCACCCTGCAATATTCCTGCCGGAATAAGTAAAAACACGATTATCTGAAAAGCAGCTCCGTAAATACCTGTCTGAACATCACCATGATAATATGAAAGAACCTGCACGCCGATAATGCTGTAAAAAGTTACAATTAAAAAAACAAAACCTACTCTTGCAGATTGCCAGAACATATTTCCCCAACTTGGGATATTGAAGTTAAGTTTTGGCATTCCGTAGGATTTGATATAATATATTAACATCCAAGCGGAGTTAAGAAGCATAGAAATAACAATAATCCAGACGGCAGTTATCAGGTCGTTTTCGTGTCGGACAAATATTATCAAACCTAATAGATTGAGCAGGTTTACAAGAACACTTCGGATTGCGATAATGTGCATTCTTTCAATTGCCTGAAAAACCCAGTTCAGAAGTACTGCATTCCCAAAGAGTAAAAGTCCGTAAATGTATGCAACAATGCGTGTATTGATATCAATATTACCAATATCGGCAAATAGTTCTAGACCTGCAACAAGCAAAATATAGCAAGTTGTGGCAATTGTCAATCTGATTGAAAGCACAGAACCAACATAATATTGCATTTGGCTTCTGTCACGAGCAACTTCTCTGACTCCGACTTGTTCAAAACCGAGCCAGACAAGTACAAGCAAACCCTGAACAAAAGATTTGGCTAAAGTAAAAACACCATTATTTGCAGGACCTATCACGCGAATTAAATATATCGTAAAAATAATAGCAAGTCCCTTACCGGCTAATTCAGCTGCAGTAAGGGAGAAAGTATTTTTTAGGATTTGTCTTCCGACGCTCATTTAATTAAACAGTTCTTGCCACCACTCAAGTTGAAGCTCAGGAAATACTGAATTACGTTTTTCGGTTTCTTCTAAATATTTTAAATCAGGATTTTGAATTTCACCGTTCGCTGCATATTTTTCGAATAAATCGCAAAGTCTGTTGAAATCCGAATGATGATATGTAAATCTCTGCTCTGAATAATCTCTGGCAGATTGTGTATAAATTAAAAACTGCCAATCTGAGCTATGCAATAGCATCAATTCACGTAGCGCCTGCAATGCAATGCGTTTCTGTGTGGCATTTTGAGTGTTTAACGGGTATGCTTCAAATAAATTATTCAGTCGTAATTCATCGTTATAAATGGATTCCCATGTCCATGTATTTTCCGGATTAGACCATACATCATGATTATTGTTCTCGCCCCACGAGCCTTCAGGGAGCTGGACAACTTCACGTGGTTTAACTGCAAGCAATTGCTCTGAAGCAGTTACAGCATTGACATAAGGCGAATGATGAAGCCCTTTGAGTACTGCTTTGATGAACTCAGGTCCTTCAAACCACCAATGACCGAATAGCTCGGTATCGAAAGGTGTACAAACTGTGCTCAATTTTCCGGTTAGATTATTGAAATGATTGCTTGTGTTTTCGACATGATGAATAAAGTGCATAGCTTGCTTGTCGGCTTTGTCATAAATCCAGTCAGGATGATAAAGCGTCTTATACATCATATCAGCTTTTGTATCTGTGACTCTCCAGTATCTGAGCCAAGAATTAACGTGTTTTTTGTGGAAATCGAGATAATCCGGTTCTCCGGGATATCCAACTTCACCGCTCCATACCTGCATAGATATGTCCTGATGTCTTGAAAATGCTACTGCAGTTCCGTATCCGGTTTTTTCACTTGAGCTGACATTGTAAATTCGAAGAGGTGACTTATCAAAATTACCCATTCCGTGATGAAATTTGTCAGAATTTATACTGATAAATTCATGCTTCTCATCATCAGCAAATACTCCAAGAGGATTAATTCTTTGAATTAAATCCTCATCAGTTACAAAATATTGAATACCATGAGCCGCAAGAACTTGCTCAACACCTGTACGAAGCCTTTTTGTATGGAAAGGCTCGACAGGTAAATATGTATGCCATTCATAAGATGGTCTGTAAGCACATTCCGGTAGCCAGCAGCCACGAGGAGCTCTTCCGAAATGTTTCTTGTAATTTTCAACAGCCGCTTTAATCTGCAAATTCACACTCTTGTCATAGCCCAAAAGAGGCAAGTAACCATGAGTTGCTCCGCAGGTCATAATCTCGATAGCTCCTTTGTCCTGAAGCTCACGAAGTCCTTTTATAACCGAAGAATCATATTTATTCAGATAATCACTTTTACGTGATTGGAACCAGTCTTCCCAGTATTGTGTCAGCCAAATATGGTGTGGGTCATATCCCCAATTTGTGAAGTCTTCTCTGTCCTGACGGGCAGCTGCTATCATTTTATCGCAGTATTTGACAAATTCTTTTTTGAAATCCGGATGCTCTAACTGCTCACAAAGAACTGGTGAGATGTCAAGAGTAACTCCCGGGCGAATTCCTTCGGCTGATAAATCATTAAATACGTTTAGAAGTGGGATGTAACATTCTGCAACGGCTTCATTCAGCCAGTCAACTCCATGAGGAGCAGTGCCATGATGAAGTACCCAAGGTAAATGGGTATGCAAAATAAGTACAAAATTACCTGAATGCATTATTAATTCCTTTACTTTTTTAATTAATCTTTGGGTTCCCGGGACCAAATCCGGGGAAGTTATTCAGCCCATTGTGACCATCAACATTGATTTCACCATGAGAATTTTCAAATCTGGCTACATTTTCATTTAATGCTCTGAGGAGTAATTTAGCATGTTGAGGCGTCATTACTATTCGGGCATGAACTTTTGCTTTAGGCACTCCGGGAAGTACGCGTGTAAAATCAATTATAAATTCAGCACCTGAATGTGAAATTATTGCAAGGTTTGAATAAATGCCTTCTGCTTCCTTTTCGCCCAATTCAATATTCAACTGTTGTTGAACTGGTTTGTTTTTGTCTGCCATCGAAATATTTCCTATTATTTTTATAATTATTTCTTATTGATGTTTATGCTTGATAATTAGTTTAATTATTCAATTCAATTAATATTAAGGCTTTTTGGTAAATTTGGATTTCCATACGAAGAATATTCCTGTTAGTACAAACGGAATACTCAAAATCTGTCCCATTCTTAGCGGTAAATCCATTTCAAAATCTGCCTGAAAGGCTTTAAAATATTCTAAAATAAATCTTACCCCAAATACTAATATCAAAAATAATCCGAAAGTAAGACCTTTTGGAAGGTCTTTCTTGTATTTTTTATATGTGAAGAAAAGTACAAAGAAAATGATCAGGTATGAAATTGATTCATATAGTTGTACAGCGTGTCTGGGAATGTTATCAATTCTTTCAAATACAAATGCCCATGCAAAATCTGTAGGAATTCCGTAAATTTCAGAATTAAACAAATTGCCTAATCTTATGAAAAAACCTGCAAGTGCAACTACTATTACAATTCTGTCCAAAATCCAAAGAGCTGAAATATCTTTATTCCTTTTTGAATAATAAATCAATGCCAAAATTATGGCAATTCCTGCGCCATGACTTGCTAATCCTCCCTCCCAAACATATAATATACGTATTGGATTTGCCAGATAGATTTCAGGTTCATAGAATAAACAGTGTCCAAGACGAGCGCCGATTACTGTACTGAGAATCATAACTATAGCCAGAAAGTCAAGCTGCTTGATAGTCTTGCCTTCATTCTTGTAAATTCCGGTCATTATTTGATAGCCCACAACAAAGCCTAATGCAAAAAGCAATCCATAATATCTTAAAGTAATCGGACCTATGCTTACAATTTCCGGCGATACATTCCAGTTAATAATCGCTAAAAATTCCATCATAATGTTTGTTCCTTACTTTTGTTGTCAAATGAATTAGCAGCCCAAAGCAGCTTAGTTCTCAGAATGTCATAATATGAACTGTCTTGAGGTTTGATCAATTTTACACGTTCTTCGGACAGGTTGAACTTTATATTTTCACCATTTTTTAGTTCTCCTAAAGTAATACCGTCTGCAACAAGAATTACTCCGTCACCTGAATCCATTATTGCAAATGTAATCTCATTTGTATCAGGAATTACAAGTGGTCTGATTGTGAGAGTATGAGGTGAGATTGGTGTTATGCACAGCACTTTTGCAGATGGAGCTATTATAGGTCCTGAGCATGAAAGTGAATATGCTGTAGAGCCTGTCGGAGTAGTAAGCACTATACCATCAGCTCTGTAATCACCAACGCAATGTTCATTTGAAAATACCTGCACAGTAACCATTTTGGAAGAATTTCTCTTTTCGATTACAAAATCGTTAAGTGCGAAATGACTTTTTCCCTCGAAAGTTGTCTCTATCACAGCTCTGTCAACTAATCTGAAATTCCCATTCAAAACTCCTGCGATATTATGCTCTAAATTCTCGACAGAATATTCAGCAAGAAAACCAAGTTTGCCGACATTGAAACCCATAATCGGGACATCGCACATCAGCATTTCGCGGGCTGCGGTTAGTAAAGTGCCATCGCCTCCAAATGATATGACCATATCTGCCATTCTGTCGAAATCACAAACTTGCGAGGTTTTGACAAAGTTCTTAATATGTGCCGGTAAATAGGGTGACAATGAAGGTCTTACAATGCAGTCAACACCCTGATTTACAAGATATTCTGCAGCTTTGGAAGCATATTGAATCGCTTCCTTTTTGTCTGTATTTTCGTAAATAGCAACAATTTTCATTATTTACTCATATCAATTTCAAAATATATTCAAATATTAATATCCGAATGACCTGAGTCTGCCGGCATCATTTCGCCATTTTGGACGTACTTTTACAAAAAGTTCAAGGAAAACGCCCTGCCCGAGATGTTCCTCAATCAAAATTCTGGATTTCTCACCGATGTCTTTAATCAAACTGCCACCGCTACCAATAATTATTCTCTTCTGAGAGTCTCGCTCGACAATGATTTCTGCATGAATATACCATTTGCCGAAATCCCGCTCTTTAAATTCAAGAATAGATACTTCAGTTGAATAAGGTAATTCCTCCTTAGTCATAAGAAAAATGTTTTCTCTGATAAGCTCCGAAACAAAGAATCTTTCATTTTGAGTAGATAGTAAATCTTCGTCATAATAAAATTCATGTTCGGGCAGATACTTTTCGATAGTGCTCAGTAATTCCTGAGTATTCATATCTTTTAAAGCAGCTATTGGAACAATATCATTGAATATTTCCATTTTATTGATACTGTCAATAAAAGGCAGAATTTCTTTTCTGTCCTTCATCTTGTCTACTTTGTTAAGAGCAGCTATGACAGGTTTTTTTGCATTCTTAATTATTTTTAGTACAGATTCTGGTATACCTTCATCAGGATACTTCTCCATATCCAGCAAGACAACAAGTAAGTCTGATTCACTTACAGCGCCGGATACATAATCCATCATGATTTCCTGCATGGTATATTTGGGACTGAGAATTCCGGGAGTATCGAGAAATACAATCTGAACATTCTCCTTAGAATAAATACCAAGAACCCTCTTGCGTGTAGTTTGAGGTTTTGGGGTAACTATCGAAAGTTTAGTACCCAAAATTGAATTGAGAAGTGTTGACTTGCCTGAGTTTGGCTTGCCAATTATCGCAACATAACCTGCTTTTGTGTTCATAAGTATATTACTCAGCTTGAGCCTCTTTCTTTCCGAAAAACTTAATTATCCCAAAAGGTATAATTACGCAATATCCAATAACCAAAAGAGTTGGAGCAATGTAAACAGCCATTGGGTTGTTCCATTTGCCGTTAGGAATTGCAGGTTCTTCAGTAATGCCTGTAGCCATCAGGGCGTAACCAAGCAGAATGGTTCCAAGTCCGATAAGCAAAATCATGTAGTTCTGCTTTTCAAATGGAAGTTGCCACAATACCTGGGGCACAGATTTCTTTTTTACTGTTTTTGCCATTAATTATTTATTTTAAAGTATTACATATTTCAAAAATAATAAATTATATTAACATAAAGTGACGTTTTATTATTTACTTTGTTGATTTTGATAATAATCTTATTTTTTTTGAATAATCTATTGCTCTGTTAAATTCATACTGATGAAAAAACTCCATTAAAATAAACAGTATATTTTGCCATGAAATTCAAGAGTGGCTCTTCTCATAGCGGAGACGGTATTCCACTTGAGATTTTATCAGGAAAACACACTGCTGATATTATAAATCGGTTAAATAAATAGTTTACCAATTTGGCGATATGTTTCGAATTTGTAAATTGTAATTTGGAGATGCAATTATAGAGTTGTAAAAAATTTGAAAAATGAAAATTATATTTTGATTTATTCGTTCAATCAATTTTTAATCACTGGAGCAAATTATGAGTGTTGACAATACTACCCAATGCTGTCCGGTATTTGAACCAAAAAGCTGGGATGATAAAACTTTTGAGTGGACGGATAAAATATTCATCAAGGACAAGGTAACAACTTTTTTCTATATGCCTCTCAATTTTGGCAAAGCAATGGTAAGATTAGACAATTTGGTGAGTCAATCAGATTCTGAGGTTGAAGAATGGTTGTGTTTATCCGAGCATACTTCAAAATGGAATATGAATCTTTACCTCGCTGTTAATAAAGAGATTCAAAATGCAGAAAATATTAGAATTTCAGGAAAGTATTATTGTAAGGTTTTCGAGGGTTCATTCAATAAAACAGGTGAATGGACCAAGGAATTTGCAGAAATATTAAAGTCAAAAGGTATTAATGCTGTCAAACCTTTGATTTGGTACACAACTTGTCCAAAATGCGCCAAGAAGTATGGAAAAAATTATGTTGCTTTCTTTGGAAAACAGTAATTATTGTTAAGCGGTAAAGCATTCAGTTTCAAAATAATACAGCTAAATGTCACATTGAGCGAAGTCGAAGTGTACTCTTTAGTCTTCGACTCCGCTCAGACTGACAAAAAATACCATAACAACAACCAAGTGTCACACTGAGCGAAGTCGAAGGGCTACAAATGTGACAAAACCCATTAATTTTCTTTTCTACCAGACACTAGTTATAAACTTCTTGGTTTGAAATTTTTTCGGTTCGCTATAACAGCACTATCGTCAACGGCTTTGATTATAATTATGCCATATATTGTATTATGTTAATTCTCGGTTGCAAACCCCATAGAAATTTAACATTTGTAAAATCACCTTTCTAAGACTAAAGTAACAGGACCATCATTTGTTAGGTGAATATCCATCATAGCACCAAAAACTCCTGTTTCAACTTGTATTTCTGATTTTCTTAATTCTTGTATCATAAAATCATAAAGCGGTATTGCTGTTTCAGGTCTTGCAGCGGCAGTAAAGTTTGGTCGGTTGCCTTTATTTGAATCTCCGTATAGTGTAAAATTGGAAATAACTAAAATTCCGCCGGCTACATCCAGCACAGATAAATTCATTTTATCATTATCATCCGAGAAAATTCTAAGTCCGAGTAGCTTTTTACAAATCCAGCGGACTTTCTCTTCATTGTCATCATCAGTGAAACCAACCAGCACAAGTAATCCTTTTTCAATTCTCCCATTTATTTTCCCTTCGATTGTAACTGATGCTTCAGAAACTCTCTGAACAACTATCTTCATTTATAATCTCTTAAAATATTATCATATACGTCATTGCAAAAGTAATAAATTTCTTTAATTAGTTAGTAATATGAAATCAAATAGTTTAATTGAAAGTACAATTAAGGATACTGATACGATTGAAATACTAAAGCCTGAGCGGCTCAGAGAGCTAAATCTTCCACTATTTCTCGAGTCTGTTTCTGCAGGATTTCCCTCGCCTGCTGATGATTATATGGAAGCAAAGCTTGATTTGAATGAGCTTCTTATAAAGAATCCTGCCGCTACTTTTTTTGTACGGGTGATGGGTGACTCTATGATAAAAGCAGGGATTTATTCCGGCGACATTTTAGTTGTTGACCGCTCATTAGACCCAAAAGACGGAAGTATAGTAATCGCAGTCATAAATGGCGAACTTACTGTCAAAAGATTAAGCTATCAAAAGGGCGAAGTTTTTCTTCTTCCCGAAAATAAATTTTATAGTCCAATCAAAATCACTGACGATATGAGCTTCGAAGTTTGGGGTGTAGTGCGCTCGGTGATTCATTCAGTAATGTAAACATGGAATTATTTTAATGAATAATATAATTGAAAGAGAGCATAATTCAATATATCAGACTTACAAGCGACTTCCGATAGTTATTTCGAGAGCTGAGGGAGTCCGTATTTTTGCAGAGAACGGTGATGTTTACCTTGATTTTTTAAGTGGTATTGCTGTAAATGCACTCGGACACAGCCATCCAAGAATTATCGAAGCTGCAGAGGATCAGCTGCGAAAATATATGCACGTATCAAATTATTTTTATCAGGAGCCACAAATTGAACTTGCCGAGAAGCTTGTAAAACTATCAGGACTTAACAAAGTGTTCTTCTGTAATTCAGGTACGGAAGCCACCGAAGCAGCGATGAAACTGACACGTAAATGGGCAAACCCCAAAGGTAAGACTGAAATACTGGCTTTTACAGGCGGTTTCCACGGAAGAACTTATGCTGCACTTTCGATAATGGATAAACCAAATTACAAGAACGGGATGGGTCCATTTCTTGATGGTTGCAAGGTATTACCATTGAATGATGTTGCCTCACTGATGGCGAGTATAAACTCAGGAACTGCGGCTGTCTGTATTGAGTATATTCAGGGAGAAGGAGGCATATCTGAACCGAGCCGGGAATTTAACGAAATGCTTAATGAGCTTCACATACAGCACGGCTTTTTACTGATTGCCGATGAAGTTCAGTCAGGAATCGGTCGAAGCGGAAAGTTCTTTGCTTTTGAGCATTTCGATGCCAAGCCTGATATAATTACTGTCGCAAAAGGAATGGGTGGAGGTTTGCCTTTGGGAGGTATAATTACATCTGAAGAATTGTCTGAAATTTGGGAAAAAGGAAATCACGGAACTACTTATGGAGGTAATGCTGTTGCTTGTCGTACCGGCTCGGTGGTAATTGATGTTCTGGAAGAAGGGCTGCTCAATCAAGTCAATGAAATTGGCAATTATTTCCACACTAAACTAAGTGATATCAAGGACAAATATCCTGAAAAGGTTTTACAAGTGAGAGGCAGAGGATTGATGAAAGGTCTTTTACTTAGTTTCGATGCTCAAATTTTAGTCAATGAACTTCTTGAAAGATTCGTAATATCAAATGCTGCATCGGGTAGCGTGCTGAGAATTGTGCCACCTCTGATTGTTAACAAAGAAGAAATTGATGAATTTATCAGTAAGCTTGATGAAAGTCTTCCAGTGCTGTAATTTGAAATTTAAATAAGAAAATTTATTAAATAAATATTTATTAAGCAAATTCTTATTATATTTGAATTTTGCTAATAACCAATTTTGTAATGGATATAAAATTACTCTTACGCAGGAAGTTGAAAGGACTGTTTATGAGATTTGCTTTGCATAAGGCAGTTCGTCCTTTTGAGGGTTTTCTGCTGAATCTTGTTTATATGTCACAAATGTCTGCCTGGCGTTCTCAGAATAGTGGCGGCAAATTTAATGATTTTTACAAGTCAGAATTTGATACAAATATGCGACAGAAAGTTTTTCAGGTTCTGCTGGATAGTGAGAACTTGAATGATCCTGTTGATTATCTCGAATTTGGAGTTGCAAGCGGGCGTTCATTCAAATGGTGGGTTGCTCAAAATCAAAATCCTGAGTCAAGATTTTCAGGTTTTGATACTTTTACCGGACTGCCTGAAAACTGGGATGTTTTCAAAGCCGGAGATATGACAATGGAAGGCAAATTCCCTGAAGTGAATGACCCGAGAGCAAAATTTTATAAAGGATTATTTCAAGAAACACTCCCTGATTTTTTAGATAATTATGATTTCAGGCACAGGAAAGTAATTCATCTTGATGCCGATTTATATAGCTCAACTCTTTATGTAATGACAATGCTTGCAAGGTATATCAAGCCCGGTGATATTATGATATTTGATGAATTTGCTGTTCCTACTCACGAATTTAAAGCATTTTCTGATTTTTGCAGAGCATATTATTTCAAATTTGAATTAGTTTACGCAGGGAATAATTATCTTCAATCAGCTTTTAAAGTAATAAGTACAACACCTGATATAGAATTATGACAAATAAGATTAAAAATTTAGCTACTGTTGCAATTTTTATAATTAGTTTAATTGTTTATATTATTACACTGAGTCCGACTGTATCGTTTACTGACAATGGGGAGCTTGCGGGCGTGGCATATTTTCTTGGTGTGGGACATTCAAGCGGCTACCCCTTGCTGGCACTTCTGGGGCATATCTGGACACTGATTCCTACAGCGTGGACTACTATTTATAAGCTCAATCTGCTTTCTGCGATATTTACGGCATCTTCTGCTGTTATGTTTTACTTGACATTGAAAATTGTTTTGCAAAATTTGCCAATTCTTATCAGAATATCTGACAATAAAAAAAGCAAGAAGAAAGCTAAAAATCAAGTTGAAGAAATTATAGCCGAGAGTATCACTAATCAAAGTACTGTTGATTTAATTGCATTTTTTACTGCTCTTGGATTTTCATTCAGCTCGCTTGTTTGGGAGCAGGCAGTTGTGTTTGAAGTATATTCACTTCAATTTTTGCTTATTAATTTAGTTTTTTATTTCCTCTTTAAAGGTTTGTCAGATATTGAAAATCAAAAAAAATATTTTTTGATTTCAGGACTTTTCATTGGCTTGAGTTTTTCAAATCACCTGACAACAATACTGATAATTCCGGCACTTGCTTATATTTTCTTTAAAAAGCCCGGACAAAAATTCAACTTGTCGAATCAAAATATTAAGTTACTTCTCACAATATCACTTATGATATTGATAGGAGTATCTCTTTATGTATATTTGCCATTACGTAGTGCAGCCGAACCGGCATTTAATTGGGGTTATGTTCATCGTGGCTTTGATAAATTTCTCTATCACGTACAGGGGAAGCAATATCAGGTATGGATGTTTTCGGGAATGGATATCGCTATTGAAAATTTTGGAAAATTTCTTGGAAAAGTACCTTATAATCTTGCATTTTTCGGTTTGGTTCCACTCATTGCCGGTTTTATAAGATTGTATAAATCACATCGTGAGTATTTATGGTTTTTTTTAATTTTGATTATTTCGTGTATCTTATACTCTGTTAATTATTCGATTCATGATATAGACGTGTATTTTTATTTAGCAATTTACGCATTTTTAATTATAACAGCAGTTGGATTTCTTTATTTCACCGAAAGGTCGGATAAATTAAAGTATGCTGTAATTATATTTGCTGTACTAAATCTTGGAATAAATTTCTCAGAAAATGATAAATCCGATAATTATTTAGTTTATGATTTCACACGCACAGTAGTTGATAATCTTGGCGAGAATGCAATTATAATATCAGCTCAGTGGGATTACTGGAATAGTGCTTTTTGGTATTTGCAGAAAGTCGAAAATTACAGACCCGATATTATACTTATCGAAAGAGAGCTTTTAAGGCGTACCTGGTATCCTTTGCAACTCGAAAACTGGCATCCGGAGCTAATTTTAAAATGCCGAAATCAGCTTGATTCATATAATCAGGATTTAGAAAAATTCGAGTCAGGATTACCACCTGAATCTTACCCGCGAATTCAAAATAATTATGAAAATTTGCTTAAATGTTTTATCGAAAGCAATATTGATGAAATACCGATATATGTTACATTCGACTACATGAATTCAGGTGCTGACGCTTCCCCTCTTCAGGGGTATAATATAGTTCCGGCAGGCTTTGCTTTCAAGCTTGAAAAGCAACAATCACCTATCAAAGTTTCGCTTGAAAAATTACATATTGACAGGATGATAGATTATCCTAAAGATACAAAAAGTCATCTTGAAAAAGGTATTCTCGAAACTGCCTCGCTTAACTTAACAAATATGGGTAGATATGCCGCTGCTACAGGTGACAAGCAATCAGCAAGAATAGCATTTGAAAAAGCACTCAAAATTTATCCTGATAATCCTACGGCAGTGCAAGGTTTGAGGGACAGCCAATAATATGCTGCTTAAATCAGTATTTTCGATATAGCATAAGTGCCGTTATCACAATTGGTTATTTGCCAAAATTGATTAAAATAAGCCTTAAAAAAGTAATCGAATTACATTAATAAAAATGTCACACTTGGTAAAGACCATGTGTGACATTTTTGCAAAATTAAAAAAGAGAATAAATTAAACTTTTCTTTGGTTATAAATCATATTCCCTACTTCGAGGTCAAAAGGATTAGTGATTTTGATATTAGTATCTTCACCTTCAATAACAGTAACTCTGTAACCGATGAATTCCACTAATGAAGCAGAATCAGTACCTACAAAACCTGCATTTGAAGCCTGAGAATATGCATTCAGAATGATATCCTGCCAGAATCCCTGTGGTGTCTGTGCTAATGCGAGTTTAGACCTGTCAAGAGTTTTAACAACGGTGCCTTTTTTAGTGATTTCCTTAACAGTTTCGCGAGGATAAACCGCTGGAATAACGGCTCCCACTTCTTCGGCATTATCAATCACTCTCTGAACCAAGTCAGTAGTAGCAAATGGGCGTACAGCATCGTGTACAAGGATAATCTCAGACTGTTCCGCCGACTTGGTGCGGATACCATGATTAACTGAATCCTGACGCTCTAAACCACCAATCACGACTTCTGAGACTTTCGTTATATTAAACTTTTTTATAAGTTCTTTAGTAAAAGTGTACCACTCATTATGGACTACCAGAACAACAGCTTCGACATCATCAATCTTCTCGAATAGTCTGAGTGTATGAATAATCACAGGCACTGAATCAATTTCGACATATTGCTTGGGAATTTCACTTCCAAACCTTTTGCCGACTCCTCCTGCTGGTATAATTGTGCAACATTTCATAAAAGTTTTTTGAAATTTGTAAATAATAAAAAAGCAATTTAACAAAGATTTTGCTAATAACGTGATTTTTAATTTAGTTTTCTTTTGTTTCGTAACATTTTGATAATTTTGTGTAATATTTTTTTTAAATTTTAAAATAAGTTTTTTATGAATGTAACTGTTGTAGGTTCCGGCAAAAGTGGAATGTCCGCTGTAAGATTATGTAAAAAATTGGGTTATCATGTTTCTTTATCTGAATCTAAAGCAAGCTCAAGCTGTGAGAAAGAAATTGAAGAACTTAAATCCTTAGGAGTACATTATGAATTCGGCGGAAATTCTGGTATGTTTTTAAAAAATTGTACCCTGCTCATTACTTCTCCCGGAGTGCCACCACACTCAACTATAATTAAAGAAGCTGAAAATAAGGGCATTGAAATTATCAGCGAGCTTGAATTTGCCTGGCGGCATTTAAAAAATCCTGTAATTGCCATTACCGGCACTAACGGCAAAACTACAACCACTGCTTTGACAGCATTCATTCTGAATAATTCAGGAAAGAAAGCGATTCCGTGTGGCAATATCGGGACTCCATTATCTGATTTAGTTGGCAATATTGACGAAGAGACAATATTAGTTGTAGAAGCCAGTAGTTATCAGCTTGACAGATGTATAAAATTTAAGCCGGATGTTGCAGTAATTCTGAATATTTCGCCGGACCATCTGGCGTATCATGGCACTATGAAAAAATATATTTCTGCTAAGTGGAAAATTTCTTCTATGTTAAGTCAGAAAAATTTCTTAATTTTAAATAAAGATGACGAGACAATTTCAAAAAACTTTTTCCAAACGGGAGCTGTGATTGAATATTTCTCGAATTCGCCTGTAGATCGGGGGATTTATTTCAAAGGCGGACATCTTTATTTTAAGACAGCAGATAAAGAGGAAGTATTTATGGAAGTAGCCGGTTTAAGTTTACCGGGCACTCATAATGTTTATAATTCGATGGCAGCAGCTCTTGCCGCCCGTGCTTTTGAAGTACGGAATGAGGACATTCGTGACAGCCTTATGAAATTTCAGGGGGTCGAGCATCGCCTCGAACACGTTCGCACTATCAATGGTGTGGATTTTATCAATGATTCCAAAGCAACAAACATCAATGCCACCTGGTATGCCTTATCTTCATATTCAGAGCCGATTATCTGGATTGCAGGAGGCAGAGGTGATTCAAACAATTATGCTGAACTTGACGTTCTTGTCGAAAAAAATGTCAAGTGCATTGTTGCTATCGGTGAAGAAGCTGACAATATTTTCAATCACTTTTGTACAATGAAGCGTTGCTTTAAAGAAGATGACCTTGAAGCTGCCGTGTTCAGAGCTTACGAGGAATCTGATTACGGGGATAAAGTTGTGTTCACTCCGGCTTGTAAATCTTTTGATATGTTTATGAATTTCGAGCACCGTGGAGAAGTATTCAAAAAAATTATCAATTCTATGTAATTTCATATGAAAACTAAAGGGCATATAGATTGGCTGATTCTGATACCGATTATAGCTTTGATGCTATTTTCTATTTCGTTTGTATATACAGCGAGTGCATCAAACTCAGCAGCGAAATTCGGTGATGCTGAACATTTATTCTGGAATCATTCATTACGTGTATTTTTGGGTATAGGTATAATATTCGTTTTTGCAAGAATTGATTATCATGTTTACGCAAAAATATCTAAATTGCTTATGGTTGTTGGCATTTTAAGTCTGATAGCCGTTTTCTTCTTTGGGATTAATGTCAAAGGTGCTTCCAGATGGCTCTCACTTGGACCTTTTAGTTTTCAGCCTTCAGAGCTTGTCAAACTGGTTATGGTGATTCATTTCTCAGCACTACTCGCCCGAAAGCAGGCATTTATTAAGGATTTTGAAAGAGGTTTTTTCCCGTTCATAATTTGGACAGTAATAATTTGCTTTTTGATAGCCCTACAACCAAATTTTTCTACAATGATGGTTATTTTTCTAATTGCCGTTACTATGATGTTTATCGGAAATACTAATCTGCTGCATCTCGGAGCTACATTTGCTGTTGGACTTGTAGCAGGGATTGTATTCTTCATTACTGCTGATTATCGCCTTAACAGGTTAAAGTCCTTTCTCGGATTCGGTGAAGGTACAGAAAATGAAGCTGTTAGTTATCAATTAAATCAATCTCTGATTGCTTTAGGTAATGGCGGGATTTTTGGTGTAGGTGTAGGTCAGAACAGACAATCATATCATTTTTTGCCAGAATCTTACGGCGATTTTATTTTCGCTATAATTGGTGAAGAATATGGTTTTCTCGGGCTTGTGCTCGTTCTTGGAATTTTCATGGTAGTTTTCTGGCGAGGCATGCTTGTTGCCAAAAAAGCACCGGATAATTTCGGATATTTCTTAGCAATAGGTGTTATAATTACATTTGCAATTTATGTATTTGTTAATGCGGGTGTAAATACAGGGCTTTTGCCAACTACCGGCGTTCCTATGCCATTTGTGAGCTATGGTGGTACAGCAGTACTTTTTTATTCGGCTGCAATTGGAATATTACTGAATATTTCTGCTCAGGCAGGAATATACCCAAGGGCTGATTTCGCTCAACCTTTGGAATTTAACTATAATGAAGAAGTTGAAAATGGAGAATCAACTGTTTCGGGACAGGTGATTTATGTCCAATCAGTAACTGGGGGGGCGTTTGTTGAGTAAAAGAAGTTTGTATAAATACCAGCACAGCGAATAAAACCAAATACCGTTTCATAATTGAATTTCCAATTCAAAAATTCATTTTCAAAAATAACAAACTTTCAAACAATAATAACATATCAAAATAAAAAAATCTCAATTTTTTTTTGGGGGCGAGGGACGGGGGTTGGGGGACGAGGTAGAATAGACATTCCTGTCTGTTAATAGGTACAGCGTTCAGTAGTCAGGGTATAGGAATTGCTTGGCTTGTTTTCATATTCCGGTTTTTATCACGTAGTGATTAAATCTCTGTAACATAACAAAATCATAAAACGAAACTACCTCGTAGAGGTTGAATACTAACTTCATATAAGCCCTTCGTTATAAAAATTCAAATGAATCAGAAAAGAAATCTGCGAAATCCCTAAATCAGCTTAATCCGCGATTCAGAATAATTTTATCACTTCGAGTTCAATTACCCATCACCCAGCCCCTATACCCTGACTACTGCACCCTGAACCCAAGTCATCCACCCCGTCAGCTGCGCTGACACCCCTCAAAGATGGGAATTTAGCAGCCAGCTAAACTCACTCCACTACCAAAAATTTTCCGCTGTGATAATTTTTTCAAAATTAATCTTTTCTTTTAATCAGAAATCTGTCGAAATCATTAAATTTATCACTTTCAATTATCCTTCTTTTGTTAAATATCTCATATTCTGATTCTGCTTTTTCAATTGCAAGTTCGTGGCTAATTTTTCCTGCGTGCGAAAGAATATCCCTATCATTGAGATTCAAAAAACCATCTAATTTTTCAATCCAATCCTTCATATACATTGGAATTCGTCGCATTGCCTGACCGGTAGCAAAAACCAAATACTGCTCTACAAGATTATTTAAAGCTGACAATTCTTCTTCATTTAAGTAATTCTTGGCAATACCAACATCTTGCTTTCTTACTTTCGTTCCTCTCCAATTGGTTAGCCCCATATTGGGTAAATTATTGTTTGCCCGTTCAGCAATTATTTCAGCGGCTGTTTTGCCTGTAATAGCCCAATGCATCTTATTTTGGACAGTTTTAAAGAATGTGATACTAATTTCTGATGTCGGGTCATAATCAACACTTGTCGAATAAATATCAGTAATTTTCTGATAAAATCTTTTCTCTGATGTGCGAATATCCTGAATTCTAAGTATTAACTCTTCAAAATAATCATAAGGTTGGTCCGGATTTTTCAATCTTTCATCATCAAGAACAAAACCCTTAATAATATATTCTTTCAAAAGTTGCGAAGCCCACTGTCTGAATTTTGTGGCAATATGACTTTTTATTCTGTAACCTACCGATATAATCACATCAAGATTATAATATTTCTGTTTACGCTCTACAAATCTGTTACCTTCTTTGCGAACTTGTAAGAAATCCTTACAAGTTGCAATTTCATTTAATTCACCCTCATCATATATATTTTTAAGATGAATTGTGATATTTTGAGGTGTAGTTTGAAATAGTTCCGACATCATCTTTTGAGTTAGCCATACCGTTTCATCTTCGAGACGGACGTCTAATTTTGTTATCCCATCTTCTGTTTGATATATTATTATTTGTGAATTCATATTTTTTATCCTATTCCATCACTAAAAATTTTCGCTGTGGTAATTATTTCCATCCTGAATTTGTAATATATAAACACCACTTTGTAATTTTATAGGTATTTCAATTATATCACTAACTTGTTTAACTCGATTTTGAAATACCATATTTCCCTGAATGTCATTGATTGACAGATTGATTTCCTGTGAATTACTTTCGATCCCTGAAATCATTAATATCCCATTTCTGTAATCAGATATGAATTTTAGAATTGGCTCATTTGGCTCATCAACACTGACAGAATTTAGGATTTTGTTGAAATCAAGAGACACATAACCAATGCCGCCAACAATTATACTATTATATTTTGGATTAAAAATTGGCAAAGATGAACCATATTTATTTGTTCTATATATTTCTTTTTCATGATTTATATCCCATATTAGTGAATAGCTTTCAGTTAACCCACCAGTTGTCATAAATGTATATTCATCCTTTATAAAGCCAATACTGGTCATTCCATAGGGTGGCTGATCCATTTTATTAACTTCCCACTTCTTATAAGGTGATTCACAAGAAAAAAAAGTTGCTTTAGGAGTACCACCAGTCAACTGTCCATACCCCACATACTTAGCATTTTCGGAGAATTGAATGAACTCAATAGTTCTGCCTTCGGCTAATACATTTTCAAGTTCACGTATGGGCTGCATTGTTTGGGCGTTGTAGAGGTAAAAGTGGGTGCGTTGTTCGTTAATTGGTAAGCTCGTTTCTTTACTTGCAACTGCTAAGAAACGACCGTCATTTGATACATCTATTGATGTTACTAAATGTGGTATTTGATAATTCTTGTAGGTATCATTATCCATATCCCAAACAACCCAACTTGTGTCATTTTGATTAAAAAGGGTGTATATTACTTTGGTATTACTTGGATGTAGAAACCTTACTGCCGCCGCTCTTGGGTGTGCTTTTATAACTGCACCTGTTTCAACATCAATAATATAACCTGATGCAGCCAACCTTGAGCCATCTTTTGAAAGAATTAGACTGGAAGTTGGTGCAGGTAGCGGTATTCTTCTTACAAGTTCCCCTGTCAGTCCGTTTAACTCAATCACATCTCCTTTGCTCCCGTCACCAATTAAAACATTTCCGTTAGGGTGCACTGCCGGATAGGTAGAAAAACTTGCGTCTTTATAAGTCCACATCACATTAGGGTCTTCCTGTGCAGAAAGAGAGTAAGTGCTGATTAATAACAGCACAGCGAATAAAAACATTTTGTGTTTCATGATTTTTTCCAATTACAAAAATACTTTTTCAAAAATAACATTCTTTTCAATAATAGTAACACATAAAAATGAAAAAAATCTCAAAATATTTTTATCATAATATTTTTTATTAAACGTCAAATTTTAAAGTATAAATTTTTTGGTATTGTAATGAATAAACAGCAAAATATACAGCCACTAAATTCTTTGCAAATTGAGCTTTTAAAGCAGTTTAGTTACGGACTGAACAGAACGGAAGACCTTATTGCTATAAAAAGATTAATAGCAGACTATTTAGCTAAAAATATCAGGGATGATGTTGATAGCTTTTGGGCTGAAAACGGGCATGATGAAAAGATTCTTGACGAATGGCTCAGCGAAGTATCCTAATGCTAATTGTCATTGATACAAATATATTACTTGTTTCGCTTTAAAGTAATACAAAATATTCCATAATATTTGACAGTTTACTTCTTGGGAAATTTGACATAGCAGTTTCAAATGAAATTCTTTATGAATATTCTGAACTAATTGAAAGAAAGATTAATTCTCAGGTTTCTGGAAAAGTCATCAATCTTTAAATTGCCCTGCCTAATGCTCATTTTTTCGAACCATTTTTCAATTGGAATCTGATATTAAAGGATGAATCCGACAACAAATTCGTTGATTGTGCTATTGCCGGAGGAGCTGATTATATTGTAACAAATGATAAACATTTTAATATTTTGAAACAGATTGATTTTCCAAAAGTAAGTGTAATTTCGATAGATGAGTTTATTGAGTTACTAAAAAATTGATTATTTACCTCAAGATCTTATTTAACTACACTAATGTATGTTCCGGGTGAAAAAGTAATTTGATAGTCAGGGTTCAGTAGTAAGGATATAGGAATTGCTTGGCTTGTTTTCATATTCCGGTTTTTATCACGTAGTGATTAAATCTCTGTAACATAACAATATCATAAAACGAAACTACCTCGTAGAGGTTGAATACCAATTTCATATAATCCCCTTTTGATATAACCCCTGAAAGCAACAACTGGCTTCAGCCCTTTGCGACAAAAGACAGGGGCGAATTGACCCTACGGTATATAAACCTGAAACCCAGACCCCAAAATTCTTTATTCCTATACCCAGACCCAATACCCATACTATTAATGTTACTCAATTACGTTGCATAATTTTGTTCTAAGACTGAATAAATTTATAACCGACAACGGATTAACAGAATACTGTATTTTTACTTTGAAATTCATTACAATTTTACGATAATAGTATCGTTTAATTTAAAGTATTTTAATTCATATTCTTGATTAAATAATTATGGTAAATTCATCTAAATTAACAAATCTTCAACTTGATTTATTAAAAATTTTCAGTATTGGAATTAGCGATTCACAAATTATTGAAATAAGGGATTTGCTTAGTAATTATTTTGCTGAAAATGCCACTAAAGAGATGGATGCCCTCTGGGAAAAGAATAATTGGTCACAGGAAACAATGGACGAATGGGCAAATACACATTTAAGAATTAATAATGCAATTACTTCATGAAAATTGTATTGGATTCAAATGTTCTGTTGGTTTCAGTTCCATCAAAATCAAAATATCGTATAATATTTGATAAATTTTTAAGCCGTCATTTTGAATTGATTATCAGCAATGATATCCTCACTGAATATATAGAGTTACTCTCAATCAAAGCAAATAGTAATGTATCGGCAAATATTGCAGAAACGCTGCTGTTTTCAAAAAATGTAACAATGCAACAAATTTATTACAATTTTAATTTAATCGAAATTGATAAGGATGACAACAAATTCGTTGATTGTGCTATTGCCGGAGGAGCTGATTATATTGTAACAAATGATAAACATTTTAATATTTTGAAACAGATTGATTTTCCAAAAGTAAGTGTAATTTCGATAGATGAGTTTATTGAGTTACTAAAAAATTGATTATTTACCTCAATATCTGATTTAACTACACAGATGTATGTACCTGGTGAAAAAGTAATTTGATAGTCAGGGTTCAGGGTTCAGTAGTCTGGGTACGCGGTAGTTGGGGTACAGCGTTCAGTTGTCAGGGTATAGGAATTGCTTGGCTTGTTTTCACATTCCGGTTTTTATCACGTAGTGATTAAATCTCTGTAACATAACAAAATCATAAAACGAAACTACCTCGTAGAGGTTGAATACCAACTTAATATAATCCCCTTGTGATATAACCCGTGAAAGAAACAACTGGCTTCAGCCCTTTGCGACAAAAGAAATGGTATATAAGCCATTCGTGATAAATATTCAGATGAATCAGAAAAGAACTCCGCGAAATCCGCGATTCAGAATAATTTACTCACTGCATAATAAAATCAACACTTCCAAAAACTACTCCGATGGACTTAATATTTTTCAACCACCATAGTTTAAACAATCCGGTAGCTATGCTTCATTATTTCTTTAACAAATAAATCACTTGTATTGAAATCTTCAGGTCTGAAAGGTAGGGGCGAAATATCGGTGTCTATTGCAAATATAGCATCTGTCATTTTTTCAAGGTCATAATATCTGCTACCTTCAAATTTATCGGACACTATGGCAACATCAATGTCGCTCCACTTATTGTATGTACCTTTTGCATAAGAGCCAAAAATCAATGCCTCCTCTACCGGAATTTGTGATTTTTCTAAATATTCCACAAATTTTCTGATTTTTTCAATTATTGCTTCAGGGATTTCAGACACTTTATCAACTCCTGGGTTTTGAGAAGTATTTCATAAGTAAACTCATAATTTGCAACAGCTTTAATACTGTTCTTATATTCTGGATAGCGACCTTCTATATTGAACCTGTTTAACTGGTTCATAAATCTTAAATTATCATCAGCAACTTCAAGTTGTGAAGATTTTGCAAGTTTTACCAAGTCATGTATCTTAGGAGGATGTTCCTTGCATTGTTGAATATATAAACCCTTCAAAATTTTCTCAACAGATAAATGACAGATAAATAAGCACTATAGATAATGCTTATTTTTAAAATTCGATTCAGCAACTATAAAATCATCATCTGATAAATCGAACCAATATTGTATTTGTTCATCTGTATTCATATCTGGATTTTATTATCAAAAATATTAAAGAATTACGTATTATTTAAAAATAAATTTTAAATAGTGTCTGACAGAAAAGTAATAATAAATTGTTTTGTCACATTGAGCGAAGTCGAAATGTGTTCATTATGCTTCAAAATTGATGTAATAGCACACTTCGACTACGCTCAGTGTGACATTTTGTTGTATTATTTTGAAACTGAATACTTTTCTGCCAGACACTAAATAATAATCGCCACATTATTTTAATTCTAACGTTGCAATCAGTTCATTAAGTCTTTTCTTGTAATTGGCTTCGCTGGTCTTCATCTCGTAATTTGGAAATCGGAATTGAAAAAGCTACCTCTTAAGTATTGAATTTAACAGCCAATATTACTCCACCACCAAAAATTTTCCGTTTTGATAGTCTTGTCCTGACTCAATATTTGCATACGGCTAAAGCCGTATGTTGCGAACTCCAGTAACAAAGGGCTTCAGCCCTTTGCAAAATGATAAAGCTGAGTACTTCCTTATTATTTTATAAATCCAAGTAACAATTTTACTTTTTTCTCCACTTCTTCGAGTTTTTCATTTGAAATATGACCCCAAAGCTCGACAAGTCTTGACTTTGCAAGAGACCTTATATCTTCGCACTTGATGAAACTGTCTTTTGTTATACCTCCATCAGGTGGCATAAGATAAACATCAAGAGGGATACCTTTATTCTTACTTGTCAGAGGTATTGCAATCACTTTATCCGCTTTGCTGTTATTAAATTGGTTTGTGGATAATATCAGGGCAGGTCTGATTCCCGACTGCTCGTGTCCTTGTGTGGGATTAAAATTGATTAACCAGATTTGACCACGCTCAATATTCATCATCCAATCCATCTCCGATAGTTCCCGAAAAGTCATCATCACCTTCATCATTTACAAGCTTAGAGTATGCCAAAGTACATTCTTCCCAAAATAAATCTGTCTCGTACTTCTGCAAACTTTTCTCAAGTACTTCCTGCTGTGAAAATTTTGATTCAATAGAAAGTTGTTTCAACTTTTTATGAATCTGAGTCGGTATTTTTATTGTCGTATAACTCATAATATACCTGAATATGTTTAATAATAAATATAATAACGTGGATAATTATATTTATTTCATTAATCTGAAAATTAATTTATATTACCAACTATTCCATAACTAAAAATTTGGATGTGAATTCCTGATTTCCGTCCTGTATGTGTATTAAGTAAGTTCCGTTCGGAAGTTTAAGCGGGATTATTATTTCAGTATTAGAAACAGGAGAATCAAGTTTTTTGACAACTCTACCTGAAACGTCACTGATTGTAATGTTAATTTGACCTGATATAGAATTTAATCCGGTAAGAATTAAGGTATCTTTGGTGTAATATACTGTAACAGATTTAATAGGTGATTCGTCAACTAATGTTGTCAGCATTTTATTCAAATCAAATGCAAACAAATGCCCACCAGTCAAAACCAATGAATTATTATAGGAGTTGAATTCAAGCAATGAATATGGAGGAAGTCCACTACTTACTTTACCGAAATAACGATATTTTGTCATATCGTTTTTTAAATCCTTTATGACATTATACCTTTTAATTCCGTTTTCACTATTTGCAAGAGAAGTCATAACAAATAAGTCATTTGGTAAAAAACATGAGGCAGAAGGAGGATATTCTAAATTGTGTATGTAATAATTAATTTGAAGTGAAAAGTTTTGTAAATTGTAAATATATGTACCTGAAAATGGTATATGAAACCCCACATACTTTCCATCTGGTGAGAATTTAATACTTCGCACTTCAAAGTTGCCACCAATCTTAGCAAGTTCTTTGATTGGTTTTAGTGTTACTGCGTCCCAAAGCCGAAGATGAACATTGTAGATTGTTTCTCCATTTATATCTTCACCATAAGAACGTCCGCCTGTAGCAAAGTATCTGCCGTCATTTGAAATTGATACTTTTTGAAACACTTCAGTTGGAAAACCTGCACCAAAATTTTGAAAACTTTCATCTTCAATATTATATATTGATAATGAAGCGTTTGGATGTCCTCGGTCAAATGTTGTGATTAACAATCTCTTACTATCAGGGAAGAAATCAAGATTATCACCAATATTTTTAAGTTTCCTGTAAACTTCACCTGTTTCGTAATCCGAAATAAAAATTAGAACACTATCACCTCCTCCTGCATAAATAGCAGCAAAGTATTTCCCATCTGAAGATTGTGAAACACTCAGAATTGTTGTAAACCCATAATGTACAGGAAAAGCACGTATCTGTTGTCCTGTATTTCCATCAATTTCAAAAAACTCACAATTCCTATTGGCAATAATATTACCATTCGGATGGATTACAAAACCTGAATAACCGAGTGGGTCTGTCGTCTGCCAAAGCAGATTAGGGTCTTCCTGTGCAGAAAGAGAGTGAGTGCCGATTAACAGCACAGCGATTAAAAATAAATACCGTTTCATAAGGTAATCTCCAATAATTAATACTAAAAGTATTATTAAAACTGTTGTAGCATCGTTGTAATAATATTTGTAATCAGTTTTCTTTCAATTGGTTTACTATTGGCGATTAGTAGTGTCAATGCAGCAAGAAGATTATTATCAAGATTAACTTTGCTTAATCGCTCATTTTTACTAAGAAAATACAAAAATATTGAAGCAGCAATCCTCTTATTTCCGTCCACAAATGAGTGATTTTTAACTATAAAATACAATAAGTTTACTGCTTTTTCAAGTATAGAAGGGTACAAATCGTTACCATTGAAAGTCTGATAAATTGCAGAAATTGAACTTTTCATTGATTCATCTTTTTCTAATCCAAAAAGTTGAGTATCAAAATTTACTTTTCGCATTTCTTCGATGATTTTGATAACTTCTTCATATTCTATTTTATAACATGTTTCATTCTCGTGTGCAAAATTATTCAATTTCTGATTATCGTAACTATCAAGAATAAATAAAGCAGATGAATATTTATCAAGAATTCTCATAAAATCGGTCTTGATTTCATCATCAATCATATCAGACAAATTATTTTCACTTATGAATTTGATAACTTGTTTTAATTCAACAAGCATTGAACGTTCTTTCCTGATGGAATTTTCGTTGATAGCAAATCCTTTAATTAAATAGTTCTTTAAAACATTATTTGCCCAAATTCTGAATTGTGTACCCTCTTTGGAATTGACCCGATAACCAACTGAAATAATCACATCAAGATTATAAAACTCTATTATTCTTTCAATTTTTCTTGAACCCTCAGTTTGAACTGTTGCAAATTTTGCAACAGTTGAGTTCATATCAAGCTCCCCGGTCTTAAATATATTTCGAATATGCCTTGATATAGAGGATTTATCTCGTCCAAACAGTGCCGAAATTTGATTTAATGAAAGCCATAGTGTATCATCAAGCAACTTTACTTCCACTTGTAATTTACTTTCGCTATTTTGATAAATAACAATTTCACCTTTAGTGTTCAAATTTACCTCAAATATTATTTGCAGAAATATAAAACCAAATAAATTTGTCAAAAATTCTTATAAAATTTTACATTTCAAAAATACTTTTTCAAAAATAACATTCTTTTCAATAATAGTAACACATGAAAATGAAAAAAATCTCAAAATATTTTTTTGTCTTGTTCTGAAATACACTTTTCTGAAACCCTCAATATTATTTCAATAAATTTTGACAAATTATTTGTAATGTTTATTTAAAAATAATTTAAAATAAATTCATTTCTATTAAACCTTAATAATATTACTTTCGCATTGTGATTTATTTACAGATTAAAAAGGAATTGCAATGTATTTAGAAATATTCAGAGCAGGTAATCATACTGACTCAAATGGAATTACCGGCGAATATACATCTCAAAATTTGGATATAATTGTCCAAAATTATCAAACCCGAATTAGCGAAAATCCGAATTCAGAAGCACCTGTTGTTATAGGTCATCCTGAAAATGCGGACGAAGCCAAAGGTTGGGTTAAACGTCTATTCAGGCGCGGAAACACTCTTCTTGCTGACATTTCAATAACAGATGAAGAATTTCAGAAATCTTTGGAATCAGAAAAATTCAGGAATGTATCGATTGCTCTTGATTCTGCATTGAATTTTCTGCATTTAGGATTTTTGGGTGCTGCTCAGCCGGCAGTTGAAGGACTTAATCCAATGAAATACTCAGCTGTAAGCAATTTCAGTAAATTAGATGATTCAGCTTGGTTATCAGGTAATATCAAAGCTGATAACGAAATTCTGAATTCCCTCAAAGAGCAAAATGATACACTAAGAAAGAAGGTTGATGATTATGAAAACAAGCTTAGAGAAATTGAGAATAACTTTCTTATTGATTCAACATTCAGCAAGGTAGGATTATCTAAAATAGCAGGTGAATATAGAAAACCTCTTTTGCATTTGCTAGAAATTTTGCAGAAGAGTGTTCGCAACTCAGGGGTTGAAAATATAAATACTCCGGATTCAGAGGAATTTATTAATGAATTTGCACAAATCACCAAATCACTGATTTATAGTCAATTACTCACGAAATCAGAAAATTTTCAGTTAACGGAACAGAGATTGATACCTGAACGAAATTCAATACATATCAAAGCATTAGGCATACTCAGAGAAAACCCCGAACTAAGCTACGAAGACGCATTGCTATTAGCTTATTAGTACTATTTATTTAATAATTTAAAATTTAAGGAAAATTATGGCAACATCAAGAATTGATGATTTGCGATTGGTTGACCCAGTCCTGACCACTATCGCTCAGGGTTATGAAAATCCTGCATTCATAGCGGAAATATTATTTCCAACTGTAACAGTATCCAAACTTAAAGGTAAAATTCCTTCCTTCGGGAAAGATGCTTTTGTGGTACGTTCGACTGACAGAGCTGTAAGAGCAAGCTCAAACAGAATCCAGCCTGCAGATTTTGAGCTTGTTACATTTGAAACCCGAGAGCGTGATATCGAAACAGCAATTGATTACCTCGAAGAAGAAGAATCACCTGATTATTTCAGATATGAGCAGAGAATAGCCAAAAATCTTGGTGATATTCTCAAGCTCGGTAAAGAAAAAGATGCAGCTGATTTGGCTCAGAATACATCGAATTACTCATTAGGAATGGTCGAGGAATTAGCTGAAGCAGACGCATTTAATAATTACGACTCTTCTGTAAATCCGCTTGATGTAATTAATGATGCAATGAATTCTGTACGCAATAAAATAGCACGTTATCCAAATACGATTGTAATGGGCATCAGTGTTTATAATGCGCTACTTGCTCACCCAAATATATCTTCGCTTGTACAGTATTCCGGGCTGGCTAAAGTGACGGATGAAATACTTACCAAGCTACTGAATATTGATACTATTCATGTTGGGATGAGTGTACATACTGAAGATGGCAATACTTTCAGTGACATTTGGGGCGGTAATGTCATTCTGGCTTATGTGGATAAATCACCAAAAGGTAAGCGGAATGAATTTAATCCAAGCTGGGGCTACACATTTCAAAGAGAAGGTATGCCGGAAATTGATACTTATTACGAAAATGGTGGCAAAATCAAAGTAATCAGAAATACTGACAATTATGGTATAGCCATTACTGGAAGCGATGCTGCATTTCTGATTAAAGGTGCATTTCAAACTATAACTGAAGGAGAATAATTATGTCTGCAAATAATAAAACCTACCATCCTCTTAATTATATTACTATTGAAGCTGATGAAGATTTACTTCCTAACCGTTTTGTTGATTTTAACGGTGGAGTATGTGCTTCCGAAAGCAAATCTCTGGGTGTAACAGATTCCAAATGGCTTTCCGGTGAGCAGGCGTCTATTATAACCATCGGCATTGCTGTAGTTGAATCGTCTGTAGCGATTGATGCAGGGGATTTGTTGACATCGGATACAGACGGTAAAGCAAAGAAAGCCACAGGAATTATGCAGGTAAACGGCAGGTCCCTTGATACAATTACGGGGGCAGGGTTTGTAAGGGTAATATTAATTCATTCCTAAATTTTTTAAACATATCCGGTTGGTTAATATTTCCAGCCGGATTCAATTTTTCTTTGGAGTAAGTATGTCCTATTCTGATATAACTGATATTTCTGAACTTATTGGTGAAAGTGAGCTTATCCGGCTTACAGGCTCTGACCCGCCTGATGAAAGTAAGATTCTTGCGGCAATTGGCTTTGCAGATAGTTTGATTAATGCATACACTTATGGCAGAGTCACAATTCCGACCGTTGAGGTGCCGCCACTAATCAATAAAATTTCTGCCGATTTGGCAATTGTTTTGCTCTCTGAAAATTACTATCGGTTTAATGAACTTCCCAATACTCTGCTAAGATTGAAAATTCAATCTTTCAAATTGCTTGAGGATATTGCTATGGGTAAAATTTCTATCGGTGACAGACAGAATATTTTTAAAATTACTAATATGATAACGGAGAAGAATCATGATAAATAACATCGGAAAAATTAAGGATTTCATCATTAGAAACAGCATCTGGTTATTTCTTGCAATTATTTCTTTGCTATTGCTTTCGCCTGCTAAGACTGAATTGCGCACATTTTTCTTGATTATAGCTGTCGAATCTCTGGCTATTGCTCTTTCGGCTGTGGCGCTGAAGGTTTATACTTCAATTGATTTCACTCAGCAGGAAATATATAATGTCGGTCAAATTTTTACGGGAGTACATATATGCGTCGGCTTAACAGTGCTTGGGGTTTATATTGCGCAGTTTGCACCCTGATAATTACATCAGTAAATTTATATGGAATTGAAAAATATTTAATTAATTGCAATTTAGAATTACTGATTACATCTGAGGAAATAATGATGGGTGAAATCGGAATAGTTGAGAGTCGAAGCAATAAAGGTATTGTTGAAAAATACTTGCAGTCTGTAGGGCTTCCGGCTGGAAATCCTTACTGTGCTGCAGGGCAGTATTACTGCTTTGTGAAGGCTACCAAAATTCTGAATCTCAGTAACAAAGAAATTCCAATTCCAAAAACAGGATTGAGCAGAAAAATTCTGTCTTATGCAAAAATGAATGGGAAAAATGTCCCGAATAATCCAAAACGGCATGATTTGATAATATGGAGAATGAGAGGCAGCTCCTGGCGCGGTCATATTGAGCGGGTTATCGAAACTGGCAAAGCCGGCTGGGTGAAAACTGTTGGATTTAATGTCAGGCTTGAAAGTGGCGAAGAAGGGGTTGCAATTAAACGGCGTAATATCTATCATCTGATTGGCAGGCTGGAAGTTGCAGGATTGGTAGGCTTTTGTGGAGTAGAATATGATTAGCGAGGTCTTTAGAAACCATGATGCAGCGATAAGCAGAACATCGGATTGGGTACCAATGAAGATTGAATTAATAGGAAGTAACAGATTTGTCAGTGCTTCAACTTTTGAGATTTTTTGGGAGAATGCGATTTTTGGTTCTGATATATATCCCATAATTAAAATTGAATGTTCTGAAGATGGGCGATTACCAATATTTGTAAAGAATATAGCCATTGATAGCGGTAGTAATCTTAATGATGCACTTTGTTTGGTTGTTACTCAGCGGTTCGGATATGTCAGGTTTGTTTATACTGCAAATTCAGCAACTTATGGGAAAATGAATATCAATATTATTTACAGGTAAAAATATGCCAATTAAACTGTTCCCTTCACTGTCCGGTAATCCCGAGTGGGGCGATATCGCCGGAAGTATTAATTTTCAAACGGATTTAGCGGCGATTTTGTCAGACAAAAGCCCGCAATCTCATAATCATAATTTGTCAGAACTTTTTGAAAAAAGCTATAACAGTCTTGATGATTTACCGGATATAAGCAATTTTATAAATCTCGATAGTATGCCTCAGCCGGCGCCCTGCTATACTTTTGATGGTTCTGATGATTACTTGGAAATTTCGCACCGAACGATAATTGATGTCAGCGAAAATTTTTCGATAATTTTAAGATGTTCAGTTGATGAAATGGATGAATTTAGGGTTTTAGCCGCCAAAGGTATTCGTTCATCAAATACCGGATGGACGATTTTCTGTGACTACGGAACACTTGGCTTTTCTATAGGTGACGGCTCAAAATATCTTACTGCGACTCATAGTCGTTTGTTGAGCGAAGGAGAGATTTATCAAATAGCTGTTTCGTATAATCATGATGTCAGGACTTTGATACTCTGCATAAATAATGAAGTTGAATCGTTTGATTTTACAATTCTTAATACTCCACAAGGGAATATATCGCCTCTGATAGTAGGAAAAAATCCTGCTAATTCGGACTTTTCAAAATTATCTGTGGTTTCGTTAATATATATTAATGATTCGCTGTCAAATAGTGAATTATTGAGAAATTATGGTAATGGAAATATGCCGAATTATGAATTGAGTATAATGAAAACCGATATAGCACTTGCTTTGTTGCCAACAAATTTTGGCAGATATTATTGGTATGACAGTTCTCTACAGGAAAATCATGGCAAAATAAATGGTGGTATGCAAGCTTGTTTCAATACTGAAAAGGTCATTATTCCTCTAAAAAATACTAATGGCGATTTGTCACTTTCGGGCGCAATAACAGCCGGATATTCAGTTGATTACATTTACTGCAACAATCATAATTTGGCTGATCTCTCAATTTCTGTTGGTATTGGAATAGATAGTGTCATTACAAGCGAGACCATAAGTGGTGATTCGGAGAAAATTATTCCTGTAAATAGGATGTTTTCGATGAATTTTGACAACTCGCTCGATGTGAATTTTGATGATACACCTGTTGATTGTGATATCATTGTTTTTTTAAGTAAACAATTGTAATAAACTCAATGAAAAATATATTTTTAATTTTGATAATTCTGCTGATGCTTATGCTTATTATTGGTATATACCTGTTAATTGGAACTAAGTCTGAACAGTCTCAATCGAAATTTATCACAATAATTGATACAATTTATATTGAAGTCCCGGAGCGGAATATATCAATCGAAAAACTATCGGGCAAGTACAAATCTTTTATGCAAAATGACAGTTCTTTAAGCTTCTTAGCCGCAGCCGATACTGTGACATCAAGCGATACAATCACTATTGAATACAGCTATCCCGAAAATAATTTTGCTATTTCGCTCCGAAGTCGTACTGACTCAATTGCAGTTCAGTTATTGACTAAAGAACTTTTTGTTATTGAGCAGAAGGATTGGTGGGAAAATCCTTTATATGTGCTTATAGGATTTGTTTTGGGTATAATTACAGGTGTAGTAATTTAATATTAATTGGAATAAATAATGAAATACTTAACAGATGAACTTGTTAAATCATCTAATCTGCAATCTTTTGTAAATCGCATCGGAATTCTCCCGAATCCTGACAAAATTCTTAGAAAATCAGGTCATACTTATCAGGTTTTGCGAGACCTGAGAAATGATTCTCATGTCTGGAGCTGTCTTCAATCCAGAAAAAGTGGAACTTTAAATCTGGATTACTTTATTGATTCTAATAATTCTGAGCAGAAGGTTATGGATTTTATTGAGAAGACTCTTGCAGGTATAAATTTGAATAGAATTATTTCTGAAATTCTTGATGCGCCGTATTTTGGATTTCAGGTTCATGAAATTATTTGGCAAAATGACAAATCAAATCCTGCGAAGCTAACTCTGAAGGATATTGCTCTGAGACCTCAGGAGATTTTTGCTTTCGATACAAACGGGAAGTTGATTTTCAAGCCCGTTTTTGGAAAAGAGTCCAAATTGGTCCCTGAATATAAATTTCTTCTAACTACTTTTGAAGCCGATTTGTTGAATCCTTATGGAAATAGTTTGCTTTCAAAATGCTACTGGAATGTTACTTTCAAAAATTCCTGCATCAGATTTTGGGTCAACTATATGGAAAAATATGGTATGCCTCTGCTAATTGGACAGTATAACCGCGGTGCAACTCAGGCTGAATCTGAAAAGCTTGCCGAAGCGCTTGCAGAAATGACCGAAGATACAGTCATTGTTACGCCTATGGATATCAATATTGACATCAAAGAAGCGGCGAGAAATTCTTCTGTTGAGCTTTATCGCGAAATGATAAATCATTGCAATGCTGAAATCAGCAAGACTATTCTATCAGAAACTCTGACAACAGAGCTTCATTCGGGCTCTTTTGCTGCGGCTCAGACGCATTTCAGAGTAAGGAGGGAAGTTATAGCAGCTGATACAAAAATTGTTGAGAATACAATAAATGAATTGATTGATTACATAGTTAAGATAAATTTTGGTGAGACAATTTCGCCATGCTTCAAATTCGTTATAAATGATTCAGACAATCTGAACAAAATTGACCGCGATATAAAACTTGTAAATGCCGGAGTAAAATTCACAAAAGACTACTGGATGAGAACCTATGGACTTAGCGCTGACGATTTCGATTTAAATCAGCAGGTTAATTCGATTGACTAAATAAAGGAGATATTAATACTAAGAATTCTATAAAATATAAGCGTTTATTCCGCATCACAATTCAACTGCCATAAGTATAAATTTTATTGAAAATATGATTTTTCAGGATTAAGTTATTAGCAAAATTAAAATTGTTGAAAATTTAATAATATATAATACTTAATGCTTGTAATCGTGTTACATTAATTATAAATAGTAAAGCAAATCTTTTCAAATTTTATAATTAAGGAAACAAAATGTCGGATAAAAGCAAATTTCTGAACAAAGAAACGCTTGTTGAGCATATTGACATTACAAAATTTAACAATGTGGAAATGGTTGATGCCATGGGCAAGATGGCATTTCAAGCCCGCAACCTGAACCGTGCAGCAAAAATATTTAATATGATGATGGATGATAAGGAGTGTGTTTCTTATCTTACTCTCGCCGGTTCGCTTATCAGTGCGGGTCTGAAAAAAGTTGTCGTGGACATGCTCGAAAACAATATGTGCGATGCAATTGTTTCGACCGGTGCAAATATTGTTGACCAGGATTTCCTCGAAGCTCTTGGTTTCAGACATTATCAGGGTACTCCGTTTGTAGATGATAACGAACTTCGCGAGCTTATGATTGACCGCATTTATGACACTTATATTGACGAGGAAGACTTACGCGTTTGCGATATGACAGTAGCTGAAATCGCCAATTCAATGGAGCCGGGTTCATACAGCTCACGTGAATTTATCCGCGAAATGGGTAAATGGCTTGTGATGAATAACAAAGGCGAAGGTTCAATCATTCGTACTGCTTATGAAAAGGGTGTTCCAATTTTCTGCCCTGCGTTTTCAGATTGTTCAGCCGGTTTCGGATTAGTTCATCATCAGTATTATGCAAAGGGTGAAGTTGTTGCTATTGACTCAGCAAAAGATTTCCTCGAGCTTACAAAAACAAAAATTGAAGTAGGAGATTCAGGTATTTTTATGATTGGTGGCGGCGTTCCAAAGAATTTCATTCAGGATGTTGTTGTAGCTGCTGAAGTGCTTGGCATAGAAGCAGATATGCACAAATATGCAGTTCAGATTACAGTTGCTGACGAGCGTGACGGTGCATTGTCCGGCTCTACACTCAAAGAAGCAAGCTCATGGGGTAAAGTTGAAACTACATGGGAGCAGATGGTATTTTCTGAAGCTACAATAGCTATGCCTCTCATCGTCGGCTATGCTTATCATAAAGAAAGCTGGAAAGGACGCAAAGAACGCCGTTTCAATGATTTGCTCGACAAATAATTGTTTAGAAAATTATATATTAAAGCCACTCCGAAATTGTTTTGGGGTGGCTTTTTTATTAAATAATAATTTTGGTTACAATAAAAACGAAATATTCATAAAACAGAAAAATTATTAGAAAATTTAAAATAATTTTTGATTTTGAGTGTTACTTATTTTTGATATTAAAAAAATCAGGGAAACTGAATGGAACGAGAAAATTCTGATTTGGAGAATAAGTCTTTTTTAGATTCAGATGAATATGATGAAATATTTCAAATGTTTTATTCATATACCATAAATATATTGTGCTGCAATGGAATACATCTTGATTGCAATTTTAAATCAGATATGCTTAAAGATGCTCTGACTGAAGCTTTTGTAATGTATGACCAAAAAAATATAAAAATTGATGCGCCTATTGCATTCAAGCATTGGATTTGCAAAACTGCATATAATATTTTTCGGAATCAATATAAACAATATAAACAAATTGATTTTTGTGACAATTGTAATTTTGATTCAATATCTGAAGAGTATATTAATCAATCATACAGAAACTTATCATGGTTGGAAATTAAAGAGCATTTGACAGGGTATTGCTTGGAAGAGGATATTGAATTCTTACAGAAATATTGGTACGAGGGGTATTCTTTTAAAGAAATGACATTTATATATGAGAAGAGTGAAGCAGCACTAAAACAAAGACACAAACGACTTTTAGACAAACTAAGAAATATTCTACCCCCCCCTAAACAATTAATTTATTTTAATGTGAAAATATTTTGTCACTTTTCGTCCGAAAAAATACATTATCAATGTATTTAAGGTTGCAACATTTAAAAAAGTTACTATTAATAATTATTGGAGGAAATTATGATTCAAAAGAAAATACTTTCGTTTATTTTGTACTTTATTATAAGTACTTTTATAATAACTTCTTATGCGTGTGATTGTGAAACTATGATAAAATATGTAACTGTAAGTGTTTTCGTCGAGGGACCACCGTATTGTAATTCTAATTGCACATATAATAATGTTATTTATCATTACAACCGCTACAATTCCCATTGGACTGAAGCAATTTCCGCTCCATTTGCATGTCAGGGCGGGAATTATACATATTCTACATATCCGGCAGAGGGAACGATAAGATATAATTGTATATCATATTGTTGTACAACGTTCGGGATTCAATGTATTGTAAGTTCTGATATTGTACCTAAGCCAAGAGCACCTTGCGACAAATCCGGTGTATCTGTGGATGTCCCATGTAAAGTTGTCAATTTAAGTTGTTAATTTTATTATATATATGGAGAAACTAATGAAAAACAAATTTGTATTAATGGTTGTAGTGTTGGCAATCATTTTATCGTCGTGCGGTGAAAACATATTGAATGATAATTCAACTAAAAACACAGGTAAAGATATGTTAGGTTTGATAATGCAATCAAATGGAATTCCGGATGATTTGCATTATTCATTTTTTGTTTATAAATCAAAACAATCATTATTGATTGATGCAAATGATAGTTTGTATTCTATCATTGGTACAGAATACAGTAATTATTATAATGCATATTTATTCGATTATGCGGGTAACGTCTCGATAGCCAACCATAATTTAACACATTCTTCAAATGGCTCTTATAATAATTTTTCAAACATCGTTGATTTAGACGGAAATGATAAAGAATATGTAGTGCAGGGTAGCGTTGACGTTCCTGCAATATCTTTTGAACTTGAAAATCCGCTTAATTATGCAAACATTCTTTCGCCTTCGCATGGTTCAGCACATGATAACGATAATTCATTGACTGTAACATGGACGCCGGAGCCTACGAAGAATATGACAGTTATGTTAACGTTAATTTCAGAGGCATCTGATCCTTTATACCCCGGAATAGAAGATAAAGTAATAGCTGATACCGGTACTTATACTTTTACTGCAAGTGAATTACAACAATTCAAAACAGGCATTCTTAAAATCCTTCTAAGAAGAGGAAACTATAAATTTGGTTATGCCTCAAATGGAAAACAGTACGGAGCTTTTGCTTTTTCTCAAAATTCAATTGATATTATATTAAATGATTAATGTAAAATAAACGGCTATCAGAAAAAATTATAATTGTATAATTCAGTTTTGATAGCCGTATTAATATATAAAAATAATGGAATTACTAAACAATTACTTCGGTTTTTTTAATTATATAGGTTTTACTTTATCCATTCTGTTATTATACAAGTTAGCTGTAAAATATAAATTCAGTATAATAACATCTATTAATCTTTATTTTCTATTTATTTCACTAACACTAATCTTTGGAACAATAGGATATGCTCTGATTTATAAGTCAAATTTTCCGTTTGATTTTGATGTTAAAAATCATTCACATTTAGGTTCTACAATTCTGATATTCTTTGTTTTTTCAATTTTGTTTAATCAGCTATGGTTCAAAAATATTAAATTGTATTTAGACTTATTTATTTTACCCGGAGCTTTTTTTCAAGTAATTGCAAAAACCGGATGCTACTACGGTCAATGTTGTTCAGGCATTGTTGAAATTCCAGGATTGAATATAAATTTACCCTTACAATTTGCAGAAGCAATTTTTTTATTTGTAAATACACTAATAATAGCATCAGTTATATTCTTTAATAAGTTATCCATAGGTAGCGGCAAAATATTCTATCTTTATATTTTACTATTCAGTATTGAAAGATTTTTTGCTGAATTTTATCGTGATGAATCCATAAATGGATTTTTCGGAATTAGAATTAGTTTTATATTTTTAGTCATAATGATATTATTTTCATTATTAATTATTATTAAAAAAGATAAGAAAGGAAATTCATTATCAAATGTGTAAATACATTGTTTAAATAATAAAGTACATTGATTTTGTTAATAAGTAAAAAAGCATTGTGAATGATTTAGCAATCGGAATTTTATGATTCTGATGAAATATGAAATAAGCCACTCCGAATTAGTCTTGGGGTGGCTTTTTTTAGTATAACATTTCATTATATGAAAATCAATATTTTCATCGGCAACTACAATCATTTATGATGCTCGAGGAATTACGATTTCATTTTTTATGGTTTCTGCAGCAAAGAGTAAGCAAGCATTTATATCATCAATTGTTATTGATGGGTAAGAATCAAGTAGTTCTTCAATTGAATCACCGAAAGCCATTTTTTCAAGAATCAAATCAACAACAATACGTGTATTTTTAATAGCAGGTTTTCCAAAAAGCACTTCAGGATTTGATGTTATATGTAATTTCAAATCTAGCATATCTAAACCTATCGTTAATTATTAATATTAGCTTTTAGACGCTATCAACCAAAGATAATTGCATCTTTTAAGTATTAAACTTGCTTCAATAATAGCTTCATCGGACTTGTAATCAAATGAAATACAAATTTAATAAGTGATATTTATTATTTCAATAATCCGCTCTCAAATTTCTTGGAGGCGACTAATACTTATAAAACTATATTGTTAAAAAAATTCGATTTGATTTAATACGTCAAGATATTTAATAAATTAATTGAGGATTATTATGAATACTGTTTCTTACACAAGTTTTAATGAAAACTCTAAACATTATTTAGAGAATATTGCCAAGACTAATAATGAAATATTGATTTTAAAAAACAGTAAACCTTTATTTAGGATTTCACTTGTGAAGAATCCAGAACCTGCAAATATTCTTAAAGGCAGTATTATATTTAAAAATGATATTTTAAGTCCAATTGATGATAATTGGGATTCTGAGTAATGGTAATTCTTGATACACATGCCTGGATATATGGTTTGTTACCGAATCGCCGTATCTAAGTAATAATGCACTCAGCACTATCAAAGACATTGATATTTGCGGTATAAGTGCCATATCATGCTGGGAAGTAGCGATGTTGATTGAGAAAAAACGTATCGGATTTAGCTTCCCGATTGATGAATGGATTAATTTAGCACTATCTAATGTTTTACTTTTACCTCTATCACCGGAAATTTCTATCAAAGCCGCAAAATTGGGAAATACTTTCCATGGTGACCCCGCTGATAGAATTATAACAGCCACTGCTATATTGAATGATTGCTCTCTGATAACAAAAGATGAAAGGATTCAAAATTCAGGATTAGTAAGTACAATATGGTAGAATTTATTATCATTTATTTAAGCATTTTTTGATGTAAATATTTTTCCCTTTCATATTTCAATAATTTTCATTAATTTTGAGAATTGAAAATATACTCATTTGAATTATGAAAAGATTTATTTGGTTATTGATTGTGATGATGCCGTTTCTGAGTTATGGTAACTTCGCTACTGAGGATGTAAATGATTTGATTATTGAAGGTAACTCGCAATTATCAAATGGAAATTATCTGGATGCAATCCAATTTTTTAATCGAGCACTTGAAATTGAAGCTGAGAATTATCTGGCTTTTTATGGTAAAGGTTTGGCATATGAGAAGTTATATTACTTAGATACTGCAATTTTAAATTATCGGAAAGCAATTTATAATAAAGATGATTTCAGTTTGGCTTTTTACCGCTCAGGTGTTTTGAAATACAATTTTAATTTATACTCCCAAGCTCTTAAAGACTTCGAAAAAGTAACGCAATTAAATTCGAATAATCTTGAGGCTATGCTATATACAGCCAATTGTTTTAAAAAGATGGGGTTATTCATCGGTGCATCTGATTTATATAAAAAATTAGCGGAAAAGTCAAAAAGTCATAAAGAATTCATGCTTCAATCTTGTAAGGCACGTATCGATAATGAAGCTATTGAAAATACTATCTGTCATTTTGATTCTCTGGTAATCATATACCCTGATTATGATTCTGCGTTTTATTACAGAGGGATGTGTAAAATGAATGCAGGATTGTTTTTACCTGCAATTGATGATTTCAGTATTGCAATTAACCTGAATGATAAATTTACCGGAGCATATATTTATCGCGGAAGAGCAAAACAGATGTTAGATTCAAAGAAATCAAAGGAAGGAAATGAGGATTTAATTGCATGGAAACAAATTCAACCCGATTTTATTGATATTGAATTAGAAAAGGCATATGACTATTATTTTGATTCATTGTATTACGATGCAATTGAACATTTCAATAATGTGGTTTCCGCTGATTCAGGGCGAACAGATGCTATACTGTCTCTTGGGCTGTGTTATTATGGTGTTAAGAATTTTGTACGGGCTTTGAATTTTGCTAATATGGTTTTACATAAATCACCCCAAAATATTGATGCAGAACTATTAAAAGCAAAGATTTTTCATGGTATTGAGAAAGAAAAAGATAAGCAAAATAAATATATCAATGTAAAATATATTGCAACAATAACCTCTTCTGATGTCCTTAGCGGCAATGTAATTAATGTCTTGAAACAGGCATTTGATAGAACTATGAGTTATGCTGGTTTCATCGAACCGATATATCATTATGATTCTATTTTAGTATCAACTGAAAAAATAATCAAACTTGACCCCACAAATATTGATGGGTATTTAATAAGAGCTGAGACTTCATCAAATCGTCGTAAGGACAGTGTCGCAGAGTATTGTTATGCAAAAGCTATTGAGTTAAGCAACGAACCGGAATGTTATTTTAAAAGAGGGTTATATTATTTAAAGAAAAAGGAATTTAATAAATCTCTTGATGATTTTATTAAAGCATACGAGCTTGGTTACCAAACGCTTGAAATTAAAATCATTAAAATCATTCTATATGAAATTACAGAGAGGGATGCATTCAGGTCTGCATATCTTAGCAGTGTATTCAAAGATGAGATATTAAATGCAAGTGCTAATTATTTTTATGGGTACTATCTGTTGGAATATCTTAATGATTCACGCACTGCAATTAAATATTTCGATAAGGCAATTGAGATAGACCCCTATTATTATGATGCATACATTTATAAGAACAAAGCGAAAAACAAGAAAGAAAGCGGGATACATATCAGGTAGATAGGAAGGAATAATTCGTAATACTTAATATTTCAAGTTTATCGGACTATAAATATTCAGAACAAATGAATAATTGTATAAATTCAATTATGGGAGACTTTCTGTCAACCAAATCTTATGGAGATTTTTACGTAATTCGTTTCTATCCTTACATCAAATTCGATTTTAAGGAATATAAAGAGAAGCGAAGGTTGGATAAGAAATGAGTATTTTGACAAATTATATTATTTCAGTAAGCCGCTCTCACATTGCTTGAGAGCGACTTACTTGTTCAAAATGATTTCTTCAAAATCCTAAATTACACCTTTGTTTCGCAGTTCATTTCTTTGAAATTCATCATAGCCCAAATCAGATAATATCTCATCAGTATGTTGAGACAGCACCGGTGGTGGCGTTTCTACAAGACCCGGGGTTTTGCTGAATTTCGCAGTAAGATTGAACAATTTAACATTTCCTATATTAGCTACATCAACTGTGTTAAAGGTATTTCGGTGCTCAATCTGCTCTTGGTTAAGAGCATCGCCCAGCTTCAGAATAGCACCTGATGGTATTCCATTTGCATTCAGAATACTGACCCAGTACTCTGTATTATTTGTTTTCAATTTTTCATTCAGGTACGGTGTAAGTTCAAAGCGATTATTCTTTCTGTCGTCACGAATTTTGAATCTTGCATCTTCTTTAAGCTCGGAAAGCCCTAAGATATCAGCCAAATTTTCCCACTGCTCCTGCTTATTTGCAGCAATATTGATATAACCGTCACTTGTTTCGAAAGTTCCGGAAGGAGCCGAACTGAAATTATCATTACCCAGAAGCTCAGGTTGCCTACCTCCTATCATAAGATTAGCAACAACCCATCCCATCGCAGGCATAATTGAATCAAGCAGAGCAATATCAATAAATTGCCCTTCTTCGGTTCTCTCTCTGTGAAATAGTGCTGCCATCACTGCAAAAGCAGCATTCAGACCGCCTACTGTATCGCAAATCGGGAAGCCTGCGCGCAGAGGATTTAGAGTTTCATCACCATTGACCGCCATCACGCCGCTCAGTCCTTGAATTATCTGGTCATAAGCAGGTTTGTTTGCATCGGGTCCGGTCTGCCCGAAGCCTGAGATTGCCATAAAGATGATTTTGGAATTTATTTTGCTCAAATCCTCATATCCAAGTCCCAATCTGTTCATGACACCCGGTCGGAAGTTCTCGACAACAACATCAGCATCTTTAGCAAGCTTCAAGAATATTTCCTTTGCTTCAGGCTCTTTTAGATTGAGAGTAAGTGATTTTTTATTTGCATTTTGGGCTGTAAAACTTGTGCCCATAAGTTTCTTATTGTATTCCGGTACGCAGCCGAGATTTCGTGCAAGGTCGCCCCCTTTAGGATTTTCAATTTTAATTACATCAGCACCAAGTAATGCCAAGTGAAGTGTTGCATAAGGACCACTGAGTACATTCGTCAAATCAAGGACTTTTATCCCTTCTAATATCTTTGTCATTTTAACCTTTTAAGATAAATTTTCAATTTAAATTATTTTTGAACTACAAAAGTAATCTTTATAATTCAAATAGTCAAATTTAAAGGTTAATTCATTTATTTTCATATTAGTAATCATTTGCGTATGGAAAGCTGCATATTGTTTGAAGTTTATCTATTGGCTTCTGTGAATTTCAAAGAACAAATTATTTATGGTAAAAATGGATATACAATTCATCTTCACTGATAAATCTTGATGCTTGATTGATAATAGCTTTTAAAGTGCCTTTATCTAACTCATTGTGATTTGGGATTGTTATAACTTGTTTACCAAAATTGGTTTTTCTTGATAATTTTAAATGGCTACCTTTTTGTGAAGCTATTTCAAAATCAAATAAAAAAAAGATTTTGATAACATCATTTCCAGATAATACTTTCAGCTTAGGCATAAACTAATTCGCCTAAATCAAAATTGACAGAAACAGCAGGATTGTTCATTATATGCAGAGTATTTAAATCTTCATCTTCTAAATGCAACGACAGCGCTTCTTTTATATTTGCCATAGTTTCATCAAGTGATAAACCTTGCGTAACAATTGGTAAATCAATACATTCGGCTACGTAATATTTTTCACCTTGATATATTTTGAAATTTATTATCTTTTTCATTTTAAATTTCTCGATATTGTGGTTTCAATTATTAAAATAAGACATTAAGTATCCTGAATTATTTTATTTCCAATTTTCTGATACGGCGACCACCCATAATATTTCTCAAATAGAGGGTCTATCGAATTAAACCGTCCTGTTATCGGGTCATACTTCCTAACTCCATGGTCTCCCAGATTATTCTCTACATCCTTCTCTTTACCGATATAGCCCTGCCTCGTAACTCCCAAAGTATCAAGAGTTTGCTCACCAAAAGCTGCATATTGTTTGAAGTTTTGTATAATTAATGTCATTAATTTGTCAGTAAGCGTAAACCAAGAAAATCTCTGAAAGGCAGAAAGTCTTTGTCGTCTTGAAGTAATGTCAGATTGTTTTCAATACAATAAGTTGCTATGAGACAATCATTTAGTTTACGTATTGTGATACCTCGCTTTCGTAAGAATCTAAAATTTTGAGCTGACTGGATTGCAGTTTCCATGTTCAAAATATTCAAACTTAACATATTTCTAAACAAAAATTCTATTTCATTGAATTCTTTGTCAGAACTTACTCCTTGAAGAACCTCTAAAACAATCAAGTCAGCAACACAGACTAATTCGCTTCTTAATAGATTGAATAATTTATCGGTTGTTTCATTGCTAACCCCTCTAAAAAAGTTTATCCACACAGACGAATCAACCATTATCATTGTTAGACCTAAGAGTTTCTAAATCTCCTTCCCAACTGATATTTCCCCTAAGTTTAGCTATTTTGTTTTGTGCTTGAAATGCTATGAATAATCGAATAGATTCATCTAATACTATTCTCTTATCTTCATATCCTGAAAGAAGCAACGCCTTTCTCATCAACTCATCTGTATATATTTCTGCTGTTTGCATTTTGCACCTATATTCATTTTAACCATTAATGACAATCTTTTTATCAATTTATTTTATTCATACAATACTGATATGGCGTCCACCCATAATACTTCTCCCATAGTGGGTCTGTCGCTAATTGACAATTTACAATTGATAATTGGCAATTACCGATAGTATAGTTCGCTATATTATCCTGCCTATTCATTGTCAATTATACATTATCAATTGTCAATTTTTGAATGCTCTGCCGTGTAACTCCCAAAGTATCGAGAGTAGTTTCACCAAAAGCCGCATATTGTTTGAAGTTCAAGAGTGTTCCACCTGTTTTCATTTTAGTGTCCTGCCCACATTTTATGCCTATCTACAACACTCCATCTTTTTTTAATCCTTTTTAACTTATATAAAACTCCAACTCCTCTTCCTTCAAATATATAAGCACAATAGATAAAGATTATGGATTCTTTCTTTGTATAAATAATTGGAGATAAGGATATAATATCATAACTGCGTGGATACTTTTCATAAAATATTTCCCAACCTTTATCTGCACTGGCATTAGTATCTAGGAAACAAGTGTCAATTTCTACTTGTGAAATCCTATATTTAATAATAGGGCTTTTCAAAATTGTACCAAAGTTTTCGATTTTATCAGACTCAGATAGAATTTTATTTCCTTTTTCAACAATCTTTTTGAACACATCAACTCGATAATCTTTGTGCTTTGATGGGAAATAATAACCTTGTTCATTCAAAATAAGAATACTATCAATTGAGTAAAATTTTACCAAATCATCTAAAACAAAATTATATATGGATATTTCTTTATCAATTGAATTAATTGACAGAAATGAAGACCAAAAGAAAAATATTAAACTTTTCATTTTTTATTTATTTAGAAATTAAAATTGCATTGATTATGATTTAAACACAGTCTGCTTTCTTTTCAGTATCAATTTGTCATTAGATATCTGATAATAATAAAAAGTACCAGAACCATGACCAAAATTCATAACGGAGACGAATATCGCTACTCTATTAGAATCGCTATTATAAAATGGTCTTGATATAGATACTAAATCTAAATCCTTGAATTTTTGCATCGCAATTTTGAGAGAGAGAAAAATATCATCTGATGTAATTCCTGAAAGAATTTCTTGTCTAATTGCACCAATAATTTCAACGGCACCGGTATCAATAAGCCGTCGAAGTTCCATTGACACAATTTGCTCAATTTCACTAAGTTTCTTTTTTCTAAAAACTAGTGACCAAACAGATGTATCAACTAAGACTTGCACTTCGATTCCTCATTGATTTATAATCGTAATCCTCAAAATATTCAATTTTTCCGAAAAAATCCTCAATCTTGTTATCTTTTTGGGCAACTTTTTCTTTCAGAATATTATTAATTACACTATTCAAATCATCAGTGTTATAAAAGTCTAAAAGCTGTTTAGCAAGTCCATCATTTAATGTTAGTTCAATTTGCATAATGTCCTCCAATCAAAAAAAATAATGACATTCTAAATTAAATCTTATTTTAAAACTTCATAAATCGAATTAAACGACCAGCACCCAAAGGGTTGTATTTTCTTACATAACCTGCACTGAGCGAAGTCGAAATGTGGTTACCCAAACCATTGTCAATTTTTCATTATCCATTGTCAATTTTTGAATGCCCTGCCTTGTAACTCCCAAAGTATCAAGAGTAGTCTCACCAAAAGCTGCATATTGTTTGAAGTGTAACACTTTATTTTCTTCTAAAATATAAATTAACTTTTATTAGCTCCTTATTCACTATGATTTAGTTCAATTATCTTACAATCTTTACTTCTAATTGACAGCATCGCTACACCTCCAAATGATAAAACATTAGGTTCGTTGCTAAAGTATGCTGTTCCTTTAATATGCCAAATCGTGTCTGTTCCCCTCTCTAAATTTACTTCATAAGGAAGTTGCCTTAATACATCATCACCAAAATGTGCAATCCATATGGCTTCAGCAATTTTAACTGCTGTATTAGTATCTGGTAAATAATGACCAGGTAAAACCACTTTATTTGAATAATGAGTGGCAGCTACATAATAATTCGTATCTTTTACTTCACAACTGCAAAAAATAATCAATAAAATTAATGGGACTAGTTTTACATTGTTATTCATTTTAAAATATCTCCATATTACCTAGTTTTTTTCAATTTTTGTGTTTCATTATCAACTTCATCGACCTCAGGAATATTCTGCTTCAGATGGAAATGGAAATATGAATAAATATTAATTGAGTTTTATATGTTGGTGAGCCATTTTTTTTTAACCTTTTCAATTGCATCAAGCCAATATTTCCAAAAAGCTGAATCCGCTGGTGTATCTTTCTCAATATATTCTCCACCACTGAGAATATTCGTCAAATCATTGGAACCTGTGGATTTCCAATACTCCAATAGCATATAAAGCATAGCTTCATATCCTTCTTTCTCAGTAATCAATTTATTACTAATAATCTTCATAAAATTTCGATGCAATTTTGTGAAGTAGCAATAATATTTTCCAATTCATTTATCTCGTAACCAATTTTTCTAATTATTCTTTCAGTTGAAACGCATCTTAATTGATAGCAGTTTACTGCACTTTCGTTATCAAGACCATTGATTTTAGATGGTTTTAAATTTACTAACCACCAGATTTGTTCAAAATCGTTTTTCCAACTTGTTATTGGTGCAACAATTTTCAATTCTAAACCAACTGCAAAATCACCATTAATAATAATAGCAGGACGGATTTTTTTTATTTCATCACCAATTGTTGGATTAAAATCTATCAGACAAATATCACCTTGTTTATATTCATTATATTGCATTTTATTCAATACCATCCATAATTTCTTCTACAAAAAGTTCATTTTTGTACTTATTATAAATGGGTATTGAGACTTCCGACATCTGCTTAAGTAATGCAGCTCGTGACTCTTTAGAGAGTTTTCGTATATCGGTTGCAGTCAGCTTTTTTGAATCAAGTGCTTTATCAACTAATTCTTTTATTACTTGAGTAACGGATTTATTCTCAAGTCCGGAAAGCAGTTTAAATTTTTCTCGTTCAAGATTTGTAACTCTTATTGAAATCATTGATGTTTGGTTCGCTATCATTTTAATCACTTGATATTTTAAATACGTACATACTGATATACAGTATTACGAATTTTCAACAAATAAATTTTACTAATAGGTGAAATAGACCCCAACATCTTTACAAAAAATTTAAACATAATTATATTTTTTCATAATTATCAGGATAAATTACTTTAAATCCACCGATAAAAAATACTAAAATTCTTGAAATCTAATGCTAATTTATTTTATTCATACAATACTGATACGGCGTCCACCCAAAATATTTTTCCCACAGCGAATCGAACGCTAATTGACAATTACCGATTGTATAATTCGCTATATTTTCCTGCCTATTCATTGTCAATTTTCCATTATCAATTCTCAATTTGTAAATGCCCTGCCTGGTCACCCCCAAGGTATCGTGAGTTTGCTCACCAAATGCTGCATATTGTTTGAAGTTCAAGAGTGTTCCGTCTGCTTTCATAGTAATATTGATTTACCTAATTTTGCGAAGATTTTACTATATATAATGAAATTGGTAAATAACGTTTGTACAAATCAAAATCTTTATCAAGAGTAAATATTGGGATTTGATAAAAGGTTGAGGTTGCACAAATTAAAAAATCTATATGAGAACCTTGTATTCCATTCTTGCGACAAATATTATAATTTTCAGCAGCTTTTTCATAAATCTCAGTATTCAAATCTAAATCCTTGAATTTTTGCATCGCTATTTTGAGCGAGAGAAAAATATCATTTGATGTAATTCCTAAAAGAATTTCTTGCCGAATTGCACCAATAATTTCAACGGCACCGGTATCAATAAGCTGTCGAAGTTCCATTGACACAATTTGCTCAATTTCACTAAGTTTCTTTTTTCTGAAGACAATTGACCAAACTGATGTATCAACTAAGACTTGCACTCCGATTCCTCATTGATTTATAATCGTAATCCTCAAAATATTCAATTTTTCCGAAAAAATCCTCAATCTTATTATCTTTTTGAGCAACTTTTTCTTCCAGAATATTATTAATTACACTATTCAAATCATCAGTGTTATAAAAGTCTAAAAGCTGTTTAGCAAGTCCATCATTTAATGTTAGTTTTATCTGCATAATGTCCTCCAATCAAAAAGAAGAATGACATTTTAAATTAATTCTTATTTTAAAACTACATAAATCGAATTAAACCGCCCTGCCGGTTAACTCCCAAAGTATCAAGAGTAGTCTCACCAAAAGCCGCATATTGCTTGAAACATGATAGTATAGCATTTATCATAACAATTTATAAACCTTTACTCTAATAATCATTGGTGCAATATTATGACTAAATACTTTATTTTCGTAATAATCTATCTGCTGTACAGTTATAATATTTTTTTTGATTTGCCCTGAAGAAATCAAAAGTTCCTTTACTTTTTCTGCCTGTGATTTCATAGCAGGATTGAAATATTCGATTATGACTTTATTACTCAAAATCATACTTTCAAGGATTAAATTCAGATAATTAGGAGAAAAATAATCACTTTCAAAAAAAATATTGTTTGGCAAAATAAAAATAAATTCTTCAAAATTTCCTGATTTGTCACTTGATAATTCAGGCTCTCTAAATTGTTGTCTGCTAACAAAAAGCACTCTCTCGGCATAGGCAAGAGTTTCGTTGTTGTTGGTAATTTGATAATTTATTATCACAGAATCCGAATTATATACTTCGTTTTCATATTCATCGAGACTGATTATATCTCGGAGTGGCAGCGTATTTGATTCTATTGGAATATTATGTTTACTTTGCCCTGTACGAAAATTAATTCTATGCTGTCCTTCACTGATTTGCTTTCTTGAATCAATGCTAATTTCCAAAACCGGAGGCTTGTAAGAATATGTATTCCGGGATAATTCGAGTATTGGCAAAGGCTCCCCGCTAAGCAGCTTAATCTTAATTAAATCCTTGGCAGATAATGACTTTTGGAACAATATTCTTTCTTGTGAAATACCCCTTGATTCGAAGAATGACGATACGACATTATTATACTCAGATGAATCAATTATCATCTTTTCATCAGGATTATCTCTAAGAAAGCCTGTAATAATTTCCGGATATGCAAAAATTAATGAGTCAATTTCATTTTGACTTGTATTTACAGCCAATTCAAAAGATTGTGCTGCAAAGAAATGAAATGCCGGAAATTTCCTCACTTTACTTTGTTTTTCAGCAATAATATTAGAAACCTGAGTCTTGATACTAATATCCGAAATATGGTTAGTAATATTTTTTACATGCCTTTCAAGTTTACTTGATATATAAAGGTCTAAACCTCCAAATCCACCTGGTCTGTCCGAAGCAAAAATTGCCCTTTCGTCCGGCAGCAAAGTAAAATCAGATTCATTAAATTCAGTATTCAAGTCAGTTACAGGGCGGGGTCTTTCCCACCTGCCACCAATTCTGGTAGTATAATAAATATCAAAGCCTCCCGGACCTTCATATCCGTCTGAGGAAAAATACAATGTATCGGTTGTGTGCAGGTAGGGTGTAATTTCATTACCAGGTGAGTTAAGTTCGTCAAGAGCAACGGGCGCACTCCAAAATCCCGATTCATTCCTGAAAGACATCCAGAGGTCAATATCGTCAATATTACCTGAGCGTGTGGATGAAAATACCATCAAACTTCCATCAGGAGATACAGTTACGTGCGAGCAGAATGAGTCATGTTTGAGACTATCCACGACAAATGCACCTGTCCAGCTGTTCTTTTGGTAAACTGTTTTGTAAATATTCAGATATGACTGCTTGTCTGACTGCCGGTAAGAACTGTAATATGCCTCTCCTGAATTTGGAACACTGATATAAGATTGATTTTTGCCTGATTTATTTATTTCACTTTTCATGATTCTCATATCAGCAAAACCGCTTGCGTCATTTAATCTTGCGGAATAAAAATACGACTTACCCTCTCTGTCGGAATTGAAATATAGTAAATACCTGAATTTATCAAAATGAGGGGCAAAATCATCTGAAGATGAATTTAATATAGTAAGGTTTGATGGCTCGCTCCAGCGAACTGAGCCGTTTTGTGCAATAAGAGATTGACTGAATAATATTAAATTAAGCAACATTATCATAAAGATATTCTTATATGAAATCAAACTAAATATTTTGACAATTTTAACAATAAAGTTTTCAGTGCTCATGTGTGTCTTTCACTTTTAAAATTACATTTTCCAATGTCCATCTTGGCTTTACTTTTATTTCATTTTCAAAAATCACAAATGGTTCAGAAAATTGAAAAGGGTATAAATTTCCATAAGAATATTTGCCGTCTTCATTGACATCGCAAAATACTTCTGCTGTATAATCACCTGTTTCAATATGTTTAAAACTCCACTCGTTATTGTCATTAAGCGCCATAGAATAAATATCTTTGCCGTTGATATGTTTCAATATGATATATTTTGTATAATCGCAAATTTCTTTTTCAAATTCTACTACTCCGCTTACGTTTCCTCTAACTTTTAAATCCAGGGTTTTGAAATGGAATGAAAAAGCTGTATCAATAGTCAAATTATTTGAATATGAAGCGACCTGTTTCATTTCAGCTTCAACCCGAAACCACTTACTGTCAGCGAGAGGTTTTGCAGGAATTAACTTAATGATTCCTCCCGTATGGATAATATTGCAATCTATTTCTGAATTGTTATCTGCCTGAAGTAATTTTAAACTTATAACAGCATCATTAATATTAATACTTTTATCAAATATGAATTCAATTTCAGGAGAAATCTGAATAAATTCGGAGCTGTCTTTTATTGATGTATAAAGGAATTTCACTGAACTTGTATCAATGTCTATTGTCGCTCTGAACTTAGCTGCATTAGTCGAATCTGTAATCATATTTCCGACAGTATCTCTTACAGCAAATTCAGCATCCGGTCTACAAATGACATTCCAAACAAGCCCGGTGTCAAGGTTCTGTTTTGTTATAATTTCAACACGCGATTTATTCTCAAAATGAAGTGCTGCGGATATAATTTCTACTTCTTCTTGCTTATTTTCACTGATAATTTTGAATGATTCTTTTGAAATAAACTCCGGATTAACCGGCTCTGAGAAGGTGATGCGTATATAATTGCCAAAAACAGCTTCTGTCTGATTAATTGTTGGACCAATGTCATCTTTCGGCAGTCCAATTTTTAGAATTGTGGGCTCGGATTTGGAATTTACGACTTTCAAGTCGTGAATTCCTGTAGCGAAGTCATCACCTGAATCGAATAAATCATTTTTGAATTGATCCCGAATAGCAAAGAATCTGTAAGTCGCATCTTTAAGTGCAGGAATTCTGAACTCACCGCTTGTACCAAGCTGCAATTTATAATCCGGTTTAGTAATTGCAGGGTTTAAAGTATCGGGATTAATATTGTCAATATTATATGCGAAAATGTAAGCACCGGCAGGCTTATTATCATATACTTTTCCTGCTATAAAACCTGAGTCTATCTTCGAACCCGCTGAAAATATCAGCGAAAAAGACTTTTCGGGCATATTATTATACAAGTCTTTGTATTCTGTACCAAGAGTTACGGAATAAGTCACAGTTGAATCCAAATCTTCAGGAAGTTCAATTTTAAGAGTTTTACCACTCCAGCTGTACTTAACCGGTACATTCGGTGAAACTGAAATATTCTGAAGCACTCCACCTCTTTCCATATATTTTGAAAATTTCAGCAGTATAGTTCTCTTATTAAAATTAATTGTTTGATTTTCAGGAAAAATCTCCACTATCTCCGGTGGTGTAGTATCAGGTGGTCCGCCACTTGGCGGCTGAACATTCGCGCAACTAATAACAATAAATATTACTAATATGTAGATTATGTGTCGAAAAAGTGATATATTTGAACTTCGCATTATAAATATTTTTCAAATTAAAATTTTAGAAAAACTAAAATAACAAATTTATTCATAAGAATAATGAAATTATTAAAAAACTTCAAGGCTAAAGAAGGCAAATTATATAATACTTATAAAAATTTGCTCGAACTCAATGACAGATTAGACGCTCACCATACCTTTATGTTAGCGTCCGGAATAGCTTTTAATCTGATTATATATATGATTCCGCTTTTTTTGCTTGTGATTTATATTATTAAAGTTGTATTTGACCTTGATGTATTTATAGATACGATAGAAAAACTTCTGATAGACTATCTTCCTCCTACAGTAAATAATGCGGATTTTGTTCATACAATTATTGAAGAGGTTGGATTAATTACCGAGCATGCTGCATTATTTGGTTGGATTGGTGTTATCGGTTTACTATGGATTTCATCTTTTTTAATAAGCTCTATAAGAATAAGTTTAAATACAATATTTCATGCAGAAACAAATCGTTTTTTTTTGATATACTTTCTGAAGGATATATTCCTGACAATTGCTATATCAATTCTGATACTTCTTTATTCTTATGCAATACCACTTGTCAATTTCCTGATTGATTTTGTTGACAGTATGTCACTTCCGATATTGGATGGTGTACTGTCTCATGTGATATTGACAAGTGCTTCAATATTGACATCATTTATTCTGTTTATATTTATATATAAAGTCGTACCCAATACAAAACTTCCCAGAAAGGTAGTTCTGATTGCCACCACTATTAGTGTGGTAGCAATCGAACTTGCTCGTTACATTTTTGCCTGGTACTTGGGTTCATTCAGTAATTACGGCAAATTTTACGGCACTTATGCTGTAATAATTTCAATGTCAATCTGGATTTACTATTCAGCATTAATTATCTTACTCTCAGCCGAAATAAGTAAATTTATCTATGACAAATCATTGACTAAAAGTAAATGACTATCAGATTGTTCTTACAACCTTAATTCTTATATTCGTAATATCACCTACAGCTTCCTTGTAAACCGGCTCGTGAAGTATGCCTTGACCTGAAAATTCAAATAATTGGTCTTTTGTTCCGGCGAATTTATCAATTTTGAAACTTCCGGACATAAAATATACTTTATTTTCTACATATACCATCATTACATTATCGGTAGGTGTTTCAGGATTAATATTAAAATTAACAACTTGCCCTGATGTAGAGTTTACAACTTCAAGTCCACCTGCAAATCCGAAAATTATTCCATCATAATCATCATCATATAATGCTGTTGCAAAGTCAATCCTGTGCATGCCTGAATTAAGTGTATACGTTGCTTGACCATCAATTTTTTCTAAACTATAAGAATAGCTTTCGCCGGCGTAAAGGTCAATATCAGCTGCTGCGTAGTTGAAGCCAAAGATATTATCGTCATCGTCATCATCATCATCATCGTAAAGCTCGTCTTCGAGGCGGATTACAGAGAAACTTGCTGATGTTACTGTTAATTTGTCGTCATTATTGGCTCCATTTACGAATGTGCCTGTAAATGAACCGGTAATTCTTCCGCCAACAGGTCCGTACGCAGTTATTCTAATCGAGCCACTACCATCAACTGAATAATACAGTTTTCCTTCAATCAGCAATGACATATAAGCAGTGGAGCTTAATTGGTACTGTGTTGCTGCTTTTCCGGGTACAGTCATCAGGATATACTGAGTAGCTCCTGAAGTTGCTGTCGGGGCGATTGAAATAATCGTTTTGTTCTCATCAATAATATGATAACCTACTCCAAAGCCAAATGAGTAAGTACCCTTATTGGTAACAACTTCGCCTGTGCCTGCTCCATCACCAATATCAAACGGATTATCATTGCTCTTTTGACATGATGCCAACATTAAAACCAAAGTTGATAAAAGTATTAAAAAAACTTTATTCATAAAAAAATCCTTATAGTTAATCCAAAATTATATTTATGTCAGAATTAATATTCTAATGACAATTGATTTGTTTATTTATTTGAAATTTGATAATATGCAAGCAATATGTCAATAAAAAATGTGTAATTTCAGAAAACAAATTATGAAAGTAATATCTTTTAATAATATGGCAAGTAAATTTCAAATATAATTTTTTTATTATTCTTCAAATAGTTATATTGCAAATTGTTTTGGGGGAAATTCTGTTTATATTTATTTTAGGAACATAAAGATGGAAAGTATTGAAATAATTGGCTTTAAGCCTAATAGTGACTTAAACCTGAAGATGACACTATATGAAATGTCAGTTTCTGCGGGCTATCCGATTCCTGTTGATTCCGGTATTGAGAAAGAAGTGGACCTGAACGAGTTTTTAGTCGAGCATCCGGCAGCTACTTTTTTTGCAAAAGTTAACGGGCTTGATATGCTGAATGCAGGAATTCGTGACGGCGATATATTGGTTGTTGACTCTGCAGTCGAACCAAGCGACGGTAAAATAGTGCTTGCAGAAATGAATAATGGCTTGACTGTGAAAATTTATCGTGAGCATGATGGTGAATATTTCCTTGAATCCGGAAAAAGCCAATTCTTGCCACTATCAATCGGTGAAATACAATTCAATATTATTGGTACAGTTACAAAGATAATTCATTCTTTGTAAGAAACAGAGTTTTCTTATTATTGCTATTATATGATTTTGTCATTCTGAACGAACAAAGGTATCACAACCGCTGTAATTTACTTTAGATATGTCAAAAATTATATTCCAATTATAAGATAAATTCAAAAACAGCATAAAAGAGGAAAATAATGAAAGTTAAGAAGATTGTAGAGCTAAAATCCACATTTAGTTTCGAAGCCCCTATTCTCAAAGCAGAAGGGTTGAATAGCTCGTCTATGAATATTGCTCAGATGTTTGACCTGAATTCTGTTCTCGCACCGAATCCAGACAGCATATATCTTGTAAGAGTTACCGGAGAAAGTATGATAAACGAAGGAATCTTTGATGGTGATATTCTTGTTGTAAATAAAAGTGAGCAGCCCAAAGACGGAAAAGTTGTAATTGCGAGCCTGAATGGTGAAATGGCTGTAAAGACTTACAGGCAAATTGAAGGCAAAACATATTTATTCTCAGCAAATGAGAAATTTCTGCCAATTGAAATTTTGCCCTTTTGGCAGTTTGATATTCAGGGTGTCGTAAAGCATGTTATACATAACGTTTAAATTTATTATGATATTGTATTAAATTTATTGATTTGGGATTGAATATAGTAATCCATATTTTTGATGTATATTTTTGTATCAATGAGAAAATATATATGTCAAAAAATATCAATCCTCTTGTAGGTAAATTTGAAATACAGATCGGAAAAATGCTGAAAAAGTATCATCAATTGCTATCTGATACACTCACAAGCGACAATTCAACAATTGATGAACTAAACAAACTTTCGCAGTCAATATGCAAAAATCTCCCCGAGCTTATTAAACTGAAAGATTACTTTGAAAACACAACAGCACCGAAAGTAAATTCGGTGCCGCCATTTTATTTCAATAATATTATTCAGAATGATGAAATTGCCTCGAACCTGCTGAAAGATTTATTATTCAGATTATCCGAATTGAGCGATGCAAATTAATTTTAAGATTACCTTTTGCCGCCTTTTTTATTTTGCGGCTTATTCTTTTTAATATTATTATCGTAATTTCCACCTGTATTATATTTACCCGGAATGCTTTTACCCTGAGATTCAGCCATTTGTTGTGCTTCCCTCATTTTCTTTTGCAGCCAGCCTTCCTTCTTCGGTGATTGCTTCAAAGTTTCCAAAGTCGGACGGTTTGAAGAGTATTTATTTATATAAAGCTGCTGTCCGATGCTCAAAAGATTGAACATGAAATAGTACAGATTTAAGCCCGAAGGGAAATATGAAAACATCAATGTAAACATAACAGGCATCATATAAATCAGAGTCTTCTGACGTGGGTCAGTAATTGTAAGCTTTTGCTGGAAGAACATCGTAATACCCATCGCAAGTGCAAGACCTGAAATATGTGTTAAGCCAAGAATCGGGAACCCAAAATCAATCAATTTGTCAGGAACCGACAAGTCCTGAATCCACCATATAAATGGTGCTTGTCTTAGGTCAATTGATGCTCGGAGAAGTTGCCATAAGGCAATAAGAATTGGCATTTGAAGCAGCATCGGAAGGCAACCGCCAACAGGATTTATTCCGTATTCGGAATATAATCCCATAATTGCCTGTTGTTGCTTGGCATTATCATCTTTGTATTTTTCACGCAATTTAGTCATTTCAGGAGCAAGAAGCTGCATTTTCTGAGCAGATTTCATCTGCTGAATTGTCAAAGGATAAAGCAGGAATTTCATTATTATCGAAAAGATAATTATTGAAATACCATAATTTGGTACAAACTTATGAATAAATGTTAAAATCGGGAGCATGAAATATTCTGATATCTGGCGGATACCGTATTTCCATCCAAGATTAACCATTGCTTGTATGCCATAAGGCTTTACAATGTCATAATCAAGCGGTCCAATATAAATTGAAAAAGATTTTTTATCTGTTGACTGATTAAATGGCACTCTAAGCGAAATGCTGTAACGCTCAACAACGCCGTTATCTCTTACTGCCTTTTTCCAACCGTATAGGTCTGCTGTACCATCGAAATTTTGCCATGGCTGAGGAATTATTGCTGCACCGAAGTACTTAGTTTTTATACCGATATAATCAATAATCCCTGTTTCTTTACTTTCAACAGGCTCATCTTGATCAGCGTTCAATTCAGCTACAGAACCATTAAGCTGAGCAACTGCATAGCCTTCGGTTGATTCATCAACACTGCTTCCCTCCTGATACTTTACGCCATCACTCCAAACAATATTATATCCGCGATTAGGCGGGATAATATCATCCATTTTCTCCATTATAACGTCTGTATCAAAAGCGTATTTATCACCGTAAAACTTATAAGTTCTGATAATTGATTTACCCGGAGCAACATCGAGACGCATCTCAAAGACAGCAGTATCACTTCCACTTATTTCAATTTTATTGCCAAAATCTGACTTAAAATCAAAATACAGCTCACGACTGTCTATTCTATGTCCTTCAAATGTAGTAAACGTAAGATAGACTTCACCGGCATCATTCCAAATAAGTTGTGAAGGATCTCCGTCCCATTTTTTAAACTTTTTAAGTGTCCATGTTTTAACAGCACCGCCTTTAGAAGAAATCCGGGCTCTCATGACATCATTTTCAATCGTGATAATATTTTCTTCGCCTTCTGCAAAGGGTGCAAACTTGTTGCCGTATAGATTTACATATTTATTCGTATCTTCGGCTGCAATAACATCTGCAGGTTTCAATGGTTCAAGTTTAATTTCGCCATCTACAGAATCGGTACCCGGAATTCTGTCATTTGTTACTGCAGTAGTGTCTGACAGAGACTTACGCTCTTGCGCTTTTTTAGCTTCTTCTTGTGATTCAGATTGTTGCCAAAGCATCCAGCCTACGACAACTACAAAAATCAATGCATAACCAATAAGAGTTCTTTTATCCATTTTAAATTTTCATACCTTAATTTGAACAATGTTTACATTCCGGGACATGGTCTATACCTCCCGGATGGAACGGATGACACTTGGAAATTCTTTTTACTGCAAGCCAACTACCTTTGCCCGCACCAAACCGCTCAATTGATGTCAAAGCATATTCTGAACAAGTAGGATAAAATCTGCAGGAAGGCGGCAAAACAGGCGAAATAAATAATCTGTAAAATTTTATAATATATGTTAATATTAATTTCATTTTTCAGACTCCGCCTCTGAGCTGAAATACAGTTCAGCGGATTTTGTGACACGTTCTAAAGACGGAAGCACATCAGCTAAATTTATTAATGCAGGATGCACCGGTGCTTTTCTCCAGGAAAATACAGCATATTTGAAGGGAGGTTTGTCCAACATTATGTAGCGCTCCGCGAATATCTTTTTAATACTTTCTCTTAATAATCTTTTAACTCTGTTTCTTACTACAGCTTTACGGATAAACTTCTTTCCTGCCGTAACGCCATAGTAAAGCGTTTTGTCGTCGTTACAATTCTTGATGAGTGCATTGTTTTCTTCGGCATCGCTATGAACAAATACAGCCGTTAAATCTTTATCATAAAACTTTTTCCCCGCATTGAATATCAGAGAAAATGAATTAAATCCTTTTATTGGCTTAACTTGAAGCACAGTTTGACCGGTAATTACCTAAAAATATTTGTAAAAAAAAAGGGCAACAATATTATTCTCGTACTTAAGAATATTACGCCGCCCCACAAAATATCAGTAGCCTACTGGTCGCTTACAGTTAGTCTGTGTCTGCCTTTAGCACGACGACGGGCTAATACTTTTCTGCCGTTTTTGGTTGCCATACGAGAGCGAAAACCATGCTTATTGGCACGCTTACGTCTGCTTGGCTGATACGTTCTTTTCATTTTTGCACCTAATTAAATATCTAATAAATTTTAATTTGCATAATTTCAGAACTACAAAGATAACATTTTTTTTAATTCTGAAGAAATTCTTTTGAAAATATATGTTGATTTTCTACAATTTTTCAAAAAAAATATGCTCATTCAATATAAATTCATTAGATTTGTAACATTTTGTTAAATTAAGTGTTTTTGTTATTTAATTCATTAATAACTATAATTGGATTTATTATGTTGAAAAAAATAATGTATATATTTCTTGTATTTTCAATTTCTATAGCAGGTAAATTATCCGCTGATGAAATTCCATTTGAATTTGACGGCAAATCCTACAAAATCGTCAAAACCAAACAAAGCTGGACTGAAGCAGCAGCTTACGCTATTTCGCAGGGCGGGCATCTTGTGCATATCGAAAGTCGTGAAGAGCAGGACGCTGTTTACAATGCCATAGTCCAAAATATTGAAACTACATATACTGTCGTTATGGATGGCGGTGGCGTAGCTTATGTATGGATAGGTGCAACCGATATTGAAGAGGAAGGCGTATGGGTTTGGGATGGTACAAACAGCGGAGCAGGCAAAGTATTCTGGACCGGTCAAGGTACTGCAGGCTCAGGCAATGGAGCAACTGTTGATGACAGCTTTATAAACTGGGGTGGAATCGAGCAGTACGGCTCTCCAAGAGAGCCCGATAACTTCAACAATATGCAGGATGCTGCAGCAATAGCTCTGGAGCCTTGGCCCAAAAATATGGGAATACTTGGCAAAGCAGGCGAATGGAACGATATTTCAACTACAAACCAACTATATTTTGTAATTGAATTTGACAATCCGTCGAGTATAAATTTTGATGAGAAAATTGAGCTTTCAAGCTATTCTCAGCCCAATCCTGTTAAGAATAATCAAACAAAAATTGTTTTTGAAGCTGCCGGAAGCGAAACTGCATATCTGAAAATATACGACCTGAATGGGCAACTTGTTAAGGAAAACAGCATGCAGACAATTGCAGGAACTAATTTTTTCGAAATTCAATTTGATAATATTGCAGCAGGAGTATTATTCTACAATGTAATTCTTAAGGATTACACACACACGGGAAAATTAATTCTTGAATAATAATACTATAATTAATATTAACATTGGGCTGTCTCGATTTCTGATTATTTTGCTTATGAGGCAGCCCCAAGTTAATATTCGACTAATTTAATATACTTTTGTCTGTTTACTTCAAAATCAAATTTATTATGATTTACCATTTGGGATTTTATTAATTTTAGAATTTGAGGATTTTCTTTTAGTGAAATAATCTTTTCATAAAAATTGTCCGAATTGTAGAAAATTGAAGAAATATTTATATCCTCAAAATTTTCAAAATATTCATGATTAAGCATTGGAATCATATATGAAAATGACATTAAGAATGTTCCGCTTGTTTTGGTTGAACTGTAACTTCTGAAATTTCCGGCTCCGGGATGGATCAAAGTAGCAAGAATATCTCCGTTGGACATATAGTTTCTGAAAGTAGAATTATCAACATAGTCATCAAACAGAATAAAATTATTTTCAAGATTGTATTCTGCAATTTTGATTTTTAACTCAGATCCGATTCCTTTGTTGTGCATTGATTTGCCAAGAAGTATAAATTTGATTTCTTTGGGAACTGATTTATTTTTTAATGTTTCAAGTAATAAAAAATAGTCCCTCCTTTCAGCTTCAACCAGTCCCGGAATAATTATCCAAAACTCATTATCGGGTTTAATTCTCTCCGCCAAAAATTTTGGGCGAGCAATTGGGTAGATATATTCGTTTTTTATGTCAAGTTCACTTCCGCTGTTCTTCCAAATATATGGATTAAGAGTAAACATTTTCTTAATCTTAGGAATAATTATCTTTTGAAATGTTTTACTGCTGCTTTTTAGATTTCCTGCATTATGAATTATGCCGGATACTTTTCTCTTCCCAAATGGAAACAGGCAAAAATTTCTTACAGGAGTCCCTTCGATAGTATTTAGTATAATATTTTGAATATCAAATTTGCGAATATATTGCCAGGTTTTTACTATTTGGTAAAATTTTGATAACTGATTTCCACTAAAATTAAGGAAATAGTAATTATCAATATTATCATAAAAATCAAATCTTGACTTTAAAGATTCATTTCCTATGAAATGAGTTGTATAACCGGACATTTTCAGAAATTCAAATTGACTGTAAAGCAATTCATCATGAGAATTGCCAAATTCGCAAATAACTGCAGATTTATTCATAATTTAATTGATTTCAAACTAATTCACCGAATAATGTTGCTGAAGAGGATTTGTAAATTTTGCAATTAACTAAATCTGCCGTCTTGATTTCACCTGCTGAATTATCAAATATCACGACTTTATTCGTATCGCTTCTTCCCTGCCATTCTTTTGGATTCTTCTTACTTGGACCTTCAACAAGTACTTCGTGAATTTTTCCATGTTCATTCAAATTAATATCTCTTGCGATATTATTCTGAAGCTCTATAATTTCACTCAAGCGGCGTTTTTTTACATCTTCCGGTACATCATCATCCATCATATAGGATTTAGTTTTTGGACGCGGGGAATAATTGAACATATAAGCACCATCGTATCTTACAATTTCCATCAGCTCGAGAGTTTTCTTATGGTCATCTTCGGTTTCGGTCGGAAATCCTGAAATAATATCAGTCGAAAGTGCGACATTTGGAATTAATTCTTTAATTTTATTCATTCTATCGATATAATGCTCGATTGAATAATGCCGATTCATTAGTTGGAGAATTTTGTCAGAGCCGGACTGCACGGGCAGATGAATATAATTGCAGATATTTTTGTACTTAGCCATTGTCTCAATCAAGTCATCAGTCATATCGTAAGGGTGTGAAGTTGTATATCTTATTCTCATTTCGGGTACGGCTTTAGCGCATTCTTCGAGAAGGCGGGCAAAATCTACCTTGCTGTCCATATCAATATAGCTATTTACATTCTGTCCTAAAAGAGTAACTTCTTTAAATCCCTGCTCATACAATTCTGTAATTTCATTAATTACAGCACTGAATGGTTTTGAACGCTCTCTTCCACGGGTATAGGGAACAACACAATATGTGCAGAATTTATCGCAACCGCGCATAATAGAAAGCCATGCAGAAATTCCTTCTGTACGAAGTGGAATTATATCATCATAAGTTTCGACTCGACTGAGTTTGACTGCTATCCCCTGCTCACCACCCAAAGCCGAATCAATCATTTCGGGTACTCTTCTGTATTCGTCAGGACCAACAACGATACTGACCAAATCCTGCTTACCGATTAGTTTTCCGCGAAGTCTCTCAGCCATACAGCCCAATATTCCGACCACAAGTTTAGAATTTTTCTTTCGGTAATGTCTGAGATGCTGAAGACGTTTTTCTATTTTAGCTTCAGCATTGTCACGAACAGAGCAAGTATTGAGAAGTATAACATCGGATTTCTCTATCATATCGGTGATTCCATAGCCGCTGCTCTGCAAGATTCCTGCTACAATTTCGGAATCATTGACATTCATTTGGCAGCCATAAGTTTCGATATAAACTTTTTTGCCGTTTTTAGAATTTCTTAGTTCTTTAGTGATAACTTCCAAATCACCGTTTGTACGTTTGCTTAATATGGGTATATCTATCTGCATCATTAGTTATTTCGATTTGATTTTGAATAATTATTTATAAACGAATAATTTATAAATATAATTTGTTCAAGTTTCAAATATGATATTAGCAATATCAAATAGTAGTGGAGCTTGCTTTATTGTTGTATCATTTTGGACTGATAAATCCTTTTCTGATGACCGGAAAGTTATTACAACTATTTGAAGTTCTTTCTAATATATGATTCAGGTGCAATTTGATAGAAGGCGCTCAATTGTCTTACCATTTTTTGTAAATCAACGCAGTCTTCCAAAAGTGAAGAATTTGCAATATTATCAACTGACATCTTTTTTAGTAGATTGTCATACAAATCTTCAACCTCATCCTGCGCAAGTTGTAATGTCAGACCTATATTGTCATATAATTCCTGCTTAAGATTCTTAAACTCTTTTTGATAGCTAAGATTATCAATCAATATATCTTTATAAATCTCTAAAGTAGCACATAATTCTTTAGGAATAAATCCCTGAGCAAACCTTCTGATTGCAATATCATCAATATATTTAAGCATTAAATTCCTGTCATTGCTTCGAATAGTAGCCATAATAAGGTGATACAAAGTACTCATATAACACAGAAAATCATTTTCATCCATATCCCAGTATTTCGTAAATAAGCCTTCTTTATAAGGACCTTTAATTTTTTTGATAATCATATCAAGTAATGCTTCCTTATTTTGGGCTAAAGCTTCATAAATCTGCATATTTGTTCTCCGGGCAACTTTATGCAAGGCTGCTTCATTTTTAACAGCCCATTCGTCTTTATGATTTTTCATCTTTTCAATCAGAAATAACAAACGCCTTTCAATATGATATCTCTGTTTAGGCTCCCAATTTAAAACATTTGATGTATATGAAGGGTCAATATTGAGTTTTAAATCAATAAACTTAACCATCCAGATTTTCTCAAATGGTTCATCGCATCTTAGCTTCAGATATTTTAAAAGATGCTTAGCAGCAATACCCGGATAAGCAAGAAGCTTGGATATAAAAATTGGTTTGATTGTCTTTCCGTAAAAGTATCCTGTTGCAATTTCAAAGAGTTTCGAATGTGAACTTGAACCTGAAGGACTTGCTAAAAACACCTGATATTTAGGCAATTCTTTATATTTAACAATAATTTTAGAGAATAGGCTTATCAAATCATTAACATGAAGATATGGAATTGCAGACCTGCCACGACCAGCCAAAATTCTTGATTCCATTTTTGTTGAAAGCCAGGTATCTAAAAATTTATATAAAGGTGCATATTCACACCAATCGCTAAAAATTGCAGCAAATCTTACAGGATAGCATGAAAAATATTCTGAATATTCTTTGCATAAATTCTCGCCCTTTAGCTTGCTTTGTGCATAAGCATATTGCGCAACCAATGGGGAATTCTCGGTTACAGCAACGTCCTCATTTGAAAACTCGCAGGCAGCAAGTGAACTGGAAAATATTAATAATTTTATCCCAATCTTTTTTCCAAGTTCGAGTACATTTCTTGTTCCGGTAACATTACTGCGTTGATATTCAGGATTGTCATTGTAAGAAAAATCATAAAATGCAGCAAGATGAATTAGATAATCAATTCCACCCTGCTCATTAATATAATCTCCAACCTCCTGCATAATTTCTTCATTTGCTATATCACATTGAATCCATTTGATATTATGATGATAAGGTATGTTGGATTCTGTTCTTGAGCGTCTGGCTATAGCATAAATAATATAGTCTTCTTTGAAGCTGTCAAGAAGATAACGACCTATAAATCCGGATGCACCGGTTATAATGATTGAAGGTTTTTCCATAACTACAAGCTCGACGACTCAATTTCATTACTAATTAGTTGATAATTAAGGTAAAATATTGTTAGTCCAATTAAAAAATCAATAACTCCTGAAAGTAAGATAACTATAGTAGGGTCAATAAATAAATAGTAAATTACAAGAAAAACGGTTGCTGTAAATTTTACTATTATAATGAACTTGATAAAATTTCTGCAATTAGGAATATCAATAGCAGCGAAATAATATCCTAATGCCATCACAAGGTGAAAAACGCCTCCCTGTGTGCGAAAAAATCTTCCACCCAATTCTGTAAATCCAAATAAACTCATTAAATTATCAGGCAGTACAATCAATGCAATACCTATACATAAAGTATGCAATGAAGTAAGTAATAAAATTATTTTCAAATGTTTAGCGTTAATTTTCATTTAACTATTCTCAATTTTCTTTTGCAATGTTTTTTTAAAATGCATCTACAAACGATACAAACATACGAATATATAAATTTATAATAAAATAAATTAAGTAAGAATACAATTATATTGCATGAAATTACAATTTTTTACTCTGTTAGTTTAAAAAGATACTTTAGGCAAGATAAATATTAATAATGCTCCCAAAAAAGCATAATTTACTTTCTATAAAAGAATCATGACAAGCTATTTCCAGTACTCGCGGTCAAGACTTCGGTATTGAATAGCTTCACTAATATGCTGTGTAGTAATATTCTGACTATCAGAAAGGTCTGCAATTGTACGTGAAACTTTCAGAATTCTGTCATAAGCTCTTGCCGATAGTCCAAGCCGACTCATAGCAAGCTTCAGAAGCTCCTGAGATGCGTTGTCAAGTTCGCAATAAATTTTGATTTCTTGCGAAGACATATCTGCGTTTTTGAATGATTGTGAGTCTTTAAATCTGTTCTGTTGAATTTCTCTGGCTTTGATGACTCTGTCACGGATTGATTTTGAAGATTCTCCTTCTCTCTTTGATGATAATTCCTGATATTTCACTGCCGGAACTTCAACATGCAGGTCAATTCTATCGAGCAATGGACCGGATATTTTGCCTAAATAATTCTGAATTTTTTGAGCAGAGCAGCTGCACTCTTTGGTTGGGTCACCAAAATTACCACAAGGGCAGGGGTTCATAGAGCAAAGCATCATAAAATTTGCGGGATATTCGACTGTAGTTTTCGTCCTTGAAATTATAATCCTCTTATCTTCAAGAGGTTGACGCAGTACTTCCAGAACATTGCGGGCGAACTCTGGCAGTTCGTCAAGGAACAACACTCCGTGATGAGCAAGCGAAATTTCACCGGGTTTGATTCTGCTCATACCACCGCCAACAAGAGCTGCATCTGAAATAGTATGATGCGGTGAGCGAAAAGGTCGTATCTTAATTAACGGCACATCTCCGGGCAGAAACCCCGACACGGAATGAATTTTCGTTGTCTCAAGAGATTCCCCGAGTGTGAGTGGCGGCAAAATTGTCGTAATACGTTTGGCAAGCATTGTTTTGCCTGAACCGGGAGGACCAATCATCAGCATATTGTGACCACCAGCAGCTGCGACTTCCATAGCACGCTTGACAATTTCCTGACCTTTTACATCCCGCATATCAATCAGGGAATCAATATCATTAGTTTCAAAATATTTATGTACATCGGTTACTCTCGGTTCGATTTCAAGCTCACCATTCAAATAGTCAATTGCATCTCTAAGGCTTTTAATCGGTATGACTTTGATGCCATTAACCATAGCGGCTTCATCAGAATTCTCTTCCGGCAGTAAAAGTCTTGTAAACCCCCGATCTCTTGCTTCCATAGCTATTGAAAGTGCTCCGTGAACAGGTCTTAGCATGCCTTCTAAAGAAAGTTCGCCGAGAGCCATCATATCGCCTGCCATTGCAAAGTCGAAATTACCTGTAGCGGATAGAATTCCAAGGGCAATCGGAAGGTCAAATCCGCTGCCTTCTTTGCGAATGTCAGCAGGAGCAAGATTTACAGTGATTTTTTTATTCGGGAATATGAAATTTGAATTTTTGATAGCAGCAGTAACCCGCTCGCGGGATTCTTTTACTGCCGAATCAGGAAGACCGACTACGATAAATGATGGCAGCTGACTGTCAAGATGTGTTTCGATTTCAATGGTAAATGCATTGATTCCGATTATTGATGCAGAATTTATCTTTGAATACATAAAAATTTGTACTTTGCAATTAATGATGTTACAAATTTGCAACTTTTTTGAGAAAAATCACCGAAAAAAGTAAATTTTATTCATACAAAAGGTATTTTGCTCTCAAAATTTTGAAATCATCAAGTCCTCGAGAGATTATTTGAACAATATTATCATCCGGTACATTATTAAATAATGCATTATAAATATCATTTGTTCCGGTTACTTTGCAGAACATACTTTTTGAGTTTGATTTAACATTAGCAGGATTGAATAAGTCAGGATAAACACTTCTAATGCCAAGCATCAATCTGAAACCAGCTGAATATGGCTTAAAATCTTTATTCTTATAAAAATTAAAAAATACGCCTTTCACTGTTTTCCCGTTATGCATTGCAAATTGAGGATTATATCTGGTTTCAGTGATATGTATTCCGTAGAAATCGGAAAAATCAATATTACTTTTTACTTCAGACCAATCAAAATCAAGCGAGCCGATTAATTGAAATGGTGTAGTCGTACCAATGCCAATGCTAATTATTCCAAGCTCTCCGAATATTCCAAGCATCGCAAGCCCGCGGGCAGTATTGACAGTAGGTACATTAGGCGAAGTAGGATACCACATAAGCCCTGTATCCTCCCAAACCATACTCCTTTTGTAGCCGGACATTTTAATAATATTCAGTTCACATTTCAATGGTATTTCAGAATTATCCGAAAGCCAGCCCTCACCATTGAACATTGTTGCAAGTTCTCCAATTGTCAAGCCGTGAATGTATGGAATCCTGGCTATACCAACAAATGACTCCATTCCTGCTTCGAGGACATTGCCATCAATATTATTGCCGCCAAGAGGGTTTGGTCTGTCGAGAACATAGACAGGTTTTCCGTTCTCGGCAGCAGCCTGCAGAACCCTGAAAAGCGAGCTGATATATGTATATGACCTCACCCCAATATCCTGAATATCGGCTACAATTGCATCGCATTTTGCAAGTAGCGAATTGCCGGGCTTTTTGATGTCACTATAAAGTGAGTAAACCGGAACGCCAAAAAGATTGTCATTATCTACCTTAACACCTGCCGGAACTGAAGTGAAAAAGCCGTGCTCAGGTGTTAAAATTCCGATTAAATCCACATCATCGGAGGTAGCAAGTATTTCGGCGGTGAGTCTGCCATCTGAAGCTCTACCGGTCGAATTTGTGAACAAAAAGACCTTCATTCCACTTAATTCAGCAAAATTATTTGATTCAAGGACATCTATTCCGTTTTTTACCTGAGACTGCAAATTAACCGATAAAAATGAACTAAGGATTACAAATATTAAAGCAAATATTTTGGTAAATGAATACATAATTTATGAATATTTAATTGGAATTTCAGGAATATAGCTGTCATCAGTGGGAATGAAATCGCCTTTTTTACGGAGTGCTTCTTCTACATATTCGAATGTAGAAAGTACTACTGCTTTACCACCGACAACTGCGACATCATGTTCAAAATGAGCTGAAGGCATTTTATCTTTTGTTACAACAGTCCATTTGTCATTTAGTGTGTAAACATCAGGTTTGCCAAGATTAATCATAGGTTCAATTGCAAGTACGATGCCATTTTTCATTACCGGTCCTCTTCGAGCATGACCAAAATTAGGTACTTGTGGCGGCTCGTGCATTTTTCTTCCCAGCCCGTGTCCGACAAGTTCCCTTACGACACCATAGCCGTTTTGCTCGCAATGCTTCTGAATTGCATAACTGATATCACCAATTTTATTGAACTGCTTAACTTGCTCAATGCCAATCAAAAGAGACTCATAAGTAACTTTCATAAGTCTTTTTTTCTCTTCACTTACCTCACCAATTGCAAAAGTATAAGCGTGATCACCGTAGAAACCATTCATAAAAGCACCACAATCAACTGATACAATGTCACCTTCCTGAAGCTCATGGTCGTTTGGTATTCCATGAACCACCTGCTCATTAACTGATGTGCAAAGAGTATTCGGGTATTTATAAAGCCCGAGAAATCCGGGTTTGGCGCCATTGTCCCGAATGAAAGTCTCAGCTAATTTGTCTAAATACAAGGTCGTTACTCCCGGACGAATCGCTTCGGCTATCACTCCAAGAGTACGGGATACAATTTGTGCTGACTGTCTGATTAATTCGACCTCAGCAGGTCTTTTAAAATCTATCATTCCAAGAATTCTTCTTATTAAATTCATATGAAAATGCAAAAGTAGTAAAAAATTTACAGTCAATTGTTATTCAATATAATATTTTTATAATTATTAATGAATTATTTTCTTGTAAAAATTTAAATTTTGCAATTATTTTGTTGATATTTTTTCAATTTTCGATTTTTAATTTCTAAAATGCTAAATTATAATTACATTTGTAAAATGAAACCATTGATTGAATTTGTAAATATTAATAAAAAATTTGGCGACAGGACGATATATAATCCTCCTTTGAATTTTGCAATTAATTCAGGTGATAAATTTGGAATTTCAGGGAATTCAGGGGCAGGAAAATCAACTGCTTTAAATTTAATTATGGGTTTTGTTGAGCCTGATGAAGGAGAAATATATATTGATAATAACCCGAATAATCCGGCTATTATAAATAATTTCCGAAAAAAATGCTTTTGGATTCCTCAAAGTTTTAATTTTCTAAAAGGCATAAAAGTAATTGAAGCAATTGAAAAGCCATTTAATTTTGAAATAAATAAAAGTATCAAGCCCGATCAAAATAAAATTCTTGAATTTATGGAGAAGGTTAAGCTCAACAGCAAACTGCTCGAAAGTGATATTAACGAGTTATCAGGAGGTGAAAGACAAAGAATATGTACCGTGATAGCTATGCTACTTGACAGGGATATTATAATTCTTGATGAGCCAACATCTAATTTGGATATGGAGATAAGCGACGGAATTATTGATATGTTTTTTGGTTCGGGAAAAACAATTATTATCTCTACCCACGATAAATCAATATATGATAAGTGCAATATTGTCATAAGGTTGTAATGAACGGAAATGATATTACATGGCTCGGTTTAGGTTTTGGAATATTGTCGCTGTTATTGCCAATTGCCATACTTATTAAGTATAAAACCAACCTTGCAAAGCCTACTATAATAGCCTTTTCAAGAATGTTAGTTCAGCTTGCATTTCTGGGGTTATATTTAAAATATATTTTTGAACTTGATTCAATTTATTTGAATATTCTTTGGATAATTATTATGATGATAGCTGCAGGTTTTTCAGTAACAAACAGAAGTGAGTTACCGCTCAGGTCATTCCTTCTGCCCGTAACTGGAGCAGTTCTGACTAATGTTCTAATCAATGCTACGTTCTTTGCAATATTAATTCTCGGTCCCGAAAAAACCTCATCTGCAAGATACCTCATTCCAATTATGGGAATGGTAATTGGTAATACACTGACTTCTTCTATTGTGGGAATAAGGTCATATATAAATGTTGTGACAAAAAATGAGGACGAATATAAATTCAATCTGATGAGCGGGGCTGATTTCAAAGAAGCTCAGCAGGATTTTATAGCTTTTGCTTTACGTGATGCTCTTAATCCCGGAATAGCCTCAACTGCTGTAATAGGATTGATTTGGCTACCCGGAATGATGACAGGACAAATTCTCGGAGGCAGCGACCCTTTGACAGCTATTAAATATCAAATTGTTATTATAACTACAATTTTTGTAGGAAGCGTAATAACCCTCTTAGTAGCAATACATCTAATCAAAAGAATGACTTTTGATGATTATGGAAATTTAAACCGTAATTTGATTAATTCAGGAAAAAATGGCTCAGATAGATGAAATTATTTAATATTATTGTTATACTCGTTTCATTCAGTAGTTGTTCTTATTACTATGTGAATATTGCCGATGGAAAAAGTAAGAAAATTAGATTTGTTAATGAAGTTGTAGCAAATTATGAAAGTGTGGATAGCATTCTGACTAATAGCGAATTTTATGACCCTAATATATCAAAAAATATACGGCTTGGATATTCTTTTCGTCTTGAATTTAGTGAAAGAAAGCTGATTCTTTATAAGAATAAAAAATTAACTTTTTATAGTAGGCATTTTAAGCATAAAAACGAAACATATTATGATGTTTTAACACATGAAATCAGTTTTTTATTCGAAGGTTCTGATAAGGGTATTATTGCCTACTTCATTTTTATAGATGGTAAGTGGATACTTTCATCATTAATTGAAACTAATAAAGATAGAATTGATAGTTTATATTATGATTAATGATGAAGTAAATAAGTCATATGAAAACTAATCCTTTCATCTTTGTTCAACTTTTAATCAAGGTTTATTACCACATGAATCATTCACTCCTGACAAATGGACTTATGGCTACAAATATAATCATGCGGGAGTGCATGAGCAGAAGCGAATGCTTACCAGTCCGCATGGGGATGGTGAGTATGATGATGAAGGAATTAAAGTTTTTGCACACCAATGGGAATACTATATGACAGGAGCTTTTGGTGAGGAAATAGTGCAGTATAAGGGCTTTCAGACGTCTGCGGATGTAGGAATGGGACCGGAGAGAAAAGTATATCTTGGGGCTTATCGCTACCGGGCAGGTGGTGAACTGCTGTACCATCACGACGGGACTAAAGAGGTGAACTTCACAGATAATAACGGCTCTGTTCGTCTTGTTGTACGTCAGAATGGCACGGCTTTTGATACTTTACACTTTGATTATAAACCATTTGGTGATACTTTGTGGACTTCCGGTGGAAATATGAGCCGAGATAACTTCGACGGTAGTATTTATGATTCTGAATCCGATTTGCAAATGCTTGGCTTCCGTATGTACGATAATGAAACGGGACGCTTCACCACGCCAGACCTGCTGTGGAGTGCCTTCCCTGCTCAAACGCCATACCATTATGCGTACAACTCACCGCTGACTTATCGAGACCCGAGCGGGCTGGCGCCTGAGAAGGAGAAGGAAGGGGAAGAGTTGCTTGATTTAAATCCGGAAGATGTTAGCGGTGGCTATTATTTTAGTATTTGGCAAGAACAAGAAGCTATCAGATACAACGGGATGATAGATTATTGGAATAGCATTTTTGCCGAACTTGATGCAACATTTGGAAATGTAATGAAATTGAATGATTTTAATTTGTCTTATGGTGGTGGTAGCGGTGGAAGGACTGCCGAAGGTAAAGGTGCTGAGAATGGACAAGGAGGGAATACAACGGATGATAATGAACAAGGAAATAACCAGCTTCAAAATGATGGTAAATCCGAGAAGGATGCTACTGATATGTATAAAGATGACCCAAGCAAATCTACTGTGCTTCAGGATATTTCTAAAGAATCAAGAGAAAAATCATGGAATCAAACTGTAAGAGATCAAAAAACTAATAAACAAGAAGCAGGTGGTACAATACGTAAGAGTCAAGAGGAAAAACAAGTAGTAGTACCAGCCCAGCAAATAGGGGCATCAGAAATTGATCCTTTTTATATTAGTGGAGATTTTGTCCAACCGATTGATTTTGAAAGTTACAACGTTTTAGCAACTTATCATGGTCATGGAATCATTGCATCAGGTCAGTTCCCAAATTTTAACGATTTGGGTACTTTTATGAGTGGTAGACGTTATACGAATATAAGATATCATATTACATATATTACAATAAATCCACAAAGGGTATTCGTGTGGGATAACCATAGTGGACGTGGTTTCATTTTTTGTCCAACAGTTTGGATTAGATAATTATAGGGTGAAGTTATGATTAAGTTTTCCATTTCTTGCATTTTTTGTGTATTTTTATTTAATTTACCAATTAAAGCAAATGATTGTAAATTTGGCTTAATAAAACTAAATATTGTAGAAGATACAATATATTCAATAATTCTTGAAGATTATGAAAAATGTTTTCCAAAATATGTATTCAATTTTCCTGAAGTAAAGAGATTGCTTATAAAGGACAGCTTCTACGAAGAAGTTCCTCCTGAAATATCTTTAATGAGTGATCTTAAAGAATTGAGAATTGTAGGATGTCTTGAACTTAATTATAATAATCTTTTTGATAATTTGAAAAAAAATAATTTAATCAAACTTTCCCTTGAATTAAATAATCTTACAACAATACCAAAAAATATTTCAGAATTAAAAACAATAGAATATGTATCTTTTTGTAATAATTTTATTGAAGATGTACCAAAAGAGTTGTTGGAATTAAATGATTTGCGAATTCTCCATTTGATATCTAATAATATTCTACGATTTGAAACTTTTCCAAACAGAAGTTATTCGATTGAACATTTGTCTTTAGCACAAAACAATTTAAAAACTTTGCCGCAAGGAATAGAAAATCTAAAGAATTTAAAACGATTAAATTTATCAGATAATCCTGAACTTGAGCTTGAAGATATAATTGATTTTATTGATGATTTTGTTGAATTAGAAATGTTGTTCATAAATGGTTGTAAACCTCCCAAAGGAATTCCAAAAAATATTGAAATTTTAAAAAAAGTAAAGTATATTTCCGGTCATGATATTTTTTCCATAGATGAACTAAAAAAATTAAGAGAGATGGGAATTAATATAAGTATTCCTAAAACTGATTGGTAACTGTTATTCTTCAGCTAACTGTAAATATCAAATAAATCACTCAATGCAAATAAATGGACTTATGGCTATAAAAATAATCATGCCGGAGTGCGTGAGCAGAAGCGTATACTTACAAGTCCGCATGGGGATGGTGATATTGATGATGAAGGAATTAAAGTTTTTGCTCATCTTTGGGAGTATTATATGACCGGTGCTTTTGGAGAGGAAATTGTGCAGTATAAGGGCTTTCAGACGTCTGCAGATGTTGGACGTTGTTTAATGTGTCTTTAATGACTACTATTTTAAATATAGATGCAAGAAATATTTTCAATTTACGTTATCTTGTATTATGAAATGATTGAGGTGCATTTTGAATGAAAAAAAGATACTAAAAAAAATTCTTTCCGGTTCAAAAAATATTGCGTTTGATGATTTTGTCAAGCTGATATTTTCTTTTGGCTTTTTTCTTGATAGAGAAAATGGAAGTCATCATATTTTTAAGAGAAAAGGAATTATAGAGATGCTTAACATTCAAAATGTAAATGGTCAAGTAAAACCATATCAAGTTAAACAATTTTTGACAATTATTGAAAATTACGGTCTAAAAATGGAGGAGACGAAATGAAGGATTACCACATAAACATTTTTTTTAGTGATGAAGATGGTGGTTATATTGCTGATATACCCGATTTAAAATATTGTTCGGCATTTGGCAATACACCCGAAGAGGCATTGCAGGAAGTAATGATAGCAAAGAAACTATGGCTTGAATCATCAAAAATCAACGAAACAAAAATACCCAAACCAAGGTACAGACCAGCTCATTATCAATTAGCTTAAGATATGCTCGTCTTCCGAATGTACTTTTCAAATTGAGAATTGACAATGTGTCCTGTCCTTAATAACATTTTTTTATTGTCAGCCACTACGTAGTTGCGACCTGCAAATTCATTCTAAAATTTTCTCCACCAAAGATATAGCTCTAGCTTTTTTTGATTATGTTGAACGCCTTTTTTGATTTGTCGCTAACGGATATTTTACCATGCATTATAATATTTCCAAATTCTCCGGCTATAATTTTCTTGCCTATAGTTTCAAGTCCTGATTCAACTTCGTGTTTTAATTTATTTGTAAGTCCATCATCATTCTGAATAACTTCGACTAATTTCCCGAATTTAAAAAATACGGACGGTTTTTCTTCTTTCAGATATTCAATTCTCATCGAAAGCGGCAGGATATATGTTTTTTTACCATAATACTGAACTATTTTCTCGATTCCGCGATTGAAATTAAGAGGTTTGATGAAATTGGGTAAAAGTTCGCCTTGCGGAAAAATAGTTGTAACTGAATGTGGGTAATTCTCCAAAATTTCAGCTGAATATTTCAAGCTTTTCACTATTGATTTAGGCGAACTTTTATTTATCGAAAAGCCACCTAATTTAGTGAAGAATTTATATTTTTCAAGTTGTTCTTCGAGTATCATAATGAAAAATTTTCTATCAAAATATTTTCTGTTAATCAGATAAACAAAGAATCCGTCCCACCATGTTGAATGGTTTGGTGCCAGAATTAAAGGTGCATCCAGAGGCACTTCAGGCACTTCACCAATGACGCTGATTGAATAAAAGCTCTTTTTAAGCAGCTTATAAATATATTGCTTAAATACTAAATCAGCCCATTTCTTATGGTCGGCGTAAATCATTTCTTTACAAATCTTCCAATAAGTTCGGAAAATAGTATTTGAATTTTTCTGTTATGAGTGACATAAACCCGCCCTAAGAAAGGGTTGTAGTCATTCTGGATAATCTTATTCAGAATTTCTCCATAAATTTTACTTGCTGATTGAATTGCAAATCGCGATTCTTTATCGAGCATACTTATTCCGATTTGAGACTCATTATAGTATTTTAGAGCCCTGTCAACCTGAAATTTCATCATTATTTTTAATTCAGGTGTAAAATCTTCATTGATAATAGACTGTGTATCAACTCCGAATTTAATTAAGTCAGCTTTTGGTAGATATAGTCTTCCGAGCTTTGTATCGTCTGCAACATCGCGGAGAATATTTGTGAGTTGCATTGCAATTCCAAGTTTTTCGGCATAGTTGAGTGTAGTTTGACCACCTTCGAAACCAAGCACGTAAGTCATCATTAATCCTACAGTTGATGCAACTCGATAACAAAATACATACAGTTCATCAAATGTCTGATATTCTGAAATTGTAAGGTCCATTTCTACACCGTTAAGCAGGTCGTCTGCATAGGACTTGGGTATTCCGAAAACTTTTGCAGTTGCTATAAATGCTTTCAGAGCAGGATGCTCAGATTCCCGGTATTTATAAGCAGTATCAAGTTCGCGGCGAAGCTCGTTTAGCTCGGTGATCAGTTCATCATTTGAGCGCTTACGCGGATTATCAATTATATTGTCTGCATATCGGCAAAAGTTATAAACGGCATAAGTACCCCATCTCTTTGGCTCAGGAAGAAATTTCGAAGCAAAAGAGAAGCTCTTGGCATGATGTTCAATTATTGATTGCGAATATCGGAAAGCAGGTAACAGGTCACCGCTTTCCCAAAAGTTGCTTTCTATATTCATTTATTGTCTTCGATAATGCAATTTTCTGTGGCTTCAGCTGATAGCATTACACCCGGAATGCCACCTCCGGGATGTGTGCCGGCGCCAACAAGATATAAATTCTCAAAATCTTCACTTTTGTTGTGCGGTCTGAAGTAGGCTGTTTGTAATAGAACAGGTTCCATTCCCCAAGGTGTGCCTAAGTATGAATTTCTTTCAAGTGAAAAGTCAAGCGGCGTATATGTTCTTTCGACTTCAATATTTTTTCTTAAATCAACTAAATCAAACTCTGCTTCAAGAAAATTGATTACTTTGTTTGTAAATGGTCTTGACATTTGCTTCCAATCAATATTGGCTTTCATATTCGTAACAGGTATCAGTACATATATGCTTTCGCATCCTTCGGGAGCCATATCAGGGTCGGTACGAGTCGGAACATGAAGGTACATTGAAAAATCATCAGGCAGTACATTATTATCAAATATATCGTCAATCAGTTCTTTATATCTTGGTGATAGTATCAGAGTATGATGCAGAAGCTGGGGATATTTCTTTTTAACTCCGAGATAAATTACAACGGTACCCATTGAATATTTTATACTGTCAAATTTTGGAGCAGTCCACTTTTTATTTTTATCAGATTTTATTAATGCTCCGTAAGTATGAGTTACGTCGGCATTTGAAACTACTATATCAGACAAATAATCCATCCCGCCTGCTTTTACACCAATTGCTTTATTGCCATCTGTAAGTATTTGTTCTACGGGTGTTCCAGTAATTATCTTTCCACCGATTTTCTCGAATACATTTTTTAAGGCAGTTACGAGACTATACATTCCGCCTTTTGTAAACCAAACACCACCGCTTTTTTCAAGGTATGAAATCATCAGATATATAGCAGGAACTCTAAATGGATTTCCTCCGATAAACAGTGGGTGGAATGAAAACATAAATTTATGCCGGAAATCCTCAAAATACTTGGAAGCAAGCCCAAATGCTGTATGAAATGCCTTGATTTTCAGTGCTTTAGGTACAAATTTTGCCATTGTAGAAAGGTTTGTAAACGGAACAGCTCCAAGTCCTTTGACAATTACTTCCTCATAAATTTTTCTGGAATTTTCGATAAACTCATCATACTTTTCGGCATCTTTCCTATTGAATTTTGCCATTTGTTCTTTCATTTTTACGGCATCACCATTGTAATCTATATAGGTTTTGTCATGAAAATAAATCCTGTAAAATGGGTCTAATGCCTGAAAATCAAGATAGTCACCTGACTTTTCACCGGCAACATTAAAAATACGCTCGATAATTTCGGGAGCTGTGACAAGAGATGGTCCCATATCAAAAGTATAACCACTTTCGCTAAACTGATATGCATGACCGCCAACCATCTCATTTTTTTCAATAATTGTTACTTCATAACCTCTCGCCTGTAACCTTATCGCTATTGCCAAACCGCCAAATCCCGAACCAATAACTGTAACTCTTTTCATTCAAATCTTTGCAATATTGAAAAATATTTGTTATATAGATATAAAGAAACTAAAAAAATCAAATATTATTTTAATTAAATTACATTTTTCAACTTAGAAACAAAATTTATTTAACCAAATAATTTATTTTGTATAAAATATTCATAATAAATTCTTATATTTACAATTGTATCAAATCATTTTTATAATATTAATTTGTGGAGTGTGTTATGAAACTTTTGTTTACTTCATTATTGATTGTATTTTATTCAATTGAGTTTAGCTTTGCAAGCGAAATTTTGCAAGTCTGTAGTGATGAAAACCCAAGATATGTTATATCAGTAAGCCATGGTGATAATTATTTGGGCGAGATTGAATTTGAGTCATTTCCCGAGGTTGCTCCAAAGCATAGCGCAAATCTCGACAGTCTTGTTTCAATAAATTTTTATGACAGAACTGCATTCCACAGGGTTATTCCGAATTTCATGATTCAGGGCGGTGACCCTAATTCCCGCGATAAAGATCGCAGTACATGGGGATTTGGCGACCCTTCTCAAACCAAAGTGCCGGCAGAATTCAGTAATCTAAATCACATTCGTGGTACAATTTCTGCAGCTAGAACAAATGACCCTAATAGTGCTACTTCCCAATTTTTTATATGTGTAGTTTCAACTCCATGGCTCGATGGTCAGTATTCAATTTATGGTCAGGTTTTAAGAGGAATGGACATTGCCGATTTGATAGTAAATGTACCGCGTGATGCAAGAGATAATCCTATTCAAAAGGTCGAAATGACAATCAAAAAAGTTGATCCGTCAAGTGTTAATTCTAATGTATTCAATTCCGGAAATATTAGAATTTTTCCAAATCCTGCAAAAGACTATTTGAATTTTCAATCTGAAGATCAGGGAAGAATAATCAATTATGTAAGAATATCTGATATAAACGGCAAGGTATATTTTCATAAAGAATACGCTTTGCAAAATTATTTAGAAGATATTTCCATTTCTGTTTCTGATTTCCCAAGCGGAGTATTTTATATTAATTTTTTGGATAGTGAAGGAAAGGAATTTATACTAAGATTTGTCAAAAATTAAAATATTATTCCTATTGTGAGCTTACTGATAATTAGTTGTAAATTTGCCGAATCAAAATTGTCATATTTTTTTTAAAAAAAGTTAAATTGAAAAATAAAAGCGTATATGAATGTACCCAATGCGGTGCAAAATCTCCCAAGTGGGCAGGCAAGTGCAATACCTGCGGAGCCTGGAATTCAATAGTGGAATCACAGGAATTTCAGGGAAGAGTAAAAATTCCACAGAAAACAACAAAAACTGAAATTATTTCTTTATCTGAAATATCAACAGAGCCTGATTTCAGGATAAAAACCGGTATAAATGAATTTGATCGTGTTTTGGGTGGAGGAATTATTCCGGGTGCACTTATTTTAATCGGAGGTGACCCCGGAATCGGCAAATCAACACTGATGCTCCAGATGTGTAGCGGGCTAACGGCTTATAAACCACTATATATAACCGGAGAAGAATCGCTTAAACAAATCAAATACCGCTCAGGAAGACTCAGCAATATACCTGAAGAACTTTTGCTGATGAGTGAAGTTAATATGGATAATATTTCATCGGCAATACTTGACAGCGATTCCATAGTTATCATAATTGATTCGATTCAATCCATGTATATTCCGGATGTAGAGTCCTCCCCGGGGAGTATTTCTCAAGTGCGAGAATGTGCAAATGTGCTGATGAATATTTCCAAACAAACCGGTAAGGCAATTTTTGTTGTTGGTCATGTTACTAAAGATGGTATGATTGCAGGACCAAAAATATTAGAGCACACGGTTGATACTGTATTGCAGTTCGAGGGTGAAAAAAATTATTCATACAGGATACTTCGATCGCTTAAAAATCGTTTCGGCTCGACTAATGAAATAGGAATTTTTGAGATGGGTGAAAGTGGGCTCGTTGAAGTGAAGAATCCATCCGAAATATTCCTTGCAAGTCGAACAGAAAGCGAATCAGGAGTTGCAGTTGTCTCAGCAATTGAAGGCACCAGACCAATTCTGCTCGAAGTGCAGAGTCTTGTGACTCCAACAGGTTATAATGTCCCCCAGAGAAACTCCAACGGATTTGATTACAAGCGATTACAAATGATACTGGCTGTGCTTGAAAAAAAACTTGGGATTGTATTCAGGCAAAATGATGTATTTGTCAACATTGCAGGCGGATTGTCTATTAATGATATCTCGGTTGATTTAGGAATTGCTGCAGCAATTTGCAGCTCATTTAGAGAGATTCCGATAGATAAAAAAACCGTATTAATCGGTGAAGTTGGCTTGACGGGCGAGATACGCTCAGTCAGCAATGTCGAACAAAGAGTTTCCGAAGCTGAGAAATTAGGATTTGAAAGGGTTATTTTACCAAAACCAAGTGTGAGCAAACTAAGTAAAAAGTTTAAAATAGAAATAATTGCACCAGAGCGAATGTCGCAGGCACTATCAATTCTTTTCGGATAGACAAAATATGACTTTAACCGTCTTGTTCAAATACCGATCCCCGGTTCGCTCCGCTTACTTTTCCTTTTTAACAAGCTGTAAGGACAGGTCAAGCCCTGTCCCTACGGTTATCACATCTATCCCAAGCATATCAAATATCTGCACTTTTTCTTCTGAACGCAAAGGGTGAAGCCCTTTGTTGCTTGATTGTGATTTAACTTTCAACTCAATATCTTTTCAACAATGGAGCATGCTACACTGCTACAATTGTTTCACAAATTTCTCTATCGTTGAGCAAGCTCCATTGCTACAATTTATTTTTATAAAATACACTCCTGCGGGCAAATGCGAAACATCAATTCTTAAATTCCCCTCACCCGTGGGTGGCTGCGAAGCAGACGGGGTGGATATGACTTCCATTCCAAGCATATCAAATATTTGCACTTTATCTGCAACAAAGGGCTGAAGCCCTTTGTTGCTGAATGATATTGTTATATAATCGCTCGTCGGGTTAGGTGATATAATGAAATTCTCAGTATCATCAAAAATGGAACTACTACCCTTTGGGGAGATTTCTATGATTTTATCCATAGTATTTCTAAAAGTATTTGAGCCACGTCCGTCCTGATTGCTTGTAGCAATATAAACTCTGCCATCGGGTGAGACGCATATATCACGCAAACGTCCAAACTGATTTTTGAACATTTCAAAGCTTTCGATTACTTTATCACCTGCTTCATTTAGCTTGGCAATGACTACAAGTTCGGTTTTTAATGCTGTAATTAGCAGAGAATTTTTCCATTCAGGTATTAAATCATGATTGTAATAATCCATTCCTGCTATAGCTAATGTATAATTTGGATAAAGTGAAAGAATAGGTTCAACAACATTATTTTGTTCACAGAATATTTTTTCGGATGCAGTTTCACAAAATCCCTCGACATTAGGCCAGCCATAATTTCTTCCTTTATGAATGAGATTAATTTCGTCATGAACTGATGCTCCGTGCTCAGAAGTATAAATATTATCTCCAACAAGTACAAGTCCCTGCTGATTTCTGTGCCCATAGCTCCAGACGTAGCTTCCCGGAAAAGGATTATCGTCAGGAACTGATCCGTCCAGATTCATTCGGCAAAGTTTACCATTGACATTATCTGTTTTTTGTGGTAATGAAATGTCAGCGGCATCGCCCATTGTAAACCATAATTTCAATTCATTGTCAATTCTGATTCTGGCTCCATTGTGATTCCACCATCCTTTAATATCATCAAGAAGTATCAATGGCTCTGAAAGTGACGAACCATTGTATGTATATCTTACGATTCTGACTCTGGTATTTTGATTCGTTGAGCCATAGTTATAAGCGACATATACATAAGGATTATTCTCGAAATCCGGATGTAAGTCCATTCCAAGCAATCCTCTTTCGCCATTTTCAAAAACATCTGCTATAGTTATCAGTGGATATGTTTCGCCTGTTTGAGGATTTAATCTGCTTATCCTGCCGAATCTCTCTGTAATCCATAAGTGATTGTCAGAACCCCATAGAACTTCCCATACTGTACGAAAATTTCCGGCAACTTCGCGGGTTTGAAGTTCGGTTTGTGAAAATATTGATGCCATATTAAGCAAAATTATCGAAAGAATGATTATGGATGTTTTCATTATTTTACTCTTAACTAATTATAATATTTTAAAAACGTAATTTCATTGTATATATTATCTAAACATGATGCAAAATATTGATTATATGAATTATTTTCAATAAATATTAGTTTATTTCTAAAATTATGATTTTATTTGTAATTATAATTTATAACAAAATTGAAACTAAAATGTTAAATGTTGCTGTAATTGGTTGTGGTTACTGGGGTAATCATATAATAAGGAACTTCAATAATTCCTCAGACTGGAATTTAAAATATATTTGTGATACAGATTCTAAACAACTTGCAAAATTATCTTCATCTTATCAAGATGCTGAAGCAGTAGGCTCTCCGGAAGTTATTTTTGATGATAAAAACGTAGATGCTGTAGTGATTGCAACTCCTGTGAGTACGCACTTCGAACTTGCTAAGTCATCGCTTATAAGCGGAAAGCATACATGGGTTGAAAAGCCGCTAACTTCTTCATCTGAAGAGGCGCAGGAATTATTGAAACTTGCAAGAGAAAATGGTAAGCTTCTTCACGTTGATCATACATTTATTTATACTCCTGCTGTTCGCAAAATCAAAGAATTAATATCATCAGGTCAGCTCGGTGACATTCTTTACTTTGATTCAGTCAGGATTAATCTTGGATTGTTCCAACACGATGTCAATGTAATTTGGGACTTGGCTCCGCATGATTTATCAATTTTAGCCTATACAATCGGCAAGAAGCCTGTGAGTGTATCTGCAACAGGTAAACCGTTGCTAAAATATAATGAAAAAGATATTGCTTCACTTGCATTTCTGACTATAAATTTCGAAGATGGCAGTATTGCCCACATCAATGTTAATTGGATGTCCCCGGTTAAAATACGACAGATTATTTTCGGCGGCTCTAAGAAAATGCTGGTTTTTGATGATATGGAAACTGTTTCAAAAATCAAGATTTTTGACAGTGGTGTTGATATCAGCTCGAGAGAAGATATTTATAATGCTCTGATTCAATATCGTACAGGAGATATGCATTCTCCTGCGATAAAAAATTTCGAAGCTCTTGCTTTTGAATGTACACATTTCCATGATTGTATCGTCAACAATAGAGAAACTGATACAGACGGAGAGTCGGGATTATATGTAGTTCAACTTCTTGAGGCGGCAAATCGTTCTCTATCAGAAGGCGGCTCGCCGGTTTATATAGAATATATTTGATTTTCTGATGTTTTTTTGTTAAATTGAAAACTTATTTTTGAAATATTTAAAAAATGTTATAAGGAGTTTGAAAAAGGTGAAAATATTTACTACGACAATTAGAATTTCATTAGTATCTATATTGCTGCTAATGTTAACATTGCCACTTTTTGCTCAGGACGATGACTGGCGGAGCAAGGAGCAGGTTGATACCAGATTCCCGTACCTAAAGGAAAAGTATGAAGATACCTTGAATTTAGATTTCGAGAAAGTATGGGAATCAGCAATCAAGTGTATTGAGGATATCAACTGTATGATTATAACAAAGAATCCGCGTGCTGGAGATGATGGTCTTTACAGAGGTACACTTCAATCTGACTACTGTGTATTTGCTCTGGGTGATACAGTATTGAGGAATCTTAAGTATTATAGTGTGGAACTTCCATTCATAAGAGGAGGGATATGGGAAAATGCAAGATTTCAGTATAAATTTATTATTCGTGAGCTTGAGGAAGGCGGTTGCTATGTAAGAATTACAGGCGAAATAAGCGGCAAAGAGCGACTTGTTACAAATAAAGTCCATTTCTGGCAATCAAATGGTTTCAAAGAATATCAAATGATGGAACGTCTGAAGATGGAATGTGGTCTGCCTCACGATTTTAAAGAAAATTTATAGTTTTAAATTGCATTTCTGTCCCGTCAGAAATTATTATGACGGGACAGAAATATTCATGTCCTCAAACTTAGTAACACCTTTCAAATCATACATCTAATATGTTTATACGGATGGAAATCCCTTTGTATAAAAACAGCCTTCTATAAATTACAATAATCCATTTAAGGCAAACCCCTGCTAAAGAAAAAACCGTTATATTATAACTACTGCTACATTTCGGTATATTGCCTTATCAATACAATGAGACATCATTATTTATAACATTCATACTAAAAAAAAGCACATCCTTTGTATAAGATGTGCTTTCAATAAAACTTTATTTAATTGACTGTGTTAGAGAGCGAATCTCACATCAACACCAACTTGCAGAGCATTTACACGCCAGTTTTCAGCAGTACTAAGGTTTGTAATGCCAAAATTATATGCAATCCCCGGTACAACAACAAAACCCGGAGCGGTTAATTCAAACTGCATACCTGCTTTGATACCGAATCTAAAACCACTTGATTCCGGTATTTCACCTTCTTTTACAATGATTGTGCGGTCGTTATCAACATATTGATAGCCAAACTGGTCAATAGCTCCTTGATTGCGTCTGAACTGAGCTTCAAGCGGCTGAACAAGTTTGTATCTTTGGTCCTGATTACGAGCCATAGCAAAGTCAAAAGTAGGACCCACAACAAACCCAAGTGGAATGCCAGGTATAGGATTGATTTTATACATTACTTCAGCAGTTACAAGCGAGTATGTAATATCCTGTGTGTGAAGTGTTGAAGAATTTATCACATCTTCTCCCTGAGGATTTCCTGCACCATCAACTATAGTGATCAATGACGGAATAGGGTTTTCTGACACTTCAAGACTTGCAGGCATAGTATTATATAATACTCTGAAAATAAATGAAGAAGTTGAAGATAATGCATCTTTACCTAAATGTTGTTCGAATGAAAGACCAACGAAAAAGCCGTTTGATTGTCCATCTTCAAATCTCGGACAAATGGCATCATCAAATGATGCTAAATCAACAGTATGCATCGAGCGATTATAGCCGAGAACAGGACCAATATAGACCGGCGGTCTTTTGTAATCGGGTACGAGCGGGTTGGAACCTTGCGAAAGCAGGTTGGAACCCGGTATCACCATAATTAAAATTAAAAAAGCCAGTAAAAAACGAAGCTTCATACAACACCTCTTTTATCTGATAATAACAAATAATATATTTTTTTGCAAAATTTCAGTTTCAAACTTCAGGAAATAAGTGCCGTTTGCAAAATTGCTGACATCGAATTCCAAAAAGCCGGTACCTTTATTTATAAAAACATTTTCTTTCAAAGTAAAATTTATTCCTAAACTGTTTGTTATGCTTACTTTGGCATTCTCAACTGCCTCAGGAAACATAGTTTTTATTCTTAGTATATCTCCCGCAGGATTTGGATAAATATTTGCATGTGGCTTATTTTTGTCAATTGTAACATGTCTTGCCTCAAATACACACACACTGTCAAGAAGGGTATTTAAAGTTGAACTGCCATCAATGAAGCATTTTCCGTCACTCACTGAAACATTCCAACTGCCTTCCAATTTATCCGAAAGTAGTCCTAAAAACTGTAAATCAACACTCCATTCCAAATTTTGAAAAATATTTATCAAATTTTCATTTGTAAAGAACACTAATTTATTCTTTGTTTTTGAAATATTCAAATTATATTTTAAAATTTCACCATTTTTGTTCAAATTTAATGAAATATTTTCGTTTCTGAGGAATAAATATGAAGAATTGACATCTAAAGTAAGATTAAATGAAGTTAGTGTGTCAATTGCATAAGGAAATTTTCCGCTAATTGTTAGCTCAATAATTTCACCTGCTGCATAAGAAATTTTGTTTAAATCATCAATATCAATTATATCCGAAATCGGATTAACTTCAAATTCTTCAGTCAAGGTATCCGTATCAAAGAACGTAGCGATAACTTTTACAATACCGCCTTTACCATTTTGGGCAAAAATTCTTATATCATATTCGGCAGTTTCACCTGTTTCGATAAATCTTTCTTCAAATCCTAATATCTCAGCAACGAAATCTTCATTCGACTTTTCAAGAGCAAGTCCTGTGAGCAAGGATTTAATTCCTTTATTATGAATTTTTACCTTTGCATCGGTATATACACACGCAAAAACCGAGCCGCTTTCTAAACTTATTTCAACATCATAATCATCAGGTCCACCGGCAGTGCCGCTTAGAATAACATAGGCAGTATCTCGGAGAAAGTTGACTTTCGCATCATGAATTACACCCAATGTCAATTCGTGAAATCCAATACGGTTTGGTTTAAATAAAATTGTAGCAGAATAGGAATTATTTTCCTGAATTGTAAAATTCTTCAAATTTTCTAAATTGAATTCAAAGGATTCAGTATCACCACCAACTATGAAAACCTCATCAATAGTCAATATTTCATTACCCTCGGAAAATATGATATCTTCTGTTAACTCTTTTTCGGAAAACACATTGATATTTCCAAAATTAACATTAGCTGTACGAATTTGAGGTAGTGTGGCTTTACCGAGAGCAGTTATCGTCAGTTCGGGGTGAAGTTCCCAATTTGTATTATATGATGCCGTAACCTCGTAGTCGTTCATATTGCTCATAGTTAGCTCAAGAGCAAGCTCCGTTGACGAATTTTTAGCTACAGACATCCCGTTTTTGAACTGAAGAATTTCTGAAATATTATCATCAATATTTATTGGAGTTAAAAACTCGCTAAAAATCACTTGTACATTCTGATTACCACTGTTAACCAATTCCTGAGTAATGGATTTACTGCTTCCGAGCCTGAATGCACCAAAATCGTAAACAAGACTTTCAACGAGAGGGGCTACTCCGGTACCTCTTATATCAGCATTGGTATTTATGCCGAATTCATTTATAAATATAACGTTTACAGAATAATCCATCCTCTCTTCAGGAGAAAAGCAGACCGGAATGTATAACGTTTCACCCGGTGCAAGAATGTATGGGAATATTCCTGTAGTGTCAATTTCAAATACTTCTTCAAACTTGAGTTCGGTAATCAGTACTTCAGAATTTCCGTTATTAGTAATCGAAATTGATGAGCAATTTGTCTTACCTACTTGAACTTCACCGAAATCAAGTCCACGCGTCTCAAGCTCGAGAGCAATCAAATCGCCTCTGTAAGGAATTTCAAATTCAACATCACATCCAAAAAACAAATTGACTTTACCATAAAATGAGCTGGAATTGCCTTTTGGGTCTAAGCAAATTTTAAATATGACTTCTTCATCAGGTGACAATACTTCAGGTATTTCAGGATTTGAATATAGTGAAATTCGGGAATCATTAGTAATTTGTGAACGAAGCAATTCAATTGCCCGTTTGCCATTGTTTTTGACTTTAAATTCAATACATAAGCTATCATTATAATCAATATTCGGAAGTAAAATTTCTTTAGGATATTCAATATTTATAGCATCATAGAAAAATACATATCTTCCCTTATTTCCACCTTTATCGAGATAATCAATAATAAATTTCCCATCCTTAAATTTATCAATTGGTTCGGCAGTAAATGTAATAACTTCAGCATCGGAACTTATAGGGTCAATTTTCCACTTATAATTAAATGTTGAGTCGGTTTGAACCCACGCATAATAAATGCCATAACTTTCGGAATTTATAACATCAGTAATAGTGCCCTTAAGGTTTCCGCAATCTTCCTGTACTGTAATCGTAGGGTCAATATTGTCATCAGAGAAAGGATTCTGAAGTGAGCAACCCAGAGTCATAGCATAGGAATCGAATCTACCTACACCGAAAAGTACTCCTGCAAATCTTCCTTCGAGGGAAATCAGCTCATGCTTTCCGGAAGATAGCGGAAGTCTTGCCCAAAATAAATTTGTGCCTTCAATGGGTTGTTGTCCAATCTCAGAAATTGAACTAACAAGTACTCCATCAAGTTTGAGAAAACCAAGTGCCTCTCTGCTTGCTACAACAGTAACATAATGGTCTGTGAACTTTACGCCTTCGGAATTGACGAAGCTTTCGTCGGGAGTATTAAACATAATCCTGTTGACAAATTGCTCTACAGGCGGGAGAATTACTATTGAAGGGTCATACAGAAACGATTCAGTTGTATCTGCAGTGCGGTACATAAACTGAGCGAGCTGTACAGGTGCTGATGCTCGCCAAAGCGCCGGCTGGTTCAAACCGGCAATCACCTGAGAAGTATTATTATTTAATCTGTATTCAATGTTGTTGCCACCGGTAAGGATGTCAACAACAACATTTTTATCTTTAGTCACAAGCTTGAAATAGTCGCCATTTTTAGGATTTGTACCAAAAGGTACAGAGACAAAAGTTTGTCCCCACGCAGAAGTCGGCATCAACATTTCAATTAAATGGTCTTTGGAGTCAGGCGGCTGTTGGGAATATCCCTGAGTCAGAGCAGATCTCACATGTCCGGTTAAGAATCCGACCGGCTTATCAGAGCGAACAATAGTGCCTGTCATATCGCCAAAGCCCCTTCCGTATTGCCATGACTGAACGAGGTAGCTCTGTCCTTTTTGGAGAGTTACTTCATAACTTTGACCAACTTGCATGACCTTGCGTGTAAGACTGCTCGGAATAATGGTTATCTTAGTATCGTCGTAAGCAGCCATAATCATAATTTGGCTCGAACGAGGAGTGTAATCTCTTATAGAATCAAGTATAGAAGTAATAGCTCCTGAGTGATACTGGTCATTTGGAAGAGATACAGCTATGTACTCTTTGCCCCAGTTTGATATTGGTATCACTGAATAACTGTCTGTCGAAAGCGGTATGCTCGAATATGCATATACAGCAATAGGATAATCACTGGTTATTTCAACTAAATTGCGTAATTTTTCTTCTGAGCGACTGTTTTCATAACCATTTGGAACTGTTATAGAAAGAATATCGTTCTTTTTAACAAGATATTGAACAGGGCTGAGTGTGCCGAACTTAACTTGAAGTGTGGCATCGTAATTTGATGAAATAAATATTTTTTGTTCAAGATTTTTTACCGGTGCAGCAATATTGGACTCATTCTCCATGAAGCCAACCATAAAGTGCAGACCTTCATAGGAGGAAAGTTTATATGACTCTGTATCCTCAGATTTGAGGATGTTGACAGAAATCAAAAACAATAATATGTAAAATATCCCTTTTTTCATTATCAAAAAATATCTTTTTATAACTTGTAATATTTTCAAATATAAATTTAGTAAATTTTAGTCAAATTAACTATTAGTTTTTGTTAATAATTAGCGAAATAACCCCAAAAAGTTATTTTTTTTAACAAATTAATGTTTTTTAACCTCTTTTTAAGTAAAATTTTACTCTTTCAGTGCTCCTGCGGTCAAACCTTTAATTATTTGCTTCTGGAAAAACAAGAAAATTATCAAAACAGGCAATGCTGAAATTCCTGCTCCAGCCATAAGATGTCCCCAATCAATTGACTGCTTTCCTAAATAAAATGTAAGCCCAACAGGCAATGTTCGGAAAGCATCATCAGTAGTAAATAAATAAGGGTAAAGGAATGAATTCCAGTTACCAAGAAAAATATAAATCGCAAGAACTGTAAGTATCGGTCTGCAAAGCGGCATTACAATTCTGAATAAAATATACCATTCACCGGCTCCGTCCATTCTTGCGGCATCTTCAATATCAGTAGGAATTGTAGATATATATTGCCTGATGAGAAAAATTCCGAATGGCATTACAAGCCATGGAACTATCAAAGAATAATAGGAATTAATCCATCCGAAATTTACCATCATTCTGTAAAGTGGTATCATTACAACATGGGGCGGGATTATCAGAACAGCAAGTACAGAGACAAATAAAAATTCCTTGGCAAAAAACTTCCTACGGGCAAAAGCATAGGCTACCATGGTGCATAAAATCAAATTTCCTGCCGTCACAACTGAAGCCACAAGGAATGAATTTAAAAAATATACTCCGAAAATATCTGAGCTTAGTGTATCAATGTAATTTTGTAAAGTAAAATCAGATGTCAGTAGCGCTACAAATGTAGAATATCTTTCCGGAAACTCTTTCAACGAAAGAAGTACCATCCAAAAGAGAGGAAATATCATCACTAATGCAACTATAAATAAGACTGTGTGAAGTAATATTGTGCGAAACTGCTTATTCATCTCCCTGCCGGATTATCAAGTGGTACTGTTTCAAAATAAAAATCTGACAGTATTTTACTAAGTTCATTCTCAATTAGTTTATAAACACCTACATTGGGACCGTTGAAAATAAATGCGAATACCAAATTATCACCGTCAAGAGTTCTGACATAACCTGCAAGTGCACTAACATTTCTTAAAGTTCCGGTCTTCCCGAGAAGATTTTTTTCGGCATTTGTACCTTTCATCCTTTTTCGTAAAGTGCCGTCTTCGCCTGCAATTGAAAGAGAATTTTTGAAATCATCATAAAATTCATAGTATGTTGCATTATTCAGAATGCCGATAAGTGACTCAGTCGTTACAACATTTCTCCTCGAAAGCCCTGAGCCGTCATTGAGTTTACATTTATTACATTCAATATTATCTTTGGTAAATAAGCTATCCATAAATTTGCGTGTTGACGGTGCATTATCATGACGATTACCGTAATTTGCACCAATCATTTTGAATAAAATCTCAGCAAGATAATTATCACTATCCTTATTTACAGGGTTGATTATGTCAAAAACGGGTCTTTTAAAGTCGGCTATATATTTGTAATCTGATTTAATAGAATCACTTTCAGCTCTGGAAACTACACCGAAATCACCATCAATTACAATACCGCCGGCTTTTAGTCTGTTTTTGAATGCACCAGCAATTGTTAATGGGGGATTATGTATCAAATGCTGATATGTAAAAGTAGAATTTGGCTTAATATTACCTGAAGTAATGAACTGCTGACGACCATCAGGCAGCATTTTTGTGTTTACTCTGATTCCGGCTTTTTTAGATTTTACTGTGCCCACTTTAGCATTATTAATAATTATATGCGAATCGGAAAATGGAATCACCTGAACACTCGGAGGGTCACCTGCTCTGGGACCTGCCTTGACAATTATGGTTGCAGCATTTCTGTCAATATTGAGAGCAGCTATAGGTGGTGTTGCCTGAACAACATCTTTATCGCGACTGTAAACAATTCTTTCAGTTTCATCATCATAGAATGTACCATCTGAATACACATTACCTGTAATTTTCCGAATACCTGATTTTCGAACTTTATCTGCTAATACTTCAAGGTCAGAAGTTGAAAACAGAGCATCACCTTTACCGTATATGTAAATATTGCCTTTTATGATACCATCGGGCTGTATTGTTCCGTCATGATAAACTTCTGTAGAAATATAGGCTTCCGAACCAATTTGTCTTAATAGAGTATATGTTGTAAATAGTTTTGTTGTGGATGCAGGTGTTAATAGTTTGTCAGCGTTCCGGCTGTAATACCATTTTTTTTGATTTAAGGAATATACACCAATTCCGAAGTTTGTCGAGCCAAGATTCTTTCCGTTGTTTGCAATTACAGCATTAAGAGAATTTGAGAGTTTGGTAAGAGAATATGAAGAATCAAGTGGGGTAAATCCGATATAGAAAGTTTCATTATGAACGATAGCAGAATCAATCCCGCCGTTTGATACTTTGCTATCAACAATAAAGAATATCAAAATAAACACTAAAGTTATCTTCAAATACATATTATTTTATATTTTTGCTTCTCAAAAAAAGCAAATCTAATGCTTTAAAATTTAAAAAAAAAATGAAAATTCTTTTTTTGCAGATTTTGAAATAGATAATTACAAAAACTGTAACAAAATGAGCGAAATTTAAATGAAATAGATAAAACGAAACTTAATTACACTATTTTTTTGACTATTTTGTTTATTCGCTTTTGAAATAATTGTTAATTTTGGGAGATTTTAATGAAATTCTTTGCAGATTTTAAATTTATAATATTAGTTTTACTTTCTGTTTCGATGATTATTTCTTGCAGCGAAACTGAAAAAGTCATTGAAGACGAAACCGACAATTCCAATGCCGAAGTATCAAAATTTGACGGAGATTTTACAAAAAGCATTATACCTTCAACAATTGCTTATTTCAATGAAGTCAAGGGTGGACTCAGCCGTGTTATAAGCTTTGAAGAAAAAAGCGATAGCAAATCTAAATATGTATCATTTGTTATGGAAACAACCAAAGGCGAAATTTTTCAGGCAAATGTTCACTACGAAGGCGAGTACAATCAAAGCGAACTAACAGCCCTGCATCCGTTTATAGTCATTTGCGAAAGCGATGATGATTGCAAAAACTGCGGATTTCAGACTACGGAAGAAGGAACTATGTGCGGATGTAATACTCCCGGAAGTGAAAGCCCGTGCGTTTTATCAATTGACCATGTCACAGACTATAATTTCTATATAAATTATCATGACTTAGGTATGGATTTACTTGATTTGCTCAACTAATTCGACCTGACTGTAAATAAAATTATAACGCTTAAAATTGCTGCAGAGACTAAAATTGCAGGTTCAAGTGCCTTCTCGTAGAATGTTTTTTTTCGGGGAGGTACTGCCGAATTGACATAAGTGGCAGAGCGGCTTTCGAGTAAAGGAACGTCTTCTCTGCTTACAATGTCTGAATTTTCAAGATGAAATGTTCTGACTCCTTTAAAATCACCATATAAAATTGCGTCAAACTCAATCTTCCGGTGAAGAGAATCTTTGCTTGATTGTATTTCATAATATTTGGTCTCGAACCGATTAATTTTTATTATATGAGACAGATGTTGCAATGTATCACTAATAATTTCAATATTGTTATTCAAACAAATATCAACCAAAGCCTTTTCGATTAGTCCCGATGCCTCAATATTATTTATCTCATAATTGATTTCTTTGTAATTTTGTTTGATATAGTTTTCAAATATTTTTTCTGCAAAATCAACTGCCATAGAGTCATAAATTTCGTAATTTGTTTTTGTAAATTGGATTGAATATTTCTCGGCAGCACCAGCCAAATGCATCGTTGAAATAAGTAATATTGTTGAAATTATAATTAAAGTTTTGCTCATATATCAGTTTATTTTTTTTGCCAGTGACTGTAACATCTTGACCATCAGAATTTCATTATCAAATGCAGACGGGCGAATTCTGAGCATAAGCTTTCTCTGGTTGACTTTTAATTTTATGACACTATATTTTCGCCGTGTCCTGAAAATTCGTTCCTTTGCAAAAATAATTTGTTTAATATCGTTTAATTTATAAATTTTCTCTCTGAAACGGCTTTTGAAAATGATGAAATCTTCACCAATTACTATTGCCCGCTTTCTTGAAAGACGGTAAAGAAGGGAAATTGTAGTACCAATTATTATAATAATAAGTAGCAAAACGATTGGATTTGTAGCATTGATTTCAAATCTGCCCTCTTCGATAGTGCCAAATGCCAAACTATAAACAATCAAAATCACACCATAGACAGCAATTGCTCTCCAGTAGAAATCAATCGTCTGTGTAAACTCAATTTCACTTTTTTTATTTTCTTGATTCATAATCAGCCAATCATTTCCAGTATTTTATTTGCAACATCTTTTGCGGCATCCGGTTTAGCGAGTTCTCCTGCACTCTCAGACATTCTTAAAAGCTTATTTTCATCTGCAACTAATTCATTGACGATACTAAGCAATTTAGAATTTAATTCATTATTTAAAACTAATTCCGATGCACCAATTCGAGCCATAATCTCGGCATTTCGAAGCTGTTCATTATTTGATGCAGAAGGCAAAGGTACAAGTACTGAAGGCTTGCCGGTAAGCGTAAGCTCTGATACTGTCGAAGCACCCGAACGGCAGACAATCAAATCAGCCGCAGAGTAATAAAGGGACATATCGTCAATATAATTATGCTGATGGATATTATCAGGAATATTATCTGAAAATTCAAAATTTCCACCTGTTTGCCAAATAATATCAGCATTTATTCTGCTTAAATTATCAAGATTTGCAGCTACAAATTCATTTATGGATTTAGCACCAAGACTTCCTCCAAAAATCAAAATCGTCTTTTTGTCAGGATTTATTCCGATTTTATTTTTCGCATCTTTTTTATTTATCGGTAACAAAAAGTCCTGTCTTACTGGATTTCCTGTAAAAAATATTTTCTTTCTCCATTTTTGAGGAAAATATTTTGCACTATCTTCAAATGAAGTAAATACGGCTTTGGAGCGGGCTGTAAGAAGCGAAATTGCTTTTCCGGGATTGACATTAGACTCCATCAGAAAAAGCGGCGTTTTAGATTTTGCTGCGGCAAATCCGGGGGGTATGCTTATATAAGCACCTGCAACAATAACTGCAGAGCACTTATTTTGCTTTATAAAATTATAGACTTTGTTTCTAGCTTTAAAAAGTTTTACAAAATTCTGTAGTGTTGCGGGGTTAGGCTTGAAGCTGAGTCCTTCAATATCAACAGGAAGAAATTCATAGCCAAATGCAGGAACTTTTGTACCTTCAATTTTATCAACTCTGCCTGCAAACGTAATTTTACATTCAGGTACGATTTTCATAAGCTCGCCTGCTACAGCGAGTGCCGGATAAAGATGTCCGCCTGTTCCGCCTGCTCCAAACAAAAAGTGCATATTTTTGAATTAATATATTTATTAAAGAAATAATCAATTTCAAAAATAAGTTAAATTATCTATAAATACCAAAAATAAATCATAACAGTATGAAAAATATTGACAAAATTTTACTTACTGATAAGTAATTTGCCTTTATCAACGAATGGTCCCGACTTAATTATATAATAATAAGCTCCGGAATTCAAAATTCTTGTGTCAATCATTGCGGAGTACTCACCTTTTTCAAGAAAATGATTAATCGCTTCAGTTACTATGATCCCGATACTGTTGTATATTATTAGCTCGGTATGAGCTGAAATTCCAATTCCGAAATTAATCTCGGCAACATTCCCGTAAACCGGATTTGGGCTTACATTACCAAGAAAATATTTATCAGAGCCGAGATTAATTACCCTCAAATCATTTCCACAAACAGGATTGATAATAACTCTTGAAATTGTATTATTGACTACTACACATTCATTATCAATCGGCTCAATAATATATTGAATATCAGTAAGTTCGGAATAATCATTCGGATAGTATAGTAAGAAATCAAGCCTGAACAGGTCACTATCTAGAGTAATTTCATCATTCGATATCGACTTGATTCTAAAATTCAACTTGCCAATTTCAGTAAGGTCTATTTTATGAATGCTGAAAGAACCTGCTATTTCAGGGCTTAGAGTAAGTGAAGCCAAATCAGGTTTCAGAATATGCTCATCGAATAATACTGATACACTGAGTTCGTTCAATTTCAATCCTTCAAGATTTTGATTCGTAGTAAACCTTACTTCATTACTGATAGTTTCGCCTATGCTTGCTGATTGCATTGCAGGGCTTGAAATCAAATCAGTCGTGTATCTGACAGGATTGCCATAGTATTTTGCTGATTTTCTCAAGGTTGGGCTTCGTGATTCTACCACAATAACTTCAATTTCATCATTTGCGATAGATATTGGTTTATAATTTAGTTCAATATTTTTTGATTCACCTGCTTTCAGGAAAAAACCATTTTTGAGTGATTTGTCGGAAAGAGTAAATTCAGCAGAATACTCATCAATAAGCACTTCTGCAATTTCAATATCGCGTTTACTATTATTCTTAACTTCGCCAGAGATTATAGTCTCAAACCCAACACAAGCTTCACCGATTCCTCCACTGAAAGTGAGAGCCTGTAACATACCATTGCCAATTAATTGAATATTTGCAGTGTCAATGCCATCGCTGATGATTTGCATTGTTGCTTTGTGTTCACCTTCAATTCCTGGCACAAATCCGGCAACCAATATATAAGACCTGCCAGGCAGAAGTTGTATTGGAAAGTTTGCAACTTGTTTGTCTATCTTGAAACCACTATTTCCGAAATACGCCCATTTTTCTGAAATTTGCTCTTCATTGTTCGTAAAAAAGTCGTAAATATTAGCAGTATCAGCATACTGCCATTCTTCCTGTGAGAGATTTTTTATTTCAATTCTGCGGATTGATGGAGCATCATAATTGTCAACAATTGTTGTATCAAACGTTATAATTTGAGAATTTATTCTCGGCACAGTACCAAATCCGGATAGCTCCGATATTGTAATACTTCCGAAATTATTGATATATCTAATTTTTAGATAATGTTGACCTATTTTAACAGGTCTGAAATTTACTTTGAAATCGAATTTTTCACCAGCCGGAATTCTGAGGTTAGTGAATACCTGACGATTAAACTCAAATGCTTCAGGACTTACTGCATCAGAAATTTCAATACCGGAAATTAATATTTCTGCATTACCTGTGTTTTGAAGTGTGATACTGCTTGTTTGATTTTCAATTTGATACGGACCTGATGGGAACTCATTTCTGAAAATCCGCTTACGTCCCCAGTCATAAGAGCCTGCAACAAGTCCGGGTTCTATGCTTCGTGCTTTAATGAGGCAAATATTATCACGTGAAATTGCATCGCTGAGTATTACAACTGAATCGGCATAATCCCCAAGTCTTGACGGCTCAAAAATTACAGCCATTGTGAAATTCTCGCCTGGCTGAAGTGTAACAGGTGAATCAGTTGAAAATTCCCTCTCGAATACAATTGAAAAATCACTGTTTGTTGGAGGAAGATAATCTTTCAGGATAAGCTCCGTTACACCGGTATTTGAAATTATTGAATAAGCTGTATCAATTCCGCCAATTGTTAAGTCACCAAAATAAACGTCAGTTACTTCAATTACAGGGCTGCCGACAGTCGCTTCAACCATCCCTGCAAAAAAGAACCTGCAATTATCACCAAATCCGATGGAATCAATAAATGTTCCAATTTCAGAAGGAGAAAATTCAACATGAAAAGTATATGATTCATCTTTCTGAATTTTTAGAGGCAAATCCGAATTATCAGAAATTCTGAAACCATTGCTTCCTGATTGAAGTTCTAATTTGCTTAATGTAAAAATAGAATCAGAATTATTTATAATTCTAAACTCTCTTGACAGTTTATCATCGCCGATTTTGAATGAGCCATAATTTTCATACTTCTTCCGTAATTCGGTATTTTGTGCTTTGTAGAAAATATCGGCTTTGCTGAAATTACCTGCAAAATCCCAAAAAAGTACAGATGCTTTTGCGTCTTTATTTAGATCAACTATACGAATAGACCACTCGGCTTTGCCAGTAATTCCCGGCAATATCTGCTCAAAATTACCTCTTACTACGTTCATTGATTCGTCGCTAAGGAAAACCGAGCCTGCAAGATTACTCCGAATCTCGGCATCTTCCGGCATATCTTCGGTTATGCCATTAATAATACCATCGCAATTTATATCCCATGAGATGTGTGGAGGGTCTTTGTCCTCAGAGTTCAGCAAATCCAATTTTAATCCTGCGGTAGAACCATAAGCCGAGCTTGAATTATAACCGTAAAAATATGCTGTAAAACTGCTTGAGCTTTTTAGTACATAGCTTCCTGTTGCTTCGGGTTTGATTACAAGCAATGCGTATTCAGTCCCAGTAAATCGGAAAGATTCGAGCCTTGCCTCAGAGCGTAAAGTTTTATAATTCAATTTTCCAAGTGAGTATTTTCCAATTAAAAAATCTTCCGGAATACTGCCATCAGAATCTGTTTTGTAAATAATATTCAAATAATTATTAGCAAATGTAGGTGAAGGTAACTGTGCAGGAATAGAAAAGTGCATCTCCTTTTGAAAATGTTCAACGGGAGTGATATTCATCTGGAATGGTGCTCCCGGAGGTTCGGGAAGTCCGTCTTCTTCAACACCTGAATTATACAGAACAACATTAATAGGTTTATCGCTACTGATTCTACCGAAATTATTGCCCGTGATTTCATTCATCCTAACTTCAAAGTAACCTTCTCCAATAATTCCACCGGACTTTGAAATTGTGCCATAAAAAATGCCGTCAATCATAACATCAGTCATTGGCTCCTTAGCATAAATTCTTACAACAGGACTATACTTCCTGCCGTAAACATTTGGTATGTAGTAGGTTTTTCCCCAAGTATATGTTGGTATTTCTGCTTCTGCAAGGTAACCCGAATATTTATTTATTAAAGGAATATTTGCTGAATAGCTACCTGAAATTACTGCTACCGGCTTACTTGAAGAAACCTTGCTACCGCTTAGGTCAGCATCACGACCCTTTGAGGAAATCATCCAGACATCGCCTTTGTTCAAAATTTTCTTGATTGTTTCGCCGGGTTTCTGCCCTGAAGAAGTCTCGGTTGAAGAATTGCCACCAAGTGTGAAATTCACTTCAGTACCGTCATAAGCGGCAACTATGCCTGAAAGTGACGGGAAGCTGTTATAAACAGGATAATATACTGAAGCATCGCCATAAGAAGATACGATATAATCATTTCCTAATACATTCACAGGTAGTGCAAGAAATCCTTCGCCGGTCGAATTATATCTTACAACCACATTTACAGACACCGGATATTCAGATTTTATGTAAATGCCCGCCCCCTTGTAAATTTCGCTTGGGAATACAGGATCAAGTCCTGTCTTTATATATGGCTGAGCTGTTTTTGGTTCGATATTAAATTCATAGCTTATGCCTGGAAGTACTTTAGCTGTTCGGGCATAATTCTTTCCGGGCACTTCGACACGAACATTAGTTTCTGCATCTGAATTTACAAATATCTTGACGAAATTGCCTTCAGTATTGCCTGATTCAATTAATGCAGGCGGTACAGTCAGCCAAAATTCTGTTCCGATATTGGAATTAACAAAACGGTTGTACTCCGCTGAAACTTCTGTGAAATTCAGCAGTGAAAGGATAATCAACCAGATTAAATACTGTAATTTTGTCTTCATAATTTGCTACTCCTTTTTAGCAAAAGAGCAATTTTCAAAAAACTAAAATAGTTTTTGCAACTTCATACAATAAGAGTAACACATTAACTTGAAAAATGTCTCAAAAAAAATTGTTTTTTTCACTTTTTTTTGAAAATATTTTAAAAATTAAATTTTTCTTTCAATTTTGCAGCTACCAAATGCGGAACAAATTCACTTGTATCTTTTCCATATTTAGCCATTTCACGAATAATACTTGAATTCAGATATGTATATTTTTCATGAGGTGTCAAAAATACTGTATAAATATTTGGTGATAATTTTCTGTTCATAAGTGCAATCTGAAATTCATACTCAAAATCAGAGACCGCTCTTATACCTCTAACCATAGCGATTGCATTTTTTTCCTCTGCAACTTCGACAGTAAGCTTATGATTGATAATTACATCCGCATTTGGTAGATGCTCAAGAGCAGATTTAATCATTTCGAGTCGCTCCTCTTCAGAAAAAAGAGTAACTTTTTTGGAATTTACGGCAATTACCACATAAACTTTATCGAACATTTCACATGCCCTTTCTATTACATCAACGTGTCCGTTTGTAATCGGATCGAATGTTCCGGCATAAATAGCTGATTTTGACATATTAATCTTAAATTGAATTATATTATTTCAAAAAAACCAAAAATACGATTATTTTTTTAAATTACGTATAATTGATTATAATTATTTCAAAATAGCGATATAAAAATAAAGAAAGCCTTCGCCGTATAAGGGAGAAGGCTTGAAAAAATAACATTTCAGAATATTATCTTGAGTAATACTCTACTACAAGGGGAAGTTCACATTGAATTGGAACTTCTTCTTTATGAGGTATGTAAGATAATTTTGCTGAGAAATCTGCTTTAGATACTTCAAGATATGGCGGAGCATTGACTAATCGTATAGTTTCCTGAATAGAATCAATTTTTCTGCTTTTTTCTTTAACAGAAATCAAATCGTTAACACGTACGTGATAAGAAGGAATAGTTACTCTCCTACCATTTACAAAAATGTGTCCATGACCGATAAACTGTCTTGAAGCATAAATTGTCGGTGCAAGACCTGCTCGATATACAAGTGCGTCAAGTCTTGTTTCAATCAACTGTACCAGCAGGTCAGCTGTGTTACCTGTCTGCGAAGCGGCTTTTTTATAGAAATTAGCCATCTGTTTTTCAGACAAGTTGTACTGCAAACGCAATCTCTGTTTTTCTAACAATTGGCGACCATAGTCAGATTGCTTGGCACGTCTTTTATTGCCACCATGTGCTCCCGGAGGATATGGCTTGCGCGTTGACACTTTTCCGGCTTTCGGGGTCAGGTTTATTCCGAGTTTCCTCGATATTTTTACTTTAGGTCCAGTATAATTCATTAGATCCTGCTGTATAAAGTTTAAAAATACTTTATTTCAACTTACAAATTTTAGAACTACAAATATATGTATATTTATTAACATAGCAAAATAATTTTCAATTTTTTACTAAATATTTTGTATTTATGTATTCTAATATGTATCAAATTTCAAAAAAGTAATAAAAATGAATATTAGTAGGATTGAATTAGCAAAAACTATAGACAGTACCATATTAAAACCGGATTCAAAGTATTCAGATATCGAAAATCTTTGCCGTGATGCAGCTAAATATCACTTTGCATCTGTATGTGTACTACCCCGCTATGTCGGCTATGCTGCGAATCTTCTTGACGGCTCGGGTGTAGCAGTATGCTCTGTAGTAGGATTTCCTCTCGGTGCAAATTATATAAGTACTAAGATTGAGGAAGCAGAATCGCTAATTGAAAACAGATGTACCGAACTGGATATGGTTATCAACCTCCCTGCCCTTATGAATAAGGAATTTGCTTATGTCAAAGAGGAAATAGAAGCTCTTGCCGAACTTTGCCATTCGAATGATGCAATATTAAAAGTTATCATCGAAACCTGTCTTCTAAGTGATTATCAAAAGATTGAAATGTGCAAAATTATCACCGAAGCCGGTGCTGACTATATAAAAACATCTACAGGATTTTCTTTAGCGGGTGCAGATTTGAAAGACATTTATCTTTTCAGGGAGTTTATCGGAGAAAATGTCAGAATAAAAGCATCAGGAGGCATTAGAAATCTTGAGCAGGCATTGACATTTGTCGAAGCCGGTGCTTCAAGAATTGGTACCAGCTCCGGAGTTAAAATTATCGAAGAATTACCAGAGGAAAAAGCGTAAATCAGATTCAAAATAAAATCCAAAAACAAGGCAAATAAAAACATGGCTGTCTCAGAAGCATATTTGTAAGACAGCATTTTATTGCCTTGATGATATATTTTATTCAACGCCATAAATCCGGAAATTAATTACCGGATTGGCAAATTTAAATAACTAGTTCAAATATTTTCAAATATAAAATTAATTTTCCAGTATCAACTGAAGAAAAGTTTCAGCCGATACATTTGCCTGAGCTTGTGAACCGAAATTTTTCAAATTATCAGAATAATTATCAGAATTAATTTCTGATAATACTTTTACAGCTTCTGCATAAGATTCAATTGGAGCATTTTTAGACATTCCGAGGGGGTGACTATTGTCCACTTGAATATTATTAACCAGCTTGTCAATGGCGCCAATAAGGATTTCCTCTTGCCAATTGTTCAGTTTCTTGCTGTTATTTCCGTAAGAAACATCATTTTTTTGCTTAGCAGGGTCGAACTTAATTTCCTTAGGAATATAAGTTTCTACAACATTTGTAGATATTTTTGCAATATTCATTTGGTTATTCCTTTTTATTTTATTATTTTAACATATTGAAAATTGACAATTATAATATAATGTTTTTTGACAAATCTTGTACCAAAGTTCTTTTAAATAAAAATTTACTAAAAAGGAGTAGAAAAATGAAGAGATTATTGTTACTCATTTTGGCATCACTTATAGTTTTGAGTGCATGCAGTCCTAAAAAAACTTATCTTTCACCACTTGAATTAGAGGAGGAAAAAGAACAAGTAAAAAAAGTTATAGAAGACTATCACAGAGCTTCTGAAGATAAAAATTTTGGCAAAGTTGTAGAAACACTTGCTGACGAAGTAATATTTTTTGGTACCGATTCATCTGAAGTTATTAAAACATTTGCTGATTTCAAAAAAGCTATTGAAAAACAATGGCAGGATTACGACAAAATTGATTATGGTGAACTTCGTGATGTTTCTATCCAAATGGATGAGGGTGCAACTTTAGCTACAATAATTTATGGTGTCAATTCTGATTTTATACGTGGTGAAGAAACATATAATTATTACCTCCGCATAGCACGTATTTTAAAGAAAAAGAATAACAAGTGGCTAATTGTAAGCGGTATTGTAGGCATAGTACGACCTGACGCACCATATCAACAAAATGGTTCAGTCGAATAATAAAATAAAAATTGTAAATAGTTGTTATTACCTTTGGAGTTCTAAATCAGGAACTTCAAAGGTTTTTATTTATAAATAATTTTAGGAAAACTTCTATGGATAGGGTATTATCTTACATTGAGGCAAATAAAGAAAGGCATTTAGCAGAGCTTTTTGATTTTTTAAAAATTCCGAGTGTCAGCAGCGTCCCTGATAATGCACTCCATGTAAGAGAGTGTGCGCTTTGGCTTGTTGACCATATAAAAAATATTGGTATTGAAAATTGCAGGCTAATGGAAACTCCCGGTCATCCTATTGTTTACGGTGAGTGGCTCAGTGCCGGAAACGATGCTCCTACAGTACTTGTTTACGGTCATTACGACGTACAGCCCGTTGACCCGTTGGAATTATGGAAATCTAAGCCATTCGACCCGACAATCAAAGATGGCAAAATTTTTGGCAGAGGTACATCTGACGATAAAGGTCAGGTATTCACTCACTTGAAAGCAATAGAAACACATTTAGCTATTCATGGTAAGCTTCCTGTAAATATCAAACTTTTGATTGAAGGTGAAGAAGAGTGCGGCAGTAGCCACCTTGAAGATTTTATAAAAGAAAATAAAGATTTGCTCAATTGCGATACTGTACTTATTTCCGATACAGAATGGTTCAGCGACGGATTGCCCTCTATTTGCTACAGTCTAAGAGGAATATCATACATTGAGGTTTTTGTAACAGGTCCAAATCGTGACTTGCATTCAGGTACTTACGGCGGTGCGGTTGATAATCCTATTCAGGTTCTCGCTGAAATGATTGCAAGCCTTAAAGACAGCTACGGAAGAATTACGATTCCCGGATTTTATGATGATGTACTCGAACTTTCAGATGACGAACGTAATGGATTCAAGCTTCTTCCTTTTGATTATAAAGAATATTGCGATGACCTTGAGGTTGGTGGTGGTAATGGAGAATACGGTTACTCTACCCTTGAAAGAACATGGGCACGCCCGTCATTGGATGTTAATGGAATTGTCGGCGGATATACTGGTGAAGGTGCAAAAACTGTTCTTCCGTCAAAAGCATCTGCCAAAATATCTATGAGGTTAGTACCACACCAGAATTATCAGGATATATCAAATAAAATAACTGAACATTTGTTGAAAATAGCTCCACCAACCGTAAGAGTTGAAGTTAGTCAATTGCATGGAGGCAATCCTGTTCTGGTTCCGAGAGACAGTATTGGTGTTAAGGCTGCTATGACTGCACTCAAAACAGCTTTTGGAATTGACCCGGTATTTATGAGAGAAGGTGGCTCTATTCCAATTGTAAATGTGTTCACTCTTGAGCTTAATTCGCCTACAGTATTGATGGGGCTTGGGCTCCCGGGTGATAATATACACTCTCCGAATGAAAGTTTCGCTGTAGAGAATTTTTACGGTGGAATAAGAGCATCTGCAATATTTTTTGATGAGTATAGTAATATCAAAAAGATTTAAAAATTGTTCGGATGTAAAGGGTAAGAATTTGGGGCTGATATTATACTCAGCCCCTCTTTAAATTAAGCTACATTTGTTTTGGATGGTCCGCAGCCGCAAGCACCTGAGGCACAACCATGAGTACTACCCGGGTCTGAACTGTCTTTACCTTTTGAGGTATAGTCTGTCTGATAAAACCCGGTTCCCTTAAAAACAAGTCCGACATTTTTGCTCAAAATTCTTTGAACACTGCCTTGACCTTTAACTTCTGACTTGCAGATATCTTCAGGGCAATTTGTAAGAGCATTATCTGACATACTCTGTTTATATTCAAAAACCTGACCGCAGGTATTACATTTATAATCATAAACCGGCATAATAATAAACCATAAATTTGTTTCAAAATATATTTATTGACGAAAACTAAAACTATAAATTTTATATTGCCGTCAAGCAATGTTGAGAAAAAACATTATGACATTAAATCGTCAATTTTAAATAAATTAAATTGCTTAAAATTAAAAAAATCAAAAAAAAAATTTTTTGTTTGAAAAAAAATCCGTTTATTTGTAAACGCAAAATGTGCAATTTTTTACACAGTTTGTTGAATTGTTCAGTAATTAGCAGAAATTATGACATACTGTGAATTAAAGTTGATATTGAAAAGAGAAATAGAATTGGCAGAATTATGTGAATATATTTCAAAAATTGAATTTTGTAAAATTTTAAATAATGTGGAGAACGCATGAGTACAAAAAAAACTATTTCCCCACGAGTAATACTGACTTTTTTCTTAGCTTTCGCTTTTATATTTGCAAATATTAGCGATATGGAAGCTGCACGCAGGAAAAAGCGTAGCTATAACCCCAACAAAACTAGACAACAGGCGATTGAAATAATTCGCTCAACTTCAGAACAAGTTAGTGAATTAGCCGGTTTGGAGCCCAAAATATCTGATGAAGAAAATTCAGAAATCAATGAATTAATCAACGACGACGGCGAAATTTTAACAGTTGACGGCGATATAGGTGAAGACCTTGAAGAGCTCGAAACAGAAGACGACGTTACCGTTGATTTAGATGACTTCAAGATGATGTGGCTTTCTTTTATTGATAGCAATGAAGGCTCTGATGTGACCGCTGCCGGAATTTCAAAGTCAGACCTGATGTACATTATTATGGATTGGCTCGGAACTCCGTACAGATTTGGAGGTACTACCCGCAGAAATGTGGATTGCTCCGGGTTTACTCAGAAAATCTTTTTAGCTGCAGCTGATATTATGATACCACGTGTGGCTCGTGAGCAGGTTAATATAGGCGACAAAATTAATCGTAAAAACCTTGAATTCGGTGATATGGTTTTCTTCCATACTTACTCCCGTCGCTTTGCCTCACATGTTGGAATTTATTTAGGCGATAATTTATTTGCACACGCAAGTTCCAGGCACGGCGTTACAGTTTCATCGCTTGAAAGTTCATATTATAAAAAGAATTTTATCGGTGGAAGAAGAATTAATGCCCGCGATGTTGCCAACTACAGTATCAACAAAAACAGCACTCAGCTTAACGCAACAGACAATCCCTCAAAGCAGTCTCAGGCTGAAAAAAGTCGGTAATCAAGTAAATTTGATTGAAAAATTTTTATGAAGAGCTATACCGTTCAGGTTTAGCTCTTTTTTGTAAAGAAAATTCACAATAATTTGATAAAAAATAACAAGAAAAATAAATTTTACTTTTTATTCAAATAGTTTTTAATTATATTGAATTTAGAAAATATGTATCTTTGAAAATAGTTTTATATTGTAATTTATAGTCATTTATCTCGGAGGTTAAAATGAATACGGATGTTGGTGAAACTGATATCAAAATCTACTACTCGCTCGAGAAAGCACTTCTCGAGCCGGAAAATGTAAAAATATTAGATCTGCATTATAAAGATCTTGATACTTTCCCTGAAGAAATTTTCCGACTAACCAATCTTGAAGAACTTATTATATGGAATAACCAGTTAGAATATGTTCCCGAAAAGATTTCAAAACTCAAAAAATTAAAAAAACTTGACCTAAGCGGTAATAGAATTATTACATTGCCTGCAAGCATTTCTGAACTTCAGGATTTAGAAATATTGGTTGTCAGCTGGAACAGGCTAACGGAGCTGCCGGAATCAATCGGAAGACTAACAAAATTAAACAGACTTGGTTTAAATAATAATAAAATCAAGGAACTTCCCGATTCAATAGGCAACATTATCAGTCTTGTTGAATTGGTTGTTAGTGAAAATGATTTGAGAAATTTACCTGATACAATCGGTGATTTAAGTAACTTAGAAAAGCTAAGAGCACCGGGCAATCATTTGACAAAACTTCCTGAATCGCTAGGAAAACTAACAAAATTAACTAAATTGGAAGTTCACGAAAATAATATTACTGAACTTCCTGAAAATATTGGTAATCTGGTTAGTCTGGAAAAAGCAAGATTGTTCAAAAATCTTTTAGTTGCTCTACCTGAAAGTTTCTGTAATCTCAACAAATTACAAAAGCTGCTCTTATATGAAAACGAATTAAAATCTCTGCCGGATAGAATTGGTGCATTATCAAATCTTGAAGAACTGGAACTTGGTTTTAATTATCTGACTGAACTTCCGGAAAGCATTGCAGGACTTGAAAAGTTGAAATATATAAGTTTGACAAGTAATGAATTTTCTGAAGAATCTAAACAAAATATTATTGCTAAATTGCCAAATACAAGAATTGATTGGTATTAATCAATTTATATATTTTGCTGTAATATATAATATTTCTAAATAAGCTAAAACCTTCCGAAGTTTTTATGACTTCGGAAGGTTAATTTTTTGAATTAATTGATAAATAGAATTATTATGCGATAATTCAAATTAAAAGTACATAAAAACGTTTTTTAAATATTATAAACTAATTATTTAGTAATCTATCTTTAAACTATGAGCAACGAAAATCAACTCTATAGCGAGATTGAAGTAACAGTCGAAACAGCAAGAGAGCTCGGACTTACTGAAGCAGAATATCAACGCATACTTGAAATTTTAGGTCGAACCCCAACATATACCGAATTAGGTGTTTACAGCGTCATGTGGAGCGAGCATTGCTCTTACAAAAACTCAATTAAGCAACTGAAAACACTCCCACGCTCCGGCAACAGACTGCTTGTTGAAGCAGGCGAAGAAAATGCAGGACTTGTTGATATTGGTGATGGTTATGCAATTGCCTTCAAGATTGAAAGCCATAATCATCCATCAGCTATTGAACCGTTTCAGGGTGCTGCTACAGGTGTTGGCGGTATCCTTAGGGATATTTTTACAATGGGTGCAAGACCAATAGCGGCGTTAAATTCTCTGAGATTTGGAGAACTAAGTAGTCCCCGTACTCAATTTTTGCTTTCGGGTGTAGTTCATGGAATCAGCCATTATGGTAACTGCTTCGGCGTTCCAACCGTTGGCGGAGAGATTTATTTCGATTCATGTTATCACGACAACCCACTTGTAAATGCAATGGCAGTCGGAATTGTAAAGGTTGATAAAACTGCATCAGCGGCATCGGCAGGAGTTGGTAATCCTGTTATGATTCTCGGCAGTTCGACCGGGAGAGATGGAATACACGGTGCATCACTGCTTGCATCAAGAGAATTTGATGAAAAAACAGAAGATATGCGTCCAACTGTGCAAGTCGGCGACCCATTTGCCGAAAAACTACTTCTCGAAGCCACTTTAGAGCTGATTGATGCAGGAACTATCGCAGGCATACAGGATATGGGTGCAGCCGGAATATCTTGCTCTACATCTGAAATGAGCGCAAAGAACGGATTGGGTATGATTGTTGACCTTGACAAAGTCCCACTGAGAGAATCTGATATGAGCGCTTATGAAATTATGCTTTCCGAATCTCAGGAACGAATGCTGGCTGTAATTCATCATAACAAAGTTGAAAAAGCAATAGAAATTTGCAATAAATGGGACGTACCTATTACTCAAATTGGTAATGTTACCGATGACGGAATTCTACATATTACCAGAAACGGTAAAAAAGTTGTTGAGCTCGAAGCTGATTACCTTGTTCTCGGTGGAGGCGCTCCGCAATATGACCGCGAATTCAAAGAACCCGAATATTTGAAGATAACACGAAGCTATGATACTAAATCAGTTTCAGAAATGAAACCTGATGTATGCGATTTTAAAGAAATTATAAAATCCCCGACAATTGCTTCAAAAAAATGGATTTTCGAACAGTATGATTCACAGGTTCGTACTAATACAGTAAATATCAAAGGCGATGCTGCAGTTATTAGAATCAAAGAAATTCCAGGTAAAGCTATTGCAGTCAAAACTGATTGTAACAGCAGATTTACGTATTTAGACCCTTATACAGGTGGTATGGCTGCAGTGGCTGAAGCGGCAAGAAATGTCGTTTGCGTTGGTGCCGAGCCCGTTGCAATTACTAATTGCCTGAATTTCGGAAATCCTTACGACCCTGAAGTATTCTGGCAATTTCGTGAGGCAGTCCGTGGTATGGGTGACGCTTGTCGCAGACTGAATACACCCGTTACCGGAGGCAATGTAAGTTTCCATAATGAATCTAAAAATTTTGCAGTATATCCGACTCCTACAATCGGAATGCTTGGAATAATTGAATCTTTAGATGACATAATGACTTATGAATTTAAGAAAGAAGGTGATATAATAGCACTCGTTGGCTTTGAAAATTGTGAAGTTGGTGGCTCTGAATATTTGAAATTATACGCCGGTGAAGTAACAGGTAATGCTCCACAACTCAATATTGAGAATGAGCTGAGTCTTCAAAAAGTTATACTCGCAGCAATTAAATCAAAACTTATTAATTCCGCTCATGATATAAGCGAAGGTGGTCTTGGTATTTGTCTCGCCGAAAAAGCCATTGCCGGAAATATTGGCTGCACTGTTAATCTTAGTGATTTAACGGTCGGACGAATTTTTGGCGAGTCGCAGAGTAGAGTCGTAGTTACACTTGACAAATCAAATCAAGTTGAATTAAGCAAGATTTGTGAAGCTAATAATGTCCCTGTAGAAATAATTGGACAAGTTGGTGGCGAGTTTGTCAGTATCGAAGGCTATACAAAGTTAAGTCTTGATGAAATAAAAAATTTATATGAAAATGCAATTCCAAATTTAATGAATAAATAAAGATTAATTATGAAAAAAATATTTTTGCTGATTCTGGCAGTATCCTATGTTATAATTTCATGTAGCTCTGATGAGCAGACTCCTTTAGATGCTGATCCAAAAGAATTTTTTATTAAAGCAAACCAAAGTTCGCTGAAGGTAGAAGATGCCTCTTTCACAACAAGGTTTGTTTTCCAGTCTCCTAAAGAAAACTTTACAACAGATGTCAAAGTTCAAATGTTAAGAGATCCATCCGTTAAAACAGGCTTTTTAGTCAAATTCTTGACTGAACAAGGCGCAGGTTTATATGACGGTCAGAAGTATTATTTCAAATCAGACAGTGAAAAAATTGTTTATATTTCGGGCGAAGGGATTGAACCTGATAAGATGATAACACAAAATTGGTTGATAAATCCAATGACTATGATTATGCTTAATGAGGACTATACTGAACAAATCAAAGCAAGAACCGACGAGTTATTTATCATTTCGGACGCTACGTTTAGTAAATATAAGACAGATGTCGTTGAGTCACTTACGAATTCTGCCGAAAGAGGTAAAATCAAAATCAGGACATATTTCGACAGAGAAACTAATCTGCCGGTCAAAGAGGTTAAAACGCAAACTAAAGATACTGAAACAATAATCCAAACTTTTGAAATTTTAGATTTGGAAATTAATAAAGGCTTGTCCAGAGACATTTTCAAATTACAAACACCAGCTGACTTTGTGGAGGAAATCGTTACGCCTAATTCAAGACCGAAATCTCCGATGGAAGGGCAACCTGCAAGTGATTTCACATTAAAAGATTTAGACGGTAAAAATGTTACTCTATCACAATTGAAAGGAAATATTGTAATTCTTGATTTTTGGGGAACCTGGTGCCATTGGTGTGTCAAGGCAATGCCGAAATTACAGAATGTACATGAAAAATACAAAGGAAAAAATGTCATTGTCCTTGGTATAAGTTGTAACGAAAGAGAAGGTGCTGACCCCAAAAAGTTCCTTAAAGATAACAACATTACATATAACTCATTGGTCTTAGGCGAGCAAGTTGCTTCGCAATATGGTGTAACGGGATTTCCAACTCTATATGTAATTAGCAAGGATGGAACAATATTGACATCTATGTCCGGATATTCTGACAATATGGATACGGATTTAATCAATCTGATTAATGAGAACTTGTAAAAGAATATTTTAAATATCGTTTTTTTATCGAAAGCCGGCACTAATTAGCCGGTTTTTTTTTGTTTGATAAAATATTATAAACTTAATAATATCAAAAATTTATTAATTAAATAAAATATTTTCAGTACTTATCCTTTTAGTAAAACATACACTTTAATTTAATATATAACGAGGCATAAATGAGCAATAACAAACTGCATGAAACCGAAAATATATTTTCCGATGAATATCCTGATATACCTAAATACAAAGCCTTTACATCAAGAAATTTCAGAAAAATATCTCAGATTCAGGATAATTTTTCTGAACGTGATATGTACGAGATGGAAGTTGTCGCTAAAGTTCTGCCATTCAAAGCCAACAGTTATGTAGTAGATGAATTGATTAATTGGAATAATCCCCGTAAGGACCCGATTTTTCATCTTACATTTCCTAATCGTGATATGTTGCTTCCACATCATTTTGAGGCAGTAGAGCAGTTACTGAAAAAGGATTTAGATAAAATAGTATTCGAAAATGAAATAAATAAAATCAGACACGAACTTAATCCTCATCCTGCCGGACAGTCAAAACTAAATATTCCTTCAATAGATGACCAAAAGCTGGACGGTATGCAACATAAGTATGATCAAACAACACTCTTTTTTCCGGCTCAAGGTCAAACATGTCACGCATATTGTACTTTTTGCTTCCGTTGGCCCCAATTTGTAAGAATGGATGGATTGAGATTTGCTACCAGCGACATTGATAATGTTATTAATTATATTAGAGCAAATCCTCAAATTACAGATTTACTTTTTACAGGGGGTGACCCTATGGTTATGAATGCCAATCGCTTCGCTAAGTATATTGATGCAGTTTTGGATGCAAAAATTCCCCATCTTCAAAATATTCGAATCGGCTCAAAATCACTTGCATATTATCCTTATATGTACCTGACTGAAAATGGTCAAACTGTTCTCAATACGTTCAAAAAAGTTACTGACAGTGGTCTTCATCTTGCGTTTATGGCACATTTTAATCATTATGTCGAACTTTCTACTCCTTCTGTAAAAGAAGCAATTCAAAGAATCAATGATACCGGTGCTCGCATCAGAACTCAATCTCCTGTTTTTAAAAATATCAATGATTCACCGGAAGTATGGTCGAGAATGTGGCGTGAGCAGGTCAAACTTGGTTGTGTTCCCTATTATATGTTTATTGCAAGGGATACAGGTGCTCAGCATTATTTCAGTGTAACTCTTGAGCGTGCATGGCAGATTTTCAGAGAAGCGTATAGTGAGGTTAGTGGTCTTGCAAGAACAGTCAGAGGACCTTCGATGTCTTGCGGACCAGGTAAGATTCAGGTTCTTGGTGTGACTGAAATTCAAAACGAGAAAATATTTATTTTAAGGTTTATTCAGGGACGTGATAAAGACTGGGTTCAAAGACCATTCTTTGCTAAGTATAATCCTGATGCAGTTTGGATAGATGATTTACAACCTGCTTTCGGTGAAAAGGAATTTTTCTTTGAGGAAGAATATCGTAATATTTTCCATGCAACTCAGGAAGATTATGAAAAAATCGAAGAAAACTGATTAAACATTATTTTATAGTTCTAAACTTAGGTCTGTATCTGTTAAAAGTTACAGACCCTTTTTTAAATCAGATGATATTTGATTGAGAAATAAATAATTGTATTGAACAGTATTTAGTATCATCTTGCTTCTAATTTGACTATTAAGTTGTTTTATACATATACCAGCCACCACCGAGAGGGTATATCAAGATATATAATCCTTTGCTCATCTTAGGTACTTTTGATGAGTCAGGTTGATAGAAATAACCTGCTGTATTGTCAAGAATTCCACCAATCATAAATCCTGTAAAAAATCCTTCTTCTGAAGAAACAATACTGTCTATTAAAAGCTCATCAAGCATTTGGACGACTTTTTCATCCTTATTTGAATCATTTAATGATTCTATTGACTTTGCAAATCCATTGTTTTCGATATAATCTGCAATTTGCTGAAATTTTGATTTATTCTCTAAAAAGTATTCCTCAATATCTTTATCTGATGCAAGAAGTAATTTATTACGATTTACAAATTTATCGAAATTTGTATACCCTGCTTCTGCAATTTGTTTCCTTGCTGAGTCCGGGGTTAAATGTGATAATTCGTAAAGGGTATATTTGACATATTCAAGCCTGGATAATGTCCTGATTGCATCAATATGCCAAAAGTCGAGCTTTTTCAGGAAAATATAAAAATCCTCGAAATCCTCACCATAAGTAAGTGATAAAGCTACAACAGCCATTGAATCCTCTTCTGTTAAAAGCTTATAATTTCTCTTTGTATCATAAGGAAGCATCTGACCTAAAGAAGTATCCCTGAAATTAACTTCATGCATTTCACAGCAAAAAGGAAGAATTTGTTCATAGTCATAGCCATCAGGTCCAAACACTGTTTCACAAATCTGGACAGGAGTAAGGTTTTTAGCTGATTCAGAATTTGCCTGTTTAAATACAAAGAGAATCAGTATTATAATTGCAAAATATTTTACCATAATTTTAATTAATAATTTCACTATTTTCAATATTTGAAATAGAAAATGAAAGTAAATTGTTAATATTCTCAGTCAGCGGGACATCGTGTCCTGCATATATTGCATTCAAATTCATTTTATAAAATCTTTTCAGCATACCCAGATACGAATCTGAATAAGTTCCACCGCGTGATTTAATAAATAAAACTGTATCACCTGAAAAAAGAATTTTTGATTTAGGGAAATATATACAAATCGAATCATGTGAATGTCCCGGCGTGTGTATAATTTCAGCAAATTCATCGCCTATTTTGATATTCATTCCATCATGAACCTGATAATCAATACCCTGGATTTTATTGAAAGCATAAGTCGGAGGATTGCCATACATTTCTTTGATTTTTTTTAGACCACCTACATGGTCGAAATGTTCATGTGTAATAATAATTTGCTCTACCCGCCTTTTACCGACACCTGTTGAGATTTTATTCAATTCAACCGAAATTGAGCCGTCGGTCCCGACATCAACTAAAGTATTGATATCAGGAATAGCATTCCAGTCTCCTCTGACTAAATATGAAAAGCATGAATATACCTTAGGGTCTGACCTTAAAAGACTAATTCTCATAATTAAATTTTTCTGTAGATATTTGCATCCGGAACTGCTTTTTCAAATAAATGTGAAACCTCTGAGGGTAACTGCTGAGTTTGCTCATTGACAATAAATCCACCCGGTTCGAGGCAATTATGAAACATCTTGAAAACTTCAATTCTTTGCTCAGGCTGAAAATGCAGCAGCACATTCTTACAAATAATTCCATGAAAATTCATTTCAAAAGGTTTTAATGTCAACAGGTCGTGCTTTATGAAACTCATTCGGGAAGTTATAGGTTCAACAATTTTGAATAAATTCGGGTCTTCAGTAGAAACAAAATATTTTTCGAATATATCATCCGGCATTCTAACAAGTTCTGATTTAGGATACACAGCATTGTTGATTGTCTCGCCGTATTTATCATACTCATCAATATCAGATGAAATAATTTGAACTCTTTTGAATGCCTCGGCTCCAATTGTTTCAGCCATTATCATTGCAAATGTGTATGGTTCGGGTCCCATTGCTGAGCCTGCATCCCATATTTTTATTCTGGAAAATCCTGTTGCATAGTCTTTAAGTAGCTTTGCTAGAAGCTCGAGAGTATGTCTGTCACGAAAAAAAAATGTGAATGCCATATTAATGCCTGAAATGTCTCATATTTGTAAATATCATAGTTATTTTATTTTGATTTGCTGCTTCAATTACTTCATTGTCCCGAACCGAACCACCCGGCTGAATAACAGCAACAGCACCTGCATCAACTGCCTGAAGCAAACCGTCAGCAAACGGAAAAAATGCATCAGATGCTACGACACTTCCTGCGAGGTCAATACCCATAGTTTTAGCTTTTTCGACAGCTATTCTTGAAGAGTCTACTCTCGACATCTGTCCTGCACCAATAGCAAGTGTGCGGTCATCACTTGTATAAACTATCGCATTTGATTTGACGTGTTTGGAAATCTTCCATGCAAACATCATAGCGCGAAGTTCGTACTCACTTGGCTGCTTTTCGGTAACGACTCTGATATTTGCATCATCTTTAAGTTCGTTATCTGCAGTTTGCATAAGTAACCCGCCTGCAACTGATCTTATATCATGAGTAATAGCATCACGCAACTTATCAAAATCTGTCCTGATAAGTCTTCGGTCACGTTTTTTAGTCAGTATTGTTAATGCTTCCTGGCTATAGTCAGGGGCAATTATAACTTCCAGGAAAATATCATGAATTGCTTCTGCTGTTTCGGCATCAATCTTGCGATTCACAGCAACAATACCGCCAAACGGTGATACGTTATCTGTTGCGAAAGCCTTTTCCCAAGCTTCTTTCAGATTTTTACCCGTTGCTACTCCACAAGGATTGGTATGCTTAATGATTGCTAAAGTCGGCTCGTCAAATTCCAAAATAAGCTGACTAGCTGCATTGATATCAATTATGTTATTAAAAGATAATTCTTTGCCATGAAGTTTTTCGAATAGTGAGCTAAAATTACCTAATAAAGCTGCTTTCTGATGCGGGTTTTCTCCATATCGCAAATCATATTCTTTTGCAACCGGTATTGTAAGTTTCTCGGGAATTTCTACCTGATTAAATTTATTCAGATATCCACTTATAAGAGAATCATAATAAGCCGTAAAAGTAAATACTTCACCTGCAAGCAGTGAGCGGTATTTCTCCGGAATTGTGCAATTATTATTTTTAAGCAAATCAATAATTTCGTTATAGCGGGAAAGATTGATTACAGGCAAAGTCCATTTGTAATTCTTTGCCGCTGAACGGAGCATAGTCGGACCGCCAATATCAATATTTTCAATCAGCATTTCGTGAGTTGCTTTTGGATTTTTAAGTGTATCTTCAAAAGGATACAAATTGACAACTAATAAATCAATTGATTCGAAGGACATTGTTTCCAATTGATTTTTATGTTCAATTTTACCCAAATCAGCAAGTAAACCTGCGTGTATAGCCGGGTGAAGGGTTTTGACCCGACCATCTAAAATTTCAGGGAAATTTGTAATTTCAGACACGCTTTTTACATCAATTCCCTCATTTTCTAAAAGTTTAGCGGTGCCACCAGTAGAATAAATTTCAATATCAAGGCTTACAAGTTCCCTGCAAAACTCTACTATACCGCTTTTATCAGATACAGAGACTATAGCTTTTTTAATTTGATGTCTATCAGGACTAATCATTTTTTTATTTCCTATTTGATAGAAATGAATTATTACAAAAATATCAATAAATTGAATGATATAAAAGCAATTTGTAAAAAAAATATTTCAGATCCAATTAAACCATGTCTTTTGGTCTATATGCGGAACTTTGTTTCTTTCACAAATCACCATCGTATGGCCAGTACCACCGGATTTTGGATTAAGTAAATCATCATAAAAAATTGCAAAATCGGCTGGGGGAATATTTGGAGAATGTCCTATAACTTTTAATGTATCTCTTAGCAGGTATGCTGCTTTATAAGCCATAGAGTTTCGCTCTCCGGCAATATACGCATCGAATATCCTTAGATTTCTGCGGTTTTCTTTTGACTGTACAACAAGGGTAGACTCGGCAGTAAGCGGAATGTCCTCTATGTTTATGATGTCAAATCCGGCGCTATCGTAGCTTCGGTGTCCGTGATAAGGAACAATTACTTCAAATCTTGAAGAATTTTTGCCGGAAAACCCTTTAGAAAAATAATTGTCAGCACCGGAAGCATTCCCGCTTCTGAATTTGATGTGCCGGGAATTCATAGCAAGCAATTTACTTAAACTTATCAGTTTTACTTTATCTTTTTCTGTTACAGCTCTCTTACCTTCAAGAAGAACAATAGTTCCCTCATGGTCGTAATTTGAAATAAATTCATGAAAGGTCATTTGCGTTATTTTTGGTAGTATAAAAAATAAGTAACGAAGATTAAATATGAATATTTTTTTGTTCAGAATTTACACAGTCTAAAAAAAATATTGAGCATGATAAAACAATATTCATCATATTTTCACAATTCAACTATAAATTTTTTTATCAAAAAGTGCATTAAATAGCATATATTTATGGAAATCAAAAAAAAAAGTAAATTTTAATCAAAAAAAATATTAATTTTATAAATTGAAAATGGACATTTTTTACAAAACTATTTAAGGAACGTATATGTTTAAAGGACAACCAAAAGGTTTGATACCTGCAGCTCTTGCTAATATGGGTGAGAGATTTGGGTTTTACGTAATGATGGCGATTCTGGTTCTTTTCATTCAGGCGAAATTCGGTCTTGATGGAACTAACGCCGGATATATCTATGGAGCATTTTATGCATTAATATATATCCTCAATTTAGTTGGCGGTTTTATTGCTGATAAAACCAGGAATTATAAAGGCACAATTTTAGTTGGTCTGTCAATAATGACAATAGGTTATTTCTTACTTTCAATACCTACTGTCGCTTCTAATACGAATTTAATACTTGCCTGCGGTGCACTTTTTGTGATTGCATTTGGTAATGGTTTATTCAAAGGCAATCTTCAGGCACTTGTCGGACAAATGTATGATAATAATACATACAAAGAAAAACGCGACGAAGGCTTTTCGATTTTCTATATGTTTATCAATGTTGGTGCTATTTTCGCTCCATTATTTGCAATCGGTGTAAGAAACTGGTGGTTGGAAAGAAACGGTTTTCAGTATAATGCAGACCTTCCTGCTCTTTGCCACTCCTTTACAAATAATACTATCACCGGCGATGCAATGGCTAAACTTCAGGAACTTGCAAATCAGGCAAGCGGTAGTGTAGTAACTGATATCGCAGCATTCGTACCGAATTATCTTAGCGTATTTTCAACCGGATTCCATTATGCGTTTGCTACTGCTATTGGTGCCTTGGTTATATCAATAATTATATTCCTTGTCAATAAGAAAAACTTCCCCGATCCTAAAGCTAAAGGCGCAGCAGCTTCATCAGACAATATTGCTATGGATGCCGCTGAAGTTAAACAACGCCTCTATGCACTTCTTGCTGTGTTTGCAGTTGTCATATTTTTCTGGTTCTCATTCCATCAGAATGGTCTTACTCTTACTCTGTTTGCACGTGACTATACGGACCTGTCAAGTTTGAAGCTGAACCTGGGATTTATGAATATTCAGGGGGCTGAGTTATTCCAGTCAATCAATCCGTTCTTTGTAGTATTTCTCACTCCGGTTCTTCTTGCTTTCTTCGGATGGCTTAGAAGCAAAGGGAAAGAACCTTCAACTCCAAAGAAAATTGCTATCGGTATGTTTATCGCTGCTCTTGCATTTGTTGTAATGGCAATTGGTTCGTTGGATTTGCCTGCATTTGCCGAAATCAATCCTAATGTCGGTGGGACTCCTCTTGATCAGGCAGCTAAAGTGACTCCGCTTCTGCTAATTCTAACATATTTCATACTTACCGTGGCTGAATTATTCATCAGCCCGCTTGGGCTTTCATTTGTATCTAAAGTAGCACCACCTCAGTATCAGGGTTTGATGCAGGGCGGATGGCTCGGAGCAACTGCTCTTGGTAATCAGCTTTTATTCCTTGGTGCTGTTTTCTATGAAAGTATTCCTATATCTGCAACATGGACTATTTTTGTTGTAGCTTGTCTGATATCAATGTTAACAATGCTTGTTATGCTTAGATGGCTCGAAAGAATCGCTAAGTAACAAACAAGACTGTTAAATATTTTTTAAAAAAGCTGTTTTTCTATGAGAAGCAGCTTTTCTTTTATTTAATAATACAATGAAGGACTTTTTAAGGAGATTGGTAGTATGAATTCTTTCAGAGATATTACTTATTTATTATAATATTTTGCAGTGTATATTAAAATCATTAGAGGCATCTACTTGGTAAATAGTAGTTAATAGTTTATCTAAAGGAATTTATTTTAAAAAATAAACCAAATAAATTGTAAAATTTCAAATATTATTATAATTTTTCAAAAAAAAATATTATTTTAGTTGTCATTAAAATAATTTTTTTGAAAATGTTTTAGAATAGAGTTATAAAGATGAAAGAAAAAAAAGCACGTACCCAGTCTATAGAAGACTATTTAAAGACAATATATAAGTTACAGGCTCATGAAAAACCGGTTTCGACAACCAGCATAGCAAATGAGTTGGAGTTTTCCGGTGCATCTGTTACCGGAATGCTTAAAAGGTTGTCTGAAATGGAGTCCAAACGTAAAAAAGGCGCCTTGCTTGTAGATTATAATTCCTACAAAGGTGTTACTCTCACTGAAGAGGGTGAATTTGAAGCCCTATCTATATTAAGGAGACACAGACTTATCGAAATGTTCCTTAAAAATCACGTGGGTTATGCCTTATCAAAGGTGCATGACGAAGCTTGTGCAATGGAGCATGCTGTATCAGATGAATTTGTTGATAAAATTGACAAACTGCTCGGACATCCTAAATACAGCCCCTTAGGAAATCCAATACCTGATAAGGATGGTAATCTTCCAGAGGATAACTCGCTGCCTCTAACAGTAGTTGAGCTCAATAAAACGTATGTTATAAAGAAAATCTCGGATGATAATCATGAGATGATTGCTTATTTTGAAGATCAGGGATACCTTCCCGGATTAGAGATAATGCTTATGTCAAGAGCTCCGTTTAATGGTCCGATTGTAATTATACATAATGACAAAGAGTCAATCATCGGTCACGAAATCGGAAAAAATATTTACGTTGAAGCAATTTAATTTGAAAATTTATTTCGTTTATTTGTTATGATAATTAAAGGGCTGTTGTAAAAGCAGATATTTTGCTTTTAAACAGCCCTCAATTATATACAAATCAAAAAGTAAATTAATCAATTCTAAACGTCTGAATTACTATAAGGTCATCCTCCTCATCGCCAACTCTTGTTGCAGTTCCTCTGTGTGTTTTTACAATTGATCCTTGCCTTATAATTCTAACTTCGTAAGGTTTAGGTACAAAACCATCATATACAAAAACTCCGATTTTATATTCACCCTTAGGCATCGGCTTTGTGCTGAAAATATTTTCTACAGCGTTACCCGGTTCATCTATCCAGTCAACATCAAGCATTAATGAGCCGTCTTGTGAAACATCATTTCCAAAATAAACATGTATTCCATTAGGTCCGAATACGTGTAAATCAAGATCTGTCCAAGTGGACCCGGCATTCTGCCAGCTTAAAGTCGCCTGAAACTGACCAGTGCCATAAGGAACTGTTGGCTGAGGCCAATCTGCCGGATTGCCTTTTCTCCAGTCTCCTCCGCCTAAGTTTAGTTCTGTCCAACCCTGAAAACTTTCAGCATCCCAACCAAACACACTCGTATAAGGTCCAACTGTAACCAATATTGGGTTTGAATAAGTTTCTCTTTCTCCGGGAAGCCTTGACAAAGTGCCTCTTTTAACACGACTCAATTCGATTGTGTAAGTCCCCTGAGGAATGTTCATCATGTGAGTTTTTGGCCTTGGACCACCTGTGGGATTAGAACCCGTACCGACATTATATCCAATAAGGTTTGGCCAACCTATTTCAGGATATTTATAAGTAACTGCTTTGATTGTAAGTGTAAAGTAATATTCAGTGTTTGATGGATGTGAATACCTGATTCCGCCGACTCTTTTATCGTTCATTATTTCATCTGATTTTGAAATGGAGGATGGGTTTTGAAATCTGACAACAGCAAAATAACCAAGCTCAAAAACACTAACTCCCAGACGTTTGTTAGTAGCGTCTATATCGCTTAAAGGAAGAAGTATCCATTGTTTCTCAGATTCATTATACCAGATAATTGTTAATCCTTCAGGTGAGCTTTCGCTTTCTGCCGGAAGAAAAATGTGCACTGGCTCAGTAAAAACAAAATTTGATGGACCGAAAGCATAGATTGAGCCGATAACCTTATACATAGTGGGAATAGGTGTAGGAAGGTCTGACTGATTTACAGCTGATTCGATAGAAAAAGATACTGAACCGGAACTTCCGTCATTTCTGTTTGCTATTGAACCAGCCGGTACAATAACTTCTGCACCTTTATCTGTTTTTACCGAACCACCGGTAGATGAATTGATTATTTCAACTTTACCCGGATCGTTTGTAGGGGTAGGTGTTGAGGATTCCGAACAACTCTGCAATAAAAGTAATAACGATGTTAATAACATTATTACTAATAATTTAAATAATTTAAACATAATAAAACTCCAATTTTATCGGAAAAAATTAATTAATAACAATTTTTAAAATACCAAAATAATGAAATACAGCAAAAAATTCAAAAAAAATTTCAAATTATCAAATTTTGAATGTAAAATAATCGAATTATGTAAAAAACTGTCCCGCCCGCCCTAACCTTTAATCAGAATTTCCTCGTGGGAATATTTCCGTGAATTACCCAAAATAACCACCTCCTAATTAAAATTAAATTGTTGTAGAAATAAATTCAAGCAAATTTACAAAAAATTATTCAAAAAACTTGATTATTACACTTAAAAATGTTACTTTTCAGATATTTATTATCAATTATTATCAAATTAATATTATGAAATTATTTGTTTGTCCCTTATTTTTAGTTTTGATGCTGGCTACATCATGCAGCTCTATAGATTTTTCTCAAAACAGATATGTTAAATTTCAGTCCAATTTAGGAATTGGCAGTTTCTTCCTGTCAACTCCTGAAACTCTGAAAGAAGGTGGCTTTGCTGTTGTATCAACAAACGAAGAAACCGGATCCTTACGTGCTAATAAAACAGTTGCAGGAACCTTCAGTATGGATATTTTGATCAGTTACGATGAAGAATCCGATGATGTGCTCATCGCTATTGTCAATCGCATTAAATCCGATGAAAAAGAAATTATTGAATATTATAATTTGCAGGAATATAATAAATCTTACAAAGAATATTTTTATCAAACAATTTCAAATATTGAGGTCAACTCTACTAAAACAGCATTCCCAAACCGTTGATTAAATGGATGTACTGCACATAAATACAACTGATACAAGCGGCTCGGCGATTGCGGCTAAAAGACTTTCAGCCGGGCTGAATTCTTTGGGTATAAATTCAAAGATTCTATCCCTTGATAAAAGAGGCAATGATGTAAGTTTTACAGGTTTTTTTGAAGATAGAATTCTGGCTTTAAAGCCACTAAGTTTATTCCAAAGACATTTCCTGCCAACATACCGAAAAATCGTGCATAGTATTAAAAACTTAGATGAAAACATATTTACTTTTCCAAATACTTTGATTGATATAACTAAACATGAATTATTCAAAAAGGCTGATATAATCCACCTTCATCATATTGCCGATTTTGTTGATATTAAATCTTTCTTTAACAAAAACACCAAACCAATTGTTTGGACTATTCATGATTTCAACCCAATTTCGGGAGGCAATCATTGGCCCGATTCAGATATTTCAAAATTTCAAAAATATGTTGCTCGTAATATTGAGATAAAAAAAAATGCATATTCAAAAGCGAAATATTTAAAAGTAATAAACCCTTCTGAATTTCAAAAGAACGAAGTTATTAAATCAGGTCTTTTTCCGGAAAAGTCAATTAAATTTATTCCTCATGGTGTAGACTTTAATATTTATAATTCTCATAAAAGAATTGCATTTTCCGAAAATTCAAAATTCCCCAATAACAATAAAAGAAATATTATATTTATTTCAGATGACCACAAACTTTCGAATAAAGGAGCTGATTTATTTATAGAAATTGTAAATATTTTGGGAGATAAATTTAATTATATCGCTGTTGGAAAAAATACAAGTATTTATTGCAATCATAAATTAATTGTTCAAATTGGTTTTGTTTCAGATGAGAATCAGCTTGCTGATATTTACCGCTCAGCTGATATTTGTTTAATTTTATCAAAATTTGAGTCATTTTCTCAAATTACTATTGAGTCACTTGCTTGCGGCACGCCTGTAATATCAACTAATTGTGGTGGTCCTGAGGAAATTATTGAAAGTGGTATAACAGGTTATATAGTTAAAAATAGAAATGCAATCAAATTTGCAGAAATAATTGAAAATGTTATGAATGATAAAGTCAAGTTAGCAGATATGTCTGAAGCTTCAGCAGAAAAAGCAAAGATTTACGATGTTAATATTATTGCCCGGCAGTATCTTGGTATTTACAAAGAACTTACACATAATAAATGAGGCTGCATTATAGCATTTTAATAACACTTGTGATGCAGCCCCAAAATATATTTTAACTACATTGCTAAATCAAAGCGGTCAGCATTCATAACCTTTACCCAAGCTTTAATAAAGTCCCTGACAAATTTTTCCATATTGTCATCCTGTGCATAAAACTCAGAATATGCCCGTAAGATTGAATTAGAGCCAAAGACTAAATCAACCCTTGTAGCTGTCCATTTAGTTGCTCCGTTTTTACGATCAACAATATTATAAATGTTCTCATTAATTGGCAGCCACTTATTATTCATATCTGTCAGATTAACAAAGAAATCATTGCTCAAAATACCAACTTTATCAGTTAGAATGCCATGTTTAGTACCTCCATAATTAGTTCCCAAAACACGCATTCCACCAACTAAAACAGTCATTTCAGGTGCAGTCAGTCCCATAAGTTGAGCTCTGTCCAAAAGTAACTCTTCTGCTTTAACTGCATATTCCTTCTTTAACCAATTTCTAAAGCCATCATGGACCGGCTCGAGCACATCAAATGACTCAGCATCGGTCATATCGGGAGTTGCATCCCCGCGCCCCGGATAAAAAGGCACTTTGATGTCGAAACCTGCATATTTTGCTGCTTGTTCAATTGCAGAACTACCGCCCAGAACAATTAAGTCGGCAATGCTGACTTTCTTTTGCAAGCTGTTTTGGATTTCATAAAGTGTATTTAGAACTTTTTTCAGACTTTCAGGTTCGTTTCCTTCCCAAGATATTTGAGGCTCAAGTCGAATCCTTGCTCCATTTGCTCCACCACGGTAATCTGAGCATCTGAAAGTACGGGCGCTGTCCCATGCTGTATTTATAAGCTCAGTATGTGATAAACCGCTATTTAGCAACATAGCTTTTAATTCTTCAATTTCAGTTTCAGTCAAAGTATAGTTTGCTGATGGAATAGGGTCTTGCCAAATAAGGTCTTCTTTTGGTACATCCGGACCTAAATAACGACTCTTCGGACCGAGGTCGCGATGAGTGAGCTTGAACCATGCTCTTGCAAAAACATCAGCAAAATATTCGGGATTACTATAAAATCGTTCTGAAATTTTGCGATATTCCGGATCCATCTTCATTGCCATATCGGCATCGGTCATAATGGGATTTCTACGAACTCCTTTAATATGAGCATCAAAAGGCATGTCTTCTTCTTTGATATTAATTGGTTCCCATTGCCATGCTCCGGCAGGACTCTTCTTTAGTTCCCATTCATAATTCAATAAAAGGTGAAAATAAGTATGATTCCACCGGTCAGGAGTTGTTGTCCATGCTCCCTCAATACCACTCGTCAATGTGTCTTCAGCATTACCTTTACCTTTTGGGTTTACCCAACCGAACCCTTGCTCGTGCAAATCCTCGCCCTCAGGAGCCGGTCCTAAAAGAGATGGATCACCACTACCGTGAGCTTTGCCGACTGTGTGTCCACCGGCTGTCAGAGCAACAGTTTCCTCATCATTCATAGCCATGCGTTTGAATGTTGTGCGTACGTCCTGTGCAGTTCTGAGTGGGTCTGGTTTACCGTCAACACCCTCAGGATTGACATAAATAAGTCCCATTTGTACAGCAGCTAAAGGATTCTCAAGTGATTCACGTTCTTCATCGTTTGAATAGCGGCTTTTTGTAGGTGCAAGCCACTCTTTTTCTGCACCCCAGTAGATATCTTTCTCGGGGTGCCAAATGTCTTCACGACCGCCGCCAAAACCGAATGTCTTGAATCCCATTGACTCATAAGCCATATTACCTGCAAGAATGAATAAATCAGCCCATGATAACTTGTTGCCGTATTTCTTCTTGATGGGCCAAAGTAATCTGCGAGCTTTATCAAGATTTGCATTGTCAGGCCAGCTGTTAAGTGGAGCAAATCGTTGATTACCTGTATTGCTTCCTCCCCGACCGTCAGAAGTGCGGTATGTACCGGCGCTATGCCAAGCCATGCGAATCATCAATCCGCCATAGTGTCCCCAGTCTGCGGGCCACCAGTCCTGACTTTCAGTCATTAGTTTTCTTAAGTCATTTTTTAATGCTTCAAAATCCAGTTTATTAAATTCTTTGCGATAATTGAAGTCCGAGCTTAAGGGGTTTGATTTTGTGTCGTGCTGATGAAGAATATCAAGATTGAGGGCATTGGGCCACCAACTCATTACAGAGTTGCTTGATTCTGTATTTGCCCCGTGCATTACAGGGCACTTTCCTTTTTGTGAGGTTTCCATAATACCTTCTTTTGTTGAAAATAGACATTTAATAAAATAATACATTATCTGCTTAAACGCTAATATCTTTTTTTTATTTGGAAATATTTGGAGTCAGAAAAAAAAATTTTTTGAGATTAATTTTTTAACTGTCCGATTAATAAAATTTTTTAAAATTTTGGTAAATCAAAAAAAAAATGTTACATTGTGTCAGATTTTTTGCACACTTTTAAAAATTTGGTTTAATTATTGAATATTTTGATACTTTTTAGGATATTGAAATGGTCACAGCGATAATAGTAGGTGCCGTAATTGGCTTCATCTTAGCCATGCCGCCGGGACCAATAGCGATGGCGAATATCCGGCTTGGTTTGGAAAAAAGCAGGAAAGATTGTGCTGAGTTTGCAATTGGCACAGCAAGTATGGATATGATTTATTGCATAGTAGCAATTTTTGCTGCATCAGCAATTCATAGTGCTGTAGATAGTTATCTTGTAGAAAATCCGATAGTATCTATTGCATTTCAATCCATAATTGTAGCAGGCTTAATTTATTTCGGATTTACTCAGTTTCGAGCCAATAGAGTTTCGGAAATAGAATTCCAAGAAAACCCTCAGGTATCTTCCTCAAAATTTATCCAAAATTTAAAGAATAAGGGTCCTCTGTTTTTAGGAGTTGCTCTCGCTCTCACTAATCTTGCAAATCCTACATTTGTACCATCACTGACTATTATGTCGGCTTGGGTACATAAAATAGGTCTTTTTCCAAATTCATTTAATGAGAATATAATATTTTCGATTGGCTTTGGATTAGGTAATTTCCTTTGGCTTTATGTGCTATCTTTGATTGTTATTAGAAATCGTCATAAACTTTCAAATTCATCTATTCTACGCATTAAACAATTTGCAGGTGTTACTTTTATAGGCTTTGGTGGATTTATTGGCTATCGTTTGTTTATGTTTACTAACTGGGCACAGATATTTAAATATGCACTAATTTTTTAAAAAATTATTTTTTGGTTTAATATTGCTTAATAGCAATTTATAATAATAATCAAGTCTCAAAATCGTAAAGATACTTTTAAATAACATTTTTCATTTAATTTATAATAAGGTAGGATATGAAAAAAATATTATCTTTATTCTTCATAACAATACTTCTACTTTCATCTTGCGGTGAAGACAAGAGTGGCGATACGCCAGAACAGAAAATAGAACTATCAGCTGAGGCAAAAGCTGATTTACTTGCACGTGCTAAACAAATTTTCGGCGCATTGCCTGACAAAATGCCTGGAAGCGAAAATGACACTCCGGAATTGGTAGAACTTGGAAAAACATTATATTTTGAAACACGATTATCAGTTAACAATACTCAGTCCTGCAACACATGTCATGACATCACAAACGGAAAAGCCGGTGATGACAATTTGCGTGTATCTCCGGGTGCAATCGAAGGCAAAGAGGGCGTTAGAAATTCTCCGACTGTGCTGAATGCTGGTTTTCAGTTTGTACAGTTTTGGGATGGACGTGAACCGGATTTGCATGGTCAGGCAAAAGGACCGATTCTAAATCCGGATGAAATGGCAATGCCAAGCGAAAAGGAATGCGAAACATTACTCTCGGGTATACCTGAATATCAGGAAATGTTCGGTAAAGCTTTCCCAGGCGTAAAAAATGCTATTACTTATGATAATTTAGCTCACGCTATTGCAGCTTTTGAGAGAACATTAATTTCCAAATCAAGATTTGATGATTATGTTAACGGGAATCCTACTGCACTTACAAATGCAGAGCTAAACGGCTTAAAAACTTTTATAGATGTAGGGTGTATCACTTGTCACACAGGTCCGCTTTTTGGGGGCTCTATGTATCAAAAAATGGGCTTGATCAAACCTTACGCTAATGTTAAAGATTTAGGAAGATATGATGTTACTAAAAACGATTTAGATAAATATTTTTTCAAAGTGGCTCAGCTAAGAAATGTTACTCTGACAGCCCCTTATTATCACGATGGTGCTGTAGAATCGCTTGACGAAGCAATCAATACAATGGCTGATATCAATTTAGGAAAGCAGCTCACAGCAGATGAAACTAAGAGCATCAAAACTTTCTTACAAGCTCTTACAGATAAAAACCTCGAAAAAGGAATTGCTATAAAATTTTAATCTTTTGGGATTTTAATATTTATTTTAGATAAGTCGAGTCTGTCTTAAAAATGTGATTTTTGTTATAATATTGAGTACTTCATAAGCTCAATTCTTACAATACTACATTTTTATGGCAGACTTGTTTTTTTTAAGTAAGAAAACTTATATTTTTTTATACGTTACTAAATAATATAAATGATATTTCGATAATGGCATTTTAAATATACATTATTCATTAATTACAGAATATTTTTAATATGAAATCAATTACTACTATCGGCTTGCTCACTTTAGCAAATATATTTATGACATTAGCGTGGTACGGACATCTTAAATTCAAAGAAATGCCACAATTCAACCGCTTGAGTTTATTTATGATAATACTTATAAGTTGGGGAATTGCTTTTTTTGAATATATTTTTCAAGTGCCTGCAAATAAATATGGATACATTCAAAATGGCGGCACATTTACACTTGTAGAGCTGAAAGTAATTCAGGAGGTCATTACTTTAACTGTTTTCACACTATTTACATTTCTATTTTTTAAGGATGAAGTACTGCGCTGGAATCATTTAGCCGGATTTGTATGTCTTATCCTTGCAGTTTATTTTATATTCAACAAGTTTTAATTGAAAATGTCACAAACAATCTATCTACTTTACAATAATTTTACAATTTTATTATCTACTACTTATTTAAATGTAAATTGAGATTCGCAAATGAAAATTTCATTAGATATCAGTCTTTATCCTCTAACTGAGGAATTTATTCCAGTAATAAAAGAATTTATTTCAAAACTTGACAAACGTGATGGCATTAGTGTGCTTAAGAACAATATCAGCACGCAAATTTCAGGTGATTATGATTTAATTATGGATTTACTCAAATCAGAACTCCGTGAAGTATTCGAGAAGCAAAGAAGTGTTTTTGTAATTAAATTTCTTGCAGGCGATAAAGTAAATGATTAAAAGCGACTTTAAATCGTCTCATTAATAATGTCTAAAAATATCAACATAGCAAAACAAATTCATCGCGATCTATCCGACCGCGAAAGGGAGATTTTACGTCAAATTGTACAACTTTATATTTTGAAAGCAAATCCGATAGGTTCGAGATTCCTGTCGAAATATATCAATAACGATTTGAAGCTGTCACCTGCGACTCTCAGGAATATAATGTCTGACCTTGAAGAGCTGGAATATATCAGCCATCCTCATACTTCAGCCGGAAGAATTCCAACTGATAAGGGTTACCGTTTTTATGTTGATACGATTTCCAAAATTGAGAAATTAAATAAAAAAGAGATTCTTTCGGTACAAGATTCACTTAATCAACCCGAAGATGTAGCTATATTTAAAAATGCTTCCAGAATTTTGGGCATGCTTTCGAAGTATTTGGGAATTGTACAATTCCCAAATATCCGCGATTTGACTATTCAAAAAATTGAACTTATAGAACTTAGTTCAAGCAAAATTCTTGTAGTTGTTGCTCTTGAATCAAATATTGTTCGTACTGTGACCATAGAAGCTGATTTTGATACAGATTTTGGTCAATTGGATGAACTCTCGAGGAATATAAATGAAAGAGTTTCAGGCAGAAAACTTAGTTTTATCAGAGATAATTTCAAGGATATTGTAAGCGATTTATCACTTAAAAATGCACCATTGATAAGGCTTTTCACCGGCTCGGTTGACAAAATATTCTCCCGCGAAACGTCAGGCGACAGAGTTGCCATAACAGGCACTCACCATCTTCTGAATTATCCCGAATTTGAGGACTTAGAGCGGGTCAGAGGTGTAATTGAATTGGTTGAAAATGAAGATATAATTATTCATTTGCTTGAGCAACTTGATGACAGCGAACAGGTCAAAGTTTATATCGGTAAAGAGCTTAACAACAATACTCTTCAGGAATACAGCTTAATAAAAAGTACTTACAAAGTTGGTACAGCTTGTGGTACGATAGGTCTTATCGGACCAAAAAGGATGAATTATTCCAAAATGATTTCTATTGTCAAGTATGTATCTGATTATTTATCCGGTAATTCCGATTGAGATATTAAAGTAAATTGAATCTGTTGCTCTTATCTCTGGGAAAAATTAGCAATTCAGCTCTGCCAATAATAGACTTATCCGGAACTAATCCAAATTTACGTGAGTCAAGGCTTAATTCTGAATTATCACCTGTAACAAAATAATAGCTGTTTTGAAATTTATATTTTTTAGTAAACAAAGGATTTTGATTAATTGAATCAATTAAAATCTTGCCGTTTTTTCCATCATTTAGTAATATTTGGGCATAAAATTTCAAATTATTTATATCAATATTTACATAGTCACCGAATTTGGGAATAAGTAATTCACGCCCAAATTTATTAACAGCATTTCGCTTCAAATTATAAATATATTCTCCTGAAATAGTATTTCTCAAAAATAAAGTATCTCCCGGAATGCCGGTAACACGCTTGATTATAAAATTACTTTCCGGAATATTCACAGTTTCTTTAGCGTCAATTACAATAATATCCCCAAGCTTAGGCTCGGAATAATTTATTCGCAAATATAATCCGGGATTATATGCAATTACAGGAATTCTTGTTGGAAACCCAAAGAAGTAAGCCAAACGACTGACAAGAATTATATCACCTTTAGCAAGTTCAGGCTCCATTGAGCTGGATTCGACTTTGTAAAATTCGAGTACAAATGACTTTAGAAAAAGTATCACCAAAATAATAATAAAAAACACTTCAGCAACTGAGCGAATATTCAAGCTTGCGAATATATCAGTTTCTGAAGTGTTTTCTATTTGATTTATTTTCATTTTATCAACGAATGAGTGTACCCATTCTGCCTAATCTTGTTGACCCTAATTTAGCAAAAAAATCTGATAGAGGTATATCGGTATTCCATGACCAATAAACTACAATAGGTGAGCCAACAACATTGTCAAAAGGAACAAATCCCCAATAACGGCTGTCAAGGCTGTTATCACGGTTGTCTCCAAGAGCAAAACAATAGTCCCTCTCAACAGTATATTGAGTTACAATATTATCATCAATATAAACATTTGTGGAAGTGGAAGTTACTTCGTGTCCTTCACGGGTTATAAATACATCCCATTGGCGAATGTTTTGAGGAGTTAAATCAAGTACATCGCCTTTTTTAGGAATTCTGATTGGACCGTAATTATCACGGGTATAATCGGCACCCGGTGGGAATGTACGTTGCTTATCACCGGGATAAATCGGTAAATTACGGTCATATCTGCCATGCTCAGGAAGCTCTACTTCTTTTCCGTTAACAAAAAGTTTTTTATTTAAGATTTCCAAAGAGTCGCCTGCAGTAGCTACGCATCTTTTCAAATAATAAACAAATTCTGTAGGCTCTGCCTGGTCACGGTCACCCGGATATATAAATACGATTACGTCATTTTTCTCAGGCTCTTTAATTCCAGGAAATTTGTAAAATGGAAGAGGTATATTCAAAAATGGAATTAACTGAGGTGTAGTAGGACCATAAAGGAATTTATTTACAAAAAGGAAATCACCTGTCATAACTGTATTTTCCATGGAACCTGTCGGCACAACAAATGATGCTACAGCAGCACCATTTATAAACATTACGACTATTATAGCGCCAAAAATTGTTTTAACCCAGGAAATGAATTGTTCCTTAGCTGTTTCGGGCTTTTTTACTTCTTTTTTCTTTTTCAATAATGATGCAAAACTAAATGCCGGTTTATCATTCATTTTTCTAATTCCAATTTATAAAAAATTAATCAATACTCAACACTGCAAGAAATGCTTCCTGCGGAATTTCGATACTTCCTACTTGTTTCATACGTTTCTTACCTTCCTTTTGTTTCTCAAGAAGTTTTCTCTTACGTGAAATGTCGCCACCGTAGCACTTTGCTGTAACATTCTTTCGTAATGCTTTAACAGTTGTGCGTGCGATAACTTTTGCACCAATTGACGCCTGAATAATTACTTCAAACATTTGACGAGGTATTAAGTCCTTGAGCTTATCGCATAATTTCTTACCCCATTCATAAGATTTATTCCTATGGACAATAGATGAAAGTGCATCTACGGGTTCGCCATTAAGCATAATATCCAGCTTGACTAAATCTCCTTTACGATACTCATAAAATTCATAATCAAGTGATGCATATCCTTTTGTAAGGGATTTCAATTTATCATAAAAGTCAAAAACAACTTCAGCTAAAGGTAATTCCCAATGCAAGTCAACTCGTGTTTGCGATAAATATGTCTGATTTTTTAGAACTCCACGTCGGTCCATACAGAGTTTCATCAAATTACCAACGTATTCATGGGGAGTAAGAGTTTGAGCCTTAATGAACGGTTCCTGAATTTCCACAACTTCCGATAGTTTGGGAAGTTCTGCGGGATTATCAACATAAACCTCATCACCATTGGTTTTGATGACCTTATATCTTACATTGGGAACAGTTGTTACGATAGTTTGATTAAATTCACGCTCTAATCTTTCCTGAACAATTTCCATGTGAAGAAGTCCCAAAAAACCGCATCGGAAACCAAAGCCAAGCGCATTTGATGACTCAGGCTCGAATGTTATTGCAGAATCATTAAGAACAAGCTTAGATAAAGCCTCACGTAAATCTTCAAAATCGTCGGCATCAGCAGGATAAATACCTGAAAATACCATAGGCTTTACAACCTGAAAACCTTCAATAGCTCCCTGGCAGCGATTCTTGTCATAAGTAACTGTATCGCCGACCTTCGTATCATGTAAATCACGAATACTTGCAGTAAAATATCCAACACTTCCGGCTTGCAGCATTTTTGTGCGTTGCCTGTTCATATAGAGAATGCCAACCTCTTCAGTTTCGTAAACTTTCCCGGTCATCATAAAAAATACTTTTTCATTTTCGCGGAGAGTGCCTTCAAAGACTCTTACATTAACAATTACACCACGGTATGAATCGTAAATTGAGTCATAAATCAATGCTTTCAAAGGTGCATTTGGGTCACCGGTTGGAGCCGGAATTCTTTTTACTATAGCTTCAAGAATATCTTTAATCCCAATACCCTGCTTAGCTGATGCAAGAATTAGTTCATCTTCCTTTGAGCCGATTAGTTCCATAACCTGATGCTTAACATCATCAATTGTTGTTGCTGCTGAGGGAAGGTCAATTTTATTTAAAACAGGAATAATCTCCAGGTCGTTACCAATTGCAAGATACAAATTGCTGATTGTCTGCGCTTCAATTCCCTGTGTAGCATCAACTATAAGCAATGCACCCTCACAGGCAGCAAGAGAACGGGAAACTTCGTAAGTAAAGTCAACGTGACCCGGTGTATCAATCAGATTTAGAATGTACTCCTGACCGTCATCGGCGATATAATTCATTTGAATTGCATGAAGCTTAATAGTAATGCCACGCTCCTGTTCGAGCGGATTATCATCAAGAATCTGATTCATTGTCATCTCACGTGCTGTCACTCTGCCGGTATATTCCAGCAACCTGTCAGCGAGTGTGGATTTGCCATGGTCAATGTGAGCAATGATACAAAAATTTCTAAATTTATCCAGTGGTAAGGTTTCCATGTTTCCTAAAAATAAAGCACAAAATTATACAATGTTAATATGACGAATGATATTAATTTTTAATTAAAATTATACAAATTTATTTATATTTTGGTTTTAACCTTAATGAATTTGTTAAAGTATTTGCTTTTTATATGAAAAAAGCATATTTTTGCCTTCTGATTATTTCGGTTTAGCAAACATGATTGCTAAAAAGGGAAGCAGGTGTGAATCCTGCACGGTATCGCCGCTGTATAGCCGGACGAATGTCCCTGGTCTGAAAAAGGCAGCCACTATAGAATTCTATGGGAAGGCGGGATAATGAGGAGGATGGCTGAGTCAGAATATCTTACGAAATATTAATTGAGCTCATTGATTAGTTTGCGATTTACAAACGCGATGAGAAAATGGGAGTGCACATTGTTTCTAAGCATGTGTAGCATAATTCTGAGAAATTCCGCATTTTCAATTCGTATTTATTCATTTTTTAAAATTGAGGTAAAGCATGAAAAGGTTTTTAATAACATTGTTTCTTGCATTAGTATTGACTTGTACAAGTGTATTTTCTATTGATACTCATGTATATGAGTCTTATGATGTTTTTAACGTTGGTAAATCACCACTCAAAATCATAAAACTTCCCGGCTCTGAAAGTATTCATATTTTCTGTGCAGGTGAGGATTTGAATTACGATGATGAGTATCAGGAAGGCGAAGAACTGCCATCATGGTGGATAATGGATAATCCGAATGTTGCTCCACGTAAAGTGTTAGATTTTGACAAATTTTTAAAATACAGACCATTCAGACCGGCTCTTGACAATGCAACAAATACCCTCTATGTACCCATGATTGGGAAAATTATTGCTTTAGACCTTGAAGGTGAAGCAGTCGAAGATGACTTGGTTGCTGAAATTGATGCTCAAAGCATTTCTTTTGCAGGCGGACATTTGCTTATAACAGTTAGTCCCGGAATGAACGAGAAAGGAAGACTTGATGTACTGAATGTCTCAACCGGTCAGATATTACAAACAGTTGAAGGTGGTATAAATATTCTTGATTGCATATATTATCCCGGTCCTGGCGGAATTAGTATTGCGTTATTAAATCAAGGTGAATTCGGTACCGATAATTCTACTGTAATGTATGGTTCAATCAACCACATGTTCGACTTCCAACTTGATGAGGAAGTTGTTGTTGGTGATGCCGCTAATCACATCCTTCATCATAATGGTAAACTTTATGTTGCAGTCAATATGTCTCACTGGATTAAAGTAATTGATGTTGTTTCAGGAGAAATTGAAACATGGCATACAGGTACTACAGGCTGGGACGGACCACGCGAATCAGTTGTCAGAGGCGATAGACTGTTTGTTACTACTTATAGTGGTGATGTTCGTGAATTTGACCTTGAAACAGGTGTACTGATTAACTTATACGAATCAGGTTATGGTGATAAAATAGAAAATATGTCATTTTATAATGATGATATTTTCTTCAGTGCCAATCCCTATGATTTTATGTATTCCCCTTCCAATATGCTTTATATGTGGGGGAAGGAGGAAAATGAACTTTCCGAGATGCTTAAGAAAATTGAAGTAGGCACTGCTCCAATTGGACTGCTAAACGATACAGATTATTTACATGTATTTTGTATGGGTGACGAAGATATAAATGAAGCACCATCATGGTGGACTATTTCAATGGCTGGCAATGAATTTGTCAGCGAAAAAAGATATGAGTTCAATCACGGTGATTTGAAATTCCCATTTAAACCGGCTTTTAGTGCTCAAACAAGAACATTATTTATTGCAGGTAATGGAGTAATAAAATCTTATAATGTAGATGATTTTACTCTTGATGATGACATGGTTGCCGAGTTTGATGCCGTTGCTCTTGACATGGCAGGAACTCATCTTATGGCGGCTGTTCAGTATCCTGACAGAGCTGACTCTATTGTTGTTATCAATCTACAGACAAGTACAGTACTTCAAAAAGTGTCTGCAGGAAATATGGTTACTGATGTAAAGTATTACCCTATGTTTGTTGAAGGCAGTCAGCAACCGGTAATCAGTCTTGCAATCCTGACACACGAAGACGAAGGTGATGAAGACTATAGCGCCAAATTGCTCTATGGTCCAATCAGCCACATGGCAGATTTCTCGCTGGAAAATGAAGTTCCAGTTGGAAAAGGCGGTTTTTCACTTGCTTTACCATTCGTTAATAAAATTGCTGTTGCTTCATATATCTCCGGAGAAGTATATTTTGTAGATGCTCAAAATCACGAAGTATCAAGCATAGCTTTAGGAGCACAGATTCCTTACGGTCCGATGGCATTTGCTGCTTTACGCGGTATTGGAGTTCTTACCGGAACTAATTGGGGTGACTTGCGTCCAGTAACTTATGAAGAAATGGAAGAATTCGATATCACAATAGTTCGTTTGCAGCAATTTCTACCAATAGGAATTCCTATTTCATCTGTTGTTGCATCAGTTAACCCTGATCAGGGCAAGCTTTTTGTTGCTGCTACAGGTCCTGCTGATTATGATTTCGATTCTCCAAATTCATTTGTTTATATATTGACTGATGATGAAACTTCTGTCAGAGAATTTTCAAAAGGTGATATCGCAGGTATCAAAATTTATCCAAATCCGGCAATTGATTATTTTACAATTGAAGCACAGCTTCGTGAGAGTATTCATCCGACAGTAACATTTGAAATAATTTCTATGAATGGTAACAAAGTTGCATCTGTTGTAGTGCCTTCAGGTATGAATATTAGCCATACTTTTGATGCTCGTAGTCTTGGACTTGCTTCAGGAACTTATATTCTCAATATTGTAAGCGGTAAGGAAATTAAGGCTATGCCTTTCAATATTGTTAGATGATGAAATTATCTCTTTCTCATAAAAATAGGTGCTGTTTCATTAGTGATTATTTATAGTCATTCTGAATTGAAGGAGAAGAATCCGGAGAATTTAAGTTATTCTAAATTTGCTGGATTCTTCTCCTTGTTCAAAAAGACAAAATTGGTGAAATTTAATTATGAGACAGCATCTTTTTCTTTTTTTATATTAAGTTTCCAAAAGAAATTCCTTTTGTATTATAATGTTGCAATTTGTCTGTTTACTCTTAATATTGCTCATTCTCAGGAACATTCTTCCGGGGATACTTTGAAAAGGACTTTTCCTGAGGTTAAGGTAACAGCAACAAGAATTTTGAGCAATTCGCTTGCTGAATTTTCACCAAACACAATGATAAGTAAATCTGAAATTCAAAGACTCAGCCACAATCAAATATCCGAAGCAATGCTATATATGCCCGGACTTTTTATTAAGGATTACGGCGGGTTGGGTGGCATGAAAACAGTTTCGCTTCGAGGTACATCTGCTAATCAAACGCTGATTATGATTAATGGAATACGTCTAAATTCTAATCAAACCGGAATGACTGATTTGTCAAATATTCCGCTATCTTTTATTGGCAGTATGGAAATTGTCCGGTCGGGAGTTTCGGCTGTCTATGGCGGAAATGCTATAGGTGGAGTAGTCAATATTTTGCCAGATAATGAAAAGTCTGACAAAGCCTCATTCCTTGCAAGTTACGGAAGTTTTAACGAAAATTTTCTGGCTATTAACGCCGTAAAGAATTTCAATAAATTTAATTTAAATACTTCTATTGAATACAAACATTCAGATGGTAATTATCCAATTGATATGATAAACTTCGGCAACGAAATCACCGTCGGACGCTCAAATGCGATGTTTACAAATTACTCTGCAGCTATTAACGCTAATTATAATCTTAACAACACAAACATCAGTTTATACACTTTAGTATTTGACTCCAAACGTGGAGTTCCCGGTGCTGTTTTGCAAGGACAAATTGAGTCAAAAACAGCCACACTGAGTGAAAGAGGAGTATTAGTTTCAGCATCGTCGCAACATCAATTTAGCAAAAATCTGAGTTTGAATGCCGGACTCTCTGCCAGATATAATGACATGAATTATCAGGACAGAAATATGCTCGGCTTAGGTGGTAAGCCGCTTGATAATGACTTCATTTCAAATGAGTATAATTTTTCAACGACTTTAAAAAACGAATACAAAAAATCAACATCTCAAATTATCGTAGAAGCATTTCATTCATCACTAAAAGGTGATATGCTCCAACCCGGAATATCCACAAACCCGTTTCGTAATGGTTTTGCCACATCATTCATTTTCAGTGATATAATTGAAATTTTTGAAAACTGGGAAATCAATCACTCTGAAGCCATAAGACTGGACATATTCAGCGATAATTCGCCTGCTTATTCGCCTTTTATCGGACTGATTATTAACCCTGTAAATTCCGACTTTTTTGCTAAACTGAATGTATCTGCCAATTTCAGGATGCCAAATTTTAACGAATTATATTATCTTAATTATGGCACTGCTGATTTAAAACCCGAAAAATCAAAAAATTTCAATGCCGGTATCTGCTATAAGAGCGAAAATTTCAATTTTGAAATTAATGCTTTTGCAAATTTGACAGATGATTTAATAATTGCTGTACCAAGATCGCCTGCAGTCTGGTCAGCAAAAAATATTGGTAAAGCTCTGACTCAGGGTATTGAATTAGTCAGTGAGATTGAACCTGAAAAATATAATTTTAAAATTAATCTTAACTATACTTATCAATCAGCTCGCGAAATAACGGAAGGCTCAATAAATAATGGTAATTTACTTGTTTATGTACCACAAGAATTAATAAATGCCAATATTTATTATATTTTCCCCCTTGATTTTTCGTTTGCTGTAAATTTTAATTATACTTCATTCAGATATTCACTTCAGAGCAACGATATTTCATCTGTTTTGCCAGAATATTTCACATTGAATTTAAAAATATCAAAAAGTATAGTTTTCAGCAATTACAACATCAATCTTTTTACATCTGCTGATAATATTACGAATGAGCGATATTCTGTCGTCAGAAATTTTCCGATGCCGGGCAGATTATTTAGAATAGGAGCTTCTTTTGGAGTATAAAAAAAATATTATTATGAAAAAGTATTTTATATTTTATATATTGATTATATATGCATTAAGTATTAGAAACACTCAAGCGATTGAATCAGGTACGATTGATACTGTTTATTACTATTATCAGGGTGAAGGCGACCCTGCATTTGAGAACAACCCATATTTTCCGGACAATATCTTCGGATTGCCCTCAAGAAATGCCACAAGGACTTTACCAGAAAGTTCACCTGCTGAGATTGAGGCAATCGGAACAGGTGGTGAGATAATTGTTGGATTCAAGGGCAAAGTCTTACGAAATGGACAGGGTGCCGACTTCATAATTTTTGAAAATGCATTCATCAATCAGGTTACCGGTGGAATATTTGCCGAGCCTGGACTTGTGTCTGTAAGTCAGGACGGAATTCGTTTTATTGAATTTCCTTTTGACTCCCAAACGCTTGAAGGATTAGCCGGATTAAGTCCGACAAGAGGAGACAAAGATCCTTTCAATCCTGAAATTTCAGGAGGAGATGCTTTCGATTTGGAAGTTCTCAAGCTCGACTATATTAAATATATAAAAATTAAAGACACGACAAATATCATAAAGTCGCTTCCTCAAGGTCACAAATACAAAAATCCGGATTTTTTGCTGAATGGTTTTGATCTTGATGCTGTTGTTGGGCTTTATCTGGAAGATGAGCAGGCAGTATCAGTTAATGAAAAAACTCAAAAATTTAAAATTATTACAAACAGTAATTTTACCGAAATAATTTATCCGGGAATAATAAATAATATTTGCATTTTTAACATTTTAGGTGAAAGAATTGATGTATTAATTCGTAATAGACAATTTATTGACATTTCGAATTTATCATGCGGAGTTTATTTTATAGAAATTTCTACTGATAATGAAACCCTGTTTGATAAATTTGTAAAATTTTAAGAAAAATAAAAAAGAGAGTAGTTTAAAAATAGTTTTTTTCGATTTAATTATTGAAAATTGCTCAAACTTTCGTATTTTTCTTTTTTTTCTGGTTAAAATATCATTTTTTTAAAATAAGTTTAAAACAATATTTTTAATCTTAAGCAAAAAAAGTTATTTTTGCTAACTTGTAAACTGTAAAAATAAATTGAAATAAAGTAAAACCGTTAGGTAAAGATATGCATGAAATGATTTACTTAGTCCCATTGTTGCCATTAATTGGTTTTTTAATCCTGGGACTTTTCGGTAAGAAAATCAAAAATGAGGCTCTTATCGGAGGATTAGCCAGCACAACTGTTGGTATATCATTTATTATAACAGCACTAATATTCTTCGAATTATTGTCCTCCGGTACTTCGGAATCCGTTAAGTTGTTCACCTGGATTTCAGTTGGCAATTTTAATGTTGACTGGGCTTATCAGGTTGACCAGTTATCAGTTACGTTTGCCTTATTTATCACAGGTGTAAGCTTCCTGATACATGTATATTCAATTGGATATATGCACGGGGACAGAAGTTTTTACAGGTTCTTTGCTTATCTGAACCTGTTTGTTTTTATGATGTTAAATTTGGTTCTTGCAGATAATTACCTTCTAACCTTCCTGGGTTGGGAAGGTGTAGGCCTTGCATCGTATTTACTTATCGGATTCTGGTATGATGCAAAATTCCCGGGAGTTAGAATCACTTGGACAGGCGATGCAGGCATGAAAGCATTTGTTGTTAACAGAATAGGTGACTTTGGCTTTTTGATAGCAATGTTTCTTATTTTAGTTACTTTCAATACTTTAAATTATAACGAAGTATTTGATATCGCTTCCGCAAACTATAATGTTTATATGAATGCCGGCATAATTACTGCAATCACAATAATGATATTCCTTGGCTGCACCGGCAAATCAGCACAGCTTCCTTTGGCAGTATGGCTTCCTGATGCAATGGCAGGTCCGACATCAGTATCAGCTCTTATCCACGCCGCAACAATGGTTACGGCAGGCGTATTTTTAGTTGCAAGAAATTCTGCACTATTTGCTATGTCTGAAATAACAATGAGTGTGGTTGTCATCGTTGGAGCTCTTACCGCAATCCTTGCGGCATCAATCGGCTTGGTTCAAAATGATATTAAGAAAGTTTTAGCATATTCAACCGTAAGTCAGCTTGGATTTATGTTCGTAGCTTTGGGTGTAGGAGCATATTATATCGCTATCTTCCATGTAATTACACATGCATTTTTCAAAGGCTTGTTATTCCTTGGTTCTGGCTCTGTAATTCATGGTATGCACGGTGAGCAGGACATCAAACGTATGGGCGGATTGAAAAAATATATGCCTACGACTGCCAAAACCTTTTTTATCGGAACTATGGCTATTGCAGGTATTCCATTTTTCAGTGGCTTTATGTCGAAAGACGAAATTCTCTGGTATGCCTGGTCATCAAGTCATGGCGGCGGTTGGCTGGTTTGGGGAACTCTTGCTGTTGCTGCAATGTTTACAGCATTCTATATGTTCCGACTATATTATTTGACTTTCGAGGGCGAGGAAAGGTTTGACCACAAGAAAGTTCATCCTCACGAATCACCGAAGACCGTAACCTTTGCGCTCATAACTCTTGCAGTGCTTTCGACTATCGGTGGCTTGATGAATATTCCTCCTGCACTTGTTCCTTGGCTACATTCAGACCCACTTCTTAAAAGCTGGTTAAAGCCGATTTTTGCTAATGCGAATATGGTTTTGGGTGGTCATTCTCATCACGGTATTGAAATTATGATGTACGTGCTGATGATTATAGCAACTCTAGTTGCTTTCAGTATGTGGGCACTTGCTAAGAAATGGTACTCAGATCCACAGTGGGCTGCTCCGCGCAAACTCTCAAAGAGTTTTAACGGTATATATCAGGCACTTTGGAATAAATACTGGCTTGACGAAATTTTTTATGCTATGATAATTGACCCTATTAATAAATTATCTACATCTTTCTTCTGGAAATTCACTGATATTGGTATTATTGACGGCATTGTCAATGGCTCTGCCAAGTCAATTCAAATGCTCGGTAACAGAATAAAACTAATGCAAACAGGTATAGCTCAAAATTATGCTGTTGTGATGATAGCAGGTATTGTAGTGATTTTAGCCTGGGTAATGTTTTTATAATCCCTATTTTGTATAATTTGAACTGAAGCTTATAAATATGACAGCACTATTTTTAACTTTATTTTTGCCACTTGCAGGCGCTCTGTTTTTACTTTTTGTAAACAGGGACAAAGTTGGATTGTTGAAAAATTCAGCCCTTGGCGTTTCGCTGGTAACATTTTGTGTATCGCTTATTCTGTTTTTCGGATTTGATAATAATAACCCGGAATTTCAGTTTGTTTATGAAGCAGTCTGGATTACAGCATTTGATGCAGGCTTCAGAATTGGTGTTGACGGAATGTCACTTTTAATGGTGATGTTGACAACATTCATCACACCAATTGCGATACTATCTTCCTTTGATGCTATCCAAAAACGCGAAAAAGAATATTACATTATGGTTTTAATACTTCAGTTTGCAATGACAGGAGTATTTTTAGCCGCAGATTTATTCTTATTCTACATTTTCTGGGAATTAATCCTTATTCCGATGTATTTCATAATCGGTATTTGGGGCGGAAAGGAAAGACTTTATGCAGCAGTCAAATTTTTCCTTTTCACAGTTGTAGGTTCGCTCTTTATGTTGGTTGCGGTTGTTTGGCTGGGATTTTATGCCGGCACTGAACTGCTCTCAACCTCAACAGGATTCACTACTAATTACTTCCTGATAAAAGAAGTCGGCTCAAGAATTCCTGTTGATATTCAGGAATGGATGTTCCTTGCTTTTGCTTTATCATTTTTGATTAAAGTACCTTTATTCCCTCTGCATACATGGCTTCCTGACGCACACACCGAAGCGCCTACTCCCGGCTCAGTTATACTTGCCGGCGTGCTTTTGAAGATGGGTACATACGGTTTAATTCGATTCAATCTCGAAATATTCCCGACTGCATCAATGAATTATGCAAGCATCATCTCAACCCTTGCTGTAATTGGTATAATTTACGGTGCTCTTGTTGCTATGGTACAAACCGATATCAAACGTCTTGTGGCTTATTCATCTGTTTCTCACCTTGGGTTTGTAGTTCTCGGTATATTTTCCATGACTGCTGAAGGTCTTCAGGGCGGTATTATACAAATGGTTAACCACGGACTTTCGACCGGTATGCTTTTCCTTTGTGTGGGCATGCTCTATGAAAGAAGGCATACGCGCCTTATAAGTGAGTATGGCGGTATAGCACGGGTAATGCCTAATTTTGCAGTAATGTTTGCAATTGCAATGTTTGCATCGGTAGGTCTTCCGGGACTTAACGGATTTATTGGTGAATTCCTGACTCTGAAAGGTGCCTTTGATTCCAAAATACTTGGTTCTTATTGGTATACAATCTTTGGCGCTACAGGTGTGATTTTCGCTGCTGTTTATCTTTTGTGGATGTATCAGAGAGTGATGTTTGGAACTATTGATAATCCTGCAAACAGAAACCTTAAAGATTTATCAACAAAGGAATGGTCAATGCTTGTTCCTATCGTTGTGTTTATTGTGTGGATAGGTCTTTATCCTGCAACATTTTTAAATGTATCAGATACATATACAAAGAAGCTTGTTAATAAAATCGAAATTTTAAAATTTAATAAACCTGCTTTCGACTTGCCGTCAATTGCACCGGCTGAGCAGGATAATAACTAAAAATTGAATAAATAATATACGGGTATTATAAATATGACCAATGAAGTAGTTTACGGAATGCCTCTCTTGCTGATAATGGCGCTATCCGTAGTGATGTTATTAGTTGATGCTTTTACAGGAAAAAATAAAATAATCGCATATTATTTTTCTATTTTCTCACTGCTTGTTGTTGCTGCTTCTGCAGCTCTTACAATATCGCCTGATGTAGATCCGGGTTTTATCGAAACACCAATGAGCGGAACTTCAATGGTGTTTGGCGGATATGCAGCATTTTTTGATATTATATTCTGTGTTGCCGGTATATTGACAATCTTTGCCTCCAGACCATACCTAAAGCGTGAGTATGGCGAATATAAAGAGTATTACTCTCTGATTTTGTTTGCAATTACCGGTATGATGCTGATATCACATTCAAACAGTCTTCTTATGCTGTTTATTGGTATCGAACTAATGTCAATTGTATTTTATGTTTTATCCGGATTCATCAGAACAAGAGTTACGGCAGTCGAATCAGCATTGAAATATTTCCTGCTTGGCTCGTTTGCTTCCGGCTTTTTGCTATATGGAATGGCTTTGCTATACGGAGCTACAGGTACAATTGTGTTCCCTGAAATACTAAAAAGCATACTTTCCGGTAGTGCCGATATGACTTTTATCAGAGTTGGTTTTGCACTAATTCTAATAGGTCTTGCATTCAAAGCAGCAGCCTTCCCATTCCATCAATGGGCACCTGATGTCTATCATGGAGCACCTACAGTTTCGACTGCTTTTATGAGCACAGCCGGTAAAGCAGCGGCACTAATTGCTTTTATTATTGTTGCCAAAGCAATTATCCCAACAGATATTGCAGTCTCAAATATTACAGACGTAACTATTAAACTTGCTGATTTTACTGATACATCAAGAATGATTATTGCAATTATTGCAGCTCTTACTATGCTTATAGGCAATATCTCGGCTGTCGTTCAAAAGAATGTAAAAAGGATGCTTGCCTATTCATCAGTTGCTCATGCGGGCTACCTTATGATGGGTATCGTTGCAAATAATGAGAACGGCTGGAGTGGCATTATGTTCTATGCTACTGCATATATGTTTATGCAAATAGGCTCGTTTGTTATTGTGGGCGTAATCGAACGTAACAATGAACGTATGAATTTTGAGGATTATTCAGGACTTAGAAAGAATCATCCTTGGCTTGCGGCACTAATGGCAATATTTATGTTCTCTCTTGCTGGTATTCCTCCATTTGCAGGATTCCCGGGCAAGTATATGCTTTTTGTCGGAGCAGTTGAGTCAGGGTTTACATGGCTTACTATTGTTGCTGTTGTTTCAACTATTATCTCTATGTATTTCTATATAGGGCTTGTTCTTAATATGTATTTCAAGGATAATGACAATCCCTTTGTTGTCACCGACATTTCTTCAGCCAGAATAACACTTGCAATTTCAGTTATTTTTGTATTTCTGCTTGGAATTTTGCCCAACTCACTAATTGAGCTTGCTAAGCAATTGTTCTAATTTTTTAGAATTGATTTATTTTGTCAAGAAGGCTTCATATTGAGATTGAAGCCTTTTTTTTGAGAAAATGCTGATTATTTTTACAATTATCCAAAAATAATTTGTTTGTTTAAAAATTTATTGATATTTTTGTAGCATAATGATGGATTGATTCAAAAAAAACATCATCATCATTTAAAAAATATTTAGAGTAAGCTTAAAAGGCATTTGTGTTATTCAGATATTTACATATAGATAAGTTAGTGTCCCTGATATTGATATTCGGGTTTACGCTCTTATGTTATAATGAAGTCGCTAATTATCACGTGCATGTAACTGATGATGGAAAAATTGTTTCTCACTCACATCCTCATAAAAATTCCGACAATAAAAGCAGTGACGCTAATCACAATCATTCAAATATTCAGTTTGTTAATTTCGATAAACTCGGGCATCAATTTCTGAGTGCAACAAATATGTTGGTAGTAACAAATTTATTTGTTAATAACATATTGGAAATCTTTAAAACTGATGAATTTGGACACTGCAATACCGAATATCTTCTACTAAACCATTTTCGTGCCCCTCCGGAAAATTAATTAAAAATAGTTTTTATTTCAATTAATAACACTTTTTAATTAATTTATTTTTGGAGTTCAATATCATGAAAAGATATCACTTTATATATATATTTGTTTTTATTATGGCTAATTACTCAGCCTTTTCAAACAATATTTCAGGCACCGTTGTATGTAGTGGTCAATCTGGCCGTCCAATACCGGGTGCTACAATACGCGTTGAAAATACCGTTATTGGTACTTATGCAGATAAAAACGGTAATTTTACGCTCAAAAATATGCACAAAGACTACAATACATTACTAATTACAGCGGTTGGATATAAACCACAAGTTGTAAATACAAAAGAAATTTCTTTAGACAGTAATATTAAATTTACTGTATTTCTCGAAAAGACTGACATTTCTTCACCCGGAGTTGTTGTGACTGCAACCCGCTCCGAAAAATTATACGAAGATGTGCCAGTTAAAATATCAGTTCTTACTGATAAAATCTTTGAGGCAACTGTTTCGATGAATTTGAGAGACGGTCTTAGCTTCCAGCCCGGTTTAAGAATTGAAACAAATTGCCAGAACTGCGGTTTTTCTGAAATTCGTATGAATGGTTTAGAAGGTAAATATTCACAAGTACTTATAGATGGAAAACCGATTTATTCTTCCCTCAATGGTGTTTACGGTTTGGAGCAGATTCCAAGCAATATGATTGACAGGGTAGAAGTAATAAGAGGTGGAGGCTCAGCACTATATGGCGGGAATTCGATTGCTGGTGTTGTTAATATAATTACAAAAACACCTTCTGATAATTTCCTTAATGCCTCCGGATTTTACAGCACAATTGAAGGCACTGCGCCAGATGCCACTGTGCAACTAAATGGTGCTATTGTAAATTCGGAAGGGAATATGGGAGTCTATCTTTTTGGTATGAATCGGAATCGTGCAGAATGGGACGCTAATAATGACGGTTTTACAGAAGTCGGAAGACTTGATGTCTCGAATTTAGGTGGTTCTTTCTTTTACAAGCCTGACCATAAAAGTCGTTTAAATGTGCAATATCACGCTATATTCCACGAAATCAGGGGTGGTAATAATCTTGACTTGTTGCCCCATGAGGCTGACATAACAGAAATGACAAAACACACTACAAATATGCTTCAGGTTCAGTATGAAAGGTACCTGGGAAATGGTGGAAATAAATTGTCTGTTTATGCATCGGGGCAAATGACCAACAGAGAAAGTTATTACGGTGCAGAACAAGATCCAAATGCTTACGGTACAACTGATAATAGTACTATTGCAGGTGGAGTTCAGTATTCACATTTAATTGAAAAGTTTGCCGGTAATCATGTTATCACAGCCGGTTATGAGTTAAATAGCGACAAAATGATTGACCTTGCACCTGCATACAACAGAACAATTGACCAGCATGTTATCAGCCATGGTTTATATCTTCAGGACGATTGGGGAATAAGCGAAAAAGTATATTTTGTTTTTGGAAGCAGAATTGATAATCATAATTTAATAGACGGAATAATTTTTAGTCCAAGAGCTAACTTCATGTATAAGCCAAATGATAAACTAAGTCTAAGAACAAGCTATTCCACAGGTTTTCGTGCTCCGCAGGCATTTGACGAAGATTTGCATATTACTCAGGTCGGTGGCGAAGGTATGGTGATTCGTCTGGCTGAGGACTTGGAACCTGAGTATTCACAGAGTATATCTTTTTCGGCAGATTATAATCTTAAGCTTTTCGGTACTAATATTTCGATATCAAATGAGTATTTTTATACTAATTTACAAAATGTATTTATTTTGGAAGATGCCGGAAGAAATGAAAATGGTGATTTATTGATAGAAAGAAGAAATGGCGAAGCAGCGATGGTCTATGGCTCAACACTTGAGCTTATGACTACAGTAACTGATAATCTGAGCTTGAAAGGCGGTTTGACGTTGCAACGCTCTCTATATGCTCAACCTGTTGAGTGGGCTGTTTCTGAAGAAGGAGAATCTGCATATTCTGATTACATTATGCGAACACCCGACTTCTATGGCTTTTTTACAGCTCAGTATGCTCTGACTGAAAATCTTAATTTTGATTTGTCAGGGGTATATACCGGTCCGATGTGGGTTCCTCATTTTGCCGGTGGAATTGGCATTGATGGCAATGAACGTCCAGAAAACGAATTGAAAAGAAGCGACTCATTTATTGAAATTAATTCTATGATTTCATACAAATTGCCAAAACTTGGCAATTTAGAACTTCAGATTGGTGTTCAAAATATGTTGAATAGTTTCCAGAACGATTTTGATAGCGGCATAGGAAGGGATGCAGGTTATATTTATGGTCCGTCAAGACCGAGAACATTTTTAGTCGGATTGAAAACATCAATAAGATAATTTATTTTTTAATAAATACTCAATATAAAACAGACCGCTAATTATAGTAATTTCATTAAAATAATTGGCGGTTTTTTTATTATTTAAACTCATATTTTGTCCTATCTGCTCATAATACTTTATTTTTCACTATTACATTTAACTTTAGGATTATAAGAGAAATAACAAAAAAAAGCCGAAACATCTGCTTGAGTATTTCGGCTTGATAAAAAAAATTACTGATTATGTACTCATCAATAATTCGTAATCAAAATCGGCAAAGTTCTTATGATTCCGTTGTATTGCAATTTCAAAATATAGACACCATTTGGTAAAATGCCTGAATTAATAAAAATCGAGTTATCATAATTGCCAAAAAATTCACTCATTGTCGGGATTTTTCTATTTCCAAGCAGGTCAAAAATGTCAATTGAAGCACTATAGCCAATATTATCAGTTGAAACTCTAAGTTCAATATTGCCGGACTTAGAATCTAAATTAGCACTCATCATAAGTGATGTATTTTGTAATTTATCGGTATTTATGCCCGCCGGGTCAACACCTCTGCCTTTAAGGGTAATTGTTTTCTTGAAATTCAGAAAATCATTTGTTGTTATCTGTAAGGGAGTATATTTCATACCTTGAGTTCTGGGTTCAAATCTGAGTTTTAAAGTAATGCTCTCGCCTTCTTCCAAATTATACTTTCCATCGCTGCTTTGGGGTTCTACAGAAAGTAATTCAAACCTTTTCATTGTTGCAAGTAATAATTCGATATCATCAACGATTAATCCACTTTCGTTTGCAGGTGAAACTTCTAATTCAAGGTCTGCAAATTCTCCCAGCAGCACATCACCGAAATCTAATGTGTCTGAATCAATATTCAATGTAATTTCAGGAAGTTTGCCCGTTCTGAATTCCTGAATGAGATAACTGCCCCAATCATTTGGAAATGATTTAAATGAATTACCATTTATACTGAAGCGAAGGTAGCCACTTCTTAATCCTGCATTCTGATAAGCCCAGAATCCAAGTCCAAAGCCGGCAGTATTGACTATTGTGAACTTGAAGCAACCTTTAGGTAGTTCAATCTCATCGGCATATTCTCTGTCATTGAGTGTTGTATCACGAGAATATAGAATATTGCCATCCATATCCTCGAAATAATATTTGATAGGCGAACCAATCCCTAATACATTTGAATTCGGAGTTTTTAATTCCAAAGTAAATTTATCAGAATAAGTAGGAATATCAGGAGTGAATGTGACTGATTTAATATTGTTATAAGTATTATCATCAGAGCTTCCATTTACTTTTACAATTTCAGCAGAGAAAGTATGCTGAGATTTGCCTGCTTCAATAATAATATCAGAAAGTTCAATTTCCCTTTCGTCCATAAATTTCAATGGACTATCTAATTTAACTTCTAATACTAAAAAACTTTCATTAAATCCATACTCAATTTCAACTGAATTAATATCTTCTTTGCCCACATTCTGAATTTTAATTACAGGCTTCGAGCAAACGGGATTATATCTGTTGTAAATTCTATCGTCATTAGGTGAAATAATTTCCGTAATCCTGGCATCTGAATTATGATTTATGTCGCCATAGGTAATAAGAAATCCCGCTATTACCCAATTAGGCTTAGTATTGCTTCCACCTGCCCATTGCAGGTCATAATATTCCATATCATAATCAATTTTGTGAGTGCCGCCCGGAGTAATATATGGCGTCAGTTCGTAGTGATATGGTCTGACTTCGGCTCCGGGACACCAGTTGCTTCGGTCGAAAATCCATGTTCCACCCTGAGGATAAACCGGAATGTTTCCGCAATTTCGCCAGACATATTGCTGATATCTTATAACATCATCAATTTTTGCCATTCCAAGTTTACGACAAAATTCAGCACAATTATCTGAAGTACCTCCAAAACCATGTCCTGATTGAACAACTCTCATTACAGCGGTTTTCTCAGTTTCAGAGAAAGTATATTCAACAGGTGCTACTTTATCCTCAAAATGTTTATCATATGTAATACCGTAAAAACTCCACAACCTTTTCAAATTAATAACATCTCTTGGAGGAGTGCCTTCTATAAATTCAAATGTGAGTTCCAAATCTTCCTGATCATTTTGGTCATAGGGGTCACCCCATCCGCCATTTGGAGAAGCGAGATAGACTCTTCCTGTTAGAAGAGGTGCGAAATCTGTAACATCAAGAGTCCAGGTTACACCATCGCCAAGATTTAAGCTGTTGCCATAAGGTGTAATATATCTGAAAATTTCCCACCTGTCACTAAATGTAATATCGTTATTGTAATTTACTCTGATTTTAGTCAGATTGATCACTTCATCCGGCTCGACAAGTGAGGAATCAATTGCTTTGCCTGAATTATCAAACGAATAATTGTCATAATAAGTGGGCCAAACCCTGAAGGAATCAGTAAGCTTGGTTGGATTTTCTGTATCAGAATATAGTTCAAGCAAAATAGATTCTTTGGGTGTTTTAACGATTTGATTATCAACCCATGAAAAATTCCATGATGTATCTTTCATATAAGCAAGAGTTTCAACGACTTTCTTATCGGCTCTGAAACTTGGAGCATACCATTCATGAAGGAATATATAGGAAAGATAATCCCATTCGCCGCACTGCTTGCCGGGAGGACATCGAAGTTTGTAGTGCAACAGGATTTGCTGGTATTTCTTATCTTGCGATGGGAAGTCGTACCATCCGGCACGCCGCTCCTGAAACTCAATTGTCCGAACGATTGTTTTATCTCCGGGGGCGGAAAAGAGATTTATGGAATAAGCAAAGATTCCAATCAAAGTTATCAGTATTAATCTTTTCATAATTATTTTTTAAATATGTTGTTTAATAATATGTAAAATTAGCAAATATTTGTTAATTTTGCAATTAAAATTTTACAATTTGTATCTCAGTCGAGTGTAATATTATTTAAAATCAATTTTTATAAATGAAAAATCATCATCAAGTTCAGTCTTATTACTGATTTTAGTGGCATTATCATAAAGTGATTTGATGCTATTCTTATTTTTGAATATTCTTGACTGTACATCAAAAGCGAAATCATAAAAAGTATTCATCTCACCCTGCGATTTTTCAACTTCAAAAGCGCCATCCGAGAATAACACCAAGCTGCTTGAAGATTTGATCTCGACCTGAGTAGATGAATATTCCAAATCAGGAACTGCACCTATAAATATATCCTGAGCAGCAAGTTCAGAATATTTAACACCTTCAAAAAGGAGCATCGGCGGATGGCCGGCTGAGGAATAATTCAGTATTCTTGTGCTTTTGTTATAAACTCCATAGAAAATAGTAAAGTACATACCATTGTACTTGCTCATTTGAAATAGCTTGTTAAGTTTGGTTAGTACTTCACCCGGCTTTGCGAAATCAATATCCGGAAGTGCTTTATTATTAAGAATATTCAGAACCTGAACTGAGTGCAACGCCGCTCCAACACCGTGCCCGCTAACGTCAATTATATAAATTGAGTAATTATTGTCATCAATACTTCTATATCCAAAAGAATCACCACCCAGTTGCGATGAAGGTATAAATACCCATTCGCTTTTTATATTATCCATATTTAATGGCTCAGGAAGAAGCGAATAAATATATTTTGAAGCAGTATCAAGCTCTTTTCTTATAATTCTGAGTAACTTTTGCTGCTCTATATTTGCAACTTTGAGATGTTTGTTTATGCGCTCAAGTTCAACATTTACTTTGCCAAGTTCAATATTGAATTTTTTCTTTTGTTTATAACTTATATAAAAGAAAACAGCCACAAGAATTACTATTACTGCAATTGCTGAAATAAAATATATCAGCCTGATTAGTGCTGTATATTCTGCTTCTCTTGCACGCAAATCAGCTGAAAGAATTGAATTGCGTGCTTTTAGTCTGTCATTTATTTGCTCGATTTCAATATTTCTTGCTCTTAAACTGTCAATTTCGTCATAAAACATATCAATTTTTTCAAGTCCTTTTCCAGAACGGCGTGACTCCTCAATAGCTGATAGCAGAGTATCAATTCTATTTTTATTCCGGTCAATCTCGGCTTCGTTATTTTTTATTGTTTTTAAATTGGCATTAATTAATATACTATCAGAATATTCATCGAAACCTGACTTTGATATTTTTGCGACGATATCCTGTTTTTCTCTTTTGGAAAGTTCTTCGCTCAAACTATCTGCTATATCCGATACTCTTAATATTTGTGGTAGCCTTGAACTTTCAGGAATTCCGGGAGGCTCCAAAAATATAGTATCAATTTTGGGGTCATGTGATTTTGAGTCGCTTTTAAGCACATCTACTTCGTCTTTTAACTGTCTGAGAGCTTTATAAAAAGGCTCGTTAGATTTGAGCTCGATTATGTATTCTCCTCTGTTTTTTCCGCTTGAGTATGATAAATATGTATAATCCGTATTAATATCCGAACCGAAGATAATTGATATATTTTCTGATGTCTTAACGGTTTCTTTTTGTCCGACTTTGTTGAATAAAATCAGCCTCATTTCGCCCAACTCATCCTGAGCTGATAAATTTGCAAAGATAATAAATAAGAGTATAGTTATAATATATTTCATTATGGATTTACCTATTGCATATTATTCGGGAATTGAGAATTAAATCAGACTGCATTATTTTAGCATTGTAATCAAATGCTTCAAGATGATTATCGAAGCAATCGGATGTAATTCGGTAGAAAATCTCGCCCATATAGGGCTCCTTATATTCAGTCATTATGATATTTGTATAGCCGGCATTCGTTATGTAATTTTTTACTTTAACTGCTTCAGACCTGTTACTTGTGCTTATAAACTGCACTATATAGCACTTGCATATCTCACCATATTTTTGGTTCTCCTCTTTGATTTGCATATCAAATTCTTCTCTAAGCAATTCCATTTTTTTAGCAGAAGCTTCATTTATACTGTCTCTTAATTTGATTTCGCGTGCTAAACTTTCGGCTTCGAGTTGCTTTTTGAGTAGTTCTGCTTCAAGTTCGGCTTGCCTGAGCTTTTGTTTTTCTTCACGCAGACGAATTTCCTCAAGTTCAAGCATTAATAAATCAGTATCTGATATTTCGGGTTCTTCAATAACTTCAAAAGATTTGTTTGAGAAAATCAGTGATACACCAATTCTTGCTGCATAATATTTCCAGTCGGTGTTCATTACAGTTTCTTTAAAAGTATATCTAAATCCAGCCTCAGGTCTTAATATCAATGAACGGTCTTTCTTTAAATTAAATTCATAGTATATATTAACCGGAATTGAAAATTGAACTTTACTAAGCTCGGGAATTTCACCTTCGAATTGATTTCTCACAGAAGAGCCTGTGCTATTTCCCTCAGCATCTGCAAAAGTTACTCTTCCGGCTGATGAGCTAACTGATTCAAATTGTATGAAATTTCCGGAAAAGTTAAAGTTTGTTCCAATTCCTGCGGAAATTCCGAAATTCTTCAAAAAATTCATTCTGAAAAGAGCGTCAAAATTAATAGAATATATATCAAAATCAATATGGTGTTCGAAATTTCCGGGAGTTGGGGTTCCATTAATTCCAAAGATTCTTGGCTCTTTGTGCTTAAAGCTGCCACTGTATATTTCCCCGCCAAGTCTTCCTTCGATGCCATATTCTCCAAAGGAATAATCGTAAATTCCACCAAAAAATGCTTGGTATCCGTCGGTTCTCTTAAATTCAGGACAGCAGTTCGGAATACCCTGAAATGCAGAAAAAGCAGAATTTCCACGAACTAAACCATAGCCAGCATAGACACCATATCGCTTGAATGAATTATTGCTGTCATTTGCTGATAAATTTAAGGAGGCTAAGATTATTAGTATTATGTTTATATGAACCAAATTCCTCACAACTTACCTCGCAATAATAATTTTTTGAACAGATTTACCACCATTGCTTTCAAGTACAAGCAAATAATCACCTGAAGAAAAATTATTCAATGGGTAAGAAAATTCACTTATTCCATCGCTTAGAAGTCCATTATAAATCTCTGCTTCTATTACACCCGCAGAATTAAGAAAGTATATTCTTCCATTTGCAGGCTCTGTTGCCCTTACAGCAAAGCTGATTTTATCAAGTGCAGGATTTGGGCTGAAGCTGATGATTGATGCAGACTGCATACTCGTGACAAGTCTTACTCCACCTTCATAACATAAATCAAGTAGTGAGAATTTTCCGGAATTAATAACAACATCTTTTTCAGGGAGTTCATTTATGAATATATTTTCAAACTCAAGATATGTACTTTCTGCATTTCCAAGCATTGCTGTAAACTCAAGTACCTTAATTATATCCTGATTGATATAATTTGTATCAAGTGTTATCTGAATATATCTTTTGCCATCAATGATTACGCCCTTGTCATCAGATAATGGATAGAGAAGAGAGGCATTGAATACAAGATTTGCCCTGATACTTCGGACATCTAATTCGTAAAATTTCAAATTTTTCAATAGCCTGACATTAATTCTAACTATTTCTCCATCTGTGGCTTCAGCATCATCAATTGATATAACAAGCTTATCTTCAAATTTTATATAGGCATATTCATCCGAAACTTCTGACTTGCAGCCCCATTCATTAACAACCTGAACAGTATAATAGCCATCCTGCTCAGGTCGTATTGACTGCTGAGTTGCACCTGATATAATATCACCATCCAAGTACCATTGATTTCCAATAGCAGCTGAGGAGATGAGCATTGAATCAATTTCTGTAATGACAGGTTTTTCAGGAGCCGGATTAATAATTACACTAAAAGAATTCGAATCACTGCAAGCAGAAATGCTTTGCTGCAAAATTTTCAATGAGCCACTTCCGGGATTACTCCAGACAATACTGACGGTGCTGTTGTTATCATTTCCGATGATTTCACCATTTTCTACTTCCCACTTGTAAGTAAAGCCGGATTTAAATTCAGTGCTGAAAACTGTCGTATCGCCTAAGCAAACGCTGTTTTCGCCTGTTATTTGAGGAATACTTCTTTCTAAAATTATCAGATTAGCAAGATTATCAATTCCTATATATTCAGGGGAAGTCGAGCGGATTCTAATCCTGTAATTAGTACCGAATGTAATATCAGAAGGTATTTTTGCTGAGATAATACCTGAATTTGTTGACTGAATTGTTCCAATTATTATTGTATTATCTACGAAACTTCCGCTTGAATTTGATAGTTCGGCTATGAAAAAATTATCACTCGAAAATTCAATATCAGAATCCAAAGTATAGTTAATAACGAACTCATAATCATTGCAAAAAATATTTTCATTTAAAGGGGAAATTTTAATTTTTGACAATGTTTGTAAATTTGTTCTGAATATTGCATCATAGAATGAATATGAATATATATCATTTTGTCTGGATGCAAATCCTCTTATCGGTTTATTGCCAAGTCCTTTACTAACATCCTCCCAGTTTGAACCATTATCCATAGAGATATAAACGCTGCTGTCAGTAGAGCAAAATACATAATTCCCAAATGTTCGCAAATCTATAATATTGGAATTACTCAAAGTGTTATCAGCTTTGAACCATGAAAAGCCATTGTTACCTGAAATATATACACCCTCAGAAGAAGTTGAAAGAAGGTTGTTTCCGCTTCGGATGATACGCTGCAAACCTGAGGTTGCGGGTAAATCCGAGAAAACCTTACTCCAGTTATTTCCCATATTTGTTGAACGGTATATACCATGATTTGTGACTGCTAAAAAATTATTTCCATCCTTGTAAAACCCTTGTATAACAGATTCATCAGGTAGTTGTCTTGTTGTCCAGGAATTCCCTGAATCTGTGGATATAAAAACACTGCCCGTAAAGACATTCCCTGCTGCAAAGATTTGGTTCCCTTCGATATACATATCAATTATAACATAGTCAGACAAACCCATACTTTGCCATGATTCACCCTTATCGGTTGATTTATGAAAACCTTGGCGGGTTGCTGCAATTACAGTTTCATTAAGAAAGCCAATCTTAAAAATTTGGAGGTATTCTTCAGAATTTTGCTTGGGGCTTTCTTTAAGCTGTTGCCAACCTAATCCTGAGTTGCCTGAATAGTAAATACCTGTTAATGCAGTTCCGGCATAAAAATCATTGCCTCTGAATGCAAGTGAGGTAATCATTAAATTATGTATATTATTGCTTTGAAATGTTTTCTGCCCGTTTGTAACATTAATTCTAATTATGCCATCAAAATATGTACCGGCAAAAACATAATTGCCTTCTAATGTAAGTGCAGGCGAAAGCATAAGCTTGTAATACATAGTTGTATCAAATACAGAATTCCACTTTAAACCCTCATCATTGGATACAAACACATTATAATCTATTGCGTTATCCTGTATTCTGTATGTGGAAACAGCAAAGTCTAAGCCTTTTTGGCTTGTATTGATTATATATCTGTTTTGAAAATCTTGTGGATTATAAAGTCTTAGAGTATCTTCGTAATCAAATTTTCTAAATATATTATAGTTGTATCCGCTGAAGCCAAGACTGTCATGAACACAAAAAAAGAGTGAATTATCATCTCTGAATAATTTGTAGAATTCCAGATTGGGAGAATTTGGAAAAGTAAGTCTGTTCCATTGCGTGCCATTTGGGCTGACTAAAAGGAAGCCATTAATATCAATAATATAAGTAGTCTCATTAACTTCGGCTATATCAATTACGTTCATATTGATTTCAGTCAATAAAGGAATCCATGTATCGCCTTGGTCGTTGGTTATATATATTCCGTCATCAGTGCAAAACGCTATTCCATTTCTGTATTTTTTGATATTATTTGTAAACAGAGGTTTTCCGCCGGTACCTGTACCATTTCGAATTTTGACCCATGAACTGCCGTTATCGGTGCTTTTAAAATAACCGTCCCGAATTGTAGCAGCATAAATTACAGAATTATCTGCAAATATAACTTGAGTTTCTCTTAAAGGATGATTTCTTGGTGAAGTTAACTGCCAGACATAATCAGGTGAAGTGCTTTTGTAAATTCCTGAATTTATGGCATTTGCATATATATTGCCATTAAAAGAAACAAGATTTTGTATATAACCACCTGATGGTGAACCCGCAGGAATCCATTGACTATGCAAATTTATAACTGAAAAAAAAAATAAAACACAAGTAAATAATATTTTACCTGAAAAGTAAAATTTATAAGCTGAATTCTTATCTGTTTTATTTCGCATAAATTAACATAATATAGTATGATAAAAACTTATAGACGATAGATAGTTTAAATTAGGATATTAAATTGTAAAAGTGGTATCACTGTCAAGTTTATTTCTCAGCAGAGTGATAAGTGATAAAATATAATGACACGATTATAACATCAATTGAGTAAATTATGATAAAAATATATTTTATTCATTGTAAACTGAAAAATAATTCATACTTTTGCTTTTTTAAAATTGATGAACATTTATAAGAAATGGAACATACTTACAGTTTGCCGGCGTATTCGATGTTGCCGTTTGTGCTTATGCTTGCCGCAATTGCTGCAATGCCTGTTTTTGCAAATCATTTTTGGGAAAGCAATCGCAATAAGTTGATTGTATCATTAGCGCTTGCAATACCAACATCTATATATTTAATATTTGTTGGTTATTCAGATCAAATCGAGCATATTTTATTATTTGATTATATACCTTTTATTATTTTACTTGGCTCCTTATTTGTCATCACAGGCGGAATACATATTAAGGGCGACATTGAAGCAACTCCAAAAAATAACATGATATTTCTGATGATTGGGGCGGTACTTGCATCATTTATGGGAACTACCGGAGCAGCAATGCTACTGATAAGACCGCTGTTGCAAACAAATTACGAAAGGAAACTGAAAGTTCATACGGTGCTTTTTTTCATAGCAATAGTAGCAAATTGCGGTGGACTCCTTACACCTCTTGGTGACCCGCCATTATTTATGATGTATTTGCGTGGTGCTGAGTTCTTTTGGTTTTTGAAGTTGTTTCCTGAGTGGCTGACCGCAAATATATTATTGCTTACAGTATATTATTTTGTAGATAAATATTTTTATAGTAAAGAATTGCCACAGGATATAATCTTTGATAAAACGAATATAAAGCCTATCAGAATTGTTGGAAAAAGAAATTTCATATTTTTAATTGGTGTTGTTATAGGAGTTGCTTTTATAAATGAAGGAACAGTTGATTTCATTCATAGTAATCATTATTTTTCATTTCTCAGGGAAGGATTTTTAATAGTTATGGCATCGCTGTCCTTATATACAACCGGAAATGAAATACGAAAAGCAAATAATTTCAGTTGGGCTCCAATTCTTGAAGTAGCTTATCTCTTTGTGGGAATATTTCTAACTATGATACCGGCTTTGGAATATTTGAAAGCACATGCTAACCAACTGGGCATTCAGACAGCCGGACAGTTTTATTATGCTACGGGTATATTAAGTTCGTTTTTAGACAATACTCCTACAGCTGTTACTTTTTATTATTTGGAACTTGGGCTTGTGGCAGTAAATCCTGAGCGGATTAACGGCACAATTGTTGCTGGTATTCCTCAGGAAATCATGATTGCTATTTCCACTGCAGCTGTGTTCTTTGGAGCAATGACATATATCGGTAACGGACCTAATTTTATGGTTAAAGCAATTGCCGAAGAGCAGGGAATCAAGATGCCTGATTTCTTCTCATATATGTTCAAGTTTTCGCTTATAGTTTTATTACCGATTCTGATATTAATTCAATTAATTTTTATAAATTATAATGAAACTTTTTCGACTTTTTTCAGTCTTATAAATAGATAGGTATTTAAATAAATTTGTATTGTAAATTAGGTTGTTTAAAAAAATAAAATGTTAAAATTATTAGTAATGTTCGGGACTCTTCTTGCTTTCATCTATGTTTTATCAGGAATTGAACAAAGTGAAATTAAACGAAGCGAGCCCCATTCTACAGTTCAGGAAAGAAAAATTGACGATAAACTGGCTGAGCCTGTCAAAATGCAGTTAGAAGCTTATAATAATAGAAGTATATCAGAATTTGTAAATTGCTTTTCTGATGATATTAAGCTTTTCAGATTGCAGACCGGCGAGCTGTTTTGTGATGGCAGGGATAATCTTATTGCTATATATGGCGATTTGTTCAACCTAAGTGAAAATCTGCATTGCGAAGTAGTAAGCAGAATCACCTGCGGTGATTTTGTAATTGATGAAGAGCATGTAGCAGGTCTTGTCGAAGGTGAGATTGTGCACGCAACAGCTATTTACGAAGTTCAGAATGGCAAAATTATTAAAGCATGGTTTATCAGAGGAAAATAATTGACGCTAAATTTTGTGATTATTCATAGAAAAGCAATATGCTGAATGTCCTTTATATAAGCCATTTTCCTGATTTAAAAATGGGTGGTCAGCAGAGTATGCTTGCTTTAATTAAAAATTTGGACAGAAGTCGCATCACTCCGTTTGCAATCTTGCCATCAGAAGGCGAACTAAAAGATGTTTTAACTGCATTAGATTGTAAATGTTTCATAGTTCCGCTACTTCCACTTAAACCAAAACATATATTTCAACAGATTAAAAATATTATTTCAATCAGAAATATCATTAAACAAAATAATATTCATATCGTTCATCCCGACCACGAGCGAGATTCCTTGATTGGTGGCTTAGCAAAGAAACTTACCAAAGCAAAAATGATTTGGCACGTCAGACTGACAAGAAAAGTAAAAACAGATAATTTGTCCGTGAAATTTTCGGACGGTATAATCGGAATTTCAAATGATGTAAAATATCGTTTTGAAAATTTTAAAGAAATTGATAGAAAATACCATACTATTTATAATGGAGTTGAGTGCGACACATTTGTTCCGCTTCATGACAAAAATCAAATTCGGAGTGAGCTAAATTTACCCGGAAATTGCTTTCTGATTAATTTTACAGGACAATTCAAGATAGGAAAAGGAATTTATGATATTATAGAAGCCGCAAAAATATTAAAATCAAGTAGTACTAATATTGATTTTAAATTTCTGCTTATCGGCACACCGTCAAGCGACGATTTTTATCGTGAAATGATTGATAAAATCAATGAATATGATTTGAAAAACAATTTCATAATACTTTCACAGCAAAGCAATATTCATAGATATATGCAGGCAAGCGACTTGCTTCTGCTTCCATCTCACGAGGGCACTGAAGGGATGGGGCGGGTTCTTTTTGAGGCAATGGCTTGCGCCACACCGGTTATTGCAACAAATGTGAAAGGTGTTAGAGAAGCTGTAACTAGCCAAACAGGAATCTTAGTTGGAGAGAAAAATCCTAAGGAGCTTGCAAGTGCAATTATTCAGTTTATGAATGACAGCGATTTGCTGAAATCTTTTGGAGAAGCAGGACGCAGAAGGGCGTTGGAAGTATTCGATATTAAAATTCATGCTCAAAATGTAATGAAATATTATTTTTTCATATTTGGTTTCGGTCATTAGTCTGATTGTTATGAAGATGGGTTTAATAACCATGAATAAATTATACTATGCACCATCATTCTGATTTTTTAAGGGATATACTAAAATAAATCAGAATCCAAATGAGACCTGTTTCTTCAACATCGTTTCTTATATTAAAGACTTAAATTATTTTAAAAAAGCATCTCCATTTGTGAATATCATATATTGCTCAATAATTCATATAGAAACCTTCTTCTTCCAGATATACGAAATAAATAACCTTAGGAAGTGTGATTGACTATATCAAATGTATTTCAAAAGAATTAAAACATCCCCTCAATCAGCTCATCAAGACGAACTCCGCGGAAATAATCTTCGATATTGATTTTAGACATCACCTCTCTCAAGGAGCTCTCCTCATGCCTTATTCCAGTGAATATCTGCTCCAAATCTTCAGTATCCTTAGTATTGAAATAATCGCCGAAAATCTTGCATTTTGTAATAATTCCATCGGTTACATTCAGATTGATTTCAATACTACCGCCGCTTGATTTGATGAAGTGCGAGAAATCGTATTTTGCCTGATAGCCGAAATTCCAGTCCCAGGTTGAGTATTTAGATTCTGCAAGAGCAGAAATATTCGTTATATCGCGGTCATTTAAATCATATAGTTTGCAGTCTTCATATTTAGCCATAATATGTTGCATAATCATAGATGAGAAATCATCAAGGCTTAACGGAGATTTTAAATGCTCGGAAATATTGGTTACTCTTGAGCGTACAGATTTAACAGCTTTATCCTGATATTTTGCTGGGTTGACTTTGAGAGCTTCACTAAGGTCTTTCATCTCTGAGGCAAAAAGCAAGGTGCCGTGCTGCAGGACGCGACTTCTGACAACGTGCATAGCATTACCGGAGAATTTTCGCCCGTCAATAGTCAAATCATTTCTACCCTCAAATTTTGCAGGAACATCAAGCTTTTGAAGAACATCAAGTATCGGCTCGGTATATTTACGAAAATCAACAGGCATGCCTTCTCCTGAATTCATAATAAAAGTGAAGTTAAGATTCCCCAAATCGTGGAAAACAGCACCGCCACCGGATAGGCGTCTAACTACTTTAATGTCTTTTTCTTTGACATAATCAATATTAATTTCGGCTAATGTGTTCTGGTGTTTGCCAACAATGATTGCATTATCATTGCGCCACAACATAAAAATATCATCATTGAAATTCTTGAACAAATACTCCTCAACAGCCATATTATAATATGGTTCATTTGAATTATTATATATACAAAGCATTATTATATTCCTGAATTTAAAAAAATATATTGCAAAAGTAATCATTTAAAAGGTTCAGTAAACAATTATTATATACTTTTTGTTATTATCAAAATATAATTTTGAACTAAAAATTATAAGTCTTATATTTACATAAAATTATTTACATTTTTCAAATAACATGGAGCATTTATGGAAATAATGATTTTTCTCGTTTTTATAGTAGTTTACTTGATATATTCATCGGTAAAAGTAATTAAAGAGTATGATCGTGCCGTAGTTTTCCGACTTGGAAGACTAATCGGTTTCAAAGGTCCCGGGCTTATAATCCTTGTACCATTAATTGATAAGATGGTTCGTGTTAGTTTAAGAACGATTACAATGGATGTTGAACCGCAGGATATCATTACCAAAGATAATGTTTCGGTAAAAGTCAACGCAGTTCTGTATTTCAGAGTTGTCTACCCGGATAAGGCAGTAGTAGCAATTGAGAATTATCTGTATGCCACAAACCAAATTGCTCAAACTACGCTCAGAAGTATACTTGGTCAGTCCGAACTTGATGAACTTCTCTCAGATAGGGATAAAATCAATCTTCAGCTACAGCAAATTATTGATGAGCACACTGAGCCATGGGGCATTAAGGTAACAGCTGTTGAAGTTAAGCAGATAGATCTTCCGCTCGAAATGCAACGTGCAATGGCTAAGCAGGCACAAGCCGAGCGTGAAAGAAGAGCTAAAGTCATCAATGCTGATGGTGAATTCCAGGCAGCGAAAAAGCTTGCTGATGCAGCTGAACAAATATCCAAACAGCCAATCGCACTACAGCTCAGGTTCCTGCAAACACTTGCAGACGTGGCAACCGAGAAGAATTCTACAATTTTATTCCCGATTCCAATTGACCTGCTGACTCCTTTTATGAGTAATGCAAAAAATTTGTCGGCTGATAATCTTGATGAATTGAAAAAAATGATGGAAAGTTATACAAAAAAATAGACAAATTCTATTTTGAAATAGTTGTTATTATTTGAACAAACTGCAATATTGTAAAAATATTGCAGTTTTTTTATAAATTATAAGATTAAATGAAATTTCTGTAAAGGCTGATAATGAGCGTAATTAGAGTGATAATGGTGATTCGAACATTTTATTATTTAGAAAAATATTGATAAGATTTTATCAGAATATGCAAAATATAAAAAAATAATTTGCACAGAATTTGAAAAAGTGTTACTTTTGTAAGCTCTGTCAAACACGATTTGAATAAAATTAAGTTTTTCAGAAATGTTCATTGAAAGTCGCAAAAAAAATATATTTGCAAAAATATAAAAAAATAATTTGCACAGAATTTGAAAAAGTATTACTTTTGTAAGCTCTGTCAAACACGATTTGAATAAAATTAAGTTTTTCAGAAATGTTCATTGAAAGTCGCAAAAAAAATATTTGCAAAAATATAAAAAAATAATTTGCACAGAATTTGAAAAAGTGTTACTTTTGTAAGCTCTGTCAATTGCGATTTTAAGAAACATTTGCAGAGAAAATTTTCGGAAACGAAAAAAAGTTCATTAAAAGTAAAATTTTTCTTGCACAGAATAAAAATTAGTATTATTTTTGAAGCCCTGCAAAAATGCAGAACTGAAAAAAGAAAATATTTAAAATTTTTCTTGCACAGAATAAAAATTAGTATTACTTTTGCAGTCCCGTTAAAGAACGGGAATGAAAAAAAAGTTCATTGAAAACAGGAAGTATAAAAAGTTAACAAGACAGTAGCAATATAGAGCGAACTGTCAATTCCATAGCCTAATTTTCAACTAGAAAATAAAGATCAAACTAAACACAACGGAGAGTTTGATCCTGGCTCAGGACGAACGCTGGCGGCGTGCCTAACACATGCAAGTCAAGGGGCTCTTCGGAGTCACTGGCGCACGGGTGAGTAACGCGTAGATAATCTGCCCCTATCTCCGGAATAACATCAAGAAATTGGTGCTAAAAACGGATGAGGCACAATGTGTCAAAGGTAACGGATAGGGATGAGTCTGCGTCTGATTAGCTTGTTGGTAGGGTAATGGCCTACCAAGGCTGCGATCAGTAGCTGGTCTGAGAGGACGATCAGCCACACTGGAACTGAGACACGGTCCAGACTCCTACGGGAGGCAGCAGTGAGGAATTTTGCACAATGGAGGAAACTCTGATGCAGCGACGCCGCGTGCGGGATGAAGGGGCTTCGCCTTGTAAACCGCTGTCGGATGGGAAAAAAAGTCCCCTCGGGGGACTGGGATTGTACCATCAAAGGAAGGACCGGCTAACTACGTGCCAGCAGCCGCGGTAATACGTAGGGTCCAAGCGTTGTCCGGAATTACTGGGTATAAAGGGTGCGCAGGCGGATCTGTGCGTCAGGGGTTAAAGACCCGGGCTCAACCCGGGAAGTGCCTCTGATACGGCAGGTCTTGAGTGTGAGAGAGGATAGTAGAATTCCTGGTGTAGCGGTGAAATGCGTAGATATCAGGAGGAATACCAGTGGCGAAGGCGGCTATCTGGCTCATAACTGACGCTTAGGCACGAAAGCGTGGGGATCAAACAGGATTAGATACCCTGGTAGTCCACGCCCTAAACGATGTATGCTTGGTGTTAGGCTCCTAGAGCTTAGTGCCGGAGAAAATTCGTTAAGCATACCACCTGGGGAGTACGATCGCAAGGTTGAAACTCAAAGGAATTGACGGGGGCCCGCACAAGCGGTGGATTATGTGGTTTAATTCGATGCAACGCGAAGAACCTTACCCGGGCTCGAAGTGCAGATGACCGTTCCTGAAAGGGAGCTTTCCTTCGGGACATCTGTATAGGTGCTGCATGGCTGTCGTCAGCTCGTGCCGTGAGGTGTTGGGTTAAGTCCCGCAACGAGCGCAACCCCTATCCTTAGTTGCCAGCAGGTTAAGCTGGGCACTCTAAGGAGACTGCCCACGCAAGTGGTGAGGAAGGTGGGGATGACGTCAAGTCATCATGGCCCTTACGTCCGGGGCTACACACGTAATACAATGGCAGGTACAATGGGCAAAACCGCGAGGTTGAGGAAATCCCCAAAACCTGTCTCAGTTCGGATTGGAGTCTGCAACTCGACTCCATGAAGCTGGAATCGCTAGTAATCGTGGATCAGCACGCCACGGTGAATACGTTCCCGGGCCTTGTACACACCGCCCGTCAAGCCATGGAAGCTGGGGGCGCCCAAAGCCGTTAGCAATAACGTCTAAGGCGAAATCAGTGACTGGGGCTAAGTCGTAACAAGGTAGCCGTATCGGAAGGTGCGGCTGGATCACCTCCTTTAAAGAGTTTCGCAAGAAACATAATAAAACAATAGGCTGTTAACTTTTATACTTTCTGTTTTCAGTGAACTTAGTGTTCATTGTAAATGGTCCTTTGCTCAGTCAGCTAGATGCTGATATACCTAAGAGGTTCCTTGAAAACATGGGCCTGTAGCTCAGCTGGTTAGAGCGCACGCCTGATAAGCGTGAGGTCGATTGTTCAAGTCAATTCAGGCCCACATGTTAGGCGCGGTAAGCTCTTGAAATACTTCAGGGCCCTTAGCTCAGCTGGGAGAGCGCCAGATTTGCATTCTGGAGGTCAACGGTTCGATCCCGTTAGGGTCCACAAAAATTAGTACATTGATAATTGGAATGGGGATATTTTAATAATATCTCAGAAGTAAGTTAGAGTCTTTTTAATTAGTAAGTATCAAATAAATCAAGTTTAGAGACTTGGTATATTCGACCAAAGAAATTCGTTAAGATATTAAGGGCATACGGTGGATGCCTTGGCACAGAGAGGCGATGAAGGACGTGACTACCTGCGATAAGCTACGGGAAGCTGGAAATTAGCTGTGATCCGTAGATTTCCGAATGGGGAAACCCGACAGAAGTAATGTTCTGTCACACGAAAGTGAGCTAACCCGGGGAATTGAAACATCTTAGTACCCGGAGGAAAAGAAATCGAATGAGATTCCCTGAGTAGCGGCGAGCGAAACGGGAAAAGCCCAAACCGAAGTGTACGCACTTCGGGGTTGTAGGACCTCTAGACGCTACGTTGAAGGATAACAGAATGGCATGGGAAGGCCAACCATAGAAGGTGATAGTCCTGTAAGTGAAATCCTGATTCGGGCATGAGGTATCCTGAGTACCGCGAAACAAGTGGAATTTTGCGGGAATCTGGGGAGACCACTCTCCAAGGCTAAATACTCCTCTGTGACCGATAGTGTACCAGTACCGTGAGGGAAAGGTGAAAAGAACCCTTCAGAAGGGAGTGAAATAGAACCTGAAACCGTATGCTTGCAAACGGTGGGAGCGAAAGTGACCACGTGCCTTTTGCTTAATGAGCCAACGAGTTGCTCGTTGCATGCAAGGGTAAGTTTCTCAGAAACGTACCCGTAGCGAAAGCAAGTCTGAATAGGGCGATTAGTATGCAGCGGCAGACGCGAAACCGTGTGATCTATCCATGGTCAGGATGAAGCGTAGGTAACACTACGTGGAGGTCCGAACCAGTTTGGGTTGAAAACCATTTGGATGAACTGTGGATAGGGGTGAAAGGCCAATCAAACTCGGTTATAGCTCGTACTCCCCGAAATGTATTTAGGTACAGCCTCGAGATAGTGTCCCGGAGGTAGGGCTCTGATAGGGCTAGGGCCGTTACAGCGGTACCGACCCCTGACAAACCACAAATTCCGGATACATGTTTCTCGGGAGTGAGGCCGTGTGAGATAAGTTTCACGGCCGAGAGGGAAACAACCCAGATCTACGACTAAGGTCCCAAAGTATATGCTAACAGAGAAAGGATGTTGAGTTGCGGTGACAGCCAGGATGTTGGCTTAGAAGCAGCCATTCATTTAAAGAGTGCGTAATAGCTCACTGGTCGAGCGATTCAGCGCCGACAATATCCGGGACTAAGCATATCACCGAAGTCTAGAACTCAATTTATTGAGTGGTAGGGGAGCATTCTGTAGGCGGTGAAGGTGAAGCGTGAGCTTTGCTGGAGCGTACAGAAGCGCAAATGTTGGCATAAGTAACGATAATTAGGATGAGAATTCCTAACGCCGAAAGTCTAAGGTTTCCTTGAGCTCTGTTCGTCAACTCAGGGTTAGTCGGCTCCTAAGGCGAGGCCGAAAGGCGTAGTCGATGGTAATCAGGCAAAATAAAATATTCCTGAACCACCTATTTAATAAAAGTGACGCAGTTGAAATGTCATGCCGGGTTAATGGCTATCCCGGTATGGTTCTAAGCTGCCGAGAAAAGCGAGAATAGGTGACCGTACCGCAAACCGACACAGGTAGATGGGTTGAGTATACTAAGGCGCGCGAGTGAGTCGCGGTTAAGGAACTCGGCAAATTGACCCCGTAACTTCGGGAGAAGGGGTGCCTCAGCAATGAGGCCGCAGAGAAATGGCCCAGGCGACTGTTTAACAAAAACACAGCACAATGCTAACTCGTAAAGAGGATGTATATTGTGTGACACCTGCCCGGTGCCGGAAGGTTAAAAGGAGGAGTTAGCGCAAGCGAAGCCCTGAATTGAAGCCCCGGTAAACGGCGGCCGTAACTATAACGGTCCTAAGGTAGCGAAATTCCTTGTCGGGTAAGTTCCGACCTGCACGAATGGTGTAACGATCTGGGCACTGTCTCGACCGCGAGCTCGGTGAACTTGTGGTACCGGTGAAGACGCCGGTTACCCGCACTGGGACGGAAAGACCCCATGCACCTTTACTATAACCTAATATTGGGTTTGGTTATAACATGCGTAGGATAGGTGGGAGACTGCGAAGCAGAGCTTGTGGGCTTTGTGGAGTCACTGGTGAAATACCACCCTTGTTATAGCTGGATTCTAACCCGGCGGAGTGGATCCGCGGGGACAGTGTTAGGCGGGTAGTTTGACTGGGGCGGTCGCCTCCTAAATGGTAACGGAGGCTTACAAAGGTCACCTCAGCACGGTTGGTAATCGTGCGTAGAGTATAAAGGCATAAGGTGGCTTAACTGTGAGACATACAAGTCGAGCAGATGCGAAAGCAGGTCTTAGTGATCCGGCGGTTCCGAGTGGAAGGGCCGTCGCTCAAAGGATAAAAGGTACGCTGGGGATAACAGGCTGATCTTGCCCAAGAGTTCACATCGACGGCAAGGTTTGGCACCTCGATGTCGGCTCATCGCATCCTGGGGCTGGAGAAGGTCCCAAGGGTTTGGCTGTTCGCCAATTAAAGCGGTACGTGAGCTGGGTTCAGAACGTCGTGAGACAGTTCGGTCTCTATCCAGTGTGGGCGTAAGATACTTGAGGGGACCCGCTCTTAGTACGAGAGGACCGGAGTGAGCGGACCGACGGTGTATCTGTTGTCACGCCAGTGGCATTGCAGAGTAGCCATGTCCGCAAAGGATAAGTTCTGAAAGCATCTCAAGAACGAAACCTACCCCAAGATTAGGTATCTCTAAGGATCCAAGTAGACTACTTGGTTGATAGGCTTCAGGTGTAAGTGTAGTAATACATTCAGCCGAGAAGTACTAATAATCCATGGGCTTTCCGAATTTCTTTGGTTGTTATATCAAAGTTTCTAAGCTTATTTGGTACTTACTAATTAAGCAGACTTATAACTTACTTCAAATCTCCAGTTTAAGTTCTTTTATTTTTTAGAAAATTTGCTTGGTGGCTATACCGTGGAGGGTACACCTCTTCCCATTCCGAACAGAGTAGTTAAGCTCCACAGGGCCGATGGTACTGCTAGGGCAGCCTTGTGGGAGAGTAGGTCGTCGCCAAGCTATCTTTAAGATGAGCCTGATACAATTATGTGTCAGGCTTTTTTTTGTAATTAATTACTCGTATATTTGCATTACTAAATAATGTTTTTATAAATATTAATTTTTATGAAGAAATATTCTGTTGAATTTAAATGGGCTTTAGTTTTTTCCGTTATGAGTCTTATGTGGATATCTATGGAAAAGTTTTCGGGTTTGCATGACGAGAATATATCTAACCATGCCACTATTACGAATTTATTTGCAATTCCTGCTATTCTTGTATATGTATTTGCACTTTTGGAAAAAAGAAAGAATAATTATAATGGAATAATTTCTTGGCAGCAGGGTTTTCAGACCGGTTTGATAATTACTGTATTTATATCACTACTTGTTCCACTTAATCAATTGTTGACTCATTATATAATCTCACCGGATTATTTTAATAACATTATCAATGAATCTATTCGTCAGGGAATTATTTCTGAGCAGGAAGCTACTAAATATTTCTCTTTTCAAAGTTACATATTTAAAAGTATGTTTGGTGCTGTTGTTATGGGTATTATATCATCTGCTATTTCAGCACTGATTGTTATGAAAAAATCCGTAAATAAACCCAACATTATGTAAAATATATATAATCAATAGTCAATGTTTAATTATATTAGTTAATATGATTTTTTTATTTCATTTAAATTGATTACTTTTAAAATATAATTGTGAAAAATTTAAAATAATAATTTGCTTATTTGTAAGAGAAAAATATTTCTCAAATAAAAAATGAAATTTACAAAAAAACCTTTAATTTTAATCGTTGATGATGTTGTCGGCAATATACAAATTGTCGGCAATCTTCTTATTGAAAGCGGATATAATATTTCAGTTTCTATACATGGACGTCAGGCTTTGAATACTGCAAAAAATATCCATCCTGACCTAATTTTACTTGATGTTATGATGCCTGAAATAGACGGCTTTGATGTTTGTCGTGAACTAAAAAAAGATGAAAAGCTAAAAGATGTTCCGGTTATTTTTCTTACTGCTAAACATGAAACTAAAGATATTGTTACAGGTTTTTCGGTCGGTGGCGTTGATTTTATAACAAAACCTTTTCAGAAGCAGGAGGTTTTAGCCCGTATTGAAAATCAGCTTGAGCTCAAATTTTCGCGTGATTTGCTTATTTATCAAAGCGAAGAGATTAAATTGATGAATGATAAACTCAATGAAGAGCTCTCAATAGCTGCTGAGTATTTTAGATTTTTACTTCCGGCACCTTTTTCGGATAAATATGTGCATACTTTTTGGGAATATATGCCAAATGCCAAACTCGGTGGTGATGCATTCGGATATAATTGGATTGATGATAAAAATTTTGTAATGTACCTTTTTGATGTCAGTGGACACGGTATTGCAAGCGGAATGTATTCAATATCACTTATGAATACACTGAAATATTTGAATCTTGCCGATACAGACTTTTTAAATCCTGAATCTGTATTTTCAGCATTGAATAAATTATTTCAGATTCATGAACATTATGGTTTGTATTTCACTATGTGGTATGGTGTTTTTAATGTTGACTCTCGTGAGTTGAGATATGCTGCAGCAGGCCATCCTCCATCGGTGATTTCTTTTCCTAATGGGAGTACTGAATTTCTGTCGTCTCCTAATTTTATTATCGGTGGTTTGGATAAGTATGAATTCAAATCAAAAACTTGTATTATTGAACCCAATACAGATATCTATATATTTTCTGATGGTACATTTGATTTGAATCAGCCGGATGGTAAAAATTGGGGAATAGATGATATGCGTTTGTTTTTAGAGGCAAGACATAGCAGAGCAGATAAAGAACTTAAAGAACTTCAGCAGTTTGTCAAAAATTTATACGAGTTCAGTAAGCAAAAAGACGATTTCTCTATTCTAAAAGTCAGGTTTTTATAAAAAAACCTGTGCAGGGGGGAGTGCACAGGCTTTCTTTTCAGGGCGTTTCCTCGTAAATCTTACCCTATTATTTATTTCATATCTTTGATTACCATAATTGCCACACCCCAGATTTTGAAATTATCTGTTTCTTTAGGTCTTATTGGTAAATAATTTTCATTTTCTGACAAGAGCATTGTTTCTTTATATGAGTAGTGCAATCGTTTTACTACAATTTTATTATTAATTGCTGCAACAACAATGTTATTGTGCGATGGAGATTTTATGCAGTCTACAAGTAATAAGTCACCATCATTGATTCCTGCGCCTGTCATAGAGTTGCCTTTGACACGTATTAAAAAACGACTTTCAGGAAAGTCTGTCATTATATCGTTGAGGTCAATACCGTCATCAATAATGTTAAGTTTGTTTTCCTTTCGAAGATTACTGCCTTCAAAATTTATATGGAATCTACCGTAATGCGTTTTGCTAATTTTATTAATAATGTTTGTATTCAGATTATCCTGATAAGCAACCATTTCTGAAGCCTGAAATAATATAATAAAAAATATATTCTCATTATATCTATTTTCGTGCCAAATATTAAATAATTTAGTATAAAAAATTTATGAAATTACTTAAGGTCGCTGTATTTGCCGGTAAATTCCCACTCGCTACACAAGTTAAGAACTCCTCTGAAAATTGCGTACAAATACTCTAATTCACTTTTTTTTATATTTTGGTGAATTGGAATTCCAATTTCATTGGTTTCTGAATTGAAATAGTGGGGTATTGCAAAGTCATTTAACTTATTGTGATAGTTGTTGTTAAGCTGGTAAATGAAATAAAATGCCGATGGAATTAATTCATCTTTTTTGTTGCATCGGATGTCTTCAAGTGAAAAGTAATTACCAATAATTTCTATATTTCTCTTTCGCTTGGCAATTATCAGATCAAAATTTAACAATTCATCTGCCAAATTAGTGTAAGAGATATTCTTTTTAAATGGATCCCAGGCTCGATGTACGTTCCACATCGCTTTATCATCAATTTGTAAATTAACAATCAGGACACCAAACTGAACAGAAAATATTTTTGTTAAATCAATTACGAAAGGATTTTCGGAAGATATATCATCAAATGTATAGGTTCTTTCGATATATTCATAATTTAATCTGTGAAGTATTTTTTTTGCTTCTTCAATATTTGGAACAAAAGTATATTTTCTGTTATTCAATATTTTTGAAAATTCATTTTCGACATATTTAATTTTACTATCATCAGGGTAAGAGTTATATAAGTAAGAATTGAAAGGGTAAATAGATATATTTAGCTTATTTTGAGGTACGTTGAAAATAACCGGATATGAAATCACTTGCCACTTTTTGAAGAAATCATATAAAGTTTGGCGGTAGGAAACTCCGACATCTATATATTTATAATCCGAATCGGAGAAATAATTCACGCAATGCCACAAGATATAATCCTGTACACGCAATTTTTTCCCTTCTTCACTACCTGCCAGATTATTTAAAAACAGGTGATTGCCAACCGGCAGAAGTATAACTGCTCCCACCGGACATTCTGTTTTGTCATAGGCAATAAACATAAATTCGTTTTCGGATAAATCGGAAGGCATATTCGGGTCGTTCGGGTCATACCACATTGACCTTAAAATAACAATATCGCCCTTCTTGCCTAAAACTTTTTTTATTGTAACACCCGAGCTTTCTGCTTTGCGAATATTTTTTTGTACTGAATATGGAATAGAAGTCCAAACGCTATCCGGTTTAAGTGGTAATCCGCATCCGAAGTGTACAAAATCTTTACTTATATATCCTGGCATATTTATGCTTATATATTATTGAATTATTCAAAAAATTTACTTTGTTTCTCTATCGTGCCCGAATTTATAGGCAATACCGATGCCTATGACATGGCGAATTTGGGTGGAAGGTCCACGAGTTCCGTCATTACGAAGTATGCTTACTTTGTCGTCATAAATAACATCAAGATTGAAGCTTGCATTGATAAAAGAATTAACTTTCATATTTAATGCAGTTTCAGATGTTACAACCACTGAAGTAAATCGGTTGTATGCCGAAAACAAATTAAGTCTTGAACGGAAATTTACGTTATCAAAAATATCTTTTTGAAAAATAATATTTGCAGATGCACCAAGCTGGCTAAATACTTTTTCACCGGGATTTACTCCATAAGCACCTTGATTTGACAATTCTTCATTTAAAACAATTATCAAACGATTAGATATTGCTGATAGGAAAAATTGCCAGTAATCATCGGGTCTGTAATTCATACCAAGACCAAGATTGAGATAAGCAGGAGACATGAAATCTGAAATTAAAAGTGCGCTTCCGGTATTTGGGTCTGCTTTTGAATAATCGTAACCTAAATCAAACTGTGTACGAAAATCAAGCAGCGCTGTATAAAGTAATTTTGATGTAGCGTTGTAGCCTAACTTTGATAAGAAAATAAGTCGGTCATCGCTTTTTCTTAAATCTTCGCTGCCTTGTTTAACCACGCCATAACCAAGGTCAAGTGTATTATCCCAAGTCATGTTGTCTGTTTTATAAACAGCAAAAAGGTTGGTGACACCTGTGATTGAAATCATATCCGAACCACCGCCCGCCCAGTTGGATAGTCCGACATTAGAAAAGTTTAATCCGGCTAATCCGCCGTGTTTCCAATTTAATTGGGTTGCTGTAGTGTCCTGCGCATTTAAGTATGAAAATGAGCAGAGCAACAAAATAATTGTAATTTTTTTTATCATTTTATTTTACGTAAACTATTCAACAACAATGATTAATGTCTTATCAGTCCGCCAAAAGATATCGGGCGAATTCACTTTTAAATAGTCCATTCCTGATTCTGACTTGTACAGTTCAAGCATCCTTCTGCTATGAGTTGAAATAATTTCAAATTTCTTCACATTGTTTGGTATTGCTATCATTGTATCAGAAAGGATATCGATTTTTTGGAAAAGACTTAAATCGGCATCTGTTGATGGCACATATCTGCCACCAATACCCAGAAAACCTTCGCCTTCCATTTTTATGACCTTTTTATTCTCTAATTCTTTTTCTTTTCCAACAATATAAAAAGCAGTGTTTTTTTCTTTTTCAGTTTTTACTGCAAACTTTTCAATATTTTCTTTTTCTGCTATCACATTATCCCTTTCGGATTTTGTCTGAGCCAGCTCGCCTTCAAGATTGAAAATCCGACGATTCTGATTTTCGATAATTTTATCTTTTTCTGCAATAATTGTTTCGAGTGTTTTGATTCTTTCGATATACTCGGCATTATCTTTGCTGAGGCTTTTAAGTTTTATTTCGAGTTTGTTGATATCATCATTCCTTGATTTAAGCTGGAATGATAAGTAATCAATCTTTTGTAAAACTTCCATCTCGAGGCTGTAGGTCTCGGCACTTGGTGATGCATTTGCAATTCTGCTAAGTTCAAAATCAATTTGATTTATTAGCTTTATGGCATTAGAATAATTTTTTAGAATGCTGTCCTGAATTCTTTGAAATTCGATTTCTCTAACTTGTGAAGAATCCAATTCTCTGTTGTTGTCGCTTAAGTTGTCAATTGGTTCTTCCTTTGTTTCGCTGCATCCCAATGAAAATATCACTAAAAAAATCATTAAAAAGTATTTCATCTCATCTCCTGAATTAGTTTGTATTTAGTGTTTGATTGGCTATCCGATGTTTTCAAGATTATTTGTTTATTATAATTGATACTATATTTCAGATCACCAATCATATCAGCAATGATTAATTCTTTTTCTGCAATCAGTTGACCAATACCAGAAAATCTTGTATTGGTACCTATATTCAGAACATAACTAAAAGAATTGTCATGAGCTTTGACATCGGAAATTTGCATAAGAACTGCTTCAATACTGCCGTCCACGTTTTCCCTTACACCCTGATAATTTCCGAGCAATATACTGATGTCATTAATATTTAATGATTTATAATCATCAGCTTCAAAACTTTGAATTTTATCATATCCCTTTTCATCGCTTGAGTTGTTTTGAAATACTAAGTAAATCATTACTCCCAAAATAGTAAATATTAATACTCCAACAAACGACTTAATAAGTATAAGCCGTTTGTTGCTTTGAGTATATAGTAATTTTGCCATATATTATGCTTTATAAATAATATAATTAAATCGCTTTAGTTTTTTCAGCAAGGAATCTGCGTTTCTCATCATCAAGAAGAGGAGCAACTTCGCTGTAAACTGTCTTGTGATAATCATTAAACCAATTAATTTCCTGCTCTGAAAGCAATGATTTATCAATAGCTTTTGTATCAATTGGACATAGAGTAAGATTTTCGAATTTCAGGAATTGTCCAAACTCTGTTTTTTCTCCATTTACAACTAAAACAAGATTTTCGATTCTAATTCCGTACAAGCCTGCTCTGTAAAGTCCGGGCTCATTGGATAAAATCATTCCGGGTTCAAGTGTAGTAGAATTTTCGTCCATTCTGATATTTTGTGGTCCTTCATGAACATTCATAAAGCAGCCTACTCCATGACCTGTACCGTGCAAATAGTTTTGACCTCTGTCCCACAAAGCTTTTCTTGCAAGAATATCAAGCTGAGAGCCACGGGTTTTTAGTGGGAATTGTGCAAGTGATAAATTAATGTGTCCTTTCAGAACAAGTGTGTAATCAGTCTTTTCCTGCTGGGTTGGCTCACTAAGGTGGAACATTCTAGTTATGTCGGTTGTGCCATCATAGTATTGACCACCTGAGTCAAATAGGAAAAATCCTTCGGGCTTGATTTCAGCTGCGTATTCTTTGCTAGCGCCATAGTGCACGATAGCCCCATTGCCAAGATAACCGGCGATAGTGTTAAAACTTTCTCCGAAATATAGCGGAATTTCTGACCTGAACTCACGGATTTTATCCATAGCCGTAACTTCAGTAATTTGCTCTTTTCCAACAGTATTTTCAAGCCATTGCCAGAAATTGATCATAGCAACTGCATCGCGACGCAAAGCGTTTTTCATCCCCTGAATTTCAGTTTCGTTTTTGCAGGCTTTCATTAGTGTAGAAATATTGCTGCCTTCGATGATTGTACAAGCAGAAGGTATAGCCTGATAAAGCCATAAATTTACTTTGTTAATATCAATAAGAACATTTTTGCTGTTTTCAAATGAGCAGATTCTTTCTGCTATCGAATTATATGGTTTCAAAGTAATACCGTCATCAGTAAGTATCTGCCTTATATCATCTGTAATCTTTTTGTCGTCAATAAACAGTTCGGCAGAATTTTTTGTTATTACAGCATAGCAGACTGCTACAGGATTAAAAATAACATCGCGCCCTCGAATATTAAATAACCAATTGATGTCGTCAAGAGTGGCAATTATATGATAGTCTGCATCTTGATTCGTCATAGATTTTTGTACATCAGCAATTTTCTCAACTCGTGATTTACCTGCATACTCAATTTTGTGTTCAAAAATATTATTATCGGGAATAGAGGGTCTGTCAATCCAAATCTTTTCGAAGAAATCATATTCAGTATTTAAATGTATTCCTTTGAAGGAGAAAAGTTTCTCCATTTTTTTTGCAAGAGCGACAGTAACAACTTTACCATCGAATCCTACTGTATCACCTTTTTGCAGGTTTTTCCCCAGCCATTCAGGATAGTCAAGAGTTTCCGGTAGCCCAAGTTTATGAAGTGAGATACCTGAATTTTTTAATTCATTATCAGCTTGAAGAAAATAGCGGGAATCTGTCCATAGACCTGCGTCAGTATCAGTAATTACAACTGTGCCGGCAGAACCAGTAAATCCGCTAATCCATGAGCGTGAAGTCCAGCATTCTGCAACATACTCGCTGATATGAGGGTCTGTGCTCGGAATTATATATGCTTTAATATTTTTTTGTTTCATTTCAGCTCTTAGCGCTGCAACTCTTTCTTTGATATTCATATGACTTTCCAAGTTTAAGTAAAAATACAAATTCTATTAATAATTATAGTAATTACATTTAAAATAAATTCAAATTTACTAAAAAGATTTTTAATTTAAGAATTTTTATGATAATTTTTGTTAATTTCATTGATTTAGTTAGAAAACTGCAAAAATGATTTCAATCGTTTTGCCTCTTATATCAATAATTTCTATACAAATAATCATATTGGAAATATCAGTTAAATCATTTAACTTTTGCTTCAAGCTGTTATTATTTGAAAAGTTGAATAGTAACTCGAAATTATCAAAAAAAAGTATATTTTTTCCTGATTAACAATATTTTGAAATCACAATTTAGAAAATAAAACGGGTTAAAATGAAATTTAAATAAATATAATCAAAAATAGCAATCGAATTTTGTAAAGAATTGTCACAAAAATAATTTAAATTCGTTAAAATTTTGTAATTTTGTATTTTTACAAATTGTAAATTCGTTAAAAATAAGGATTAAAAATATGGCAATCAAATTAAATGGTGCCGGATTGACTATCGAAAAATTAGTCATGATTGCAAGAAACAATGAAAAAGTAGAAGTAAGTGCTGATTCTATTGAACGTATAAAAAAATGCCGCGTTTTACTTGAAGATAAAATCGAAAAACGTGAAATTATGTATGGTGTTAATACAGGCATCGGTGAATTTTCGGAAATAGTTCTGAATGACGAGCAAATAAAAGAGTTCCAAAAATATCTTATTTATAATCATGCAGCAGGTATTGGTGAGCCGACGCGTGAGGAATTTGTCCGCGGCGCAATTACCGGAAGAATTAATGTCCATGCTCACGGAAATTCCGGTTGTCGCCCTGAAATCACACTCACTCTTTCCGAAATGCTAAACAAAGGAGTAACTCCCGTTGTTTGTCAGAAAGGTTCGGTGGGAGCTTGCGGAGACTTAGCACCTATGTCACAAATGGCTCTCTCTCTTATGGGCGAAGGTGAGTCATTCTATCAGGGCGAAAGAATGCCCACAAAAGTTGCATTTGAAAAAGCCGGCATACCAATTCCCGGACTTCAGGCACGTGATGGTCTTGCATCTATCAATGGCTCGAATTTATTGACTGCAATGTCTGCAATTCAGCTCTATGACTACAACCGACTCATTAAACAAGCTGAAATCGCTGCCGCTATGTCTTTGGAAGCATTACTTGCAAATATGAAACCTTATGACAGAAGATTGCACGAATTGCGTGGATTTTCAGGTGCTGTTCGTTCGGCAAAAGCAATTAAAAAATGTTTTGAAGGTAGTGACCTGCTCACAGGAAAAATGAAGACAAAAGTTCAGGATGCGTATTCTATGCGTTCAACTCCTCAAGTAATAGGTGCTGCACATGATGCCTGCAAATATGCAAGAACTCAGGTAGAAATCGAATTAAACGGTGTAGGTGACAACCCAATATTTCTGCCCGATGAAAACATTACTCTTACGGGTGCAAACTTCCAGGGTACTCCGGTTTCATTGCCAATGGATATGGCAGGTGCATCTCTGACAATGGTATGTGTACTTTCTGAAAGACGTTTGAATCGTTTGCTTAATCCTGCTTTGAGTGTTGGGCTTCCGGCATTTCTGACAAAAGGTGCAGGAATGTTCTCCGGTTTGATGCTTAGCCAATATACAGCCGATATGCTTATTGTTGAGCAGAGAATATTATCGAATCCGGCATCAATTCAGTCAATTCCGGCAGCCGCTGACCAGGAGGATTTTGTTTCAATGGGTATGAATACTGCTTTAAAAAATCAGCAGATACTTGACAATGCCTACGGAATTCTTGGAATTGAATTTATGGCTGCGGCACAGGCACTTGATTTCAGAGAATTTAAAAAAGGTGATGGTGTTACTCGTGCTTGGGAAGTTATCCGCGAGCATGTGGATTTCCTTGATATTGACCGCCCGCTCTTTAATGACCATAATACAATGGCTGCCCTTGTAAAATCAGGAAAAATCCTTGACGAAGTTGAAAAATTAGTCGGCAGTCTTGAAGATTAAGTTTGATTTACATATATTCAAATTCCTCCGATGAATTGAAGACATCGGAGGAATTTATATGTCATTTAGAAACCTTGTACAGATTAATTTGTCCATTTCAGTAAATTTAAGATTTCAGCATTACGAGCATCATCTTGAATTTTTCAGTTGCTTTCACAGCGTGCGTTATGCCTGCCGGCATAATGATTATTTCGCCTGAATTTAAGCTATGAAAATCCTCTCCTATCATAATTTCAGCCTGACCTTCAATCACATGAACAAGTGCATCGAATGGAGCTGAATGTGGACTTAACTGCTCTCCTTTATCGAATGCAAAGAATGTGATATTCCCTGATGGTTTCTTAAGAAAGGCACTGCTAACAACAGAGCCGGTTTGATATTCAATATCATTATGCAAATTTACTTTTTTGTTTGATTCTAACATTTCATCACCTTAATTGGTATTATTTATAAAAATTATTTTTTCGCTGATTCTTTTGCCATTAGTGCTTATTGTATGCTCACATACTTCAAGTCCGTTTATACTTGAATTTGCTGCTGCTTTTGTAGTCATTGCACTTAGACCGCCACAACAAGGGACTTCCATTCTGACAATTGTAGCTTTTTGAGTGCCGGCATTTCTGAAAATATCTTCAAGTTTCTTAGGATAGGGCTCGGTATAATCCAGTTTAGGACAAGCCAGCACAACTGCCTTCCCGGCAATATAATCATTTTGAATATTTGGATATGCAACAGGCGAACAGGTTGAGAGAATAACAAGCTCTTTTCCCTTTAGAAACGGAGAAAATGGACTTACCAAATGCAACTGAACGGGCCAGTGCTCAAGCATTGATTCATGATTATCTTTCTCGTTTTTTGCAGGTGAATACTGTTTTAATTCTTTCATAGCAGATCCCGGACATCCGCCTGCAGACTGAGCCGGTGCAGTGTTTTGGTTTATATTTATACTAATGCCAATTGAACTTAAATATTCTACTGCCTTGTTGAAATATTCAGTTGCACCATGGTCAATCAGATGACTTAAATGAGCTTTAAGAACTGACTGTGGTTTGTTAAGCATTGTTTTAATAACTTCTACTTCATCATATTCATCAACATCAGCCATAACTATTTTTAGTGCTCCTTTATCGCAATGTCCTAAACATGCACCCAAACCATCACAGAAAAGACTGCTAACCAAGCGGCATTTACCATCAATAATCTGTAATGCGCCTTCATGACAAGCTGGAATACAGTCTCCGCATCCGTCGCATAAATCTTCATCAATTTGAATTATTTCTCTAATCATAATTTCTTTTTAAAATAAGAATAAAAAGTCTGATTCAAAAATAAGACTTTTCTTCCTTATTTCCAAAAAAAATATTACTTTTGTAATATAAATATTTATATATGTTAAAAACTAATTTTATATTATGACAGTAATATTTTCAAAAAGATGCGAAATAGCGCTTCAAGCTGTTTTATTTTTATCATCTGCAGAGGCAGGCAAAATGTTTAATGCGGGTGAAATCGCTAAAGAGGTAGATGTTCCCAAAGAATTTGTGTCAAAAATTCTTCAAACACTAACTTCATCCGAAATTGTCGGCTCCAAAAAAGGAAACAGCGGTGGGTTCTATCTTGGTAAACCTGCAGAACATATCAAGTTGATTGATATTGTAGCTGCAATTGATGGTCTAGAAATTTTTCATCGTTGCGTTCTTGGATTTAAGGGTTGCGGACTCTCAGCTCCTTGCCCTTTACATGACGAATGGGGAAAGCTCAGAGATGATACATACAATATGCTTAGCTCATCTACACTTGCCGAATTAAGGGACAGGACATTATTCAAATTGCAAAATCTTTATAAAGAATAATGTACCTGAAGTAATATGAATATATCAAACGACCAAACGAAAAAGCAATTTAATAGTTGTAATAAATAAATAGTTTATTTTAGTATAAATTGGAAATCATTTTCATATTTATCTTCTAATTCTGTAAATTTAATTACATTCGGGTCGGTTTTGATGGCAGACCTGTTGATTTTTGTTTTTAGGACAAGTCCTTCGAGGCTTGTGCAGCGACTTAGAGCAACATAAACCTGCCCGGGTGAAAATGATTGACCAATATCTGCAATAACATTATCAAACGTTAAGCCCTGGCATTTATGAACTGTAACAGACCAGGCAAGCTTTACCGGGAACTGGCAGAATTCACCCATAATTGTTTCTTCGATTTTCTTACTTATTTCGTTCCATTTATAATGAATATTATGCCATATAAATCTTTTTACTTCGATATTGCTTCCTACCTCTTGTTCAACAATAATTCTATCTTTCTCGAGCTTTTTGATTTTAGCAATTTTTCCATTGAAAAACCTCTTTTCTGCATCGTTTTTAATAAACATAATCTGCGCCCCGACTTTAAGATTCAGGAACTTATCTGTTGGTAGCATAGAATCAGGGAAATCACCTGTAATTTCGGCTTCATATCGAACTTCATCTGTCTCAAGCTCTAAAAGTTTTCTTTTATTTGTTGCATCCACCAGATTATTATGAGTAGCAATTATAACATAATTAAGATTTTCATTTTTTACAATAGCAGGTAAAAATCTGCTGTTCAGAAGCTGCATATCCTCATCTGTGACTTGATTTGTTCTTATTTTATTAAGTAAGTCTATAAATAATTGGTCTTTTTGGCGATATATTTTTTTGAGTTCAATGTATTTGGGCTTGTATTCAGTCAGAACTTTACTGCTAAAAAAGAAAGGGGTTTCGTAATGTGTTTTTAGTAAATTCCAATGATCACCCTGCGCTATAGGTGGGAGTTGGAAAGCATCACCAATTAATAGTACTTGTACGCCGCCGAATGGTTTGTCTTCTTTCTCACGAAAAACACGCAGAAGTCTGTCCACAACATCAAGTAAATCGCAACGAACCATTGATACTTCATCAATTATGAGAAGTTCCATATTCTTAATTAATTTTTTATGTGGACGTCGGTATTTGAAATTATCAAAAATAGTGCTCTGGTTATCATCGTCTGGTTTTGCTTCAGCTCTGAGTCTGTAATCATCCGGAAGATAGATGCTTGGTGCAATCCTGAAAAAAGAGTGAATTGTTTGTCCACCGGCATTAAGAGCAGCCACACCTGTGGGCGCAAGAACGACTGTTTGTTTGCCGCTTGCCTCTCGAATATACTTCAAAAAAGTAGTTTTACCTGAGCCGGCTTTACCTGTAAGGTAAACTATACCTCCGGAACTTCTGACTAAATCAACAGCATAGTTAAATTCCGGATTGTTATCGTCAAGCTCAATATTGTCAACTTTTCTTGGCATAAATAAAGTTCATTTTTTTGGGGAAATTATAAATTCAAAACTACAAAAAAAAATCTATTTAATCTAAATATTGATAATAAAAAATAACAATATTTAACTTATTGCAACGATTTACTATAAATATTAAATTCGAGATTTAGATGGAAAAACTGACAGATAAGTTAATTAGATTAAAAAAAGAGCGTAATGCGGTTATACTTGCTCACTATTATCAAGACCCTACAATTCAAGATGTTGCAGATTTTATGGGTGATTCTCTCGCTCTTGCTCAAGCTGCGAAGGTAACTAAAGCTGATGTTATACTCTTTTGCGGTGTGCATTTCATGGCAGAAACTGCAAAAATACTCAATCCTGATAAAATTGTTATAGTGCCTGATATGGATGCGGGTTGCTCTCTTGCAGATTCAGCACCTGCTGACAAGTTCCGGCGATGGGTTGATGAGCACAAAGAGCATACAGTGGTTTCTTATATCAATTGCACAGCCGAAGTAAAAGCCATGTCCGATTTGATTTGTACTTCTTCCAATGCTGAAAAAATTATAGCCTCAATACCGAAAGATACTCCGATTTGCTTTGCACCGGATAAATATTTAGGAAGGTATATTGCCAAGAAGACCGGTCGCGATATGATTATTTGGGATGGTTCTTGTCAGGTTCATGAAATATTTTCAGAGACTGAAGTAATTAATCTTATGAATAAATATCCAGAAGCAACGGTACTTGCTCATCCCGAATGTCCTGAAAATATTCTTGCATATGCAGATTTTATCGGTTCTACAACCAATATTATAAATGAAGCAGTCATGAATCCTGCTCGTCAGTTTATAATTTTGACCGAACCCGGTGTTATACATCAAATGAAAAAAGCCGCTCCGGAAAAAGAATTTATACCTGTTGGCAGTATTGGTGGTTGTGCCTGCAATGAATGTCCGCACATGAGACTGAATACTATTGAAAAAATGATTAATGCACTTGAAAATCTCGAGCCGCAGATTCACATGCGTAAAGATTTGATTGAAAAAGCATTAGTGCCTCTTGAAAGAATGTTGGAATTAAGTAAATAAATATTATGATAGAATACCCCAGATTCACTAAGCTCCCTGAAAAATATATTAAATCAAAAATTGAAGATTTTTTAATAGAAGATTCTCCATCAGGAGATTTCACAAGTTTAGGAACTATACCCAAAGATGCTCGATGCAAAGCTTATATAGAGTCTCAGGCTGAAATATGTTTTGCAGGTGAGCAGATTGTACCGGCATTCTTTGGAGATAATTCATTAGTAAGTATGAAAATTTGCGACGGAGCAAAGCTTCATAAGGGTTCAATAATCGCTGAAATTGAAGGCAATGCCTCTGAAATTCTTACAAAGGAACGAATTATTCTTAATCTCATTCAAAGACTTTCAGCTATTGCTACCTTGACGAATGAATATGTGCAGATTGCAAAACCTTACAATGTAAAAATCCTGGATACGAGAAAGACTACTCCCGGACTGCGCCTTTTCGAGAAGTACGCAGTAGCTGTTGGAGGTGGATATAATCACCGTCTTGACCTGTCTTCCGGAATATTAATTAAGGATAATCACATTGCGGCTTCAGGCTCAATATCAAATGCGTTAAATAATATCAAAAAACTTAATAAAGGGCTACCGATTGAACTGGAAGTCGAGGATTTTATGCAAATTGAAGAAGCATTGCTTATAGGCGTGGACGGATTCCTTTTGGATAATATGAGCCCTGAAACTACTTTTGAAGCAGTGAAATTAATCAGAAATTCCCAAAATGGTATCAATATTTTTATCGAATCCTCCGGGGGTATTAATCTGAATACTTTGCCGGAATATGTCAAAACAGGTATTAATGCAGTGTCAATTGGAGCGCTTACTCATGGAGTGAAATCAGCGGATATTCATATTGAAATAGAATAGAAAAAGTAAATATAAATTAAATTAAAAAATATATGATTTTACAAGATATAGAAAACATTGAACTTAGTTATCTCCAGTTGAAAGACTATGAAGAACTTAAAGATGTAATGATTGACTCTTACACTACAATGCCTAATTCATACTGGAAAGAGCATCATATCAAAAAACTTACGGAGATTTTTCAGGAGGGGCAGGTTGTAATTAAAATTAATAATCAATTAGCAGGGGTTGCTCTCTCAATTATAGTTGATTATAATGAGTTCCAGAATCATCATACTTATAAAGAAATAACCGGTAATTATACCTTCAATACTCATACTAACAACGGTGATGTGCTTTATGGCATTGATGTTTTCATCAAGCCTGAATATCGTGGGTTAAGACTTGGGCGACGTCTCTATGATTATCGTAAAGAACTTTGCGAAAAACTCAATTTAAAAGGTATCGCATTAGGTGGCAGGTTGCCGGATTACCATAAATATTCACACGAATTAAGCCCTAAAGAATATATTGACAGGGTAAAACGCAAAAACTTATTTGACCCTGTGCTGAGTTTCCAAATTTCAAATGATTTCCATCCTTCAAAAGTACTAAAAGGCTATCTCGAAGGTGATAAAGCATCAAATGAGTATGCTGTATTATTGGAATGGGACAACCTTTACTATGAGAAAATCTCTCAAAAAGCAGTTACTCCGAAGCGTGTTGTAAGACTTGGTCTAATTCAGTGGCAGATGCGCTCATATAAAAATTTGGATGAGCTGATGCAACAAGCAGAGTATTTTGTGGATGCAGTATCAGGCTACCGATGTGATTTTGCTCTTTTTCCTGAATTTTTCAATGCTCCTTTGATGGCTGAGAATAATCATTTGTCAGAACCGGAAGCAATAAGAGAGCTCGCAAAACACACAAATAGCATAGCAGATAAATTTTCTGAATTATCTATCTCGTACAATATCAATATCATAACCGGAAGTATGCCAGAGATTGTGGGAGACCACCTGTTCAATGCAGGATATCTCTGCAAGAGGGACGGGACAGTCGAACGCTATGAGAAGCTGCACGTAACACCGGATGAAGCAAAAGTCTGGGGTATGCAGGGCGGTAATCAGCTCAAAACATTTGATACCGATTGCGGAAAAATTGGCATTTTGATTTGCTACGATTCCGAATTCCCGGAATTATCAAGAATTCTTGCTGATGATGGTATGGATATATTATTTGTGCCATTTCTAACTGACACTCAAAACGGCTATTCCCGCGTCAGGCATTGCGCTCAAGCCCGCGCTATCGAAAATGAATGCTATGTTGCTATAGCAGGCAGTGTCGGAAATCTCCCGAATGTACACAATATGGACATTCAGTTTGCCCAGTCTATGGTGTTGACACCTTGTGACTTTGCTTTCCCGTCAAATGGCATAAAAGCTGAAGCTACGCCAAATACAGAAATGATTTTAATTGCTGATGTTGATTTAGATTTACTTCGTGAATTGAATAAATTCGGAAGTGTCAGAAATCTGAAAGATAGACGTCTTGATATTTTTAGCCTTAAGAAAAAGTAATTTATATACTGTCTGATTAAACACAAATTATTCGTAAGTATCCTTATTAAGTTGGCAAGGCAATTGATTGCACTTACTTCAATAAATTATGTTTCTAATGCGTTAATAAAGCTTAAACAATACTTTATTTAAAAAAAATGCTGTGGAAAATTATTTTTGTAACAAATTAAAATTTAATGTGTTATTGTTTGTAATTGAATTGGTAAATTGATTTATGGGACAACGTTTTGAAGAATATAGCGATACCGAACTTTTCTATATGCTATGCGATGACAAGCATACGGCAGAGCGGGCATTTTCGGAGTTGTTTTCCAGACATTCACCAAGGATATATGCATATTGTAAACGGTTCATTGGCAATACAGAAGAAGCTCAAGATATATTCCAGGAAACTTTTTTAAGATTCCACCAAAGTGCGAGCAAAGATAGAGAAATGACAAATTTACCGGCATTTCTACTTAGAATAGCTCGCAACTTATGTGTGAACTTCAAAAAAAGAGAAAAGCAAGCTGTTAGTTATGAAGATTATATGGCTCCCGATTTCGGTAGCGAAAATGTATCTGAAAAGTCCGAACTGCTTGACCTTATCAAAGACGCTCTTGAGGTCCTTCCTGATGAATATAAGGAGCCTTTTATTCTCCGTGAATATAATGGTATGACTTATAATGAAATAGCAGAGATAACCGGGCAACCCTTATCAAATGTTAAAGTAAGAATTTATCGTGCAAAACAGAAAATAAAGGAAATACTTGAACCTTATATGCAAGAATTGGATTAGAAAATAAATTAAATTATAAATTGAATTACAATGAAAGAATTTACTAACGAATCAGCATCGGAACTACTGACTCAGCTCATGGACGGAGAGCTTGAGCCTGCAAAAGAAAGCGGTGTGTATGATGCTCTGAGTAGTTCAGCCGAACTTCAGGATGAGCATAAAATGCACCTTGCTGTACGTGAGGCAATTAAGCATGATACTGAAGCCTTCACTCCACCGGCTGTAGCTGTGAGTTCGCTTTTCAATAAGTTAGGCTATGCTCCTCCTCCTCCGGCAATCACTACTGGTGTTGTCAGACGAAGCCCGGTGCTTATGTCAATGTTCAGAAAGGCAGCAGTTCCTGTTATTTTATTATTAGCAGGCAGTTATGGTGCATATACATTGTTTAATGACTCAACGTCAGATGAAAACATTGCATCTGTAGCGAAACCAGACACAAAATCAGTTGTTTTCCAAAATCAAATTATTCCTCCTCCTTCTGATCTTAGTACATTTTTATCAGATTCAGAGAAGAGCGTTTCAAATTTAAACAATACACCGAAGATACCTGTAATTACTTCAGTTTATTCTTCAAATAGTTCTTTGGCAAACAGTAGTATTGATAATGACCAAAAAATTGTTAGTACAAATTCTGTCAATTTACAGCCTGAAATCAGATCAGAAGAAAGCAATGTTATTTTAGCATCATCATCATCAATTGTTCAAATTCCAACCCGATTTGATCTGGTTGCTTCAAACTCTGTATCAATGGGTGCTTTGTCCCCATCAATTAATGATGTTTTGGGTTCTAAAGATTTGGGCTTGACTGTTTATGCAAAGGGATTGACAAACTTTGACTCTGAATTAGGTAGTCCGTTTTCAAATATAAATGGCAGAATAAGTAATTTCAGCATTGGTGTCACCTTTAGTCGGGAAAGTAACTTAAGCGGTGGTATCGAATTTGGTATTCAGCCATATTCTGTATTGGTTAGCAATCTTGAGGACGAATCAGCCTTAATTAATCAATTAAGAGCAGTGAGCTGGTTTGCTCCTACAGGAAAATATTCTGTTAAAGAAATTGGAATCTATAATATTGTTCCATTTGTTCAGGGTTCAGTAGGATTTGCAGATTTTGGTCAGTATATGTTTCGATATTCCCTTGGTATTGAGTTCAATCCATTTGGTTCGGGAATTGGATTTATTGCAGGTTACGAAAATTCTCTATTGTGGTATACTATTAATAGCAAACAGCAGAGCACAAATTCTGATGGAATTTATATGGGTATGAAAATTAGCTTCTAAACAATAAAATACAACACCGAGATAAAGGGGCTTTTAGCAATAGCGGAAGCTCCTTTTATTTTGACATAACATAAATAAATGAATATATTTAGATAAAAATATGGCAAAAAGTAAAAAATAATTTTTTTATTACCTTTTTGCTTAATATTTTTGTAGTTCTTATAAATGCGGACGTGGCGGAATTGGCAGACGCGCTAGACTTAGGATCTAGTACCGTGAGGTGTGAGAGTTCGAGTCTCTCCGTCCGTACATTTTAAATTGATATCCTGAAGGATTTTTTATTTTGAGTAGAAACATTGTAAACATCACTGATACAGAACAAAAAGTAACGTTCACTATACCAAAAAGTGAAATGGATATTGCTGTCCAAAATGCCATTAAGGAAATAATACCTAAAATGAATATGCCCGGTTTCAGACCTGGTAAAGTTCCTTTCAACATGGTAAAAAAAATGTACGGAAAGTCTATTGAGCATGATGAACAGAATAAAATTGCCGACGCAAAATTCAAAGAATTTTTAGAAGAAGTTAAACCAAATATTGTTAGTCAGCCAATTCTTTCGGAAATTGAAAACAAGGGTGATGATTTAGAATTTTCAGTAGAGTTTCAGTTAATTCCTGAATTTGAATTAAATGATTATAAAAATATTTCTGTTGATGAGCCGGTTCATGCTGTAACTGATGATGAGGTTCAGGATTATATTAACCGTATGGCGATGATAAATGGCTCGACTGAGATTGTTGATACAGTAACAGATATCAATCACAACGTTTATGTTACAAGCCCTGAAGAATATTCTAAATTCAAAGAAAATCCTGAAGTTGGATCAGACAATATACCAAATGATAAACTTGCATTATTTGATAAGAATTATCACCCTGAATTAAAAGAAAAGTTTATTGGAAAAAAAGTTGAAGATTCAATTGAGTGGAAGAACCCTGCAGCTCCGGCTGATAGTGAGCCGATAATATTTGTTATTACAAAAATCGAGAAAATAACTCCGGCTGAGCTTAATGATGAAAAAGTTGCAGAACTCACAAAAGGTCAGCATTCATCATTTGAGGATTTCAAAACAGCTCTTGAGCTTGATTTACAAAAAGCTTGGGATGATAAATCCAAAAATATTTTGGAAGATAATATTATCAATTTCCTGATTAATTCAAATGATATTAAAATCCCTGATGTTTTTATTCTCGAAAGAGCACAGGCTATTTTTGAGGAAACGAAGAAACAGAGAAAACTGACTATAAATTTTGAAGATTTACCGGAATCTGAAAAAGCTGACCTGAGAAAATACGCTGCAAAAAGTGTAAAATTTGCTTTAATCAGAGATAAAATTATCCAAAAAGAAGAAATCGAAGTAGAAGAGCAGGATATTGATAATTATATACAAATTGCTTTCCAGAATATGCCAAGTTACGACGAAGCTATGTTGGATCAGTTCAGACAAATTATTCGTGAAAATAACCAAATTATTAATTCTATTTTAGGTGATAAAGTTATGGATCTGTTAAAAGACTTTACTACAACAAATGAAGTTCCTTTTGAAGAAAAAGAACTTGTTGATACTGACCTCTTCGATGAGAATGAGGACGAAGATTTCGATATCTTTGACGAAGATGAAGAGTTTGTAGATGAAGATGAATTTGACGAAATTGAAGAATGGGATGAAGAAGACGATGAGTGGGATGAAGATGAAGATGAAGACGAAGACTTTGATGATGACGAAGCTTCAAAAAAGGAATAATTAATCAATAATATTTATTTTTGAGCCGGTAGATGATTGCCGGCTCTTTTTATATTGAATGGTTTGTAATTATGAAAGATGATAGCATATTTTATATTTTTGGGCGTAATGCAATTTTAGAAGCATTAAAATCCGATGAAAATATTGAAAAAATTTATTATTCCTTTGGACTTCAGGGAAGACAGATAGACCAGATTGTTTTTCTTGCCCGTAAAGCAAAGGTACCGGTTACACAATACGACAAGCAAAAATTTTCTGCGTTAGCAAATAATTTATTCGGTGATTCTGCAAAAACTCAAGGCGTGATAGCTCAAAAGAGTATTGTCAATTATATTGATATTGATGACCTGATCGAAGATGCTCTCGGCAAAGAGGAAAACCCTGTTATTCTTATGCTTGATGAAATAAATGACCCCGGAAATCTTGGAGCAATTGCACGTACAGCAGAATGTAGTGGTGTTGCGGGTATCATACTGCCGGAGCGAAATTCCTCGCCTGTTACGCCGGCTGCAGTTAAATCTTCAGCAGGTGCTATTAACCATTTGAAGCTTTGCAAAACAGTCAATATGATTCAGGCAATTAAAAAACTTAAAGACAGTGGTTTCTGGATTACAGGCACTGCTCTTTCTGCTCGTCAGCTATACACAGCACCTATATATGACCGTCCGACAGTCATAGTAATCGGCAATGAAGGCAAGGGTATGAAGCCTTCGCTTCAAAAGCATTGTGATAATCTTGTAAAAATTCCAATTTTAGGTAAGATTGATTCTCTCAATGCCTCAGTTAGTTGCGGAATTATTCTATACGAAATTGTAAGACAAAGACAGAAATAAAAAAAGAGTCGTCTCAAATGAGGCGACTCTGCAAGTAGTGAGGTCTTTAAATAAAAAATTAATTCATAGGATATACAGAAATTTGCTTACGGGTTTTGTCTTTTCTTTCGAATTTGACAACACCGTCAATTAGTGAATATATCGTATAGTCTGTGCCAAGCCCTACATTATTTCCGGGATGGAACTTCGTACCGACCTGACGTAAAATTATATTACCGGCAATAACACTTTCACCGCCGAATTTCTTAACGCCTCTGCGTTTGGATTGGGAGTCACGACCATTTTTGGTCGAACCCATACCTTTCTTATGAGCCATTTCGCACCGTACTAATTATTTATGCTAATATTTGTTATTTCGATTGCTGTGTAATGCTGGCGATGACCATTAAGTTTACGGTATCCTTTTCTACGCTTTTTATGAAATACCAATACTTTATCACCTTTGCCGTGCTCTACAATTTTCGCACTTACGTTACCTTCGATATATGGGGCACCAACTTGTGTTGAGCCGTCATTTTCAAAAAGTAAAATATTATTAAATTCTACAGTATCGCCGGGATTGCCTTCCAGCAAGGGCACATTATAAGTCGCATTTGGTTCGACTTCAAATTGTGTTCCGGCTATTTCAACTACTGCTAACATCTTTTCCTCAGTTTTCTACTTTCAAAAATTTCAGAACTACAAAAGTAACACTTTTTCAATAATTTACAAAACATTTTTTAAGTTTTCCACATAATCGCTAATATTTTTTAGAATTAATTTTGAATATTTACTAAATAATTAATGATTTTATCTATGTTATTAGAAAAAAAACAGTTAAATTTGTAAACCAGAAAATCCTAAAATCAGGAAATTAATTATAACTTTATTCAGCAGAAAATATAAATTAATTGGAATTTAAAATATGGCAAAGCTTAAAGCAAGTAAAACTCAAATTGGCAATAAACTGCCTCTTAATACTGATTTTACACTTATACCCCAAAAATATCAGGATTGGACTTTTATCGGACTAATCGCACTACTGGTATTTATTTTTTTTGGTGGAGTTGTAACCAGCTATGAAATTGCTGCATCAGATAATTTTGCATCTATAAGTTTCCGGAATTATCTTGCAGATGCATCTCAATCAGGCGAATTTCCACATTGGGTGCCTTATATTTTTGGTGGAATGCCATCATATTCATCACTGCTTATAACAGGTGACAGATTCTGGGATTTTACCGCCGAAATCTTTTTTGGATATACCAGATTAATGGGCAATATTTTTGGCAATGATTCAATTCGGGTAATCCAATTCTATATTATTTTCGGAATTGGTATGTTTCTTCTGATGCGTGCAAAAAAGCATCAAACTTATGTAGCTTTTTTTACTGCTATTGCTGCAGTATTCTCAACAGGAATAATTCACTGGGTTATGATTGGGCACAATACAAAGCCAATCACTATGGCTATTTTGCCGTTTATTTTCCTTTTGATGGAAAAATTAGTGGAAAAATTCAGACTGATTTGGGCTGTATTACTGATTGTAGCACTTCATCTGCTCCTTGAGTCGGCTCACGTTCAGATGATGTTTTACAGTGGTGTGGCAATAGGAGTTTACTTGATGTTTGAATTAATAAGCCGATTTGCAACCAAAAATGACCCTGTGAGTATAGTCAAGGTAATCGGCACCTTAGTTATTGCAGGAGGAATTGCTTTTTCACTTTCTTCTGACAGATATTTAGCAATTCAAGAATATACTCCTTATTCTGTCAGAGGCTCTGCACCGATTACAGATACTGGCGGGGAAAAGGTTGACGACCATGGTGGCAATTCTTACGAATATGCTACTATGTGGTCATTCAGCCCGCAGGAAGTAATGACATTTTTTATTCCGAGTTACTATGGATTTGGTAAATTGCCATATAAAGGTCCTGCAACAAGAGGAGAGGAGTTCAAAGTTCCGACTTACTGGGGCCAAAAGGTTTTTGAAGACGTGCCCCCGTATATGGGCATTTTGGTTATGTTTCTGGCAATTTACGGATTTGTCCGAAACCGTAAAGATGTTTTTGTTCAATCCCTTCTGGCTGTCTCGATATTTATATTATTTTTATCATTTGGTAATAATTTGCCAATAATTTATGATTTATTTTTCAATTATGTGCCTTCATTCAATAAGTTCAGGGCGCCAAGTATGGCACTTGCAATTGTTCAGTTCGCTTTCCCTGTACTTGCAGGGTATGGATTGTCATCAATAATAAAAGAATGGAAAGAAGGCAACTTTACGAAGAAAACAATTCAGGCAATTCTTGGTGTGACAGGTGGTTTTCTTGCATTAGGACTATTCTATGCCGTGGCTTTCAAATCATTCTATATATCAGCTATGCAAAATTCTGCAAATCAAACTTTCAAGAGTGTTGCAAGTCAAATTCCTGATTTGACAGATTTTGTTTGGGGTGTGATGATAGGTGACTGGCTACTTTTGGGTGTGTTTCTGTTAATTTTTGGAATAATGACTGTGATGCTGTTTAAAAATAAAATCAGCCTGAATGTATATATTCCTGTAATTCTTTTAATATTGATAATTGACTTGTGGACGCAGGGCTGGAGACCTCTTGAATTATCAAAAACAGATACTGTATCAGAATCTCTGCGAAAAACTGATGTAGTGGAATTTTTAGAACAGGATAAATCAACATACAGAATTGCTGATTTTGCAATGGCAGGAATTTCTCCTAATTTGCCGGCATATTTCGGACTGGAAAATATTGGAGGATATCACCCTGCAAAACTTCGCGTATATCAGGATATGCTTGATGTAGCAGACCAAGGGTCAACAAATCAGGTTACTAATCCATTCCTTTGGAATCTACTCAATGTGAAGTATATTATATCCAATCAGGATATGGGTGCTACTCCGGCTTTTCAATCCAAGCAAAACGGTTGGTTTGTTTATGAAAATCCTTCTATGTTCCCAAGAGCATTTTTTGTAGATAGTTACAAAGTCGAAAAGCCTATGGAAATTCTTAAGAATATGAAAGAAGGTAATTTTGACCCAAGTCTTGTCGCTTATCTTGAGAAAGAACCCGGTCAGACAGTCGAACCTACCACTGATGCAGCGAAGATTGAATTCATTGAACGCAAGAATGAAAGTATTAAAATGAAGATAAATGCTACCGGTAATAACCTTCTGATGCTGAGTGAAATTTATTATCCGCTATGGAAAGCATATCTCGACGGCAAAGAAATCGAAATTTATAAGACTAATTATGCTTTCCGCTCAGTGATTGTGCCGTCGGGTGAACATATTCTTGAAATGAAACTTGAAGTAAAAGGCTTTGAAACCGGTAAAATGCTGAGTATAGCTTCAAATATCTTGCTTGCATTGCTTCTTGCAGGTGGTATATTTTTAGAATGGAAAAGAAAGAAAACTGAATAAAATTGAGATAATATTTTGGCTCAGTATGACAATTCCCTTGCGTCATACTGAGCCGGAATCGCAGTATCCAAATAAAAGACCATCGAATCAAAACCAAAAAGAGTAAAATGATAATTTAAAAATGCGAAGTACCCGAATAAAACAGATACTTCGCTTTTATGTATTAAACATGGATTAAATTCTTACAATCCCAAGTAATCTATTGACATCACGGGCATAGGGTTGCCATTATTTTCAAGTAAGAATTTCAGCTCTTCAAAACTGCTATCAATTCTGGGAATATTTACACTGAAAATATTTCCTAAAAAAGAAGTGAAATCAAAAAGATTTCCTGTTGGAAACTCAAGCAACTTTACTTTTTTATCTTTAGGAATTCCGGCTTCAGATTTTGCAAATTGAATAGCATCGTAAAGTGTACCAATTTCATCAATCAGCCCATTCTTGATGGCATCAGTTCCTGTCCAGACTCGACCTTCTCCAAGCTCGTCAACTTTTTCGTAGGTCATTTTGCGGGACTCTGCTACTTTTGTTACAAATTCATTATACAATGCCCTGATTTGCTTTTCTCTTTGGTTACGCTCATCCTCTGTGAAATTGCGAAGTGGCAATCCGATCGGAATAAACGGCAATTGATATGAAGCTCCCAAATCAGCATATTTCCCCTTTTTGACAATATCATATGTGATACCGAGTGAATCCTTCAATCCTTTATCATAGAACCAACTGCTAATCACACCTATTGAGCCGGTAATTGTATTCGGTGCTGCAAAAATCTTGTCAGCTTCCATAGAAAGCCAGTAGCCACCGGATGCTGCAACCTGCCCTTGTGATACTATCAGTGGCTTTTTTCCTTTATACTCGGCGATTACACTTGAGATATAATCTGAAGCCATAGCATCGCCACCCGGAGAATCTATCCTTAGAACTATTGCTGAAACTGAAGAACTTTCGTAATTTTTTCTTAATATCTCGGATAAAAGTCTTGCATTTATACCTGAATTCAAGGCGCATACACCTTCAGCATAGATTACAGCAATTCTTTTTTCTGAATCGCCCCATTTATCATCAAAAGGCATAGGGTACTTATCAATATTGTAAATGCTTCTTACACCGGTATTTCTATCATAATTCTTCATGAATTTTTTAATATTATTCCAGCGGTCTAATTTGTCAACCAGCTTTTTATCAAGGGCATCTTTGGCAAGATATCCAAGTTCATCATTCACAAGATTATCAAAATTGCCAGAAATTGACTTCCGTGAATTGCTAACATCATTTTTTACTAGCTCGTACCATTCATCAACAATTCTCTGACGCTGTTCACGGTCACCGGCAGAAAAATTCTCCCTTGAGTAGCTTTCAGCAGCAGATTTGTATTTGTAGAATCTCAACTCCTCGTAACCGATATCCGCTTTTTCAAGCAGATTCTTATAAAAACTTCTGCCCATGGCAAATCCTTCGAGAGTAACTCCACCTTGCGGGTCGAGCACTATTTCATCAGCAACCGAAGCAAAATGATACTGGTCAATATTTGCTCTTTCGATAAAAATAATAATCTTCTTTCCTTTTGATTTCGCTTCGTCAAGTTTATTTCTGATTTCCCACATTATAGAGCGGGAAGCAGAAAATTGCGTGGCATTAATAACAATACCCATCGCAGATTTGTCATTTCCGGCTTTATCAATCGCAGTAAGAATATTCAGAAGAGTTTGAGAATTGTCAAACCACATATTTTTAACATATTTTACTCCTGAGCTCAGGTCGAGAGTTGCATAATATTTACTTAAAAGGACGTCTTCAATCATTGTCCTGTCCATACCACCAACTCTGATACCGTAGGTATTTGACAAAGATTTCCCGCCCTTATCCATTACGTTTATTCCAAGTAAACCATTCAGTCCTGAACTTATATTAACACCGACTGTGGTCATTTCCATAGCTGCAAAATGTCGGGCATTGATACGAATCCCTGCAAGTGGCTCGACGATAACGCCTGCACTCCAGTTTACATCTTCAAAATCTTGCCCTTTCAATCTTGAGGCATCGGCAAAAAGTGTAATTAATTCATTTCCAAAAGGGCGTATACCGACTTCTCCAACTAGCTCATCATCACTGTTATCAAGTGCAAATGAATAATTTCCACCGATAGATAAGTATGCATTAGGTCTGTACAAGCCACCAACTGCCATCATATTTGAAGAACGATCAATACCACCTCTTGTTGATGTCCAGCCATAAGTAAATCCCATACTGAAAATCCTGTCACCAAATCCACTTGAAATTCTGTAATCAGTATAACCCTGGTCTCCGAACTTATTATTCAATATCCCGAATCCAAATCCACGTGAACTGTAGAAAGCAGCGGTTCTGTTGAAATCAAATAATTCACCACCACGATCATTTGCTAGAAGTAATAAATCAAAATCCGAATGATTGTAATTTAGAAGTGCCGGGTTATCAAAACCGTAAAGCCCGCTTTTGAAAGCACCTGGCGAACCTGCCTGCAAGTCCATTAATTCGTAGTATGTAGTAAATGAGCTCTGCGAATATGAATTTAAAAATGTGCAGAATAAAATTGTTACAGCTATGTAGATATTCTTCATCATTAGAACATTCCTTAAAAAAATAAATTAACTTTTTAGTATTATTACGCTATCTTATGATATTTGTTACAAAAAATGGAACTTATTATTTTACAAATATAATGGTTTAATTAAGATGTTTTTGATAAAAATATTGTCAATTAAAAAATAATATATATTTTTACCCAATGTTTTATTATCAAATTACAAAATGTTTTCCAGAATAAGGATTTGGTACAGATATTTATATCTGCAATTATCACATGCCTCTGAAATCCTGCTTCAACGGATACAAATGACAGAGTTCATGTATATGATTCTAATGGCTGTCATGATAGGAATCGTTGCGGGATTTGGTTCAGTGGGTGTAAAGTATCTTATTGAATTTATAAGCGATTGGGTTTTTTCCGGCGAAGGTACAATACTTGAAAGAGTAATGGCTACTCCATGGTATATGCTTCTAATAATTCCCACAGTTGGTGGAATAATAGTAGGACCATTTGCACATTTTGTAGTTCCTGCATCAAAAGGTCACGGTGTAACAGAAGTTATTCACTCGCTTCTTACCAAAGGCGGAATCATTAAACCTGTCGTAGCTATTGGAAAATCTATCACATCGGCAGTAACAATTGGCACAGGAGGATCTGTCGGATATGAAGGTCCTATAGTTCATATTGGCGCCTCAATAGGCTCTTCTGTTGGGCAATTCTTCAGAGTACCGACACGAAGGCTTCGCACACTTGTCGGATGCGGAGCTGCGGCAGGTATAGCTGCGACTTTCAATATGCCTATAGCCGGAGCATTGTTTGCAATTGAAGTAATTATGATGGATTATGCAGCATTTCAGCTCTTTCCAATTATCATTTCATCTGTGATAGCAACTGTAATATCGCATCATTATATTGGGAATTTTGCAGAATTCAACGCTTCTCCAATAGTATTATCAAGCAGTTTTGAAATATTTAACTATTTTATACTTGGTGCTTTATGTGGCTTAATTGCATTTTTGATGATAAAATCCCTTTACTACTTTGAAGGATTTTTTACTGAGCAAGTCAAAGTACCGGAATATATGAAGCCTGCAATTGGCGGGCTTATGATAGGCGCCATCGGGATATTTTATCCTCAGATTATCGGAGTTGGCAATGATTCGATATCGCTTGCTCTCGATAATAATTTCTTCTGGCTTACAGCCATGATATTGGTTTTCATAAAAATTGTTTCCACGTCAATAACTCTCGGTTCGGGTGGCTCAGGCGGTATGCTTTCGCCTGCACTATTTGTTGGAGCTATGACAGGATTTGCTTTCGGTGAGGCAATGAATTTTATTGATCCGTCAACTTCGTTCGATTCCGGCTCTTACGCATTTATTGCAATGGGCGGACTTATTGCCGGTACAGTAAGAGCTCCACTCACTGCCATTCTGATGGTTTTCGAGCTAACCAGGCAATCTTCAGCAATACTTCCTCTGATGATAGTGGTAAGTATTAGTATGATTTTATCATCTAAGTTATCTCGTGAATCGGTTTATACCCTGAAATTGATAATGAATAAAATTCAGATTAAGTCTTTTGGGGAAAACAGTATTCTCAAGTCTATTCCTGTAAGTGAAATTATATGTAAAAATTATATTGCTCTACCGGAAAATGCTAAATTCAGTGAAATTGCAAATAAGCTATTGTCAGGTGCTGATTCTTGTATTTCAGTGCATACTATGAAGGGAAAATATTTAGGGATTATTTCGATAAATATTCTTAAAGACACTCTTCTTGACAGAGACCATTTAAGTGATGTTGTAATTGCGGGAGATATAGCTGACAAGGCTATACCAAAAGTCACTTTAGATACTTCTTGTTATGAAGTTATGGAACTTTGCAGAGCAAGAAATATTGATGGATTACCTGTTGTTGATTCTGTTGATACAAGCAAACAAGTTGGTATAATTTGGCTCAAAGATGTTAATGATATTCTCCAGATTGAAATGGATAAAATGGAGCATACTACTGACCTTGCTTCCAAAATTTCAAGAATCAACAAAGAGCATGATATTGCTTTTATGCCCGGATATGTAATAGCTGAAATACAGGTTCCTGAGCATTTTGTTGGCAGAACGATTGCAGGTCTGAAAGTCAGAAGTAATTTTGGAATTGATATAATTTCAATTAAGAGTCAAACTGATAAAGGAATTGTTATAAAAGCCTTACCTAAACCGGACTATATTCTTAAAGATAAAGATGCTATGATTGTAGCAGGTGAAGCCGAGAAAGTAAACATTTTAAAAGGAATTTCCTGATTTCAAAGTAATATAACATAAATCATTTTTTTCAAAACTAGATAAAATTGAGCGTTTGAGAAATAATTTTAATTTCATATTATAATTGTTAATTGAAATACAAAAAAAACGATTTCAGCAGAAATAGATGTTCAATACATACGTTGACAAACAAAAATTGTATAGTATTTTTATAACCGTAATAAATAGAATTAATGGAATTTCTAAAAAAGATGTCAGATAATTATTGGTTGATAATTCCAATAATTACGGTAGTTTTATATATCCAAATTCTGACTTTTGAGGTATCGTCTTCTGATGACAGCTTAATACTCATTGATAATTATTCCCGAATAAGCGATTTTTCCGGTATGTTTTCCGAGTTCGGTAAAAATTATCCGGCATCAACTGGATACAAACCCATTACCATGATAAGCTACTATATCAATGCCCTGATATCTCAATCTGCAACTTATTCATATCATATTTTGAATTTAATTTTGCATACATTTATCAGCATATTGATTTTCAGAGTGATATTGTTGATCGGAAATAATCGGGAGTCTGCATTTTTCGGAAGTTTGTTATTTGCTGTAAGTCCTCTGATAGCCGGAAACCTTGCTCAGATATCATCTCGTAGTATTTTGCTGGCAGCTGTTTTAGGACTTTTGGCACTGATTTATGCTCTCAAATATTTTAACCGTGAAGGTTCAAAATATATATGGATTTCCGGACTTTTTGTGCTATTTGCTGCACTTTCGGATTTCGCAGGATTTTCATTCGGGGCAGTTATTATTCTTTATTCGTTGGTATTTCACAAAGAGGAATTTAAAGAAAATTTTAACATTATAATATCGCCAATAATAAGCCTGGTTATTATATGGTTACTGCTTTATTTAAATGTGGATTTCACAAGTGCCGGTAATATTGCAGTGCCTGAATCCGGTGTGATTGCGATTTCCGGAATTTATATTATTCAGGATTTATTTCGATTAACAGGCGAATTGCCTGCAAAATTTTTGATTCCTTATGGTATCACTACTTTGCCTGTATTTAATAGTGTAATGACAATTGTGGGTGCCGGATTTATTTTAGCAGTATTAGTCATAATTTTTACTAAGTTCAAAAAACAGACCGATATATCTCGCTTGCTAACCTTCGGGTTGGTTTCTTTTATCATATTTCTGCTATTTTGTATTGTGAATATTGAGAATACTTACTCAACACTTTCAGATTATTTGGTTCCGATGGCTTACCTTCCGGCATTTTCCATTGTAATTATTTTAAGCAGCTTATTAACAGGTTTTAAATTAATTAAAAGCGGAAGATTGACAGGTATTGCATTTTTAGTGGTTCTCAGTATATATGCTTTTATTAGCTTTTTCAATTTGAAAGATTACTCGAATGAAGTCAGGTTTTATGAATCTTCATTCAAAAGTAATCCTCAAAATACTGCTTTGGCAAATCAATTAATTGATTCATATCTTAGTGCTGGTTTGAGCGGTAAAATTACTGAAATATCAAAAAGTATTGATAAAAGCCATGAGAATGTCGTTATTTTCCTGAAAATTGGTAGTTATTACTATCAAAATAAGAATTACGAAAGTGCAATTAGGTATCTCAATCAAGCGAATGAAATAGACAATCAAAATAAAAGAGTACTGAATTTATTATTTAGTTCGCATTATTCTCTGAAAGATTATGAATCAGCCCAAAATATTCTTAAGCCTATTTCAGGCGATACTATAAACTTTCCTGAAGCTCGTTGGGACTTGTTTAATTTATATATGGAGTCACATAATTTCCAAGATGCAGGAGAATATGGAAAATCTACATTTATAAGCGATGAAGATAAGTTGCGTGCCCTGCAGATTGTTGAAAACTGGTCAAAAGTATTTTTTAAGAAAAATGATAATGTAGCTGTTGTAAAATCAATGAAAACAGGACTTGAAATTGACCCTGAAAATGCGGTTATTCTGAATTATTTATATGACACATATATAAAAATCGGCAAAAGAGATGTAGCTAAGGAGTACGAAAAAAGACTTATGAAAATATTTAAAGAAAGAATTGAAGGAAATAATTAATATGATAAACTTTTATGATTTGGAATTCAAACGTGTTGTATTACATCAAATAGTTGCAAAATCTGACGGAATGGAACATGCTACAGTTGTGCCTGACGAAAATCTTTTTGAATTAAGTGAAGATGTCGAAAATGTAATAAAAGAGAGATTGGCAAAATCTGCATCGAAGGTAACAAAAGCATTCGAGCCTGAGATATTGGACTATCACGGTGGAACTTTTTTTGGCTTTTGTGAAACTCTCAAAGAAAAAGGAAACAGCAATTTCCTTGCAACATCAGTTGATATTGCTATGCTTCTTGCAAGAGCACAGACAAAGAACAATATCCCAGGCGGCTCTTTTATATTTATTGAAGCAATATCAAAATCTTTCAAAACCTGCTATATTGCTATAAAGGCTGAATGGAATACCGCTCTGAGATACGAAATCCATAATCGTCAATCCCAAATTAAACTTCTTGATGATATTTTTCTGGATTCATCTTCAAAGAATTTCAAGGTCGGTGCAATTTTTGAAAAAGACGAGAGTGGATTTGAAGTGCCGTATCCAAACAGCCTTTTCGGGGCATATTTCTATGATGAGCAGTTTACAATTGACTCCAAACCTGCAGAGTATTTTTATCAGGATTTTCTTGGTTTTACACTTGAATCGTTGCCAAAAATTCAATCTATGAAATTCTATAATAATACTGATAATTATATCCGCACTTTTGTCGAATCACACGATGAAAAAGACAATTTGCTTCTGGCGCTAAAACAGGAATTTTTAAGCAATGAAGAGCCAAACATATCGCCTATGGAATTTGCTGAAATGTATTTTCACGAGCCGGATATGAAAGATACTTATCTAAATGAAGTAGCTTCATATCTTCCAAAAACGATAACCAAAGACCCTTTATTGATAAAAAGCAAGCTCGATAAAAAGAAGATTGAATTTCCTAATAACATTGCTCTAAGCGGACCTCAGAAAACATTTGATTTCAGTGTTCAGATTATAAATTCCAAAGATGAGATAGATGATATTAACTTTGAAGATGATGTAACAATATTGAAAATTAAGGGCAAGCCATACCGGAAATAATTTATTCAAATTTTTTTTCTGTTTTCAAGTCAAAAGTATATTAATTTAAAATGAACTTGATTTATTGATTTCGATTTCATTTTTTAAAAAAGAAGGCTCCACTTTTGCAAGAGGAGCCTGATTACAATAAGGCAAAAAAATCAATTATTAGATATATTATCTTCTAAACCAATACCCACATGAGTTGCTTCTTCAAGTTGATTAGCAAGAATTGTTTTAGCAATTTCTTTCTCATCAAGTTGAGTTGTGCCCGGCTCAAAAGTAAATAATAGTTTATCTCCGGAATCATCCATATCACCGAATATCTTAGCACCAATGCCCAGCTTTTCTCTTAAGAAGAGCTCAGCAAGTTCATCTTCGATATATTTCTGTAAAGCACGGCGAAGTGGCCTTGCACCAAATTTGATATCATATCCTTTCTCAACGATGAAATCTTTAGCAGACTGTGAAAGCTCGAAAGTCATCTTGTTGTTGTGGATTCGCTTCATAAGCTTTTCCATCTGAATATCAATAATTCCATAAATATGCTCTTTCATCAACTGATGGAATATAATGAAATCATCAATACGATTGATAAATTCAGGGTTGAACAATTTCTTAATCGAATCCTCAATTGTTGCTTTTACGTGGTCATAATTGTCTTTTGCTTTTTCCATCGAAAAGCCAATTTTGCCTCCGGCTTTGACATCACGAGTACCGACATTTGAAGTCATGATAATAATAGTATTCTTGAAGTCAACTCTTCTGCCTAAACCGTCAGTAAGCATACCATCATCAAAAACCTGAAGCAGAATATTGAATACATCAGGATGAGCCTTTTCGATTTCATCCAGTAGAATTATCGAATATGGTTTTCTTCTTACTTTCTCTGTAAGCTGACCGCCTTCCTCATAGCCTACATATCCGGGAGGAGCTCCAACAAGTCTTGACACAGAGAATTTCTCCATATATTCACTCATATCAATTCTGATGAGTGCATCTTCAGAATCAAACATTACTTTTGAAAGCGCTTTTGCAAGCTCAGTCTTGCCGACACCGGTAGGTCCAAGAAACATAAATGAACCAATTGGTCTTGAAGGATCTTTCAGTCCGGCTCTGGCTCTGCGAATTGCTTTAGCGAGCGACTCAATAGCTTCATCCTGACCGACAACTCTTTTCTTAAGGTCATCTGCAAGACTGAGAAGTTTGATGTTTTCACTTTCTGCAATCTTATTAACCGGAATACCTGTAACCATTGCCACAACATCTGCAACATCATCTTCAGTAACTGCAAATACAAGTTCGTTTGATTTTGATTCCCAAGCTTGTTTAGCAAGTTCAAGGTCATTTTGAAGTTTCTTTTCAAGGTCACGTAGTCTTGCCGCTTCTTCGAAGTCCTGGCTTTTTACAACATGGTTTTTACTTTGACGAACTTCAATAATCTTTTCTTCAATTTCAATAATATCTTTTGGAACTACGATATTAGCTAAATGAACTCTTGCGCCCGATTCGTCAAGAACATCAATTGCTTTATCGGGGAACATTCTGTCAGTGATGTAGCGTTCAGCAAATCTAACACAAGCATTGACAGCATCTTCAGTATATGCAACACTGTGATGCTCTTCATATTTGTCTTTGATATTATTGAGAATTTGCAAAGTTTCATCTACTGTTGGCGGTTCAACCAGCACTTTCTGGAATCTGCGGTCTAAAGCGCCGTCCTTTTCGATATACTGACGGTATTCGTCGAGAGTTGTAGCACCAATGCACTGTATATCGCCTCTTGCAAGTGCGGGTTTGAACATATTTGAAGCGTCAAGGGAGCCTGAAGCACCACCAGCACCTACGATAGTATGAATTTCGTCAATGAATAAAATAACATCTTTTGCTTTTTCCAGTTCATTGATTACGGCTTTCATTCTCTCTTCAAACTGTCCGCGGTATTTTGTCCCTGCAACAAGCGATGCTAAATCAAGAGTAACTATTCTTTTATCGAAAAGTGCTCTTGATACTTTCTTTTGAATAATTTTAAGAGCAAGCCCTTCGACAATCGCAGTTTTACCAACTCCCGGTTCACCAATGAGAACAGGATTGTTCTTTTTTCTGCGTGATAAAATCTGGGAAACTCTCTCGATTTCTTTGCTTCTGCCTATTACAGGGTCTAGTTTGCCTTCCGAAGCGAGTTTGGTAAGGTCACGACCGAAATTATCTAAAACAGGGGTTTTAATTTTTTCTTTCTGTTGCTTTTGCTTACTGCTAATTCCGGCTGAGGATTTAGACTGACCGGATGAAGGGTTGCCGGATAGAATATTCTCAAGTTCTCGCTTGGAATTTTCATAATTTACAGAAAATTGCGACAATATCTGTGCAGCTATGTTTTCTTCATCACGAAGTAATGAAAGAAGAAGATGCTCAGTACCGATAACTTCAGACTTTACAAATTTTGCTTCAAGATAAGTAATTTTAAGAACCTTTTCTGCCTGTTTTGTGAGCGGAATATTTCCGATTGTTAGTGTTGAACTTGATGACCTGACAGTATCTTCAATACCTTTTTTAAGCTTATATAAGTCTGTTCCAAGATTTTTTAGAATTTTTACAGCGAGTCCTTCGCCTTCACGGATTACACCAAGCAAGAGATGTTCAGTGCCTATATAGTCATGTCCTAACCTTAAAGCTTCTTCTCTGCTCAAACGTATCACGTCATTTACTCTGTTAGAAAAATTTCCTTCCATTCTTTTGCCATTGATTTTTGTGAATTAATTAATCAGATTGACGTTGGATTTATCATTATATTTGTTTTAATTTAGTTATACTTAAAGTTGATGAAGATTAAATATATTTAGCCCAAAATAACAAATAGTATAATTTGAGTTAGAATAACTTTCTTTGATAAACAAAATCTTCTGTCAGAAATACAACTAAATTAATACTATCCAATTGTCATAATGATAATTTCCTTACTACTAACTAATACTTAATTCAGATTGCTAAAATTATTTAATTATGCCCATACCGCCGTCAACACTTATAATCTGTCCGGTAACCCATTTAGATTTTTCAGTTATAAGGAAGGCGACTGCTTCAGCAATATCCTTAGGCTGTCCAATCATATTCATAGGGTTATTTTTTGCGAGATTTGCTTTTTTCTCGTCAGTGCTAAGGAGTTTTGCTGAAAGTGGTGTATCTGTAAGCGAAGGAGCTACACCATTGAATCTGATTTTGCCGGCATACTCTGCTGCAAGTGAGCGAATTAGACTTTCGAGAGCTCCTTTAGCAGATGAAATTGAAGAGTGAAAGCTCATTCCGGTTTTGACTGCAACAGTACTTATACCGACAACAGATGCAATCGGTGATTTTAATAATCCGGGTAGAGCCTGTCGTATAATTCGGACTGCACCCAAAAAATTGATATTTATATCATTCAAAAACTCTTCGTCTTTGATTCTGTTAAATGGTCTGAGGTTAATTGTGCCCGGAAGATATACCAGTCCATCTATTACTTCCGATAATTTTATGGTATCGGTAGTCTCTGCAGACCAATTGATATGCTCTTTTGCAAATGCAATTGGGTTGTCGCTTCTTGAAAGCGTTATGATGTCATAATCATTTTTCAATATTTCAGCAACTTCTTTGCCTATTGCAGAATTAGCACCAACCAAAACTAATACTTTTTTATCCATTCTATTCTCACTTATACTAATTCAATATTTTATATTATTAATGACGATTTGCCCCAACCGTGATTATTAATAAGGATATGAAAAACTGCTTTCTATTTCATAGAACAAATGAAATTCAATAACCCTTAAGTTAAATTTAATGGTGTACTTTTTTAAAAAAGTTTGCAGCATCACACTTGCTTTCAAATTATCAATAAGAGATTATTAGTATTAACGAGATTATAATATGAAAAAAAAGAGGTTATTGGATTTTTACCAATAACCTCAAATAACTAAATAATTGAAGAATTTTATTGAATAAGTCCGCGTTTCTTCAGAAGCGGCTCAAGCATCGGTTCTCTGCCTCTGAATTTGCGATAAAGTTCCATCGGGTCTTCGGTACCGCCTTTTTTCAGAATATTATCCATAAAAGATTGAGCAGTAGCTTTATCAAAAATTCCATTTTCTTTAAATGCTTCATAAGCATCGCTATCAAGAACACCAGACCATATATAGCTGTAATATCCGGCTGAATATCCACCTGAGAAAATATGATTGAAGTATGTGCTTCTGTAACGAGCAATAATTTCCGGTATTAGTCCTATCGAAGTAAGATATTCTTCTTCAAAATCAATCGGGTTTAAACCGATTGGCGCTTCTAATGTATGATATTTCATATCAAGCAAAGCAGCAGCGAGATATTCTGTTGTCGCAAATCCCTGATTAAACTTACTGCTCTTTTCCATTTTCTCAATTAGTGATTTCGGGAGAAGTTCACCGGTTTTGTAGTGTTTGGCATAAAAAGCAAGTACCTCAGGTTCGAAAGCCCAGTTTTCCATGATTTGTGATGGTAATTCTACGAAATCTCTCGGAACTGAAGTTCCTGAAAGACTTTTAAATCTACAATCCGACAACAATCCATGCAAAGCATGACCGAATTCATGGAAGAAGGTTTCAACTTCATCCATAGTTAGCAAAGCAGGTTTATCAGCGGTTGCTCCGGAGAAATTACATACAATTGTAGTCACCGGAGTGATATTTTTATCTGCTTTTTTATGCTGCTGACGATAGCTGCTCATCCATGCGCCACCGCGTTTGCTTGCTCTTGGATGGAAATCCATATACAAAATACCGAGATGAGACCCATCTTCTTTCTTGACTTCATAAACTATTGCATCCTGATGATATTTTGGAATATCATTTCTTAATTTATATGTCAGCCCAAAGAGTCTTTTTGTCAATTCAAAAATCCCGTCTCTTACTTTTTCAAGCTGGAAATATGGTCTTAATTCTTCTTCGTTAAGGTCATATTTTTCTTTCCTTAATTTTTCTGCATAGAATCTCCAGTCCCATGGTGCGAGCATAAAATCTCCGCCTTCTCTGTCAATAATCTCCTGCAGGTGTCTTGCCTCAACTTCTGCCATAGGGTTGGCATAATTCCATAATTCATTAAGAAATCTATTTACATTTTCAGCTTCCTTCGCCATATTGTCAGCCAGAACATAATCAGCATGATGAACAAATCCGAGCATCCTGGCTTTTTCTTGTCTTAGATTAATCAATCTCAGAATAATTTGACTATTGTCGTTTTTATCACGATTATTTCCACGATTTGCATAAGCCCAGAACATTTTTTCTCTTAGTTCGCGTTTTTCTGAGTAGGACATAAATGGTACCCAGCTTGGATTATGCAAAGTAAAAAGCCATCTGCCCTTTTTCCCTGCTTCAGTTGCGGCTTGAGCGGCTCCATCAATAGATGATTTCGGTAAGCCGGCTAAATCGTCTTCTTTATCAATCCAAAGTTGGAACTCGTTATTTTCAGCTAATACATTTTGTCCAAAATTAAGAGTAAGTAAAGACATTTCTTCATTAACAGCTCTAAGGTGAAGCTTTTCTTCAGCATTCAACGCTGCCCCATTCCTGATGAAATTTTTGTAAGTTTCTTCGAGAAGTCTTAATTCTTCAACATTTAAATCCAACCCATCTTTATTGTCATAGACTGATTTAACTTTTTCAAAAAGTTTTTCATTAAGCATAATATCATCTCTGTGCTTAGACATCTTAGGAGTTATCATTTTTGCAATATCCTGCAGCTCTTTGCTTGTGTTTGCTGACATCATATTGTAAAATACAGATGATACCTTATCCATCAAAGCACCGGTCTGCTCTAAAGCAACAATGACATTATCGAATGAAGGCTCTGCAGAATTGGAAGTGATTGCATTTATTTCATTTATTTGCTGTTTCATTCCTTCTTCAAAAGCAGGCATGTAATGGGAAAGTTTGATTTTATCAAATGGTGGAACGCCAAATGGTGTATCATAATCCTTAAAAAATGGATTATCTTTATTAGCGGCAAGAATGTTTAGGGACATAAATATTACCGTCAGAGTTATTACTAAATTTTTTAACATATAAATACCTGATTAAAACAATTAAAAATGATATACAAAAATTACTGAATAACTGTATCATAAGCATAATACTTGCGATTATGAGACAGTACCGATATTATTAAAGACGATTAAAATTTTATACTGTTATCTTTTAGGTTCCCAGTAGCATCTTTTTGGAGAAATAATTTCACCTGAATCTTTCAATTTTTTCATTTCTTTATCTACAATTTTTCTATCTAAACCGCTGACATCAGCTATTTCACCTGCAGACATTGCAGTAGCAGACTTTTTCAAAACATCTAAAATAATTACACTGTTTTCCATGATTTTTGATCCTGAAAGTTAAAATTAATTCAGACGGAAAAAAAAATAATTATTTTATTAGCTGACAAGTAAGCACTTCCCAATGTCAAAACTACATTCGCTAACATAAATTGGGAGCTCAAGACCACGTGCTGTAACTTCAAGAAGTAATTTTTCAAGATAGTTTATAGAAATTCCATCATGTTCGGGTTTCGCTATTTTATTTTCAGTGAAGTCTTTAAAACTAAGCAAGTATGGTTTTTGGGTGTATAATGCCAATCTTGAAATACCTTTGGCATCCGGACTCAGCATCATGTTAGCTACCCAACTGTTGATTAGGGGAACAGGATCTTCCCTTAGAAGGTGAAATTTCTCAAATCTTTTCTGAAACAATATAGGAATATTATCATTATATAATTTAGTTCGCTGATTGAGGCGTTCTTTAACTATATCTGTAAATTCTTCCTGGTTTCTTAATAAAAAGGAGTAAAGTTGGGATTCAGTTTTATAACCGAGTATATCAGCAAGCATTAGGTTGCCGTTAACAAAATAAATTTTTGCAGAATCACTTATTAATTTTTCCGAGGGTGATAATCTTGACAAACAACATCCTATTTCCCTGTCGCGATAATTCTTATGATATGTAATTCGCTTGTCAACATCAGGATAATATATATCAAGCACTTTCTGGCTATTGTCTGAACCATTAGTTAAAAATGAGTGCGTGTTTATATTTCTTTTTTTTAGATTATCAAACAGAGCTGCCCAAACATCCTGTGAATCATTGCATGACAATTGATAAGCTAAAATAAACCCTGTCATGGAATCAATTGCAAATGCTACATACATATCATTACTTTCTCCGCCAGCCCATGAGCAGTGAAATTTCTTCCCGGATATGAAAAGTTGTTTGGTCTTACGTATAGGTAGAAATCTGTCAATATAGTCATGCCAATCGGGACATTCATTTAAAAATGTTCTGACACGATGATTAACTCTTACAGGTGAAGTGGGGTAGTATTTGACTAACTCACGTGTTGTTTTACCTCCCAGATATAGCTGAGAAATGTAAGATAAATCAATATTATGCAATGACTTTCTGCCGTCTGTCCATGTTTTTAAACAGTCGAGGCATTTAAAGCGTTGTACTCCTTTTGGCGTTACTCCATGCTTAACAAATTTTGTACTTTCGCATTTCAGACATTTGATTGATTTATCCGATTGCATTTATCTTAATCAAAATTTCATATTATTCATTTTACAAATAAAGTAAAATTTTGAGTATTTACAAAATTAAATATTTACATTTGTCATATTTTAGAATAATTAAATTAAATTTTGTTTTATAACTAAATATAAATCGGACTAATTTTTAGGGATATCCAGCTTTGCCCACATGAAATTATCATACTGGTCTGAAAATCTAACCATATTAATCCAGAGAAGTGCCAAATGCTCAATATGAATCGAGCGATAAAGATTTCCTGTATCAACGCATTCAAAACCCATTTGCTCAATCAGACCCTTTACAAGCTGTTTGGATTTATCATCATCACCTGCGATAGGCATCATAGGTTTTACCGCCTTATTGGTGAAGGCATTCAGCTTGAAATTCTCGTAGCCATAAGTATTGAATGCTTTTACCACATTCGAATCTCCTGCAATGCTTTGAATCATCTCACCGCCTGACTGAGATTGCAAGGAATGTGAAAGCCCACCACCAATAGGATTTGTGCAATCAACAAGCGGTTTGTCATGAAACTTGATATTATCTAAAGCCTCTTTCGCCGCTTTGAATGGGGTAGCCAGAAAAACAATATCTGCTTTCTCAACAGCTTCTCTAACGGGTAGTACTTCAAATTTAGGACTAAGTTCAAGAGCTCGTCTGACGGTATATGAATCCGGATTATCATGAGCAATATAGATTGTGTGCCCTTTATGTCCCAAATTATCAGCTATTGAATAGCCTACATTACCAATTCCGATAAAAGCTAAATTCATTTTAGTTCCTGTTAATAATGAAAACTATTTAAACGCATCAATTGTTTTATGATTATAAAAAAAAATCCCAATGCCAAAATGAGCATCAGGATTCTTTTTTTTTTAAATTTCCTCTAAATTCTACTTGCCTTGTCTTTCGTTATATTCTTTTATGATTTCTTCCTGAACTGACTTAGGAACTTGAGAATACTTCAAGAATTCCATAGTGAACTCACCTTTACCCTGAGTAACTGTGCGAATATCAGACGAATAACCAAACATTTCTTTAAGCGGAACTTCGGCTTCCACTACAACATAACCTGCATCAACACTTGTATTAACAATAAGACCGCGTCGTTGGTTGATTTGTCCGATAATGATACCCTGGAATTCTTCAGGAGCTGAAGATTCAAGTTTCATAAATGGCTCTAATATTACGACTCCTGCTTTAGAAAAAGTGTCGCGCATAGCTTGTTTTGCGGCTTGCTTGAATGCCATTTCAGAAGAGTCAACAGCATGGAATGAACCGTCATTAAGTGTTACTTTAGCATTCACAATCGGCTGATTTATCAAATAACCTTCGTGCAACTGCTCTTTGAATCCTTTATCGCAGGCAGGTATATATTCTTTAGGAATAGCACCACCAACGATACTGTTTACGAATTCATAAGTTTCAGGACCATCAAGAGGCAATGGCTCAATTATACCTGCAACACGTCCAAACTGTCCGCTACCACCTGTTTGTTTCTTATGAGTATAATCATAATTTGCAGCTTTTGTGAGAGCTTCGCGATAAGCTACTTTTGGCTTGCCGACAACTATTTCACAATTATATTCACGTTTGATTCTTTCAATATAAATTTCAAGGTGAAGTTCACCCATACCCTTTATAATTGTTTCGCCACTTTCTTCATCACGATAAACTTTGAATGTCGGGTCTTCTTTTTGGAATCTGTTCATTGCCTTTGAGAAATTTACCTGACCGGCTTTTTCTTTAGGAGCAACAGCTAGCTCAATTACAGGATTAGGAACAAACATTGATGTCATTGAATAGTTTACTGTACCGTCAGTGAATGTATCACCTGAAGCACAATCAACTCCAAACATTGCAAAAATATCCCCTGAACCCACTTCGTCAATTTCGTGCATATCGCTTGCATGCATTCTCACAAGGCGTGGAACTTTCATCTTCTTGCCGTTAGCAATATTGATGATAGTATCGCCTTTTTTGAGTGAGCCCTGATAAAGTCTCATATACGTAAGCTGACCGTATCTGCCGTCTTCAAGTTTGAAAGCAAGCGCTACAGCAGGCTTTGTATGGTCTGAAATTAATTCTACTTTTTCTTCATTGTTATCACGGTCAAGAGCGTGATTTGTGATTTCATACGGAGCAGGAAGGTAAGCCAGAACTCCATCAAGAAGAGTTTGTATACCTTTGTTCATTTTAGCAGTACCAATAATTACAGGAGTAATATTTAGTGCTATTGTTTGTTTACGAATTGAAGCAACAAGTTCATCATAAGAAATTTCCTCATCACCAAGGAATTTTTCTGCGATATTATCATCATGGTCACTAAGACCTTCGATCATTTCGCTGCGACGTCTTTTTGCTTCGTCAATAAGGTGTTGAGGTATTTCAGTTTCTACAACTTCTTCCCCATTATCTCCTTTATAATATACAGCCTTCATTTTTAGCAAATCAACAACACCTTCGAATCTGTCTTCAATACCAATTGGCATTGTAAGCAGAACTGTTTTGTGGTGAAGTTTTTCTTGTAATTGGTCAATTACGCGATCAGGATTTGCACCTGCACGGTCAACTTTATTGATAAATGCTATTCTTGGTACATTATAGCGACGCATTTGTCTGTCAACAGTGATTGACTGTGACTGTACACCGGCAACACCGCAAAGTACCATAACAGCTCCGTCCAGTACTCTCAAGGCACGCTCAACTTCAACTGTAAAGTCAATGTGTCCGGGAGTATCAATCAAGTTGATGTTGTAACCCTTCCACTCACAGAATGTAGCTGCGGACTGAATTGTAATACCTTTTTCGCGTTCAAGGTCCATTGAATCCATTGTCGGACCTGCGCCGGTTTTATCACGTACTTCTGTAATTTGGTGAATTTTACCGGTATAAAACAAAATTCTCTCACTGAGAGTAGTCTTGCCTGAGTCAATGTGGGCGGCAATACCAATGTTTCTTATCTTTGAAATATCCATTATCTAACCATTTATGAAAATAATTTTTTTGTCTTCTACTGATACAGAATAGCAAAAATAACTAAAAATATTTTATTAGAAAAATATTATCCGTTAATTTTTAAAGAATTTACAGTATTTTAACAAAAAATTATGCTGATATACCATTAAATACAATGATTGATATTCACAATGTAAATAATTACTATGCCGAATATTAATTTAGCAAGCATTTTGATAAGTTTTAGTACTAATATTATTCTTAGACAAGCACCCAAACCGAAAAATATTTATTCAGTCACAATAGTATTTTGTTTATTGCGATAAGCTAAGTAAAATCCCTGCCTTCGATACTAAAACCAACAGCAATATATCTCGAACTACCCTCGCGATATATAAATGCCGGTCCTGTAATATACCTTATTGAAGTAATTTCTTTCAATGGAATTTTCTTGTTAACTAAAGTAGGAATTAGAATTTCCCCAACTTTTTTGCTCATCATCTCTGTAATTCTTTTTAAATCTGATTCTGACATCGAAAATTCTCTTATTTTCATAGAAAGTGGTAGCTGTGGCGCCGCCTATTGCCAACTTACTTTCTTCAAGGTTAATTCTTAGTTCCGAAGGTCCGATATGTTGTCAATTCTATTTCGTTGGTAAGTCTTAAAGATTAGTCAATAATAATGATGCAGGGCATTGTCCCTCTAAAAAACACTTCCTCATTCAATACGAATTAGATTTGATTAGTTTTTAAAGAAACTCAAATTTTCTATTGTAAATCTGAATAATTGATAGTTACATAATTCATTTTCTAGGACTTTGAATTAATGTGGCGGCTCATAAATTAGTCTTAAAAAAGAACTGAATCTTTGGTTTTCCCTATCAATTGGAATGCCGGTAACGATGCCAACCATAAGTTGTTTGTTGATTTCAAGACGCATTTGAGGCCTGATTATCATATCAAAGTCTTTTCCAAGAATATCCTTATTGATTTCAACACCAATAAAATTTCTTGTACCCGATATCATATAATGAAAATTAGTGTTAATCTGCCAGTTGGTATGAGTATCACCGCTGGAGAAATGCTGAAAAACTTGAGGACCGGCATAAATCAGAGTGTGGAAATTATTTCCCCATCTTTTAGCTCCGATGAAAAAAGGATTAAAAATATTGCCGGCATACATTCTCTCACTTTTATAGTTTTGAAATTCAGTTAATTCGAATTCATGCAAATAGCCAATTGCAAGCGAAGTTTTAGCCTTGTCAGATACAAGAAAAGTATATTGAGCAGCCAATTTCAGACTATTAAGGCGACTTCCCGGAGAAGAGACATCATTCTCGTTTGGATAGTGAAATGTAAATGGGAGTTCAATCTCAAGACCTAACCTGTCAATCGGTGCAAATTCGTATTCGATTAAAGCCTCGTATTCATCATAGCTCTTATTATCAGTAAGCCCAAATGCAATGTTCCATTCTTTTTCACCCTGACGGGCTCCTAAATCACGTATCAGGTCAATAAATAGCGGTTCAGCATGCATTATTTTTAATTTTTCGCTTGACATTTCAACTTCCGCTATATAAATACTGTCTATGGCTAAATAATCAGTTTGTGTATTTTCACTTTTTAAGTTTTGTAAAAAAATAAATAATAATACAGATACTAACGAAATAAACTTATACATACTTTTGTCCATAATTATTATTACAAAAGTAATTTGCAACGAAAATGAATACGAATAATTATATTTTTAAGACTTTCTTAATTCATATTTCGTTTTTATATTGTAATTCTACAATAATTCGTAGTAATAAACTTGTTATGAATATTATAAATTGTTTGATTTTAAAAAAAATTATCATTACATTTACACTTTAGAAATATCAAAAATTAATTATTTATGGAAATGTCAGTCAGAAGAAAGAAAAAATTAGCTATTGTAGCTCAGTTCGGAGGTCCAACATCGGTAATCAACCGAACACTTTTCGGCGCTACGGTTGAGCTTCAAAAGAGAGATATCGAAGTATGGGGACCATCAAGGGGAATAGACGGAGTTCTAAATAACGATTTTTTGATTATGAGCGAATTTTCTGACCTCAAAATAGATCAGGTACGTCGCAAACCCGGTTCTTATTTGGGTACGTCTAAATTCAATGTCAATGAAAACAGCGCTCCTATAATTGCCCAAAAACTTAAGGATTACGGAGCTACGTTCTTTTTTATGATTGGTGGTGACTCTACTGCTACAATTGCAAATAAAATATTGCGAGCTTCTTCGGATATTAATCATCAAATTGATGTAGTTCATATACCGAAAACTATTGATAACGACTTAGTCGAAACAGACCACTGCCCGGGTTATGGCAGTTCTGCCCTTACCGTTGCTAAAGTAGCATTTGGTCTTGATCAGGAGAATCGCTCTCAGGGTGGTATTCATCTTCAAATAATAATGGGTCGCGATGCAGGATTTCTTGCAGCGGCATCAACTCTGTTAAGGGGAGACGGTGGTCCTCATCTTGTATATCTGCCTGAGCGTTCATTTAATCTTGGGTTCTTCATACGTGATGTTGAGGATGTTCTTTCGAGAACTTCGAACCCGAGCCGCGCATTTATTGTAGCATCTGAGGGGATTCGTCAGTACTATGATGATAACGGTGAAAGAAAATCAAGATTAATTGCAGATATTGCTGCTGACGAAATGAAGGAGGCTGTTGAAAATGAAGAAAATCTTGGTGGTATTAGTCTAAGTGTAGGTAGCTCTGTTATGGCAAGATATCTTTCCAACAAGTTACAATCAGCATTCCCGAGTGAAAGAGTCAGAGCTGATGTTTTGGGCTATGTTGCACGCTCTTACCCCGATGTATCGAATGTTGATGCTGTAGAAGCCGAATTTGTAGGTAAAGAGGCTGTAAGATATGCTCTCGAGGGCAGAGGCAGTGGAAGTGTGATAATTAAACGTACCGGACATCTGCATACTTACTCGATTGAAACTGAATTTATAGATTTGGAAAGAGTGGCAGGAAAAACCCGCAATATGCCTAAGAATTTTATAGGGACTTATGCTAAAGATGTGAGTGAAGACTTCCTTAATTATGCAGGACCATTGATAGGTCATGTTCCAGGATTTGATTATGACCATTTGCTGCCTCAAAGCTGGAAGCCGAGAATTAACGGTTCGCTTCTGTAAAGTATCCGGTTCATTTAATGAAAATATTTATTGCATGGTGCTTGGTTGTTTTTTTACAAAGCTCTTTAATATTGTCTGACAGTGACACTTCATTAAAGGTATATGTCGTGCATGTTGGCTTACATACTGATTTTGTAATCCCAAAAAATCTTGTGACAGATTCAGCACTGAAAGCACTCAGAATTTTTGATGATTATCAATATGTTGAAATTGGCTGGGGCGATGCTGAATTTTATATGAATGATGGATTTGACCTAATGCTTGCTGCTAAAGCGCTGCTTTCATTAACGGGAAGCGTGATGAGAATTGAAGCCTTCCCCAAAATAACAAGTAAGATTTTTGAGAGATATAAATTTATAGTCGAGCTTAATATGAATTATAATCAATATCACTCTTTCTTGAAATTCATTGATAGCAAACTTGCTCGTAACAACTCGAATCAATTTATAATTGCCAAATCTGCAAAAAATGGAAATGTCAGATATTTTCGTTCAAACCTGAATTATCATCTTTTTTATACCTGCAACACTTGGACTGCTGAGGCAATTAAATCTGCCGGTTATGATTTTTCAATATTTATGGTTCTGACAGCTGAACAACTTTATCATAAGATTAAAGGGCTCGGTAGACAAATAAAATAAAATTAACCCATTCAAAAAAAAATGAGCGGAGTCAATTTAATTTTATACAAAATAATGACTACGCTCTATTTAGGTTTTAAATTTATTAGAAAAGTAAGTTGTTCAGTATAAACTTATTTGTAAATTTCAAGAATTTCAAGCACGGTCTTGCCGGAAGGTACAATAATTTCGGCTTTTTCACCAATACTTTTGCCCATCAGAGATTTACCCATCGGAGACAGTACTGAGATTTTATTCCTCTCGAAGTCGGCTTCATCAGAACTTACAAGCTGATAATCCAGAATTTTGCCGGTGTTTTCATTCCTGACCTTAACTTTTGATAAAATATAGACTTTGTCATTGGGAAATTCATCAGCAGAAATAATCTGAGAATTTGCAAGCAATTCAGATAATTTACTAATCTTGAGTTCAAGTAAACCTTGTTCGTCTTTAGCAGCATCATAGTCGGCATTTTCAGATAAATCACCATGTGAGCGAGCTTCAGCAATTTTTCTTGCAACTTCCATTCTTCCTTTACTTTGCAAGATTTGAAGTTCTTGTTCAATTTCTCTGATTCTCTCTTTTGTCATATAAACAGTCTTCGACATAAACGTCTCCGTTAATTTTATATATAAAAATAATAAAGCCGATAATACTAACGGCTTTATTCTTTTGGTTTTTCAACCCTTTTTGATAAACGTTAAGAGTCTTTTTTTATTACAAATTATGTAAAAAATGACCCATTTTGATTTTTTTTGTATTCAAATATACTTTATTAAATTCATTGGGCTTGATTTCCATAGGTACAAGCTCAACAACTTCTAATCCGTAGCTTTCGAGTCCGACACGCTTTTTAGGATTATTAGTAATCAATCTCATCTTTTCCACTCCAAGCATACTTAAAATCTGAGCTCCAATGCCGTAGTCCCTCGGGTCAGGCGGGAATCCCAAATGGGTATTTGCTTCGACAGTATCAAGACCTTGTTCCTGTAGAGCGTAGGCTTTGATTTTATTCACCAGTCCAATACCTCTGCCTTCCTGACGCATATACAAAAGTACTCCTGAGCCATACTCGGCAATCATTTTCATTGATTCATGAAGCTGGTCGCCGCAATCACATCTCTGTGAGCCAAATACATCTCCAGTCAGACATTCTGAGTGGACTCTTACAAGAGTTGATTCTTCCGAATGAATATCACCAATATATAAAGCAACATGCTCGAAACCATCAACTTTATTAGCAAAAACCTTGATATTGAAATCGCCGAATTCTGTAGGCAAATGTGCCTCTGCAACTATCTCGACAAGTATTTCTCTTTTTAGCCTGTAAGCAATCAGGTCTTTTATAGTTACAATTTTCAAATCGTATTTTTTGGCAAATTCAACAAGCTCTGGCATTCTTGCCATCGTGCCGTCTTCATTAATAATCTCACAGAGTACCCCCGATGGCATTAGCCCTGCAAGCCGCATAAGGTCAACCGAACCTTCAGTATGTCCTGCTCTGCGAAGAACACCTTCATTATGAGCTACCAAAGGGAAAATATGACCCGGTCTCAGCAAATCTGACGGCTTAGTATCTTTACGAGCCATAGCCCTTATTGTCGCCGCTCTGTCAAATGCTGAAATCCCGGTGGATGTTCCATGAGCATAATCAACTGAAACAGTAAATTTTGTCTCATGAAGTGAAGAATTATTCCTTACCATAGGCTCAAGCTCGAGCTCTTTAGCTCTGTTTTCGGTAATGGCAACGCATATTAAACCCTTTGCTTTTGATGCCATGAAATTTACAATTTCCGGCGTGCAAAGTTCAGAGGAAGCAATCAAATCGCCTTCGTTTTCTCGGTCTTCATCGTCCATTACTACAATTACTTTGCCGGATGCCAAGTCCTGCAAAGCTTCATCTATTGTATTTAATTTGAAATCCATTTTTTTTGAATTGAATTCTACCTCCTAAATTTGTATAATCTATGAACTGAGAATAAAGAAATTCTTATGTTGCAAAAGACCTTTATAGCTAAGGTCTGATTATAAAAATTATTCTTTTGAATGTAAAATCACTTGGGCTAAACCCGAAGTAACAGTCTTGCATTATATCAGTATCCAGATTAATAATATTTTCAGAAGTATATGTAAAAAAAATTAACCTTTACTTGCAATTGCAGTGCGTTCAAACTTGATTTTTACGTTTTCAGCAACCTGAACAGTCATAGTTTTCTCGTCAAGTTCTGCCACAGTGCCATGCATACCGGCTGTTGTTACAACCTTATCGCCTTTTCTGATAGAATTAAGCATATTCTGATGTTCTTTCTGACGTTTTTGTTGAGGACGTATCATCATAAAATACATGATAAGAATCACCAAACCAAACATGATGAACATACTCATCATTCCACCGCCACCGCCTTCACCGGCAGGAGGAGTCATCATTAAAAAAGCAAAGATATTTTCCATATTTTTTTCCGCTATAATAGTTATTAAGATAAATAATTTTATTAAATGCAAAAATACGCTTTTTTGAGCAATTAGCAATATTTTAGTATCTGAAAACCATCTAATTATTTGATTATCAATATTTTATAAAAACAACAAAAAGCCGCTTGAAAGAATCTTAAGCAGCTTTTTGAAAAAATGATTTTTTAACGAGCTTATTAGCTGAGTTTCTGTCGGATTTTCTTTTCAGACATTCCACGAAGGTAATATAACTTAGCTCGTCTGACATGTCCACTTTTCTCAATTGAGATAGATTGAATCATTGGTGAATTAACAGGGAATACCCTCTCAACTCCTATGCCGTTTGAAACTTTTCTGATTGTGAAAGTTTTGTTGATTCCTGAACCCCTCATAGCAATTACGATGCCTTTGAAGTTCTGAATACGTTCTTTTTCGCCTTCAGATACTCTTACAGCTACAATAACAGTATCGCCCTCGCGGAACGCAGGTACTTCCTTGAAATTATCGCCGTCTTTTGATTTTCTTAAATTATCAGCTCTTTCAATCGAAAGCTGATTTACATATTCTAAACTAGTCATAATTCTTTTTTTTCTCCACTCAAAATTTAGAACCTCAAAAATAACACTTTTTATCCAAATAATAAAAATATATTTTGAATTTTCATATTTTTCTGAAAATTATTTATTAATCCGATTGAATTTACAATTTATAAATCGTTATTTAAAATAATTTTGAAGTTTTAGAGATTATAATTAAAAATGGTATTTCAAAATTTGCAGGATTATTATCAAATGCTTCGAAATTCAAGATTTTTCATTTTATTGATTGTTTTTTTTACTATTCCTTTTTATCTGCAGTCGCAATTTTTACCGGGTGATATAAAGCCAACAACCGTAAAACCACGCAAAAGTTCAGACGGACTTGCCGGCAGCGGGTATGCAGGATTATCCTTGAAAGCAGCAAATACGATTAACCAATGGGGATTAGATGTTGGAGCTCAGTTTGGCGGAATGCTTTCTGACAGATTTGGTCTGGGAGGCGCCTTTTATACACTTTTTACACAGAATGTCCGTATTTTGCCGGAACAGCCATACTTTTTGCGACTTAATTATGGAGGTATAGAACCGAGATTCGTATTCAAGTTCGGCGACTTTGCGGTTCATACGAAGCTGCTTATAGGACTAGGGTTTGCAGGGTATAGTCAGAACGTAAATTTTGATGTACTCAGCGATTTAGATGGCGACTGGATTGGTATTAGTGAGCCGTCAGTGGGATTGAGCTACGCAGTTAGTGAAAATTTATGGATTTCTTTTGATGCAGGATGGAGAATTACCGGCGGTGTTGATTTTAAAAATATTACAGCCGAGCAACTGAACGGCTCCTTTTTTACTTTAACTCTAAAAACGTTTGTTTTTTAAGATTATCAAAATGAAATTTAAAACTTTATCAGTTGTATGCCTTTTATTCCTGAATGCCAATCTGTTTTCTCAGGATGTTGGAATTAATGTCAGCGCCGTAATGCAGCCGACTATGATTGACGGAAAATTCACTTTGATTACCGGTGGAAGAGTCGGAGCAAATTTAACCCCTGAAGTCTATACCGGAATAGCTATCTATGGAACAACTTTATTCAAAAACACTTCTGATGCAATTGACATATACGCTAATGATAACCCGATTTTCGAAATGAACTATTTTGGATTAGAGTTTGAGTATTTTCTTGTGCCCGAAAAGGTTTTACATCCGTCATTTGTAGTCTTTGCCGGAATTGCTAATACCTTTTTTACAATACCACCTTATTTTGATGAAGATGAAAAGCGTTATTTTCCTTCCTATTACGATGGATTGCAAACAATTTTAATCAAACCCGGAGTAAATATTAATATTAATATTAAACCATTTTATAGGATTGTAGTGGGTGCTGCATATCGCTTCATTCCGTCATACAGCTACAAAGTACCGGATTTAGTAAACAAGGACAGTGGTATGCCGTTTATTTTGAATGCAAGCAATATCGAAGGTTTCTCGATTAATTTAATGATTAAGTTCGGCAGCTTTTAGACTTGGGGCAGACTGCCATAAGTGAATAAATAGTACATATAACCAATATATATAAGCAGCAAAAATGCTCCGTCAAGCCTGCTGAATTTATTACCGCGCATTCCAAGAGGAACAATGATTAAGGATGTAAATATCATAATTCCAATATCTACTAAACTAATATCATTTGCACCAATTGGAAAAAATATTGACGTAACTCCAAGAATCATCAATAAATTAAATATATTTGAGCCAATGACATTGCCAAGTGATATATCTGATTCTTTTTTAATACTTGCAACTACAGAAACTGCAAGCTCAGGCAAACTCGTCCCGAGCGCTACTATTGTAAGACCTATTATAACATTCGAAAGCCCTAAATATTTTGCAATATTGACAGCTCCTTCAAGGAATAAATTTGCTCCCATCATAAGTATAACAAGCCCAACAATTAATAGTAAAACGTGAAAAATGTTCTTATCTTTGAATTTAGTTTTTCCTGTAACCTCCTCAAGTTCAATTTCAAGATTCTCATCTTTTGACTTTTTGATATTGTAAAGCACATAAGATACAATCCCAAGCGTGAGAATAGCACCATCCCACATATCCAAATCGCCGTCAAGAGACATAATCAGAACTGCAATGCTCGCAATTATCATAATCCAGAAATCTTTATTAACATACTTTAAATGAAACTCAACCGGTCTGATAAGTGATGAAAGTCCTAAAATGAGGGCAATATTGCAAATATTAGAACCTATTACATTTCCTAAAGCAATTTCAGCATTGCCCTGATATCCGGCACTAAGACTTACTATAAGCTCAGGGGCACTTGTTCCGAAGGCAACAACTGTAAGACCAATTATAATTGGAGTAATTCCAAGATTTATTGCTAAACGAGTACTGCCTTTAACGAGAGAATCGGCTCCAAAATAAAGAAGAAGGCTTCCAATTATCAAAAATGCTATACTAAATAATTCAGGGCTGTTCATATCACTTTAAAATAATAAATCACATTATGACGTGATTACGCTAATTATAATTTTATTTTCAATTTATAAATTGCTAAACGCATTTTTAAATTCATTCTAAATGCTATCTAAACCGTATATTGAAAACTATAAGATAAACTTATCACTTGCTTACCCGATTATGCTTGGTCAGGTGGGGCATATACTTACAGGTATTGCCGACAGTATAATGGTGGGCAATATTAGCGCAGAGCACCTTGCGGCAGGCGCCTTAGGGCACAGCATTTATATCGTATTCTTTATTCTTGGATTAGGAATTGCTACCGGAATTACGCCACTTGTAGGGATAGCCTACGGAGAGAAAAACTATCGTGAATGTGGTGTCTATTTCAAAAACGGACTGCTTTCTGTGATGGTGATAGGTTTAATAATGATGCTGCTCATGATTGCCTCGGTTCCACTTCTTGACTATATCGGACAAGCACCTGAAGTTATCAAACTTGCAAAGTCATATTATGTGATTTCTTCTTTATCACTCATACCATCAATGCTGTTTGTATCATTCAAACAGTTTACCGAGGGCATAACTCTAACTAAGCCTGCAATGTATGCAAGCATTGTATTCAATCTTGTAAATGTATTTTTGAATTATATATTTATTTACGGGAATTTCGGTTTTCCAAGAATGGAACTTGATGGAGCCGGCTGGGCTTCTTTAATTGCACGTACGGGAATGGGTCTTTCTCTTGTATTTTATGTTTTCTTTAATCCAGATTTTAAGATTTATACAGATAAACTTGATTGGAAAAAATATTCAATAAATCATATCAAGAGAATTCTCAAGTTAGGGTTGCCAATCAGTTTGCAATTTTTACTTGAGGTTGGCTCTTTTACTTTTGGAGCATTAATGATGGGTTGGCTTGGAAGCAATGAACTTGCGGCTCATCAAATTGCAATCAGCATAGCAGGATTTACATATCTCGCAGCAAGCGGAATCGGCTCTGCTGCCACTATCAGATTATCAAATTTACTGGGTGAAAGGAAAATCGGCGAATTGAAAGTATCCGGTAATGCCTCGCTGGTACTTGTACTGATTTGGATGTCAATTGCGGCTGTATTGATGATTCTACTAAGGTATCATCTGCCTTCATTATATGTAAGCGAATTGCCTGTAATCGAGCTTACAGCTTCGCTTTTTATAGTTGCGGCTTTCTTTCAAATATTTGACGGAGTTCAGGTTACCGCACTTGGTGCACTTCGCGGAATCAAAGATGTAAGAGTACCTACTTTTATCTCACTTCTATCATATTGGATAATAGCCCTGCCAGTTGGATATATATTAGCATTCACATTTGAATTGGGAGCTGTCGGTATATGGCTGGGCTATCTGAGCGGACTATTTATTGCTGCAATACTACTATTTTTCAGGTTTAGAAAATTGATTAAATCACTTAGCAATACATAGCAAATTATGATATTTGAACATTATTCTAAATTTGTTTTTCCTCGTTCGGAAGTATTGGAGTGGATTTTAACGGAGAAATGATTGTATATAAAATATCAATTATTATTGATGAATTTATACTCAATGCCCATTTTATCTTAAATATATTTTGAGGCTGCCCTGTGATCTTTAGCTTGTAACTAATCAGACAGCCCCATTCTTTAAACTCGCCATCATTTAAGGTTGATTTTTCATAATGAAAGTCTGACCATCTATTTTTGAAGCAGAGCCGAAAACTCCAATTCCGCCATTTACTGAATTCAACAAATCAATATTTTCAGAAGAACCTGTGAAGAATAAATTAACAAACCAGTTCATCATATTCGGGTCAGGGTTATAAACTTCTACTTCATAGGGACCGAACCATTTGAATGCAAGCCAGACAGTAGGTGTCTTATTATTTGCAATCAAATTCCATGAAGATTTGTTCTTGTACAAAACTCCGGTATTTTCAAAATTTGTAAGCAAGCTGTATGTTCTTCTGTTTGGCTCTTCTGTTGGCGTTTCAAGATATCTGCCATAATTCAGAGTATCCATAGCAATAGTTCTGATCAAATATAAGCTTGCGCCCTGAGTAGCTTCCCATTCAATCTCAAGTGAATCCACTCTTGGCAGTTTAAGTGTATCTTGAGGATAGTGTGCAATTGGTTTTGGAGGCTTTACCCATCCGCCAATTCTGTTTGGAGTGATAGTTTTAGCTGTGATCAAACCTCCGTCTTTTGTATTTATAATTATATCATACTCAGTATTGGGCTGAATCTTTAAATCAGTATCAGGATAATAATATCCGGGATTATCTCCGTCTCTGTAAATAAGATTATGAGAAATTCCATTAATCAACAACTTTACATCGGCGTCTTTAATCAATGCTTTTTCTTTCTCAAAGGGAGAGTTCACCGGTTGAGAATTCATAAGCATAATATTCTCGATTGGTTGGTCAATAATCAGGAATGCTTCAAGATATTTATAATTTACATAATCAACCGGCGGAGCATCCTCGCATGAATTTATAAATACTATTGAAACAAATATTATTAATAATAATTTGATATTTTTCATTTTGATTTTCCTTAAAATTTAATTTCAAAAGAGAATGTTGGAATAATCGGAAGTAATCTGATATCTTCAACTAGTGTATTTTCATCGTCTGCATTATAAACCCTCATCAATATATCACGTCTGCTGTAAACATTAAAAATGTCAAGATTATATCTTGTTGGCAATCCGAAAATCGTTGAGTTATAACCAACATTCAAATTTAACTGATGTGAAGGCGGTAGCCTGAGGCCGAATCTTTCCGATGGAATTATTTTTCCGTAACCATAATTATCTCCGGGCATCCCAACCTGCAATCTTGAAACAGCTCCGGTATATGATTGTCCGCTTTGGAACATAAATGTACCGCCAAAAGTCCATTTTTCGTTTAATTGATACTGAGCAACTATTTTCAGGTCGTGACGACGGTCATATTTTGGTCTGAATGTACGTCCCGAATTGATGCTGTCGAAATTTGCATTTACCCATCCGAGTCCGTATCCAATCCAACCGGCAAGTTTGCCGAATCTTTTTTGAAGAAATATTTCTGCTCCGTAAGCTGAACCATTTCCTGTAAAGAAAATATCTTTGACATCCTTGCCTTCAAGATTTGTTCTGTTTAATTCAGAAATATTGAACAAATCCTTATAATATACATCAAAATTAAAATTATAACCACTCAACGGCTCAGTTTCAAAACTTAGTATATAGTGAACCGCCCTGCTCGGGTCAACCGTTCTGTCGGTTGGAAGCCAGGTATCAAACAAGGAGAAATTTTCGTCCCCTGCCAGTCTAAGATATTGATGGAAAATACCCCACGATGCTTTGATTGCCAAATTATCCTGTGCCTGCCAGCGAAGTGCTATCCTCGGGTCAAAGTTCATTTGACGGCTGTAGTCCCAATAGTTTGCTCTTATGCCTGCCTGCAGTGAGAGTAGTTCTGTAAACTGTTGATTCATCTGTGCAAAGGCGCTATAAACCCAGTCATGATATAGCAGATTAGTCCTGCCACCTTCATTGGTACCCTGTTCACCACTTTGACCGTCACCGGTAAAATTTTGATTGTACTCAAAAATATAATTTGTAAACTCAATGCCGGAAGATATTGTAGTAACATCGGATAAAAAATATTCGGTTGTTCCTCTGAATGTATAGTCAGTTATGGCATTATTTACAGTAATCAAAAATCCTGATAAATCTTGCTTAAATCCATTGCTGTAATGACTACCCGAGATATTAACATTAGTAAATAAGTCTTTTCCGTAAATATGAGTCCATTTCAGTCCAATTGAACGATTCCCAAGGAACATATTCATATCAAATCCGCTGTTAGAAAATTTGAAATCATCATCGCTCATAAAACCACTAATCGAAATTTTATCGGAACTTCCAAAGTCCTGTGTTATTTTTGCATTAACATCATAGAAGCCAAAGTCCGGAATTGGATTTTTAGGGTCATTGTCAATAGCGCCTTTGATTAAATCAAAGTATGTTCTGCGTCCTCCTAAAAACCAGGAGCCATTCCCAATCGGACCTTCTAATGATAATTTTGATGAAATCAGACCAACGGAAGCCAAGCCCTCAAATTCATTCCGGTTACCATCTTTTTGAGTAATATTAAGAACAGATGAAAGCCTGCTGCCGTATTCAGCCGGATATCCACCTTTAATTAATTCAACATCCTTTATAGCGTCGGAGTTAAATGTTGATATAAATCCAAAAAGGTGAGATGGATTATATACTGTAGTTCCATCGAGTAATACAAGATTCTGGTCCGGTGAACCGCCTCTAATATAGAGTCCGCTTGAAATCTGTGATGATGTCAATACTCCGGGTAACATCTGTATAGCTCTGAATACATCGGATTCCCCGCCTATGCGAATCTCCTTTATCTGTTGAATCGGTATATTGACCTTGCTTATTGAGATTTGTCTTGATTCTACCTCTCTTTCAGCTGTAACTGATATACCCTCAGAACGAACACTTGCAGGTTTTATACTAATGTCCATTCTTTTTACTTCATTTTTCGAAAGGTTAATGCTCATCTCTTTTGGCTCATAGCCAACCATTGAAATCCTAACAGAATATTTTCCTGCTGGAACATTATTGATATTGTAAAAACCTTGCTTATTTGTGTAAGCACCGAATTTAGTATTTTTAATGAATACAGTTGCTCCAATAAGAATTTCTCCGTTTTGTTCATCTTTAATGTACCCGTTAATTGCAGCATGGTCTGCAAGTAGCATTGAACCTTTTGCTTTTAACTCTACAATACCGGTAAAGCACAGCAATACTGCCCAAACTATTATAGTTTGATATTTAGTTTTCATTTTTTATCCAAAAATTTAATTAAGTTATCAACTAAGCAATATTACGATATGAATATTTTAAAGTTACACTTGTAACAAAAATAAATATTTAAAATTTATATTTATTATATTATTGGTTAATCATTTGTGTGCATATATAATTAGCAAAATCTAAATTAATATTTATACTTCTCTATTAGTTATATTAGTATCATAAAATAAGAATAAAAAACACTTATATGATACAACATATCAAAATATGTTTTTTTATTCACAATATTTTTGTTTATTTGTAATGTCTTTTTTAACAAATTTGTGAGATTTATTATGAAAAATATAAATCGCAGAGACTTTCTAAGGTTTTCTTCGGCGTTAACAGTCGCAGGAGCAGGCTTAAGTACAACCGCTAAAGCGGTTCCTGACAACATTTTGTCGCCTGACAGAATGGGTGTATTAGTAGATACAACTCATTGTGTTGGATGTCGAAATTGTGAATGGGCTTGTAAAACTTCGCATGGAATTCCTGCTGAAGACATCGAAACATTTCATAATCGCGAAGTATTTAAAGAATTTCGCAGACCCGGCAACGATTCTTACACCGTCGTAAATGAATTTGAAAACAAAAAAAATGAGCTATTACCTATAAATGTAAAATACCAGTGTATGCATTGTGATAAACCGGCGTGTGTGTCGGCCTGTATTGTTGGTGCTTTTACAAAGCAGGAAAATGGCTCTGTTATTTGGGATACAGATAAATGTATCGGCTGCCGTTATTGTATGGTTGCTTGTCCGTTTCAAGTGCCTACTTTCGAATACGAAGAAGCACTTAAGCCTGACATTCATAAATGTGATTTTTGTCATAGCCGCACAATTGAAGGCGGAATCCCTGCATGTGTGGAGATATGCCCTGTTGAAGCTTTAATGTACGGACCTCGTACTGAGCTTATCAGAGTAGCTCGAGAAAGGATCAGAAGAAATCCCGGTAAGTATAAAAATCACATATATGGCGAAAGAGAAGTCGGCGGAACTTCATGGATGTATCTGACTTCAGCAGATTTTGATTATCTGAGATTTCCAAAACATAAGGAAAGCACTGCTCCGGGTGTGTCCGAATCAATTCAGCATGGTATATTTGCATACTTCGTTCCACCGCTTGCATTATATGCTTGGCTTGGAGGTATTATGTGGATTTCTAAACGCAGAAAAGAACTTGTAAATGAAACTGAACAAGAAAAGCAGGAGGAGACTAAGTAATGGAACATCATGAAGCAAAACCAATTAACACGGTAAAATTCCTGACTCCGGGAGTTTTTATACTGATACTGATTGCACTCAACGGCATAGTTTTCATAGCCGGTAGGTTTTTATTTGGAATCGGTGCTGTAACAAATCTTGATAATATGTATCCCTGGGGTATTTGGATTGGAATAGATGTTGCCGCAGGCGTTGCTCTTGCTGCCGGAGGTTTTATATCTGCTGCAATCGGACATATTATGCACCGTGAGCATTATCATGTAATAGTTCGTCCTGCACTACTTACCGCAATGCTTGGCTATACTTTTGTTGCATTTGGTGTGTTTATTGATATAGGACGTTGGTATTATATTTGGCATCCACTTGTAATGTGGAATCCTAATTCCGCACTCTTTGAAGTTGGTATCTGTGTAATGATTTATCTTACGGTTCTTTACATAGAATTCCTGCCGATTGTAACCGAAAGATTTATGAATAAAGTAAATCTACCCGGTATCCTGAGAATATTTAATAATATTTTAAATAAAATATTGATTGCCTTAGATAAAGGCTTATCAAAAACTATGTTTGTGTTTATTATTGCAGGTGTTGTACTTTCTTCACTTCACCAATCATCGCTTGGAACACTGATGGTTATTGCCGGTGATAAAATGCACCCATTGTGGCAGACACCTATCCTACCACTGCTATTTTTAATTTCGGCTGTCGGGGTAGGTATTCCTATGATAATATTTGAATCATTAATAGCCTCGAAATCATTCAAACTTAAACCAGAAATGCCTGTATTATCGCGTCTGGCAACTTACGTCGGTCCAATATTGGGCGTATATTTATCATTCAAGCTGGGTGATTTAGTTATTAGGGAAGCATTTGTGTACCTTGTAGAATTCAATGTCCAGACCGTCATGTTTTTAATTGAAATGATTATTGGACTTGTTGTACCACTTGTAATGTTTTTGAATAAAAAAGTACTGGCTTCGCCTGCATATCTACTTCTTGCAAGTGGATTAGTAGTATTCGGAGTTCTTCTTAACAGAATAAATAACTTTGTTGTTGCTTACCATCCACCTTACGCTGACTATGCATACTTCCCATCTTACGGCGAGATTTCTGTAACTTTGGGTGCTGCTGCATTATTAATTTTATTGTACCGTGCTGCGGTTATGATATTCCCGGTAATTACGCCGGAAGAAGAAACTGCTCCAAAAAGCATATAAGGGAGGAAATTAAAATGAAAAACTATAAATGGTTATTAATTGTTGCTCTTTTGACTCTCGGAACTATATTTTTGTTTGGTTCTAATCTTAATGAGATTAAGAACAGTTCACAGCAGGAAGAGAGTGTAACTCCATCGGTTGCCAAACGGTTTACTACCGCTATGCCATCCGATAGGGAAATGTCGAAAGACCACGCCAAACTTGCAATTGATTGTAAGTCATGCCACTTTTGCGAATATCCAACTATCAACGACCCTTGCCTTTATAATTGTCCACGTAGCGAGATGGTTTCTATTCATCATTCAGCTGATGAAGGACCTGAAATTGTAGAAATGGATATGATTAAGGGCGATTATGGTGTTGTAATCTTCTCTCATAAGTTACACGCAGAGATGGCTGAAATGTCAGGTGGTTGCGAAAGCTGTCATCATTACAATACAACCGGTCCCGTTCTTAAATGTATCACATGTCACGAACCAAACAGAATTCGTGAAGACTTGAGCAAACCGGACCTTGAAGCCGCTTATCACAGACAATGTTTGACATGTCATCGCCAGTGGAGCCGTGAAACAAACTGCCAGGCATGCCATATAAACCAAAATTCACCTGATGTTGCTGCAACTATTAAGAGAATTAAGGATACTAAACATCCGCCGGTACACGAACCACAAAAGGTAGTTTATGAAACCGATTATGAGAAAGGAAAAATAGTAACATTTTTCCATGACCAGCATATTCACACTTTTAATATATCGTGTAATACCTGCCACCATGATGAAAACTGTATGCGTTGCCACGACGTTAATCTCAAGAAACTTCGTTCAGATGAGCTTGATAATCAACGTAAAAAAGTGCACTATACTTTCGAAGACCATCACAAAGCTTGTATTGATTGTCATCAGCAGGATGATTGCAGCAAGTGCCATAGAAGTGATGAGATGAAAGCATTTGACCATTTCAGGTCAACAGGATTTGACCTGAAGCCACGACACGATATGCTGAAATGTACTGCTTGCCACAAAGAACCCGGCAAATACAAAGGACTATCTAAGAGTTGTACTTCCTGCCACCCGCAATATGCACAGGGTAAGTTTGACCACAGACGAATAGGTCTGGAGTTGGATGATATTCATGCAGATATGGAATGTGGTGATTGTCATAAAGGAAACAATTTTGGTGCTGTTCCGAAATGCAATGATTGCCACGACGATATGTATCATCCGCATAATCTGCCGGGTAAGAGGATTTCGATTCAACGCGCCCAGAGCAATGGAAAGAAGAAATAATTCTAACTGAATGATTTAGCAATCGGGATTTAATTTTCTGATGAAAAATGTAATAAGCCGCTCCGAAGTATATTCAGGGTGGCTTTTTTTAAAATAATAAATTTGGTTTTTAAGCGTTTCATTTTTTTGAGATGTATATGAAAATTATTGATTGGAATGAAGATAATAATCTTGAATTGAAAATCAAACGTAATATATCGTTTGAGGAAATTATTATTGCGATGAACAATGGTAACTTGTTAGACGTAATTGCCCATCCTAATCAGATAAAATATAAAGGACAGAAAATCTTTTTTGTTAATATAAATAACTAGTGTCTGAACGAAAGGTATCAAGTAATCAAGAATTTTAATCAATTGTCACATTGAGCGGAGTCGAAGACTATAAAAAACACTTCGACTACGCTCAATGTGACACTTGGCTATAGTCATAACATAAGTATAAATAGGTTTCTTTATTTGATATTATCACAGCTGATTGCGTGTTTGTCACCTGCTCCATCATACTTCAGAGCTTGAAATTTATTACCGATATAATCCTCCTGATATGTAACCTGATAATATGCACACGAACCATCTTTGAATTTTAGCCCGATAGCAGCGCGAATATATCTATGCAGAATTGCACCGGAAATTTGGTGACGTCTGATGTGCCAATCAGGGTCAACTATAACAATTTTAATTACTTCACCATTTTCAAATCTGCCTTTAGCCCAATCATTAGATTTTTTTAGTGCTTCAATCATTTGCTTCTCGAGTTTCGCATCAGACTTGGACGCTTTTGGAAATTCAGCACTTTTTGCTCCGGCATTATGAGCAAAATCATTTAAATCATTCGATAATTTTGCATATTGATTAAAATTATCTCCACTTATCTTGAGCACTCCTGCAGCTGCTTCATCATAAGGGCATCGGATAACAATTTTCAGCTTATGCGACCCCGACTCCAACTTTGATAAAGTTTCGGTGTATTCAACCGGTCCGGTGTACTTCTTACCCCAAGGTTTAAAAGTATAGTTTGGATTTCCGTAAGATATTGTATTTTCAGGATTTGGTGCAATTTCAAAATTAATGTAATCATTCAATAACGCATCACCCGATACTCTTAATGTGCCGAAAACCAGCTGTTCTTCTGACTCTTCAAGATAGCTGTACTGAGGTGGCTTGACATGATAGATGAATATAATGACCTCCGGTCTCCCATCTTTAGTTAATTCCTTAATTGTTGCAGGTAATTTTGCAAGTGCATAAATATAATCGCCTGCTTTAAACTCATTTGAAAGTGATTGTGGGTTTTTCGGGTCTATTGGAAATGTTGAAAACACTACAGTGACAGGATCTTGCTTTAAAATTTTAGGAGTTTCGGCAATATTATCCTCAGAAACTTTGGGCTCAGCTTTTGTTTCAACCTCTGTTTTCTTTTCCTTTATCAATTCTTTAGCTTTTTTAAGATTTGGAAATTGCGCATTAACAGATGTTGCAATAATAAAAGCACCCAGCAAAATAGAAATAAATCGAATGACAGAACTCATAACACCCTCGTTTTATGATAGTTATACAAAAATATATATATTTTCTTAGTCAAAGATTTAGTACTGTTATACTAAAAAAATCTGAAATTGCTTATTGACAAAATGCATTCAAGAGCAAAAAAGTAAATTGTTTAGTTAATATACTAATTTAATCAAAAATAGTGATTATAAAATAAATAACCAAACATTATGTCAAAATATTTTTTAAGTCAAGAAAAATTTGCAGAAAATTATGTCAAAGTAATTTAAACTAAATATTCTGAAAAATTAAATTTACCCCGGTTGCATTTTATTAGGAATGTCTAATTATTTATAATTGTCGTACCGCACTTCGAAAGTGCGGTACGACTGATATTAAACAATAATATCTCAAATCTTGATTAAAAATATGCACCAAGAATAGATACAATAATAAGGAATACAATTACAAGTCCAGTAATCAGGGCTGACCAACCAAAAAACTTTATGACTTTATTCAAAGTTCTGTCAGGTGGATTTACAAACAATTTATCGAGTTGACCTTCTTCTTCGAGTCTGCGATATTCATCAGGTCTGTCGAATTTAAACTCTTCAAGCTCATAACTGCCTGAAAATATGACTGTATCCATCGGGAATTTTTCGGGTCTGAAATGAGTATTGAAAAAGTGTATTGTAAATATGAACCCTGCTGCAAGCAAAGCCTCATCGCTATGTATTATAGTTGCGACATTTATAAATTCTCCCGAAAAGAATTTTGTAAAAATATTCGGGAACCATAGCATCATACCTGTAGAACCAATCACAAAAATACCCCAGAATACCGCAAAATAATCAAATTTTTCCCAGTAAGTCCATCTTCCGTATTCCGGTCTTGGTCCTTTACCAATGAACCATTTCATAGAGCCGATAAAATCATGATAATCTTTCTTCGTTGGCAGCATAGTATCCGGTCCAAGGAGCATTTTTTTCAAGGAACCATATTCTTTACGTTTGTTTACAATTAAATCATAAATATGAGTAAAGAATACACCAAATAGTAAAATAGCTGCAAATCTATGTAAAAATCCTGCAATCTCGACACCACCGATTAACTTCACACTAAACTGTGCCCAGCCGGAATAAGAGAATTTCAGCATCATCCCTGTAGAAGCTAAAGTCAAGAAGCTAAGTATCATTATAACATGAAGGATTCTGCTCAAAGTATTAAATCTCATCACTCTTTTTCCGGAATGAGCCATTCCACCTGCAGCTTTTAATGCTCTGATTTCTTTTCTCATCTTTAGAGATTTTGGTAACCATAGTAAAGTATGGAACCATGAGACAACAAATGTACCAAGTAAAAGTAAAGTCATTCCCCAAAATGTAATATAAAGCATTGGATACTTATCAGGATCGTGATGTGTTGCGTGGGTCAGATATTTTGTAAACCCGATATTTGCGTTCGGATGACAACTTGAGCAAGTCTGAACAATATTCACCCGTGAAAGCGATGATTCAGAATGATTTATCGGCAAAATTGAATGTGAACTATGGCAATCATGGCATTTTGCCGAGCGAGCAGAACCAAGCATTGATGCTTTCCCATGGTATGTATCAAAATATGCCGAGCTGATTTTTTCATGACATTTGCCACAGGTTTCCATAATTGAAAATCGAAATTCATCTTTTGTCGGGTCTGTTACCGAATGTGCTACGTGACAGTCATTGCAAGCCGGTAAGGGATCATTAGATTTTGAAATGTTAGGAGAGTGAATACTTTTGCCAAATTTCTCACTAATTCCCCAGTGACATTTTCCACAAGTTTGAGAAATATTATCTTTATGGGTTGATGAAACCGGGTTTTGATGGTTCGATTCCAAATGTGCCGAGTGGCAATCAGAACAATTAGCTGTTACAAGCAGACCACTTATGGTTAGCCCCTGCCCGTGAACTGATTCTGTATAATTATTTATAATATTATCAATCCCATTTTCTTTTAGTCTTAAAGCAGCTTTATGACCATCCTGATGGCACTGTGAGCATAATTTCGGAATATTGGTTGTGAAAATCTTTGAATTAGGGTTATGCTTTGGAAGAATTTCATGCTCACCGTGACAAGTTATGCACGATGGGGCATCCCCATCACCGGTTAGATTGAATTTACCGTGGCTACTTGTCATAAAATTATTTTGAACTTTATCGTGACAACTTCCACAATTTACTTTTGTAGTGATTGTCTCACAAGAGCGTATTTTAGATGGACGAACTTCTATATGGCACTTACTGCAAGCCAGTTCATTATGAACCGAATGGTCGAGTTTAGAAATATCAACATAAAGTGACCTGCCGTCTGATGATGCTTTAATATCTTTCTTTTGATGACAGTTAAGACATTCTTTTTTTGCAAGACCTACGTCATAAAATGCCTTTCTTGCCTTATGAGGTTGGTGGCAATCTACACAAGCTGGCAGTACATGCTCTTCTTTCTCCCAAAGCTGTCCGTCAATAATTTTATCATGCACCTCTTCGATTCTTGCATGACATTGTGTACAAGTTTTTGCTATATTACTTCTTGCAATTGAAGACCTTTTATCTGTATGAGGCAAGATTAAATGCGCACTATGACAAGACACACAAGTAGCTGTTACTGTCAGCCCCTTTTTGAAAAGCCCTTCACCATGAATACTTTCTGTGTAATTTTCCAAAATGTGTGATTGTGGAATATTGCGCATAAGCTGTACAGGAGAGCCCTCCTGATGACATTTACCACACAAGAATGGTATTTTAAGAGGAGCAACCGGGGACTTCTCGGATTTAACAGGTACAATTTGGTGGCTACCGTGACATATTTTACATGTAGGTGTAAGGGGGTCGCCTCTTTTTCCTGATACCCCGTGCATACTTATGTCAAAATCTTTTTGTTCTTTCTGATGGCATTTTCCGCAAGTAGCCGGCTTCAAGTCGTCTTCATGAGGTGTTTCTACACCATCAAGGTCGGTATGACAGTCAATACACTTTGCCTCAGCATGAACAGAATTCAAAAGGTGAACAGAATTTACGTAAACTGATACGCTTTTGCCTTTAATTTGACCTTTCAAATCCTTATCATCATGACACATCATACAGTCTTCATTTTCTTCAGGCATTTCTACCTGCTTACTACTCACTGAACTTATCATTGAGAAAGTTGAGTAAATAACAAAAACTGCCAATACGAAAATAATCGCATGATTTATTCTTATATATTTCATCATGAGACTTTCAATCTCCACAATATGAAAAAATGTAATTTTAAAAATGTAAAATAATATATTTTAAACAATAAAAAAAATAATTTTTTAACTTGAATATATATTAAATATGAATATTTATATATAGTTACAATAATATCGTAAAAATGCGTTAATTGCAACTTAATACACCCCGTCATACTGTTTTATGTGATTTACATGTTGAAAATAACAAATTATGAAATAATGCAAAATATATATCGTATATTTACGATATACGATATATTATGATTACAAATGATGAAAAATATAATGAAAAAGATGTGCTGATTGCAAAATTTGCAAAAGCATTAGCACATCCTGCAAGAGTGCAGATAGTTAAATTTCTAGCAAGTCAGAAAGATTGTTTCTGCGGGAATATTGTTGATTATGTCCCGCTTTCGCAATCAACCGTTTCGCAGCATCTGAAAGAATTGAAAGAAGCCGGATTGATTGTCGGCAGATACCAGCCGCCAAAAATTTATTATTGTATTAACAAAGAAAATTGGAAAATTGCAAAAACGCTTTTTGATGAAATCTTTGCGACAAATATTGATAATATTTGTACAACAGGTGATGATAAAATATGAGTAGTTTAACTAAAAAACTAAGTTTCTTAGATAGATACCTCACATTGTGGATATTTCTGGCAATGTTTATTGGAGTATTTTGGGGATATTTATTTCCCGGAATTTCAGATTTCTGGAATCAGTTTAATGCCGGCACTACGAATATTCCAATTGCAATAGGTTTAATTATAATGATGTATCCACCGCTTGCAAAAGTTCGCTATGAAGATTTGGGCGATGTGTTCAGAAATTGGAAAGTTTTGGGATTATCTCTCGTACAAAACTGGTTCATTGGACCAATTCTGATGTACTTTCTGGCAATATTGTTTTTAAGTGATTATCCTGCATATATGAACGGATTAATCATGATAGGGCTTGCCCGCTGTATAGCAATGGTAATTGTCTGGAACGAACTTGCCAAAGGTGATACAGAGTATGCTGCCGGATTGGTTGCATTCAATTCAATTTTTCAGGTTTTATTCTTTTCGGTCTATGCGTATGTATTTCTAACAATTTTGCCGGGTTGGTTTGGGCTGAAAGGTACAGAAGTTGACATTACAATTGGTCAGATTGCAGAAAGTGTATTCATTTATCTGGGAATTCCATTCATTTCAGGAATTTTGACACGATTCACATTAATAAGACTCAAAAGTAAAGAGTGGTATCATACAAAATTTATCCCAAAAATCAGTCCGCTTACTTTGATTGCACTTCTCTTTACAATTGTTGTGATGTTCTCTCTTAAAGGTGAATTGATTATCGAGATTCCTTTTGATGTTGTAAGAATTGCAATACCTCTTTTGATATATTTCGTAATCATGTTTCTGATTTCATTTTATATGGGATGGAAAATCGGAGCGGATTACTCCAAAACGGCTACTCTTTCATTCACTGCTGCAAGCAACAACTTTGAGCTTGCCATAGCAGTTGCTATTGCTGTTTTTGGAATAAATTCAGGTGAAGCATTTGCTGCAGTTATTGGTCCATTGGTAGAAGTTCCTGTACTGATTGCACTTGTAAATGTATCTTTATTTTTCCAAAGAAAGTATTTTAAAAGTCCTGAAAAAGGTAGTATTAAGGCGCCGGATGTATGTCCTTAAGATGTCAATTTTTTATTAAAATTTATAGGATTAAATTATGAACGAGTTTTTTGTAATTTTGTTTCTTGGCATAATGCTTGGAAATGTAGCAATGGGTTCAGAAATATTACCTGAACTAAAAAAATATGCTGATGATTCAGCAGGTGATATTAACTTAATTCCTTCTGAGCGCCAAGTTCAGCTTGATGAAATTGCTGCTTATTTAACGAACAGAGTTCAGCAAGGAAAAAATATTGATATGACATTTATCTGCACGCACAACTCACGCAGAAGTCATATTTCGCAATTGTGGGCGGCAGTAGCGACTGAATATTACGGTATTCCGAATGTCAGAACATATTCAGGCGGGACTGAGGCAACTGCTTTCAATCACCGCTCTGTAAGAGCTATGAAAAAAGCCGGTTTCAGTATTGATGTTTTGGAAGATGGCAAAAATCCTGTTTACTTATGCAAGTTTGCAGATGGTAAAGAGCCGTTAAAAGCATTTTCAAAAGTTTATGATGAGAAGTCAAATCCTCAATCAGATTTTATTGCTGTGATGGTATGCTCCGATGCCGATGAAGCCTGTCCATTTGTTAGTGGAGCTGCTGAAAGGTTTTCTCTTCCCTACGACGACCCTAAAAATTTCGATAATACTGAGCTTGAAGAATCAAAGTATGATGAAAGAACAAAACAAATAGCTACCGAAATTTTGTATTTGTTTTCAAAAGTCAGAAACAAGGTGAATTGATTTAAAATTAATATCGGTAGGAAGTTTACCATTTTGGTACATTGCTTCCTACTGCTTAATTCAAAATAATTTGAAAATAAAAATGAATATTTACCTACCAACAAATAAATATTTAATTAGTATTTCAAGATCAAGAGTAACAGAATAATTTTTCAGATAATATTCATTAAGCTCTCTGATTGCTTTTTCAGGAAGATTTCCTACCGACGACATATCCGCAAGCGATATCAAACCCACCTTTAAGCTTGAGTAATAATCCGAGCCACTTTTAATTCCAATAAATGTTTTTCTTCCAAAAAGAACTTTCAATACTTCATTCAAACTAATCCCTTTTGATTTTAGTATGAAAAGTGGGAAAATAGTCATCAGACATAATATTGGAATTGATATATCAAATATTCTTTTAATTATTTTGTACCTGATCAAATTAATATTATACTTTGGGAGACTGTTACCTGAATAAGTTATATTATTAATTAATTGCGATGCTACAAAATCCTCATATCTGTGAGCTAAATGATATCTTGCACTACGAATTGATGAAGCTGTTAAAATGCCCATAATTCTTTCACCAGTCATTTCAGGGTCGCTAATTATAATATTATTAATCTTATGCTCTTTAATTACAGCATCAAGATGTCTTATACTGCCAAGCCAGCTTATCTCTGAATTGCTTTCAATTCCTGCATTATCGCTTACATATCCGGCAATAGTTATATCTAAAGGATTAACAACTCTGAAATCATCAAGAAGTTGTGAAAAATTTTCAGGACTTCCTACAAATACTGCCCTGACATTTTCAACGTTATGTTTACCTTTGAAAGTATTAAGGAATATTCTGAATATTGTCGAGAAAATTATCGAAAGTCCAATAGTGCTGAGAAGAGTTCCGCGACTGAAACGATATTCAGTGAAAAAGTAGGTTAAAGTCGAAAGTGCTAAAAAACTCATTGCATATCCGAATACCGAACTTGCTATAGAGCCCGATTCTTCAAAATATTCACCTGCTAAAATCATACTTATTATAAGTACAATCACAGGCAAAATAAATACTGTAGGGTATGCATAATCCGGAAATCCCAGAATATCTCCAAAAACAATATAAGTACCTACAAAAAGACTGAGAATTAAAAATATTGAATCAGCTGCTATAAGAATCATATCTCGTTTGTATTTCAAAGCATAAGCAAATGCAGAACGGATTTTAATACCCAATCTCATAAATTTTAGAAAAACTGTCGAGCCGGCATAATGCTTACGGGCAAATATTTCCATTGCATTATAAAAAATCTTGATGTCATCTAAACTACTGCGTTTTGAGCTCTCACCCTTATAGTGAATGATAGAAGTTGTGTGAACATACGCATTTTTGTATCCGGCAAGAAACGACCGATAGCATAAATCAATATCTTCGCCGTACATAAAAAAGTCAGTATCAAAGCCCCCAACTTCTCTTATAACATCAGCTCTTGCGAACATAAATGCACCGCTGACAGCTTCAGTATAATAAGTTTCGTCAACAGATAGAAATGTTTGGTTATATCTGCCAAATAACTTCGATTTTGGAAATAAAGTCTGAAGCCCAAACAGTTTACAAAATGATGCCCATGGAGTTGGAAATCCTCTCCTGCAAGCCGCTTGAAAGGAGCCGTCAGCATTCAATATTTTGCAAACAGATATTCCGACTTCAGTATGATTTTCCATATAATCATACATTACATCAAGAGTATTTTCCTGAAGTATAGTATCCGGATTAAGTATTAGTATGTATTTACCACTTGCGAAAGTAAATCCGAGGTTATTTGCTTTACTGAATCCCAAATTTTCATATGATGATATGAATTTTACTTGTGGAAAAAGAGGCTCTAAAAATTCAATTGACCCATCCTGAGAATTGTTATCTACAACAATAGTCTGAATACGAAGCTTTCCTGCGGCATCTTCAACTGATTTAAGGCACTTGTAAAGATAATCGCGTACATTGTAATTTACTATTACTATCGAAACATCGTTTTGAAACATATTAGGGTGATTATTTATTCTTATTTTTAAAGGAGCCTTTAAACAATTTCAATTTCCAAACCAAAAATATCGCTTCATATATAATACTTTTATTCATTTTGGAAACACCGCTTCGTCTGTCAACAAAAATAATAGGAATTTCCTTAATTCTTGCACCGTTTACCCACATTCTATAGTTCATTTCAATCTGAAAGCCATAGCCGTTTGTCTTTACTGAAGCAATATCTATTTCTTTAAGCTTTGATGCACGGAAACACTTGAATCCACCGGTTGCATCCATAATTGGCATACCGGTAATAATTCGGGTGTACATGTTGGCTCCATAGCTTAATATAAGCCTGCTAAGGGGCCAGTTAATGACATTTACGCCCTTGATATATCTTGATCCAATCACCAAATCATTCTCTTCCAAAGCTTCAAGGAATCGAGGAAGCTCATTCGGGTCATGAGAGAAGTCGGCATCCATCTCAAATATTGCCTCAAAACCCAAGTCGAGAGCATATCTGAAACCATCGCAATATGCAGTGCCTAATCCCATTTTGCCGGGACGCTTAATGAGATGAATCCTGTTATCCTCAAGCATCATTTTTTTTACCTGAGCAGCAGTTCCGTCGGGAGAATTATCATCCACAACAAGGACATTTATCCCATCAACTTTTGTCAGAACTTCATTGATAAGAAGCTCAATATTTTCAATTTCATTATATGTCGGTATTACAATAATAGATTTCATTTTTCCCTCTTATGCCTGCCCGTGACCGGTTACTACACACCACACAGTACGAATTACAATTTCAACATCAAGTTTCAAACTCATATTTTCAATATAATAAAAATCGCCTTTAATTCTATATTTTATTTCGTCAAGACTTAGAGTATAGCCTGCAGACTGAACCTGCCACCAACCCGTAATGCCGGGTCTGACTTTAAGTCTTCTTTTGTAATGAGGTATTTCTTTAGCAAACTCCTCTACAAATTTTGGTTGCTCGGGTCTTGGACCTACAACACTCATATCACCTATCAGTACGTTAAAAAACTGTGGAATCTCATCTAAATGAGTTTTACGAATAAATTTTCCAAACTTTGTAACGCGGGGGTCATTTACAACTGTCCATTTTTGCTCGTTTCGCTCCGGCTCAAATGTCATTGACCTGAATTTATAAATATTAAAAATTTTACCGTCCTTCCCTACCCTCGGCTGTACATACATAAAAGGACCTTTGGAGTCAATTTTTACTCCTATTGCTACTAAAATCCACAGTGGCAATCCGCCAATCAAAACAATTAAGCTGAAAGTAATATCAAAAATTCTTTTGATAGCTTCCTGCCATGGTTTCATTAGTTGTGTGCTGATTTCAATCAATGGAATTCCATATAAATTTTGTGTTTTTGTCTGACCTGTAAAAATATCATATAAGTCAGGTTCAATTCTGACTCTTAGATTTCTGTCCGAACAAATTGATACGACCGAAAGAAGAATTTCATGATTCGTTTTATCTGAACATATCAGAACTTCTTCAGGTTTAAGTGTATCAACAAAGTATTCAAGTTCATTCATATTACCAATTACATAAGGAGCAAGTTTATCATATTCGAAATTATCATCAAATTTTTCAAAATCATCAATGAGAACAATTCCCATTGACTTAAAACCCCATGATGTACTTTCTTCAGTTTTCAGAAAAAAATCGTATGCTCTTTTCGGAGTACCAACAATCAATACAGGAATATGTAATATCCTTCGGCGTCGAAGTGATTTTTCGATATTTCTTGCAACTGTCCTACCTGCAATAATTGTTACTGACATGAGTAAAAAATAAATCAAATATAATTGTCTGGGGGAAGCATCACTATCATACTTAACTGCAAATATAATTATCGCACATCCAATCAGAGTTACCTTCATTACTGCCCAAATTTCATCAAATGGTGATCTCTCGTACCAATTTTTGTACATACCTGAAAAGAAAAATACGATCAACCAGAAAATCAGGAATATTGATGTACCCATCAAAATTTCTATTATTCCGGGTTTGACAAGAGTGTAGTAAATTCCACTTTCAAATCGGATATAATAGTAAAATAAATAGCTGATTATGATTGCTGCAACATCAAATATCGACTGAATCAAAGCTTGGGAATGCCTTGATTTAAAATATGGTTTTCGCTGAATTTGGATATCAGGAAACTTGTCTGTTATGATTTTGTTTGCATTTGCAAAACTCATTTGGAACTAATCACTTAATTTTTTACAAATTAATATTTTCAAAAATAACTTATTTTTTTTTATTTTTAGCATTATATAAATGTTTATCCTTTCATATTAAAAATTAATGCTTATACGAATATAAATATTAAAGCCTTAATCGGAAAATCCTTCTCTGTTCCAGATAGCATTCTGCTGTTTCTTAATAAATCTTATTAATCCCAGTAAAGAGCTGTAATTCATAGAAACAAAAAATACAAACAATCTCAAAATACTGATGTTGAATCTCATTTTTTCAAATATAAAGCCTAATAATGCCATTGAATAAAGCAATAATTGAGGAATCGCAAATATATAAATTAAGCTTGAATTATAAAAAAATCCAACAATTGTTGTGATTACTAATGCGAACATAAAAACAGGGGAAAGCCACCTGAATATTTTATGTGACCAAATAAAAAATGATGTAATACCAAATTGGAAAATATTAAGCAATTCTTTATGATAAACAACTGTTGCCCATCCGCCTGCTACAGCTCTGACTCTTCTGTGATATTCATTACTCAGGCTTTTAGGTCTGATTTCGTAAGCTTTTGCTTCACAGGCAAAAAGCATTCTCTTTTTACTTCTTAAAACAGAGTAAACATTATGCAAATCATCACATACAAAATTATTGGGTATTGGAATAAAATATTCTTTCCTGATTGCATAGAGATAACCCAATGAATTGACGTTTGAATCAATTATCGCCTCATTGATTCTGATATTTTCCTCATATCTGTGATACAAAGAATCGCCTTCACTTCCTGCATTAACAGTAGTGCCATCTCCAACGACTTTCTGCGATGCTATTACACCACCAACATTATCATTTGAAAAATATTTTATCAAATTCGAAACTGTGTCTACATTTAATCTGACATCAGCATCCATAAATAAAATTATGTCGGTTTGAGCATCAGGTACAATTGTATTAAGTACAATATTCTTGCCTCCTCTTGAAAGTTCTACAAATTTAATATTTGAATTAGATTTAGCAATCTTGCTGAGGATTTCATTTGTTTTATCTGTTGAGCCATCTGAGCCTATTATTATATTTATTTTTGCAGTAGGATAATCTGAATTCAATATTGATTTTATTGCTTCCTCAATCAATAATTCTTCATTGAATGCTGCTAAAATAAAAGTAATATCAGGTTTATCTTTTAAGTCTGGTTGAATTTGTGCAGGAATAATAAATGATAGAAACTTAAGCAAAACAGGATATATCAGGAAGTTATATACTGTTAAAAAACCTATAAAAATTAATATTAAATCAATTAGAGCCAATATTATATCCAAATTAATCATAAAAATATTCAGTATTTTTATCTTTAGTCTTAATAAAAAAAACTGAAATTTGGTCGTTCTGACTTATTCAATATTAATTAGACGATTATAAACGATATTCTTATACTGCAATTTCAATATTGAATAATTTACAATATTACACATCCTTATAATATATATTACTGATTTCGTCCATAGCATAAATACAATTACAAAATTTAAAATAGTTTTTTCCTTATGTATCAATTGAATATTAATTCTGAAACTGCACCTCTGAAGTCAGTTATGATTGGAATTGCAAGCGATAGAGGTAATAAAGTTCACGAAAATAATCCCAAAATTTCGAAATATTTGAAGCAAGGAACTTTTCCTACAGAAGAAGTTTTAATCGGTCAGGTTGACAAATTTGCAAATACAATTGAAAGTGCAGGAATTGAAGTACTCAGACCAGAAAATATTACAAATCAGGATCAGATTTTCACACGTGATATCGGATTTGTTATTGGCGAAAAGTTCGTTCTGGCGAATATGAAAAAGTCCAATCGCAAGGCTGAGCAGGACGGGCTTGAGGGATTACTGAAAAATATCGAGATTAGCAAGATTCTCACTCCTCCTGATGATGCATCAGTTGAAGGCGGTGATGTAATAATTCATGGTAAATATGTATTTGTCGGGCTTACGGGCAGAACAAACTATAAGGGCTACGAGTTTCTGAAGTCATCTTTTCCTGAGCGGGAAGTTGTGCCATTTCACATGTATGTAACAGATAATCCTGCAACAAACATACTTCATCTTGACTGCGCTTTTCAGCCGGTTGGAGATAAGTACGCAATTATTTACGAAGATGGCTTCGTACATTATCCTGATGCAATTGTTGATGTATTCGGTAACAACAACCTGATAAAAGTTACCCAATACGAGATGTATCACATGAACCCGAATATATTCTCATTATCACCTGAATTAGTCATAACTGATGAAACATTTGACAGACTTAACCCATTGTTGAAAGACAAAAATATCAACACAATAGAAGTAAATTATCGAGAAGTATCAAAACTTGGTGGGCTTTTCCGATGCTCGACAATGCCTCTGATAAGAACATAAATAAGAATCCGGAAATAACTCCTGATGATTATTACTTCAATGAAGAAGGTCTCATGGTTTTTACTGCTAAGTATCACTTGAAACGTGGCTATTGCTGCAAAAGTGGTTGTCTGAACTGTCCATGGAATTATAAGAAAAAAAATAAAATATAAAAATATGAACTTAATACTACTTGCACCCCCCGGTGGTGGAAAAGGAACTCAGAGCAGTCTGATTTATAATGATTTTGGAATTCACAGGATTTCAACAGGTGATTTATTACGCAAACATAAAGAGCAAAGAACAAAAATTGGCAAGGAAGCACGAAAATATATGGATGCAGGTGAGCTTGTTCCGGACTATATACTGACTGAAATTCTGAAGACTGAGCTGATTAAGGAAAAATATAAATCAGGATTTTTGCTTGACGGATACCCGAGAACTCTTGCTCAGGCAATTGAACTTGAATCTTTGACTGAAAATATCAACTCAAAAATTGATCTTGTTATTATATTAGATGTACCGGCAGAAGAACTTCTGAACAGACTCGGCGCCAGACGAATTTGCAAAATATGTGAGCGGGTTTATAATCTCAAATTTCATCCACCCGATAATCCCAATAAATGTAACGAGCCATGTGGCGGTAAATTATACCAGCGCGATGACGATAAACCCGAGACTATCATTAACAGGTTGAAAATTTATGAATCAAAAACACGGGAACTTTTAGAATATTATTCAAAAATGCCTGTAACTCAAACTCTCGACGGCACAGGTAAAGTACAGAGAGTCTATGACCGTGTAAAAGATTTGATAGAAAAAGTCCGTCAAGATGATTAAATTATCATGAGTTTGAATATACATCCCATACCATTAGGGCAAGGAACCTTATTTGCTGAATGATTTTAGAAATTGAGAATAAATCGGGTTATTTATAATTATGTATTCCATAGTAATATACCAATTTAGAGGAACTTCAGCCAACGAATTATACCTATAAAGTCCCTAAATTATACTTTTTTCTCTTCATTTCCGTTTAATTGCTTTTTAAATTTAATCTAAATAAATCAAATGATTATTAATATGAAAATTATATATTTACTTTTATCTATTTTACTATTTTCCTGCTCAGACTCGAAACCCTTAATCAGTGAATCAGCATTAAATGCCCAGAATCATTTTGAATTTATTTCATCTCTTGACCTGCCTGAAAAGCTTGACTTTTGTGGTGAAGAGTTACCACTCGATGACCCTGAGATCCGTGAACGTGCTGAGCGTGAATTTTACCTCATGTTTCAGCAACCCGGGCAGATAATGCTTTATCTCAAGCGTTCAGGAAGATATTTTCCAATGTTCAGAGAAGTGATAAAAGAGCATAATATGCCTGAAGATTTGGTATATTTATCAGTTGCTGAAAGTGCTTTATATATGTCTCGCTCAAGTGCCGGAGCAATTGGATTATGGCAGTTTATGCCTGAAACAGCCAAGATGATGGGTTTAAGAGTAGATGATTTTGTTGATGAAAGGCGACATCCCGAGAAAGCAACTCATGCCGCAATGAAATATCTTAAGCAGGGCTATAATAAACACAAATCATGGATTCTGACTGCGGCAGGCTACAATATGGGGCATACCGGACTTGCAGAAAATTTAAATTTCCAAAGTGTGGAAAACTATTTCGATTTACATCTTAACGAAGAAACATCACGCTATATTTTTCGAATTGCAATAATCAAAAACATCATGCAAAATGCCGAAAGGTACGGCTTTAAAGTGTCAGAAGAACGTAAATATTCAGCTGATAAAGTTAAGCTGATTAAAGTCACTTCTGCATTAGCAGACCTCTCAGCATGGGCAAGAGCCGAGGGCACTTCGTACAAACATGTCAAACGCCTGAATCCATGGATATTGAAACGCAGTTTACCTGCACCTGCTAAAGGTTCATTTTATGAAATTGCTATTCCGGATTAAATATCGAAATGACAGAAAATATTTTAGATAAACTTGAAAAAACTGCAAAAAACATCTACGATACTAGTACAGCTTCTTTTTGTAATGAAATAGCTATTGAAATACACAACCTTAAGTTTGATGAGGAATCAATTGCTGCTGCATATTTTATTAAAGCAAATACTAAAGATGCTGCGATACGAACAATACTAACAAAGTCTTTCGGTGAAGGATTAATTCCTAAAATTGAGCTTCTCCAAAGGTTAGGCAGTATTTCATTTCCCGAAACACAGAAGAATATTTCCGGTTTAAGAAAATTATTTATTGAGCTCACAGATGATGTCAGAATAATTTTTATTAAGCTGGCTGAGCGACTTGTCAATCTAAAACACGCCGATAAAGTAAAGCACGACGACATATTGCAGCTGTCGGAAGAAGCGCTTTATTTTTATTCACCGATAGCTCAGCAGCTTGGTATCAGAAAGTTTTATACTGAACTCGAAGACATTGCTTTCAAAAATCTTTATGAGGATGATTTTAATTACCTTGAGAAAATGATTGAATCACACCGCAATTTATTTAATACTAAAATCAACACTATGAAGCTCGAACTTCAGAAGGTATTGAATAAATATAAAATCAATTTCAGATTTCAGGCACGTGTAAAAAGACCTTACAGTATTTACAGAAAAATAAAGAAACAGAGAATTCCTTTAGAGAAAATTTATGACTTACTTGCTCTGCGGGTAATTGCAGAAAGCCGCGAAGAATGCTATATGATATTAGGTGCAGTACATAATAACTGGATACCGATTGAAGGCAGATTCCGAGACTGGATTACATTCCCAAAAGCAAATGGATACCGTTCAATTCAGACTACAGTTTCAACCCGTAGCGGCGATAAGTATGAAATACAAATTCGCACAGAAGAAATGCACCATGAAGCTGAATATGGCTCATCAGCCCACTGGGCTTATAAGCAAGGAGCTGAAATCAAAAAAAATGATTGGATATCCCGTCTGAGGGAATTTCTCGAAAATGATGAATATTTCGATAATCCTTTTGCTGTTTTTGATAAGCTCAAAAATGAGATGAAACGTGATTATATCAATGTTCTTACACCAAAAGGCGAAATCCGCTCTCTGCCGGAAGGCTCTACTCCGCTTGATTATGCTTTTGCAGTTCATACTGATTTAGGCTACAAAACAACAGGTGCCCGTGTAAACGGCAAGTTTGTCAGTGTAAAAACTGAGCTTAAAAGCGGCGATGTAATTGAAATTATAAGTTCAAATAATGCTACTCCGTCGCGCGATTGGCTGAATATTGTCAAAACCAACAGAGCAAGGTCTAAAGTTCTACGCTGGTTTAAGAAAAACGAACAGGATTTATTAATCGCTGATGGTAAAAATACCTGGGAAAAGCTTAAATCAAAGCACCGGCGTAAATTAATCGGATTTGAAGACGAGCAGAAATTTAAGAGTAATCTTGCAAAAATCGGCTACAAGTCTCTTGATGACTACTACTATAGCATTGCAACCGGTGGAGTGAAATGTACACTTTTCCAACTTAAAAAACTCTATCCTGATGCTTTCAGAAAGCAGGAATATATCAGAAGAGGATCGTCCGGCACCGGATTTAAAGAACAGAAACCGCAAATCCGTGTGGAAGGACTTGAAAATATCGAGGTTAAGCTTGCTAAATGTTGCTCACCTATAAAAGGTGAAGCGATAATTGCATATATTACCAAAAAATCGGAATTGAAAATTCATTCGAAAAATTGCTTCTACATACAATCGCATGAATTTGAACCCGAAAACTTCAAAAATGCCGAATGGCTCGTCGGTGAGTTTATTCAAATTGTAAATCTCAAAATTTTCGGAGACAGCTACAGTAAAATTCTATCGCTTGTTGTAGATACTGCAGATAGTCTCAAAGTTAAAATCCTCGACACTAAAAAACTTTCTAAAGGAAATGTCGAAGGGCTGAATCTGGAAATTGAAATTAAAGAAATTGAACAATTAAATAATTTTAAAAACAAGCTGAAAAATTCAAAATTTGTGGAATCAATCAAGAATTAATTTTTCCACAATGAAAAAACTAATAAAATAATATATTATTAAAAAAGTATATACTTATTGTATTGTAACTTTTTTGATTTTTATTAGTCTATATATTAAGTATAAATTTGCATAAAGTCCGGAAGTGTTTGAAAATAATAAATATGGTCTCACAGGAATAATTATAATGATGTTGATGGTTATGTCATCGTCAGATATTTCATTTTCGTCAGACATCAAACTTAATGAATCATCCAAAAAAGAATTCTTCAAACCGGTAGTTGAAAAGCTTACAGAGCGTGGAGTTGCAACCGAGTTTATTGATAAAATCATTGAATATGAAAATACTGAATTTAGCGACAGATTTGTAAAAATTAATGTTACTGGTTACCTGAACAAGGCAGATTATTCAAGTCATTATAATAAAACTTCAGTAAATAAAACTAAGCAATTCCTAAAAAGCAATATAAACTTATTAGAATTAGCAGAAATCAAGTACAATGTACCGAAGGAAGTTATTGCTTCGGTTCTGTGGGTTGAAACTCGTCACGGAAGCTACCTTGGTAACAGCCACGTAGCAAGTGTTTACTTAAGTACTGCAATGTGTTCGGAGCCACAATATATCGAGATGAACATTAAAAATCTGCACGATAAATTCAAAGGTAGCAAAGATGAGCTTGCACAGCTCGAAACAAGAATTTATGAGCGCTCTGAAAAAAAATCCAACTGGGCAATTGACCAGCTTGTGGCACTTGAAAAAATCGAAAAAATTTCTCCTGTCCATCCTTTGGATTTGAAGGGTTCGTGGGCAGGAGCTTTTGGAATATCTCAATTTATTCCTACCAGCTACGTTTCGTGGGCTGTTGATGGCGACGGTGATGGTGAGATAAATTTATACCACCTTCCTGATGCAATTTTTTCTGTCGCAAATTATTTAAAATCTAATGGTTGGGGAATTTCTGAAGAGGAAATGCGTGCAGCAGTCTTTCATTATAATAATTCATCCGCATATGTTGATGCTGTCCTCAAACTTGCTGATTTCATTACCGATAAACCCCCGCAGTCGGAAAATCAAGGTTCATTGCCTTACTTAGAAAGACATGATAGAGCTACTGCCGGAAATGAATAAAATTTCTTTTTTTTTCATTTAATAAATAAGTTTTATCTTCGTTTACACTATTAAGTGAATTGGAATATAATAAAAGTTCTTAAATTATAATTTTAATGTTACGAAACCCTCGTTTTAAAACATTATAATATCTTAATTTTTTTTATTAATTTTTTTTCCTATTTTTGTTATTGGAAAAATTATTTTTATTAAAAAAATAGAATTGACTGATTTATAAACTATTCATTAAAGTGTTATGAGTAAATTTAACCCGTTTAACTCAACAATCTTCAATAAAATAGTGATGGCAGCAACCGGCGCGATTCTCGTGCTGTTTCTGATTGGTCACTGTGTCGGCAATTTGCAGATATTCCTTGGGCAGGATGTATTCAATACTTACGCCCATTTTCTGCAATCAACCGGCGAACTTTTGTGGATTGTTCGGCTTGTATTACTTGCAAGCATATTGCTGCATGTAGTAACTTCATTAAAATTGAAGTCTCTCAACAACTCGGCAAAACCCGAGGGCTACCGCGTAAAGAGCTATGTAAAATCAACTCTTTATTCCCGCTCTATGATTTACAGCGGAATCGTAATTTTCCTTCTTGCTGTTTATCATTTGCTTCATTTCACTGCTCAGGTAACTAATCCTGAGTATGCGGAGTTTGAACAATCTTATGGTCCTAAACTTAAAACTGAAGCCCTCATTGAAATGAATGGCGAAATTGTTCCTGTAAGTGCAGGCGATGGTATTTTCCAGCGCCATGATGCTTACAAAATGGTAATCGCCGGTTTCAACAAGTGGTATATTTCAGTAGTTTATATTTTATTTGTATTCTTTGTTGGATTGCATCTGGCTCATGCAGTTCAGAGTATGTTCCAGACTCTTGGCTGGAATGGTCCCCGACTCTCACCGATTCTCACAACTTTGAGCAAAGTAATCGGCTGGGGATTATTTTTAGGATTCAGCTCCGTTCCTGTAGCTGTATGGATTTTTGGATTAGGTAAAGGAGTATTAGGCGTATGAAATTAGAATCAAAAGCCCCAACGGGACCAATTGAAAAGTCATGGGACAAGCACAGATTTGACATGAAACTTATTAATCCTGCAAACAAACGTAAATTTAAGGTATTGGTTGTGGGTACAGGACTTGCCGGAGCATCTGCCGCTGCTACTATGGCTGAACTCGGCTATAATGTGGAAGCATTCACTTATCATGACAGCGCCCGCAGAGCTCACAGTATTGCTGCTCAGGGCGGTATAAATGCTGCTAAAAATTATCAGAATGATGGCGACAGTATCTGGCGTTTATTCTATGATACTGTAAAAGGTGGCGACTTCAGAGCAAGAGAGGCAAATGTTTATCGTTTGGCACAAGTCAGTACAAATATTATTGACCAATGTGTTGCTCAGGGCGTACCTTTTGCACGTGAATACGGTGGAACACTTGCTAACCGTTCATTTGGCGGGGCGCAGGTATCAAGAACTTTTTATGCAAGAGGGCAGACAGGTCAGCAGTTATTGCTGGGAGCTTATTCAGCACTTATGAGAATGGTCGGACAGAATAAAGTCAAAATGCACGTTCGCAAAGAAATGCTTGATGTTGTTTTAGTAAATGGTCAGGCGCGTGGTATCATCACACGTGATTTGACAACCGGAAAAGTTGAATCTCACGTTGGCGATGCAGTCGTTCTTGCTACAGGCGGTTACGGTAACGTGTTTTTCCTATCTACAAATGCTCAGGCTTGTAATGTTACATCTACTTACCGTGCTTATAAAAAAGGTGCAGCTTTTGCTAATCCTTGTTATACACAGATTCACCCGACTTGTATTCCTGTAAGCGGTGATTATCAGTCAAAATTGACACTTATGAGTGAATCTCTTCGTAATGACGGCAGAATTTGGGTTCCAAAAGCTGTTGGTGATAAGCGACGCCCTGAAGACATTCCCGAAAATGAAAGAGATTATTACTTAGAAAGAAAATACCCAAGCTTCGGGAATTTATCTCCGCGCGATATTTCTTCACGTGCTGCTAAGCAGGTTTGTGATGAAGGTCGCGGTGTTGGAGCTTCCGGTTATGGCGTTTATCTTGATTTTGCTGATGCAATCCAGCGTCTTGGTAAGAGCGCAATTGAAGAGCGTTATGGTAATTTATTTGAAATGTATGAACGCATTACCGGTGATAATCCATATCAGACACCTATGCGTATTTATCCCGCTTCTCACTATACAATGGGTGGCTTATGGGTGGATTACAATTTGATGAGTACAATTCCGGGATTGCACGTAATTGGTGAGGCGAACTTCTCTGACCATGGTGCAAACCGCCTCGGCGCAAGTGCATTGATGCAGGGATTGGCTGATGGATATTTCGTAATTCCTTATACAATCGGGCATTATTTTGCATCTAACAATATTGACAAATCTGTTGATATTTCACATCCCGAATTTAAGAAAGCAGAAGAGGATGCACATTCAAGAATTAACAAACTTCTTTCAATCAAAGGAAAACGTACACCTACATCTTTCCATCGTGAAATGGGTAAACTTGTTTGGGATAAAGCAGGTATGGCTCGTAATGAACAGGGTCTGAAAGAAGCACTTGAAAAATTGCCGGGTATAAGAGAAGAATTCTGGCAGAATGTTAATGTTGTTGGTGAGAATGAAGATTACAATATCGCACTTGAAAAAGCTCTCAGAGTTGCGGACTTCCTTGAATTTTCAGAATTGCTTGTTTGGGATGCTTTAGAGCGTGACGAATCATCAGGTGCTCACTTCCGCGAAGAACATCAGACTGAGGACGGCGAAGCAAAACGTAATGACGAGGACTTTGCTCACGTTGCTGCTTGGGAATTCAAAGGGGTTGATACCAAACCTGTCAGACATATCGAACCGCTTGTATTTGAAAATGTTAAGTTAACAGTCAGGAGTTATAAATAATGAAATTGACATTAAATGTTTGGAGACAAAAAAATAAAGATGCGAAAGGCGACTTTGTTAAGTATGATGTAAACGACGTTAACGAACACATGTCCTTTCTCGAGATGCTCGACGTACTGAATGAAGACCTTATTACAAAAGGTCAGGACCCCGTAGCTTTTGACCACGACTGCCGCGAAGGTATCTGTGGTTGCTGCTCGCTTACTATCAACGGAAGACCACACGGCGAGGAGCAGGCAACAACTACCTGCCAGCTCCACATGAGAAAGTTCAATGACGGACAGACTATTTACATAGAGCCGTTCAGAGCAAAAGCTTTTCCGGTTGTGAAAGACCTTGTAGTTGACCGTTCCGCACTTGACCGCATTCAAGCCGCAGGTGGATATGTAGGAGTTGGTACCGGACACGCACCCGATGCCAATGCTCTACCTGTACCAAAGGAAAAAGCTGATTTATCTATGGATGCCGCCCAGTGTATCGGTTGTGGTGCCTGTGTTGCCGCTTGTCCTAATGGTGCTGCAATGCTCTTTACTGGTGCAAAAGTAAGCCAGTATGCCCTTCTTCCGCAGGGACAGGCAGAACGTAAGAAACGTGCTTTAGCTATGGTAGAGCAAATGGATAAAGAAGGTTTTGGCGCCTGCACAAATCACTATGAGTGCGAAGCGGCATGCCCCAAGAGTATATCTGTTAACTTCATAGCTATGCTCAATCGTGAGTATATGAGTGCCTCTATTTTTGGCAAGAAGTAATTTGTGATTTTATAAAAATTCCGGCTGTCGCTGTTTGTGTGGCAGCCGGTATTTTTTTAAATTATCAATAATTTCTGAGGTATAGTCTTATTGCTGACGAATCTGATGCTGGAAAATAATTGATATTTCTCCCAATAACCGGGTCTTTTTTGGGAATAGTATATTCTGTTATCCTGTCATTCCCTTTTTGACTGCTCCACCATTCATATCGGTAATTAATCAAAGGATAATAATCATTTATTTTTGTACCATATAATTCAATAGCTAATTCTATTTTGTTATTTTCATAATAATAAACGCTATATGGTATATCATGTAATTCAAGCTCAATCGAACGACTAAAATATGGAGGTCCGACTCCATAGCTTCCTTCATATTTGTACGAATATAGTTTCTTTATAAACCTGTATTTACTATCAAATGCTAAATTAAGCTTAACTTGGCCACTACCAATATAAATTGAATAGGAATTATCAATTATTCCGTTTGGGAAGTTACTAAAATGAATGTAATGGCTAAACTCATAAGGTCGTTCCGTGTCTTTGTCCCGATTTAATAAAACCGGAACTTTATGAATAGTTCTGTAAAAGTTGATAAATGTAAGTATATCAAAATCAATAATAGGATGTACAATCCTCAATTTTTTCAGGAGTTCGATTTTCTGACCTTTATAAATGACAAATACCGGATAATTACCCGTAATAAATACAGATGTCAGAACTTCAAGTTGTCCATTGTTCAAAGTAACAATTTCGCATTTTGAACTCCCGATAAGTACAGAATCAATGATATGCTTCTCAAAATTTACTCCGTGTAAGTATATTGTATTTAATGGTTTATCAATGTCCAAGTACAAAGTATCAGGTTTGAAATAAATACTCTTTTCGTTAGGTGGCACATCATCGCCGTATAGTACATAAATCTTCTTTTCTAAAGTAATTAATCCACTTGGGAAATAAAAATCTATATCGTGAAAGCCAGCTCTGATAGCCATTATCGACAAGAAAAGTAAAGTATCACTTGTTTGAAATTCAAACTTTGTATTGTCAATTAATATGGAATCAGGCGTGTGCTTTTGAAAATTAATTCCGTAGAATGTTATTAAGTGATTTGAATTTAGATCACTTAGTATGAGGGTATCGGGATTGAAACGGATATTATCTGATGTTGGTTCTAAATCGGGGTTCTTAACTACCTTCACTGGTGAATCGTCACAACCTATTGCTGTGATTAGCAAAAACAATATAAAAAATTGATATAATCTTTTCATGATATACCACCACATTTATTTACAATATTCAAAAATATGTAATTTTTGATTAATTTCAAAATGTTTTAATTAAAAAGTAAATATAAATACAAAAAGCAAATTCACAAAAAAATTGAAGTACCTGTATTTGATTTTGGTCTTTGTTTATATTAAAATTCCGCCTGTCGCTATTTTGGTGCAGCCGGAATTTTTTTTTATCAAATTTAAGTAGCACTCAAAATCAAAAATTATTTTAAATTTTCTAATAATATTTCCGATTAATGTATGTTCCTCTGATTAATATTGTAACTAAAATTATTATTTATTATAAAAAAGCCACTCCAAAATCATCTTCAGAGCGGCTTATTTCATTTTTCATCAGAATAATTAAATTCCGATTGCTAAATCATTCACGTTACTTTTTCTTCTTTTTGTCAGTCTTTTTATCCGATTTTTTCTTACCAGATTTCTTTTCTGCTTTAGCTTTTTTCTCTGCCTTTTTAGCGTCCTTCTTCGAAGGTTTTCCGCTTACTTGCATATCCCTTATAGCTGCACGTGCTGCTGCAAGGCGGGCAATAGGCACTCTGAAAGGTGAGCAAGATACATAATTAAGTCCGAGTGAATGGCAGAATTCCACAGAAGCAGGGTCGCCACCATGCTCACCACAGATACCGAGTTTGATACCCGGACGAGTATCCTGACCCTCTCTTACAGCGTGATGCATAAGAAATCCTACACCTGTTCTGTCTATTGAAACAAAGGGGTCAACATTGTAGATTTCTCTTGATACATACTCAGGCAGGAATTTACCTGCATCATCGCGGCTCAAGCCAAGAGTAGTCTGGGTTAAGTCGTTTGTACCGAATGAGAAGAATTCAGCTACTTCAGCAATTTCACCGGCAGTGATAGCACCGCGCGGAATTTCAATCATTGTACCTACCAAATAATCAAATTTGCAATTGTTTTCCTGCATTACAGCTTCAGCAGTCTTACGAACGATTTGTTCCTGGTGGCGTAATTCTTTCACATGTCCTACAAGAGGAATCATCACTTCAGGAAGAACAGATTTACCTTCTTTTAATACATTTACAGTTGCTTCGAAAATTGCACGTGCCTGCATTTCTGTAATTTCAGGGAAAATCAAACCAAGACGACATCCGCGGAAACCAAGCATAGGATTAAATTCGTGCAATGCTTCAACTCTTTCTTTAACAGCTTTAGCAGTAACACCAAGCTCTTTTGCAACTTCTTTCTGACCGGCATCATCGTGTGGCAAAAATTCGTGAAGTGGAGGGTCAATTGTACGAATTGTAACAGGTTTGCCGTCCATTGCAAGGAAAATACCTTCAAAATCTTCTCTCTGAAGTGGAAGAAGTTTCGAAAGAGCAAGTCTGCGTGCTTCAACATTTTCAGCAAGAATCATTTCACGCATCGGCTGGATTTTACCATCACCGAAGAACATGTGTTCAGTACGGCAAAGACCAATACCTTCTGCACCAAATGAAATTGCATTTGAACTTTGGTCCGGTTGGTCAGCATTAGTACGGACTTTCAAAGTACGGAACTGGTCAGCCCAATCCATAATTTGTTTATAAATCTGATAAGTAGGAGCATCTTTCGGGTCAAGAGTACCGGAAATTAACACTTCAATTACTTCACTTGGTTTAGTCGGAATGTTACCATTGATTACTTCACCTGTTGAGCCGTCAATAGAGATATAATCGCCTTCTTTAACAACTACATCTTTGCCTTCAACTTTGAACTGGCGCGTTTTGTAGTCAATCTGTAAAGCACCGCAACCGGCTACACAAACTTTACCCATCTGGCGTGCTACAAGTGCAGCGTGTGAAGTCATACCGCCACGAGCTGTGAGGATACCTTCAGATGCATTCATACCAGCTATATCTTCAGGTGAAGTTTCGATACGAACCAAAATTACGTCATCACCTTTTGCTTTCCATGCCACAGCATCTTCAGCATTGAATACAACTTTACCGCTTGCAGCACCGGGACCTGCATTAAGCCCTTTTGTGAGTAAAGCACCATTTTTGAGAGCTTCGCCTTTTGCATTGAGGTCAAAAATTGGTCTCAATAGTTGATTTAATTGGTCAGGTTCGATTCTCATTAATGCTTCCTGTGGTTTAATCAAACCTTCATTAACCATATCAACAGCGATTTTCATTGCAGCAAATGCAGTACGCTTACCTACGCGGCATTGAAGCATGTAGAGTTTTTTGTCCTGAATTGTAAATTCGACATCAAGCATATCACGATAGTGCTGCTCTAAGATTTCACGAATTTCCATCAAGCCGTTATATGATTTTTCATCAATATCTTTAAGTTCAATAATCGGATAAGGAGTGCGTGTACCGGCTACAACGTCCTCACCCTGAGCATTCATCAAAAATTCGCCGTAGAAATAATTTTCGCCACTTGCAGCATCACGGGTAAAGGCAACACCCGTACCTGAAGTTTCACCCATATTTCCGAATACCATCGCCTGAATGTTTACTGCTGTACCCCATTCTTCCGGGATATTATTAAGTTTGCGATAAACAATAGCACGTTCATTCATCCATGAGTTAAATACTGCACCAACTGAACCCCAGAGCTGTTCCCATGGGTCTTCAGGGAAATCCTGTCCGGTGATTTTTTTAATAGCAGCTTTATATTCAGCAACTAATTCTTTCAAATCTTCAGCAGTGAAATCAACATCAAGCGTAATTCCGCGTGCGTGTTTCTTTGCTTCCAAAATTTCTTCAAATGGGTCAATATCGTCTTTTGTTTCTGGTTTTAAGCCCATTACAACATCGCCATACATAGCAACAAATCTGCGGTATGAGTCGTAAGCAAATCTTTCGTTGCCGGATTTTGCAATTAATCCCTGAACTGCAGCTTCATTCAAGCCGAGATTAAGAATTGTGTCCATCATTCCGGGCATAGAAGCGCGGGCGCCGGAGCGAACTGAAAGTAAGAGTGGGTTTGTACTGCTGCCAAATTCAGCGCCCATTTCTTTTTCAACTTTCTTGATTGCTTTTTTAACTTGCTCTTCGAGAGATTTTGGATAGTTTTTACCATTTTTGTAGTAGTGAGTGCAGACTTCTGTGGTGATTGTAAAGCCCGGAGGTACGGGAAGTTTCATATTAATCATTTCTGCGAGGTTAGCACCTTTACCGCCAAGAAGTGATTTCATTTCTGCAGTGCCATCAGCTTTCTTTCCACCAAAATAATATACATATTTTGTCTTGTCCACTGATTTTTTAGCAACTTTTTTGTCTTTGCTCATTTTTATTAAATCCTTAAAATATATAACAAATATTAGTTTTATTCAAATATAGATTACAAAAATAATCATTTTTTTGTCAATATAATAATGTATTTTAAAATTAACTGGATATTAAAAATAACTATGCTAAAATAAACAATCTTTTATCATTGCAAAATAAAATTTTAAGTATTTCATTTACGTTACTATGATTTGTGCGAAATCATGTTAATATCAAATTACAAGGATATTTAATGAAATTATTAATTAATGGTAAAAATACTGAAATCAAATCGAATACCGAAACACCACTTCTATGGGTACTTAGAGATGAGTTGGGATTGACAGGTGCAAAGTATGGATGTGGAATTGGTGTCTGTGGCACTTGTACAGTGCTGATAGAGGGTAAAGCTGAGCGATCCTGCATCTCACCGGTTTCAGAACTTGCAAATAAACAGGTAACTACTATTGAAGGATTATCCGATGAAGGCACACATAATGTGCAAAAGGCTTGGATGGAGATTGGGGTTACACAGTGCGGATATTGTCAACCCGGGCAAATTTTATCAGCAGTAGATTTACTTAGCAAAAATCCTAAACCAAGTGATGATGATATTGATGATGCAATGTCAGGTAATATCTGTCGTTGCGGCACATACAATAAAATCAGAAGTGCAATTCATTTAGCCGCGGAGAAATAACAAAATGAACAATACAAATATTGGAAGACGTAGATTTACAATCGGTGCCGTTGCCGGTATAGGTGCCGTTGCTGTGGGTATTTCCTCACCGATTGAATTGATTTCTCAGATTGGCTCTTATGATAAGAATAAAGGTGCTTTTTCACTCGAACCGAATATTTGGCTGGAAATACGAAGAGATAATACGATAATTATTACAATTCCACGTTCAGAATTAGGTCAGGGTGTCAGGACATCACTATCAATGATTACTGCTGAGGAATTAGATGCCGACTGGAACCTGATAAAAGCAATAAATGCTCAGGGTGATAAAAAATACGGCAGTCAAGGAACAGGTGGGTCAACGAGTATCAGGGTCTTTTGGGATACTCTTAGAATGGCAGGAGCTCAAGCACGTATAATGCTGGTTTCAGCAGCTGCATCAATTTGGGGAATACCCTCTTCGTCCTGCCGTACAGAGAACAGCTATGTTTATGAAATCGGGGGTAGCAGAAAATCAAGCTATGGTGAATTAATTGATAAAGCCGGCGAAATGCCAATTCCTGATGCTGCCGGAATCAAGCTCAAACAACCTGATGAATTTAAAATTATAGGAAAAACAAAATGGCATATTGACAATCCTGAAATCGTTACCGGTAAGGCTATTTATAGTTCTGATTTTAGAACAGATGGAATGAAATATGCCGTAGTAAAACGCTCTCCGGATATAGGGGGAACTCTCATTAAATTCAATGATGATAAGGCTAAAATCGTATCAGGATATTTGCAGTCTTTTCCAATTAATGAAGGACTTGCAGTCGTTGCAGAGAACAGCTATGCTGCTATACAAGCCGCAGATAAAATTGAAGTTGAGTGGAAGCCCGGACCAATAAGTAATATCAGCAGTAAGGATATTAGTAAAAAAATGATGGAACTGATGGGAAGTTTGCCGGAACTACCCAATTCAACCGACAAAGAAATTGAGTCAATATATGAAGTGCCTTTGCTTGCACACGCTACAATGGAACCAATGAATTCATTTGCTAATTTTAAAGACGGCAAATGTGAAATCTGGACTATGACTCAAAATCCACAAACAGCTCGCTCCACAGTGGCAAAAGCATTGGACATTTCTGAAGATGATGTAACTGTAAATGTTTTGCTTTCGGGTGGCGGTTTTGGCAGAGGTCATAGAAATGATTTTGTAGGAATGGCTGCTCAAATTTCACAAAAAGCAGGTTTCCCGATAAAATTCTTCTACACAAAAGAAGATGACATTAAAAATGACTATTACCGTCCTTTCAGCATTCATAAAATCAAGTCCGGTGTTGATGCAAATGGTAATATTACAGGCTGGATTCATAAAGTTGCTTCTCAGGGAACTGTAAAAGCTACTGACCCTCAATATGATATTATTAATATCCAAAATCTTCATGATTCTCATGATTTTTCAATTCCGACAGGTCCTTGGCGCTCTGTGAATAATACGCAGGCAAATTTTGCAAATGAATCTATGATTGATGAATTGTCACTCCTTGCAGGTGCTGACCCCTTGGAATTCAGATTGAAAATGACGAAAGAGCCAAGACTTAAGAAAGTAATTGAGTATGTCGCTGATAAATCAGATTGGAAGAAGCCACTACCAAAGAATTGGGGGCGCGGTGTATCAAGTTTTGTGGGATACGGAGGATTTTCTGCTCACGTGGTTGAAGTTTCTGTAACAAATAGTGGGGTATTGAAAGTAGAAAGAGTTGTTGCAGCTTTGGATTGTGGAATTGCAATTAATCCGGGCAATATCGAAGCACAATTTATGGGTTCAGCTATTGATGCTCTTGCCGTTGCTTTAAAATCAGAGATTACTATTAAAAACGGACAAATAGAACAATCGGGATTTCATGATTATGAGTGGATTAGTATGCGTGAATCAACGAAAATTGAAGTTTATATTATGCCGAGCAATGAATCACCGGGCGGAATTGGTGAGTTGGGTTTCCCTTCAGTTGCTCCGGCACTTTGCAATGCAATTTACGATGCTTGTGGAATCAGAGTCAGAAAATTACCTTTGAAGCATACAACTCTGGAACATAATTTGTAATTATTTGATTTGTTTATATACTCAGAAGCACTATTCTGAGTATATAAACTATTAATATTGGGCACATTCATCAGACTTCATCGCAAACTTTATCATTTTTTAATCTGCCTCATTTTCTACTAAGTATTTTTATCAAGGTAAGATTCTCAAAGAATTTTAATGTATTTTGATTCAGTTGTGATGCATGAAATATTATTTATCAATTAATTTTAGCTTTCCACGGAAACCACGAGCTGAGTAGTAGGAGTCAGCCCCGTTATGATAAATAAAGACTCTGCCAAAGCGATAATCTCCAAACAAAGCACCACCAAGTTTGCGTGTTTCAGCGGGAGTTTTAACCCAACTTGATGTCTTTGTATCAAATTGGGAAAATTGCTGCAATTCGAAATACTCAGCTTCTGTAAGTATCTCAATACCCAAATCTTCAGCCATTGCAACTACACTTCCTGATGGTTTGTTCTGTTTTCTTGCTTCAAGTGCCTGCAAATCATAGCAAAGACTTCTGCGACCTGCCGGACTTTCTTTTGAACTGTCGCAAAATACTATTTCTGAACTAATTCGGAATATGTCAGGTTCGCCTCCGGATAATTCCATTTGTTCGACTGACCATAATTTGTATGGATTGCTTTCAAGTATTGACTGAATTTCACTCCATTCAATATCATTGTTGCGTAAGATGTTCTTTTCAAAACGCTCTTTGAGAATTTTCAGTAATTCAATTTGCCTTTCAGGGCTGACAGATTTATTGCTCATTTTATTTATTTAATTTTACTTTGTTGGAAAACGCTGCTCAAGCACTTTCCATCTGTAGTTGAAAATTTGTTTTAATCTTGGTTTCACAAGAAACGGCTCGACTAATTTTCCTAAAAATCCAAATGGTAATTTGTAATATACTATGTCCTCCATTTCGACGCCACCATCAACCGGCTTGATAAAATGACTGTGATGCCAGAATGAGTAAGGTCCAAAACGCTGCTCATCCACAAAATTATACGGCTCGTTCACGTGTGTGATTTCAGTTACCCACGATACTGGTATTCCGAGCATAGGTCTGACTTTGTAAGTAATAATCATACCTGCATACATCTTGGGTGGTAGTTCAGATGTTACTTCAAAACCCATATCGGGTGGTGTAATATCTTTAAGATTTTTTGGATTAGATAAGAATTCCCACGCTTCTTGGACGCTGATAGGAATAAACTGCTTTTTGTAAAGTCTGAATATACTCATTTTATAACACTCTCGTAATGACAAAACCGATATGAACATCTCCTTTGTCAAATGCACTTGTGGCACCGCTAAGGAATTGACTCATATTGGTATAGACGTTATTAGAAATGAAAACTTTGAAAAAATGTCCGGCTGTTTCGACTTCTGCACCTATTGAATAAGTGTCATAATATTGCCTCCAGCCATTGAGTGTGGGGTTTGCCTCTGCAATTACACTCCATCTTTCATTGAAAAAATACTGCCCGTAAGCTCCTAAAGTCCAGCTAAACTGACATTCAGAACATTCAATATTTGAATTATATAAAAATGAAGGAACTATACCGAAGCCGAACTTTCCGGTTTTAGAATTTAGGATTAAATTTCCATAATATTGCAGCAATCTTGACTTATCTTCTGGTTCATTTCTGACTTTTGAATTATATGCTGCACCACCATTTATTGCGACTGCGATTGGTAGTCCGAACTGTTTTGTTTCAAGAAGATTGTATTTTAATTGCAGGTCAATATTGCCATTGTGATTACTTCTGCCTATTGATGCAAATAAATCATCGGTTATGCCATAACCAAGTGCAAGCCGCATAAAAATGCCACCATCAAATCCGAAAAGCTCGCTGAATCCTTCCGATACTGGAACTAAGAATTTATGCGAAATATGGAAATAAATATTTCCGGCTTGCATTGTTTCCGTAGTGGGCAAACTTAATGCTTCGACTGAGCGGAATATGCTGATATTTTCTTCGAGCGGTTCGGTTCTTTGCCACTTTGATTGTGAAAATACCGAAGAATTTGATGTAATGATAAAGATTAGAATTAAATAGAATTTTTTCATATCGCTTACTCTGCTAATTTAACTGAAAAATCGAGTTGAAGTTGAATGTCCTCACTTATACGAACAAACATAAATTTTGGTACTTTGATTTTGTAATCCGTTAGCTTTACAACAAAGTCGGATTTGATTTTGAAACCATCTTTTAGTTTGTAAATTTTGCCATTTATAGTAATATCTTTTGTTACTCCGTGCAGGAAAAGTTTTCCTTTCGCGGTAACATCATATTCAGTTTCAGAAATCATCTTAGAATTTGTGATATTACCTTTAAAATGTGATAAAGGATATTTTTCAGTATGGAGATAATCCTCTCTCATGTGGCGATTTCTCAATCCGATACCTGTTTCAAATGTGCCAACCTGAGTTTCAAAATAAAGTTCAGAACCTTTTAGCTTATCAATGCTCTCAGAAATGAAATAGCCGTCAATTTTGTCAGTTTTTCCATCGAAATTTTCGACCGGAGTTTCTGAAATAAATCTGACTAAATTTTTCTGACTTTTATCAATATGATATTCGGCTGAAGAGCTGGACGAGTATGCTAAAATTAGCACTGTAATAATAAATAATGCCTTTTTCATTTTCATTTTTCCTAATAATTAATTAAACATATTATGGGCATAAGTAATTAAATTAATTATTCAATGCTCCGGCATCAATCCAAGCTCTGACAGAATCAATTACAGATTGTGGAAGTCTGCCGGTTGGAGGCATTACCGATGAGCTGCTATTGGAATTAATTCTGTCAAACAGGTAGCTTTCATCAGCAGAGCCGGGCTTAACATACATAAGTCCAAATATTTCCTTATTTACGATATTATCATAACTTTTCCCCGCTGATAAATCAAGTCCGGCTGAAGGAAGATTTCCGGCATGACATCCAGAATAGGCGCAGCTTTTGTTGAAAACTTCAGTTTGAATTGCACTGAATGTAGCCGGCATATTTGACTTACTGTCATCAGGGCATTCAGATACAATTCCATCTGCACATGAATTTATTAAGAAAAGTGAAAATAATATATAAAACACAAAAGAAAATTTTATCATAAAAAACCTTACTGCGAATTGAATAATAAATTAATAACACCTAATTATTGATTTTGTTACTTGATGCCCGTAATATTATTGACGCTAAAGGTTTCTGAACATTACAAAATATTTTAATATATATGGTGTATTGTCAAATAATCCTTACGGTCAGATTTTGTAAAGTGCAATACATCAAATAAATAAATAGTGTGGTCTCCTGCATTCATTTTATCAATTGCTTTTAAGTATGCATAAGCTATTGCTCCACTCAATACTGGCAGACCTTTCCAGTCAATCAGAAGTTTTCTGTCTATAAGAAATTTACTTTTATCATAATCCCATCCACTTTTCTTACCTAATGTTCTAACAAGATTAATTTGATTCTCGCAAAGTAGCTGTAGAACTGAATTTGGATTTTCATCTAAATTATTTAACGTTTTAGTATTATGATAAACAGCAACTGAATATCTTTTAGGCACAATACTTACTTTGTTGACAAAAGTGCAAATGTTCATGTTAACTGATGTAGGATGAGATATTGGCTTTGAGTAAGTCGCCAGACTGAAAACGGGAAGACTGGGAATATTCCAGAATTGTCTCATAGAAAAGAGAAAATCAGGATTGATTAATATTATTAATAGTATGAATTTTTATTTTTTGAGAATTCTCAATCTTAGTCGGTTCGTGTTGAAAGCCACAACATTTTGCGATTGCTTGCTTTAGTCGTTCTTTTTCATCTTCAGTAAGTTTATTGATGTAAGCAATATCTTTGTGATGTTGGAGAGCTTCGCAGCTTGAGCATTGTGGCAATTTTCCGGGCTTGGTGCCAATATTATTTTCGGATAGCTGAATAGATATAGAATTGAAACCAAATTTAATGCCTGAATATACTAAATAAAAAAATGCAAGCATACCAACAGATTCAAGGAATGTGATGCTATACAAATCGAAAGCGTAAACTAAATAGTCGTTCCAAAACCAGGTAAGCAGCATTCCACTCAGCTTCAATATTCCGGCAAAGAAAAGAATATAAAGTAAAGACTTTGAAACATTATTTTTTATAAGATTTAAAAACATTATATTTTGAATAAAAACAATTTTCGCAAAATAATTATAACCTATTGTATTAACGATATTTGAGTATTATTATTTTTGATATCTACACTAAATTTTAATAAAAACTAATGAATAAAATTTCTTTAATAAAATACACAAAAATTTAAAATAATTCAATCAATAATCCTTCTTTACAATTTATTTTTTAATTATTATTTAGAATTTTAAAAGACAAAATGGGAACTACAGCCGATCTTAGACCGGGTGCATTCATCAGATTCAACGGCGAGCTCTGCCAAGTACTTGAATCACAGCATCGCACACCCGGCAACTTAAGAGCATTTTATCAAGTAAAGATGCGCAATACAAGAAGTGGCAAATTACTTGAAAATAGATTCCGTTCAGGTGAATCAATCGAATTTGTTCGTGTTGACAAGAAATCTTTTCAGTTTCTTTACCGAGATGGAAATGCACTCCACTTCATGGACCAGGAAACTTATGACCAAATACCTGTAAATGATGATGTTGTTGGTGATGCAATCAAATTTTTGAAAGAAAATCAAGAGGTTGCAATAAATTTCGAAGGTGAATTAGTACTTGGATTAGAAATGCCTCCAACCGTAAATCTTAGAGTTACTCATACCGAACCGGGAGTCAAAGGCGATACAGCAACAAATGTTGTTAAACCTGCAACTGTTGAAACAGGGGCTCAAGTAAATGTGCCGTTATTTGTTAATGAAGGCGATTTAATCAGAATTGATACTTCATCAGGCGCCTATATGGATCGAGTTAAAGAATAATATAAAAATTTAAAAATTCATAAGGGCTGCCCGTTTGTAAAAAATTGCAAATAGAGCAGCCATTTTATTATATGATTTAACAATATTTATTTTTATACGTTATAGAAATATGTTTTTTTACTAATTAAAAAATTAAAATGCGAAGTATTGTAATTACGATAAAAATTGTCATAACTGCAACGTTTGTTTTTGCAATAATTTCCTGCGGTGGAATGAAAACACCGGAAAATCTAAATGCAGAACAAGTATTTAATGATGGTGTGAAATTATTTGAGAATGGTGACTATCTCGAAGCAAAACAGTATTTTGATATAATTAAGTTGCAGTATCCTGCAAGCCAGTATGCCGACAATGCCCAATATTATTTAGCTGAAATAAACTACAAAAGAAGCGAGTATATTTTAGCGGCATTTAATTACAGCATGCTTCGCAGAGTGTATCCAGGTAGCCCTTACAGTAAAGAAAGTTTGTACAAAAACGCTCTTTGTTATTTTCAGTTATCTCCTTCCTATGACCGCGATCAGGAATATACTACAAAGGCAATTGAATCATTTATGGAATTTCAGTATCTTTATCCTGATGATTCACTGAATATTGAGTCAGGTAAAAGAATAGCTGAATTACGAGACAAACTTGCCTACCGTGAGTTCTTCACTGCTGAATTGTATCGTAAAATGGAAAGCCCGAGAGCATCAGTAATTTACTACGATGCAGTCATCAATAACTTCAGCGATTCCAAATATTACGAAGATTCATATATTGGCAAAATCGAAGCACTTTATTTTATGAAACGGTACGACCAAGCTGTAAGCATTATCAGAGCATACAGCACCCAGTTTCCAAATGGGAAAGCAACAAGCCGTAATAATCAGATAGTTAAAGAAATTAATGATTTGAAGAGTAAATAGCTACTCCAGCAGGGCTCTGAGTTCAGCATCGAAATTGTTGAATCTCTCAGAGTTGTCACGCTTGTCAGCAACAAATAATCTGCCCGACTTAATCATCTCTGTCAGTTCGTGAGATGTAATGTGTTTGTATTGACTCAAAGTCTCATTATATGTCGTAACTTTACCATTAAAAATATCTACTTTTATAATTTTGAGAGATTCACCTTCAAATTCTACAACAGAGCCGAGAGGAGGATATTTCTCCACTGCGGCAGCATAAGTTTCGTATTCAAATTTTATGCAACATTTGAGACGACCGCAATTTCCGCTTAGTTTGGATATATTGTTTGATAACTGCTGAACACGGGCATGGTCAAGTGTAACATGGTCGAATGAGCACATAAAAGACGTGCAGCACAATTCTCTTCCACAAGGTCCAACAAATTCACCCAAACGCTTTGTTTCTTCGCGTGAGCTAATTTGACGGAGTTCGATTCTGGCTTTGAAAAGTCTTGCCAGGTCTTTTACCATTTCTCTGAAATCAATTCGCTGAGGAGCTGTAAACAAAATTGTCAAACGCTGCCTGTCATGCTGCCAATTAGCTTCAGTGATTTTCATATCAAATCCATATTTGGCTACTAATTCTTTTGACTTTTTCAGGACATCGTATTCATCTTTAATTTTCTTATTGAAGAATTTAAGCTCTTCTATATCAGGTATCCTGATAAGTTTGTCAGTACTGATGTTCTGACGTTTGCAATATTCGAATTTAGAGTCTGATTTGTCGCCAAAACCACAAACTCTTCCGATATCTAATCCATTTTCACTTTCTAATACAACAAAATCATCTACACGCAGTGATAAATTGTTTACATTCTCAAATATACCGCGTACATTGCCTTTCATCAGGACTTCAACATATTCCGCCACGACTCTCTGAGAGAGCTTTTCGCCGTTTTTCAGTAAAAAATCAAGACCGCTGTAACCGGACTTTGGTAAAGTATATATGTATTCAAGGTCTTCAAAGCTGTTTTCTATATCTGTATCAAAATACTCGTATTTACTTTTAAACGGCGCAGGTGAAATATTGCTTTTTATGTTTACAGAACTTTCTGTTTTAACTGAATTCATATCAATATTCCACAAGCATTTAACTTGTAATAATTTATAAAAATTATAAACAAAGAACAATTATTGGGAATTGTGCTCCCAACAATATGCAAAATAATGAATATTTTTAATTATACCATAAAAATTTTGCGTAATTTAAGAAAAATTGAAATTAATGCGAGATTTTGACTAACATTTCTATAAATAAGGCTGATTCCAAACTCGATTTCGTTAATGGCTGAAGCAATCGAACTTTTGCCAAACGCACTTTGAAATTTTATAATTGTATCTGTATCATCAGTATTTATAATTGCATCTGAAGAAGCGCCATTTTTTATAGCATTTACATCATTAAGCCAAAACATAAGCATTTGAAGACTTTTGCTGATTTGATTTTTATCTTTCGGTTTTGCAAAATCTTCAATTTTTTTTACCATTTCTTCCCGAAACTTCTGTTTTCTGAGAGATGTACGAAGAATATCAACTACTTGATTGCGTAGCTCACGGTTTTCTTCAGAAACATAATCGAGAGCTTTAAGATATGAACCTTGTGCAAATCTTGCAGCAATTCGGGCATCAACTTCACTTACACCGTTATCGAAAATGAGCTTACGGACAATTTGATTATCATCAAGTGGCTGAACAATAATTTGCTGACAACGAGACATAATAGTTTGCATCATTGCCTCCGGCTTTGAAGTAATCATAATTATAGTAATATTATCCTGAGGCTCTTCAAGAGTTTTGAGAAAAGCATTAGCCGCTTCGTTATTCATTTCGTCAGCTTTCAGAATAATCACAAACCGCCTTTTCCCATTGTACGAGCTTAGCGAAAGTTTACTTTTTACCTCTCTTATGCTGGAAATTTTTATTTGTGTAGCATTAGGTATTTGAATCGGAAGATATGGGTTTTTAGCTTTATTTTCAATTTCCTCCCGAATCAGGTCAATCTGCTCCTGCGACATTTTATCATAGACTGATTCACCTTTTGTTTCATTGGATTTGCCTGCAGGGAGAGAAAATATCAGTTCAATATTCGGATGACTGAGATTATCAAACGCTTTGCAGCTATGACAATTGTCACAAGAATCTATTGAATTTTCATAAATAACCGGCTCATGACAATTAGCCGTTTTAGCATACTGAATTGCCAATGCATCTTTGCCTGTACCTATTATTCCTGTGAAGCAATAAGCGTGGCTAACTCTATTTTCTATAATAGAATTTTGCAATATTCTTTTAGTTCTTTCGTGTCCAGCTATTTTATTCCAAGACATATACCAAGTTTTATATTTTTGTAAATTACAATAATGTGAAAATAGCAAATATTTATGTTCAATTCAAATAAAATTAATGAGTATTTAAATTATGGCAAAAAAAACTTCAACTGTTGCTAAACCAAAAGCTACTTCAAAGGCAAAACCAACGCCGGAATCTGAAGTAAATTCGAGCAAGCGGGCACCTTATGAAAGACTTGTCGAATTTGACGTAATTCAACCTGAAATTATCGGTTCACGTTGCCATCATGGCAGAGGCGAAGACTGTTCAGTTGACAGAACAAAATTAGACCGCTCGAATGCACCCCACGTAACTCTTAATCTTGATAAAAATCACCTGATGAAAGCCCTCAAAAATATGATGCAGGCAAGGCATACCGATGAGAAGCATCTTACTCTTGTCAAGCAAGGCAAATCATTTTTTCATATTGGTTGTTCAGGTCATGAAGCAACTCAAACTGCAGTTGCTTTCGCAATGGAATCAGGCAAAGACTGGGGTTGGACTTACTATCGCGATATGGCTTTTGCTTTTGGAATGGGTTTCAGTTTGCAGGATTATTTCCTGCTTGCTTTAGGCAAAGAAGAAGACCCTGCTACGGGCGGCAGACAGATGCCAGGTCACTACGGACATCCGAAGTATAATCTGCCTACTCAGTCATCACCTACGGGTACACAATTCCTGAATGCTGTCGGTTGCTCAATGGCATCAAGCAAGAATGGAGCAGATGAAGTTACTTATGTATCTTCAGGTGAAGGTACTACAAGTCAGGGCGAATTTTATGAAGCTGTAAACTGGGCTACGAAAGACCGCCTGCCAACTCTATTCCATATTCAGGATAATGGCTATGCTATCTCTGTGCCACGTGCAGACCAGTCTATGGGCTCATCTGTAGTCCACTCTTTCTGCTGCTACCCAAATTTATATATGAAAGAATACGACGGTACTGATTATTTTGAATCTGTCAAAGCCGCACGCGATGCCGTGAAATATATTCGCGACGGACGCGGTCCGGCACTTCTTCACGCTGTCGTGGAAAGACTTCTGCCTCACTCATCATCTGATGACCATAGAAAATACCGCTCAGAAGAAGAGCTTGCTAATGCAGCGGCAAAGAAGGACTGCATTAAGATACTCGCAAATTATTTGATTGAACATGAAATTGCAACCCAAGAAGAAATTGACAATTTATCAATTCAAGTTAAACAAGAAATTAACGATGCTGTCGAATGGGCTGAAACTCGTCCTGACCCGAAAGCAGAAAATTCTCTAAAAACTTTATACGCAGAAGACAGTACACGCGACCTGCCGTATGCTCAGACAGAGCCGACAGAAGGTAATCCAATCGTTCTTGTGGATGCAGTAAATCACGCTCTTGCCGAAGAATTAAAACGTAATGACAAAATGTTGATTTTTGGTGAAGATATTGCTGACCCTAAAGGGGGAGTTTTCACCGCTACCCGCGGTTTATCTAATGAATTTGGTTCAAATCGTGTTTTCAATTCACCGCTTGCTGAGGCTTCTATCGTTGGTGTAGCTCTCGGACTTGCTGTTCGTGGATATAAACCGGTAATCGAAATTCAGTTCGGTGACTATATCTGGCCCGCTTTTATGCAGTACAAAAATGAAATTGCTACTATGCGTTATCGCTCTAACGACGGATTTAAAGCTCCGGTTGTTACGCGTGTTGCAGTTGGTGGATATATTCACGGTGGACTTTGCCACTCTCAGAATATCGAGGGTATTTTCTCGCATATACCGGGTATTTTAATTGCATATCCAAGTAATGCCGCCGATGCCAAAGGTTTGCTCAAAACTGCCTGCCGCATTGAAGACCCTGTGATTTTCTGTGAGCATAAGGGAATGTATCGCCTGCCTTTCGCACGTACTATTGAGCCCGATGAAAATTATCTGATTCCATTCGGTAAGGCAAAAATCGTAAAAGACGGCGCTGATGGTGTAATCATCACTTATGGTATGGGTGTCAAAGATTCAATCAATGCAGTGAAAAAATACGAAAAAGAAACCGGTAAATCTATCCGAATAGTTGACTTACGTACTATCAACCCATGGGATAAGGATTTAGTTCTTGAATCGGTAAAGAAGACGGGCAGAGTTTTGATTGTTCACGAAGATACGCTGACTAACGGTTTCGGTGCTGAGGTTTCAGCTACTATTTCACAGCATGCATTCTCTTGGCTTGATGCACCTGTTATGCGTCTTGCCGCTAAGGACAGCCATATTCCGTATGCTCCTGTGTATGAAGAAGACGTACTGCCAAACGAGCACAAAGTATATGACAATCTGATGGAATTAATGAAATTCTGATTTCTTTGATTCCAATTATTTCCAAATTTAATCCCCGCCATTACAAAAATGGCGGGGATTTTTGTTATGAATAGAGTATTTGCAGGAGCACGAAATATTTCTAAAAGAAATTACACAGCCTGTCGGAAAACACAAATCTCAACTCCGTAGGAGTGCCCTGATAGTAGAAAAAGCACTGACCGCCGGAAACCACAATTCAACTCGGTTAAGTCTTTAATTTATTTGTTAATGGTTGAAACATATCCCATTTAATAAAATCCATATTTATAATTTTAGATTTAATCAAATCCATATAATCTATATCAATATCATCAGATTGAACGGTCATACCAGTTTTGGTTAATATTTGTTCCTCTTCAATTTTTTTTATTATATCATTCAATTTCTGAAATAATAGATAATATTCTGTGGCTATTTCTTCAACATCAGCTAAATTTATTTCAGAAATAATGAATCTGTGAACAACTCGGTTGCGTTTATCGTAAAGTGCAAACAATTCATTAAACAAGGACTCGCTGATAATTTGTATTTCTTTAGCTTTTTCATATACTTTCTTTTCAGTAATAATTTTGTCTTTATCGCCCTGATAAATCCACATTCTTTCTATTCTCGAATTTTTATTTATTAACTGATATTTCAATACAATTCCTATTCTTAACAAAGCATCAATAATATTAGCTAATAAACATGTAGCTTCAATAAATGATTTCTTTTCAATGGCTATGTTTAATAAATAATTAGAAGCACCAACACCAATCATAAAATTTCCAAATAGATATGATTCATAGACTAAAACACTATACTCAGGTCTAATTAAACGAAAGGAAGATATGATTTCAAAAGCGAAATTCCTCTTTTCTTCAATAAATTTCCGTACTTCAGAAACATTTTGATCTATATCAAAGAGAAATGTAAAAAGTATTATTTCATTTTCTATTGAAGATACGAATATAAGTATTTGATTTTTATCAACCGATGGATTTGAAACATCAAAGAATTTCACATCGTTTAAAATTTTATATTTCCTACCCTTGATCAATAATTTAAATCTTTTGATACTTTGCGGGGTAGACAATTCATTTATCGATAATTGGAATGTATCAAAATTTCTTTCTGATATATAATATTGAAAAGTATGTACTTTCCCATCGTTAACTGTATATTTCCAATTTTCTGGAATTTGAATATCAAAAGTACCGTTAACATCAACAAAGCGTTTCATTTATTTCCATTTTAGAATTTAACAATAGAATACTTATTTTTATATTTTGCTCCTAATTGCTATTATTGTATTTTTTAAGTCAGAGTAAAATTTTTCAAGTTCATTTAAATGATAATTCAAATGGCGAATGTGTGCACGGTCAAAATAAACACTTTTAGCTATGCAAAAGTCTTGTATCGAAATAATTTCTTTATTTAATGCCGAAGCATATCCGATTTCATAGAATACATTCTTGTTATCAAATGTAGTATCAGCAATCAAAAATTCTGATAGTTCAATTTCTCTATATACCGTTTCAATTACAATATCATTTTCAAGGAATTCATCTGCTCTTTTTAAGTTAATTTGCATTTCAGTTTTCAATAAATCTTTTATGCTTGAATAAAGCGAATCAAGTGCAGGGTAATGAAATGGCATAATCATAAATACAGAATTCTTTTTTACTATTCTTTTTCTATCAACTTTACGCAAATGAATCTCTAAAGGCTTTGACTGCTGGACATCAACAAGTTTCCAAAGAGAAATATGGTCAAATGTAAAATAAACATCCTTTTGTGCTATGTGATCTTTAAAAAAAGTCCAGTTGTTAGGATAAGTTTCTAATAAAAATGGTGTTGTAGGGACAATTCCATTTTCATTTGAAAAACCTTTCCAATCAACATTTTCCAGCTTTCCAATATTACCCTTCATAAAATCAGGGTCGCTATTCAAAATAGGTTGGAAATATAAGAAGCTATACGGATTGTAATTACGATACTCACCGAGCATTATTTGGCGGTAATCATCTTCAGAAACTGTCCAAAAAGGGTAACAACCCATTGGTATTATTTTATTATAATATACATATCCTTTGTTTGTTTGGTCTTCTGTCATATTCTATATTTTATTTTTATTGAAACAATTCAGTTTGCGGGTCATTCTTCAGTTGCCACGAATCTTTATCAACTCTTACTGCTATATCTTCTAATACACTCAGAATTGTTTGATTTTCAGGGGTTATACCATTTTTCAAAAGTGGTAGTATATCTAAGATAATATCGTCAAAATGCGGATTGACTTTTTCTCTTTCCATTCTGCGAAGATAACTTAATAAATAATACCGGATACGGAGTCTTATGTCAATATATGTTCTGAATTTTGTATTCTTTTTTATTGAAAACTTCTCTGTATTTTCATTGTAATCAAAATTTTCTAAAAGTAATGGGGTCAAATCAGTATATTCTTTTTTAAGTAAATCAAGAAATCCTAATTCCAAACCTTTAATAATCAACTCATCATTTATTTGTTCTAAAGTCGCACCATGATTTTTTGCTATTATACCTTCAATTGTTTGCATTACAATCTGCTCGATATCCATCCCAAGATTTGCTCTTAATATTGTCCTTGGTTTCCTTACTTTTCGAAAATTAATTATTAGTTGACCAGATAAAACTGTAAATGGATTTTGTCTCTTTTTAAAACTTGTTTGACCGTTCTTTTGGGGAACTGCTCCAATATATTCAAAACCACATTTTTCTGCAGTTTCTATAATTAAATGCCAAAATTCAGGGTCTTTATGTGCAAACACAAATGAAAGCCATCTATCAAATTTCAAAACTCTGTACATTTCCTTTATACTTTGAGAGATTAAGTTGTTATATTCTTCTTTACTTTTGTTGTGTTCTCCGCCTTCAATAGCTTCTAACTGATAATCTTGTTCGGTGACTTCCAAATCAAGCCAAGCATTCCACATTGCTGACAAATCTAAGTATGGGATTTTTTTTCCATAAGGTGGGTCTGTATAAATATAATCAACACTTTCACTATCAATAAAATCTAAATTTGTGGCTGTACCCTTGATTATTTGTGCATTGGAAATGGTATTTTCATCAATATTAAACTGCATTTCCTTTTTAGCTGATAATAATTTTTTAATTTTAATTTCAAATGTATTCATTACATCTAAGTCAATTTCCTCTAAAGCTATTCTGTATCTGTAATAAGCAAAGGCAGCGGCATTTCCGGAGTTCTCATCACGTGAACTTGAATTATGGTAAGTTCTATTAATTTTTGTAACTGTACTGGAAAATGCTAATAATAGGGAATTACGAATATTTAAATTTTCTTGCTTCAAAATCAAATGCTTTAATAACCCTAATTGTGCTTTTTGTTTTGATGTAAAAAGTTCATCAGCAGTTGAAACATTCGAGCCTTTAGGCAATGGAATAGGACGGGGCTGAGGATATTTCTTTAATGCTTTTTGAATTTCTATTTCAGTTTTGGGTTCTAATTTAATATAATTACTTTTTACAAAATCGAATGCTTGATTAAATTTTGTTAGGTTAACCGGAGCTATCAAAGAGTTTACAATAAATACTGCCATTGGGTTTAAATCAATATTTATCGCTTTTCTACTATTCATTAATGCTTCAACAGCAGTAACTCCACTACCTCCGAATGGGTCTAAAATCAAATCTCCAGTTTTACTAAAGTTTTTTATGTAATCTCTTACGACATTCCAGCTTTGCTTTGTAAAATATCCGTGAACTCCGTAATGTCTTTTAGCTTTCTGTTTTTCTACAGTTATCCCTCTAGGTAAAGTACACTTGTTATAATCAAAATCGCTTTTTGCTTTATTTTGTGGAAATGCAAAATCATAAGAAAAACTCTTACCAATTTGAAAACTATCAGGTGATAAAAGTAATTTAAGATTATCCCAATTATCTTCAATATCTTCAACTTGGAAATGTAACAATGGATTTCCGGTATCTGTTGTTCTGAATACAGAAAATTCCAAACCATTACAAAGAGAAAAATATATGCTTCTTATTTCTGGATGCGATGCATAACTGTAAACCTGTTCTACATTGTCATCATTTATTATTTTTTGATCTGGCGCTTTAGCATCTAAAACAAATGCAAAATTATTTTCAACTTTTAATGAATAATCAGGGATAAGATTAATAGGCCTTTTTTTACTCCCAATTTTTAAATATGGATGTTGTAAAGTCTTGCTTCTAATTATATTGTCCTGTGAATAACCTAATTCTTTTAAAATTGGAAGTATAATAACTTCTCTGACACTGTCTTCTTTAAAGTCAGGATTAGTTTTAATAGATTTAATATCAAAATTTCCAAATAATCTTACGTTATTCATTTTATTCAACTTTTTCAATTTATTACATTTAATTTCATTACAAATTTAACTCTTTTTTCATAAATATCAATACATTCAAAAAAATAAGAGTCTGAAATATTTATTTCAAAAGGATCGGTGCTCGAGTAGAGAAATTTGTATTATTGAAAATATTTTGATTTAAATCATTTCATTAGAAAATAAAAAAATCCCTTTCTGAATGAGAGGGATTTTTTTTGTAATAATTGAATTAATAACAGAAACTCTATTTTTCAAACAATTTGACTTTTTCAGCAACCATTTCAGGTACTTTTCTTGGAAGTGGTGGTCTCCATGAAGCGATGTAATAAACTTCGTTTTCAGGATTATAGCTACTGTAAGTATTGTTGTCAAAAACAATAAATATACGCTCTTCATCAACAGAGCCGGATTCGATAAGGTGCAAATAATGCTCGACTGCAGAATTAAAATCTCTGAAAGTATATTGAATACCAAAGTAATCCGCAGGTAAAATTATTGGCTTATGGCTTAATGAATAAGCGTAAAAATAGTCTTCTTCCAAAGAAACCGGTATTTCAAACTGGTTTCTTATAAAACCTTCGATTTTGATTTTTGGAAGTCCCATATCTCCAATTAAATCAGCTGATTTATGGGATAAATCAATAATTCTTTTCTTAATAAACGGTCCGCGGTCATTTATTCTCACAAAAGTTGACTTACCGTTATTTGTATTTGTTACTTTCAGAATTGTTCCAAATGGCAAAGTTTTATGTGCAGCGGTAAATTGGTGCATATTGTACCTCTCCCCGCTTGCAGTTTTTCTTTTGTGAAATCTTTTTCCATAATGAGATGCAACTCCATCAATCTCATATATATTCTCGTCAAAGACCGAATTTTCATAAAGAACATTCTGAATATCATTTGAATTTGAGGTATTAGTTATAACTTTTACACTCAAACTCTCTGTAGTTTCTTCAGCTAACAGAAGATTAATAGAAAACAATGCAAGCAATAAACCCGCAACGGAAGATATTAGTAGCATTACAAGCTTTCTACTGTCAAAAAATACTATCATCAGGAGGATTGCTCCCAATTGTTAAACATAATAATTACGTATATTTCTACTATCAAAGCCCCCTATATTAATCAAAAAAATCAAATCTTTATGCTGCTAAAAAAACTTTAAATTAAATAAACGTTAGAACTTAATTATTATTGGATTAAGTGTTGATTATAGTATTTTTCCTTTACTAGCTCTTGAGTAAGCCAGCTTGAAATCCTTTTCTGCTTCAATAGTTCCAATTAATACAATATCATCATCTTTTCCTAAAACTGTATTCGGTTCAGGATTGAGTATTAATTCACCATTTCTAAACACCGCCAGTACACTGCATCCGGTTTTATTACGAATATTTGCTTCAATAATCGTTTTACCGGATATTGATTCCGGAACTTGTATCTGAAAAATATCGAGCCCTTCGGCAACCATAAGAATACGTCTTTTCTTAAGAAGGTTGAACAGCACACTTGCACCAAGCGATGCGTAAGACATTACAATATCGGCACCTGCTCTATGCAGTGTACTGATATTGCGTTCTTCGTTTGAACGACTTATTATGTGAATATCCTCTCTAAGTCTGCGGCAATAGATTGTCAGATAAATATTCATTGCATCGTCATTTGTAGTAATAAGTACAGAAGGTGCCTCTTTTATCCCCGCTTTTTTAAGCGTACCGATGTCAGCAGCATTGCCAATAATGCATTTCATCCCATCGAGTGAAGGTAAATTATCTTTTTCGACCAGGACATAATTAAAACCCCTGTCTTCAAGGGATTTCGCCGCAGCGATACCAACATCTCCGGCACCGATTATGATTACAGGATTTTCAGTAGTGTGGTAAATGCAAATAATTTCGTCATATCTTGCAAGCTGAGCTTCAGTTCCAGAGAATACAAGTGTTGCACTTGGTGTAATGATAGAATTTGGCGAGGGAAGTTCGAACTTACCTCTGTCCCAAATTCCTACAACGTTTACACCTATTTTTTCTCTAAGTTTTAATTGCGTTAACGATTTCCCTATAAGTGGAGTTCCTGCAGTCGGAGCTTCGGCAATTAGGAGTTCATCAAATTTACCTATAACATTTGCTCTCGGATCACCTCCGATTGTTCTTCTTGAAAGTGAATTGCCAAGCATTTCTTTTAGATTTACAACTACTGAACTGCCGGCTAATTCGAGAATATCTATCGAATCAACAGATGTTGCATTGGTTACAATCGGCACTTCAGCTGAAAGTTCTCTGACAGTAAAAGCTATATTGGTGTTGAATTCATCGCTTCCAATAGCAACTACAAGAGCCGCTCTTTCAACTGCTGCATTTTTGTATGTCTCCGGGTCGTCAGCATTACCTACTATGACTTTATATCCCATATCAACAATTTCTAATGCACGCTGAAGCTCTTCGACAATTATTACGTATTCTCTTCCATATAAATCCAATTTTTTGATTAAACCCATTACAATTGAATCAAATGTAGTAATGATTACATGGTCATTGATATTTTCATCAATTTTACGGGGGGCTCTTGTTTTATTCTGAGCTTCAAGCCAGGGTGCATAGAAAAATTGAATAAAAGTAAATGGAAGCAGTACTAATAGAAAAATTACTCCCGACATCAAAACTAAAAGTGAAAAACCCCGACCTAAATCCGTATGAAATGTAATATCACCGAAACCAAGAGTGGTCATTACAGTCAGAGTCCAGTAAAATCCTGTCAGCCATGAATGTTCGTGACCTTCTGAAGCCATTATGTAATGGAATAATATACTGTATGCTATAATCATCAATGCCAAAATCCCTAAAAACTTCAGCAATTTGAAGACATTTTTCTGCGTATGAGGACTTTGAAAAAAATAATTTAACTGCGAACTTACAAATTTCATAAATAATTCTATTGTATAATTTTAGATGCGCTGTTTATTATTGATGAGCTAAAAGTAAAACCGATTTTTCCTGCTGTGATTTGATTCAAAGTAATGGAAGAAGTCGGAAATCTTTGAATTGGTTTTGAATCTGCCGGCATACCAAGAATAACACTTCCTACTATTTTCCCTGTAGTTTTAGAAAGCAAACCGTAGTCAACTGAAATACTTGCAAGTGCTCCATCGTCGGAATTTTCTTCAGAATCTCCAATTAATGGTATTTTGCTTGCTGCTGCCATTTCCGCAAGACTTTTGAATCCGAGATTTAAGGTATTATCAGCAGCTATAAGTATAGCATCAGGATTCTGAGATTCGATTCTTTGATAAGCTTCAGAGATTTGCTCAACCGAATTAATAGATTCATTTATATAATTTATGCCATAAAAATTTCCAAGTGCTAAAAACTGATTTTGTGAAAATGCCGAGTTTGGTTCACCAGGATTGAAAATTCTACCGGCTGTTTTCATATTCGGTAACAGCTCTTTTGCAAACTTAAGATAATCATCAAAATTAGTCGCATCCGATAGTCCCGTAACATTACTGCGCTTATTAATTAATCCTGCAAATTCCGGCGATGTTACATATGTGTAAACAACCGGAATGTTTTCCGGTACAAACTGCAAAGCTGCTTGCGAAGCCGGTGTTGAAACAGGAATTATTATATCAATTCCGGCTGACAAAAGTTCACCGATGAGTGAAGGAAATTTTGAAATATCACCTTCTGCATTTTTTTCAAAATATTCAATATTCTTATTCTCAATAAAACCCTTCGCAGCCAGCTCAGATTTTGCACCAGTGATGATATTATTCACAAGTTCAGATGAATTAAACCGAAGTATCCCAACTTTTAAATCTGCTTTTTTGATATTTACAACATTGCCTGCATTCAAACTATATCTTTCGGACATATTACCAAAATTCACCGAAATTTCAAGGCGTGATTTACTATTAAAAAATACCACATTTTCATTTACATCTACAGATGAATAGTTTAAACCGTATTTAGCATAGAATTTAATATCATCGCTTGAAACTTCAAGGATATCACCACGATTTAATTGATTGATAAAATCCGATTTGATATTTGTTTCGCAATTGCCAAAATTATCAGTAAATAAAATCTGCCCCTGAATAACCCCGTTTTGAAGTGATGGCTGAACAATATTGAGGTTTACAGGCTCACTGCAAACAGAGCCGAAAGTACTGATATTAGCATCTGAAAGCATATGCAGAATTGCATCTCTATAAAATTTTTGATATGGAACTTCTTCATAATTATTGAACTGCGAACCGAATATTGACATATTATCAACATAATGCATCTCCTGAGGAGGCATAGCTATTCTCATTTTTGTTGATATGCCGTTATCAGGTGAGAGTACTTTTCTTTTGCCAAATGAATAAACTGTTTTTTTAGCTGAAACTCCCGGGTCAACAATTACTGCAAAGCAAGTATTTTCAGGAAATGAATTTGCGGCAACCTCAAGAAGATACCCTGCTTCAAACAAATCAAAATTTTTATTCTTAAAAAATTTAATTTCAACATCTGGATATGTGTTTCTGACAGAGCCTAATATTCCCATTATAAGCTCTGTTTCAGGAGTGTCGTCGCTAATTATTACCAAAGTTCGATTGAAGCCGGATATGTTATTGACAACATTTTCTGTACATGAATTTATCAAAAACAGTACTATTAAAAAAGTAAAGAAAAATAGTTTTTTCATAATGTAAATCCAAAATAAATAATTTTATTCATACAAAAATATGAAAACTGATTGAACAATCTATATTTTTGCAAATATTAATAGTCAAAATATCAAATAATTTTAATAAAAAAACGATTTAGGTTTATATTGTTAATTAATTTCAAATCTTATTATCATGATTACATTAAATGAGGAGAATAACTTCCTTGCGATAGAGGAAAAATATTCAAATTACGAAAATTCTAAAATAGTAATTATATCAGCTCCGTACGAGCATACCGTAAGCTACGGAAAAGGTGCTGGAGAAGGACCTCGTGCAATACTTGAAGCATCGGCTTATGTTGAGTTTTACGATGATGAAACCGACCGCGAATTATGCTTCGACAAAGGTATTGCTACACTTCAGCCACTTGATTTCACCGACATTGTGGATAAGGATGCTCTTGACCTGATAGAAAATGCTGTTAGTAAGTCAATTCTGGATGGTAAGTTTGTTGTTACTTTGGGTGGCGAGCACTCAATTTCCACAGCTCCAATAGCAGCGCACTATAAGCACTACCCCAATATGACAATTTTACATTTTGATGCTCATTCTGATTTGCGCGATACATATTTAGATTCAAAATATTCACACGCGTCATTTATGGCTCGTGTGGTGGAGTTTTATCCCCCTGAAAAGATTACTCAGGTTGGTATCAGAGCTCAATGCAAGGAAGAGTCAATTTATATCAAGGAAAAAGGTGTCAAGACTTTCTATGCATCTGCAATTCGCAGAGGATTGCACGGACAGGACTGGCAAAAGGCAGTTGTTGATTCATTGGGAGATGTTATTTATTGTACTTTCGATTTAGATTTTTTCGACCCGGCAATTATGGCTGCAACAGGCACTCCCGAGCCGGAAGGATTTCTTTATAGCGAAACAATTGATATTTTCAGGAAAATCAAAGCTGCAGGCAAGAAAATCATTGGTTTTGATGTTGTAGAGCTTGCTCCAAGTGAGTACCATACTCATTGCGACCTTACGAGCGCTAGATTGATATATAAAATATTAAATCTTTGTATAGATTAGTATTGATAATAAATGAGCAGAATATTTATAATTATGATTTCTTTTCGAATTTAGCATTTTGAACTTCTGATAATGACAATGTTAATAATTATAAAACAGCTCATAGAAAATAATGTAAATAAGAAAATAATATTTAGGTGATTTATGAATAAATGGTTTACTGTATTTTTGGCATTTTTTGCAATTTTTTCAGTCGGACTTTTGCAAACACAGCCCCAAGTTTCTTATATCCTACCGGATATTGGTGCTCCTGCGATGAACGTATATGTTGAATTTGTTTCTCCTTATAATCTTAAAGGCAATTTTGGTACTGATGGCTTGTATCTCAATAATCCTGGCGACCAGGTAAGAGTATTGCCTGCAAACATCGCTGATGCCGATAAAGTCAAGATTGGTCCTGTTGTTGTCAGTTGGGAAGGGCGACTTATATCTACTCAGGTATTTATTAATCCTGAACTTGAACCAAACTCGACTGATGCTCTAACAGTTAGACCTGAATTCAGAATCCCGCTTGTAGTTGAGGTTAATGGACAGAAGTCAAATGAGCAGCTTTTTTATGTAGTTCTTTCAAGACCGTATTTTGATGGCACCGGAAATGCAGGCCAAACCGTATTCGGCGTAGGTGCTTTAGGCACAAGGTCGCCACGTGGAGCCATGATTTTCGACTCATTAAAGCTTGGAAACTTTACTTATACTGTATCAACAGCCGACTGTGACCCAAATACTACCGGGAACCAAGGATTTCTTCCATTTGTATTACTTGTTAAAGGCAAAGTAATTGGCGGTGGCACATCAAGTTCGATTTTATCAGTAGATGCTCCGGGAATAAATGCAGGTCCCGGCGGCGGTGGCGGCGGTGGCAGATTTTATGATGGTGCTGCCGGTAATGGTGATAATGGTGGTGACGGGTTTGTTGGCGGTGGTGCCGGTGGTAGAAATAATGCAGGGTTACCACTCGTTTCCAACGCTTTCAGAAATCCGGGTTCAGGTACCGGAGCGGGTGGCAATTCTATTAATGGAGTCCCATTTCCACCAAATGCTGCTTATGAGTCAGTAGGTGGTGGTACAGGCCATCCGTTTGGTTCATCAGGTATTTCATGTAATAATGCAAATAATTGTAATCCTCCGGGTGAATATGGCGGTGGTAGTGGAATTAATCAAGTCAGGCAAGGTGGTGCCGGTGGTTATGGCAGCGAAGGTGACGGATTCGGTGGCGCCGGAGGTAAGGAACATGGAAATGCTATGAATATCCCGCTTGCCGGTGGCTCGGGCGGAGCAAGCGGAAATCCTCAGGGCATTGGAGTTTTTGCCGGAAATGGCGGTGGTGGAGGTGGTGCAGTCACACTATTTGCTACTGAAATATCAAATCTTAAAATATCTGCAAAAGGTGCTGATGGCTTTGATTTCTCAGGGCTTCATGTCAATCTTGAAAGAACTCCTGAACCGTTTGGTGGTAGTGGCTCAGGTGGTGCTGTTAATCTGCTTTCAAAACTTACATTAAATAATAATATTATCAATATTGATGGTGGTCTGAAAAACAGTCGTCGTGGTGGAATCGGAAGACTGAGAATTGATGGCTTTGATTCAAATGAAGGTGGAATTGTTGAAACAAGCGACGCCGGATTTGATGGATTCAGATATAAAGGTATTTCTACAGACACAACCCAATATGTCAAGAGACAGTTCATTCTTACCGGAACACAGAATCCAAATGTAAATTCAAAATTATACTTTGCAAGTTTTGATGGCAATTGGGCTGAACTCCCTAATAATTTGGATATTGATGCCGAGGGTAACTGGGATGCTGATATCCAGCTAATAAGTGATGCTCCATATGTTTGCCTGGTTGCAATGCAGGAAGTGCCAAACAATGCAACCGGAGAATACTTACAAGACCCAATAAGAGTTATGTCTCAGGCAGCAGCAAATTTATTCATTCTGGACTTATCACCAATTTTAGTCGCTGATACAGTTGCCGAAAATCTTGCTATAACATGCATTGGCTATGAAAGGTTTATCGAAACTGAAATTAAAAATGACGATTTAGCCGGTGGCACACTTGAATTTAATTTAAGTAATAATAATTGGATTTTCGGCAATAATGGTTTTGAAATTGTTGAGCCGCTTGGCGATGTCATACTTGAACCGGGTGAATCAATTACTTTGAAGGTTAAATTTTTCTGGAGCGGTGGACAGAAAGAGAATATTATAAACAGATTGTTTTTTAATCATAATGACCCTGCAAAACAAAATCCATGGATTATTGAATTTAGAGTAGGTGATGCTTATCAACCAAGGATGGAATTCATAGGTCTTGAGAGTGACTTTATTTTTCCGGATACAAGAATTGGTGGAGTAAGTACGAGAAATATTTCCTTAAGAAATATCGGCGAGTCACTTCTTAGAATAGAAGAAATTAATCCTATTAATCCGCCTTTCTATGTTGTTGGAACCGATAAACCGCTTCCGGCGGTTCTAAAGCCCGGTGAGGAATTACTTGTCAGAGTCGAATTCCGTCCAACTTCAGATACCTCCTACAAAGCTGCAATTAGTGCATTAAGTATTGTAACAGATACAACCTGCTCATTTTTTGCATTTCAAATGCTTGAAGGAACCGGAGTATTTTCATCTATTGATGTAAATGTAACCGAAATTGATTTTGGTTTAGTTCCTTGGTGCGATGAGAGAAGCCAGATAATTTCAATACAGAATTCTTCATCGGCGTCATTTACACTGAATTCAGCGGCTGTAATTGAAGGTGATAATCCTGAAGCATTTATTATCACAAATCCCAAAACGCCTCCAATTACAATTACACCCGGCGACGGCACACAATTTAATATAAGAATTAATGGAAAAGATGCCGGGGATGGTGTTAAAACCGCAGTCTTCAGAATAACAACAGATGTTCCTGAAACGCCTGTAATTGAAGTCAGGCTCAGAGCCGAAGTTGTCGGATTTGAAGTATTTGCTAATCCTGCAAATATTAATTTAGGTCTTGTTGATATTGGTTTTGATATTGACGCTTCTGTTGTTATAACCAATAATTCCAGACTGCCACAGCAATTATTTAATGCTACTTCCAATAATACCGCAAGCATATCACTGCCTGCTGTTCAGGGTGATGTAATTACTCAGAATGGCGGAAATTATCCGTTTAATTTTACAATTAATACTACAAATCAACCACAAAATAGTGTCATAACTATCGCTTTTGATGACCCTTGCGAGGATACTATAAGGATTCCGATAACTGCAAATTACGCTTTTGCAAAAGAATCTGCATTTGAAGGTATGGAAGGTAATCCTGTTTTCTGGGCGGACACAACTAAAATTGATACTCTTGACTTCGGACAATTTTCACCTTGTGAAGCCGGAGAGCTTAAGTTAATTAAATATACCAACACTTCTCAGGGAAGATACGTTGTTTTAAGTGAAGCTTTGAGTAATTCCGGAATAGAAGCATTTTTCTATGTAGGCTCCGGTCTTAATCATCCTGATACAATTCAGGCATCTCCAAATTCAAAGAGCGGGGCGCAGCTCTTCTTTGACCCTGAGAATCTTCCCGAAGGTACATATTTTGCTGAATATCTTGTTGAGATATATATAAACGGGCAGTATGTAACCCGCAAAGTAGTTCTAAAAGCAGAAGTTGTTGAAGGTAAATATGACAATACACCGGAAATAAGTCAAATGCTTTCTGTGGTTGGATTGACTGAAGAACGCGAATTAATCATACGCAATAACGGACCTTATGAAATTGAAATCACAGGATTTGATATTCCTGCTAATCCGGTATTCACCTTAAGTAGCAATTTATTGGGAATTATAATTCCTGCAGGTAGTGAGGAGCGGTTTACTGTCTCTTTTTCGCCTGATGCCGTAGATTTTTATAACGATTCAATTATTGTGAAAATTTTAATTGGTGGTTGCATCAGGGAATTTGTCTTCTATCTGGAGGGTGAAGGTATTCCATCTAAGAAAGTACACTTATCAGTACCACAAATGATAGTTGAGCCGACTCTGAATAATTTCAGAATTCCTGTTTATGCTAAACTCGAAGATAAAGATGATAATTTAGCGGGATTTGAAATAGAATCACTGAAAATTACTATGCATCGCTCTGTCTTCTATCCACAGGCTATAATTGGCGGCACTCTGATTAATTCATCACTTAACGGAGAAAACAGAATAATTGAATTTAAAATTGACAATATCACAATTTCCAGAAATGACAGTCTTATTGCTGAAATTGAAGGCTCGACACTGCTTGGAGATGTTGACTTTACAAATATCGTATTTTCAGATATACAATATTCAATGAAAACACTTGTCGGTGAGATTACTTCAAGCAACGGCTCAATGCGTACCGAGATATGTAACGAAGGTGGCGACAGGCTTCTCCGAATTTCAGGAATGGGGACTTCAGTTGCTGTAAATCCTAATCCTGCTACAGAGAAAATCAATATAAATGCTGTCGTAATTGAAAAAGGCGTACATTCTATTGATATTGTTGATGCAGTTGGACGAATTACTAAAGTAACTGAATTTACAAATAGTGAAGCAGGTGAAATGGATTATTCAATATCTGTTCCGGCAACCGGTTTACCTTCCGGAACATATATATTAAAACTCCAAACACCGACTGAAGTTATTGCATTACAATTTGTTATACTGAATTAATAAGCGGACACAAAATGAAAAAAAGCATATTTATAATAATATTGATATTTATTTCTTATAATGTTTATTCACAAAATCAGGATTCTACTAAAAATCCAATATTTTATGTTGGAGGCTATTTGGCTTATATGCTGAATTTGCATAATGCTGATTTTAATGCACTTGAAGGATACCCGAACTGCTGCCCGCAATTTAGAGACGGCAATGGTACAGGTCCCGGGATTGGACTTCTTTTTGAATATCCGCTCAACAATCGCATCAGAATTACCGGAAGATTCGGAGTAACAGGTATGAGCGGGGAGCTTAAGCAAGAGGAAAAAATCGGAAATACTGAAATCAGACGCTCTGACGGCTTTGAAACAGGTGATATCACTGATGCAGTTTCTGAATATACTATCGGGAGCAACTTATTGGCAATTACCTTGGAGCCCGGTTTTGCATTTTATCCAATAGACAGATTAAATCTTAACTTTGGTTTCAGGCTTGGATTTTTGAACAGCTCAACATTTGATCAATCCGAAATTTTGCTGCGACCGGGCAATATCGTGTTTGCAGAAACAGGTACAAGAGCTCGCAATGAAGCTGCTAATCAGGAAATACCGAATATCAACAGTGTACAGTTTCACACATATCTCGGAGCGGGCTATGATTTGCCCATTTTCGGAAGAGCATCATTTTCGCCGGAATTACGGTATTATCTTGCTTTGAATAATGTATCGGATGTCAGTTGGAGTGTAAACCAGCTTCATATCGGGGGAGCTGTAAAATTTCCGCTATACAAACCCGATGAGAAGAGGAAATTACAGGAGTTCAGAATAATTAGAGATACAACAGTAAATCAAATTGTTGGTATTTCAAAACCTGAAACAAAGCTTACTCGCTCAAATGATGTCATAACACTTGAAAAGCCCGACAAAAATACTGAATTAGAAATTACTACAAGATACGAATTTTACGAAACTAATAATCCCCGTGACGCCGAGCTTCGTGCTGCATTAAAAGTAACCGGACTTAACCGTGATGGTACCCGACAGCTAAATCCTTCTATAGTAATCGAGGAAATAGAAACCGAAGAAGGCTTTCCTCTGCTACCTTATGTATTTTTCAAGGAAAATGATTCAAAATTGAATAATACTTCGATGAATTTGATCAATTCTACTGATGTAGCAAATTTTGACCCAAATAAACTCAAGTGGGAAACTCTCGAAATTTATTCTGATTTATTAAATATTGTTGGTTTCAGAATGAAGAATTCACGCTCCAAGATAACATTAACCGGTACAAATAATAATACAGATACTGAAAAAGGCAACTCCATTCTTTCTAAAAGCCGAGCTGAATCTGTGCGCGACTATCTTGTTAATACTTGGGGTATTGCTTCTGATAGAATCAGCATACAATCGAGGAACCTTCCTGCAAAGCCGGCTAATAATGAAAAGCCCGAAGGACGCGAAGAAAATCAAAGAGTTGAAATTTCATCGCAGGATTTGGATATAATAGCACCTCTCAATCTGAAGGATATTGTCAGAACTGCAAATCCTCCAATTGTCGAGATTGCACCTGAGCTTTGGTCTGAAGTCGGAATGAAAAACTGGAACATTAAAGTATCTCAAAACAAGCACATTTTAAGGGAATATTCAGGTAAAAGTAATATTGAAACTGCTAAATGGGATGTTGAGGATGAGCCAATTCCTTCGCTTGAAGAGCCGGTCGAAATACTTCTCACTTATGAGGATAATTCCGGTAAAACGGGTGAAATTAAAAGTAATCTGTCAATCAGCCAGCTTACAATCAAGAAAAAGCGAGTGGAACTCAAGGATGATAAACGTATTGAGCGATTCTCGCTGATTCTGTTTGATTATGACAAGGCAGATTTGACAGATGCCCAGAAACGAATTTTACAGGATGTTAAATCCAAAATTAAACCTAATTCAAATGTTGAAATTTCTGGTTTTGCAGACCGTACAGGCGAAGAACTTTATAATAAAGAGCTTGCTCAAAGACGTAATTCAGAAGTTCAAAAGGTTTTGAAAGTTCCTTCGGCAAACCTCTCGCTACAGAATGTCGGAAGCAGTCAACTTCTCTATGACAACAGTTCGCCGGAGGGAAGATCTTATTGTCGTACTGTAAAAGTACTCGTGGAGACTCCGGTAGAGTAAATGTTCAGTTTAATAAAATTTGATGCTTACTTAGTAATCATTTTTTATTTAGAAATTAATCCCCCTAACCTGAATTTTAACAAGGCAGGGGGATTTGATTTTTTAAATCTTGATCTAATTCAAAATCAATACCGCAACATCATGATTTTTAGATGCTTCTAATTTCTTAATTTCTAACTATATTTGTGATTTCTCTTAAAATATAAAGTCCGTTAGTTACAAGTTCAAAATGGAAGCTTTTTCCAAGCATATTGTAGTTCCAGATTTCAAACTGCTTACCATCAACAAGTTTTTTTTCAATATTATCTGCTTTCCCGTGAAGAATATAAATCTTACCTCTTTCGGATTTGGCGCCGTCCTTTTCGCGGAGAGTCTGAAAATTAAAAAAAGCATAATCAACACGTCTGAAATACTCTGTCATAGCTTCATTGTAAGGCGTTGATTTAGTCGGGTCTTTTGATTTCCAGTAATCCATAATTTTACGTGATTTATCAGCATCCGAGCCGGAATTCATCTCTTTATATTCAGCATCGTCAAGGATATAATACATAGTCTCAATTGCATACTTAGGATTTCTTAATGCAAGCGGCATATCCACCCAAATCACATCAAAGTCAAACTGAGCAGAATCATTCTCTGTATCGTTATTAATTTTCAAAGTATAAGTACCGGGAGAAAGCTGGGCTGATGGAAGCTCAATATTGAGCACTCCGACAAGTAAATCCTTTCCAAAATTTTCATCATATTTGAAACCTGTTTTAAGACTCAACACAAATGGAAAATTGTCATCGGACTGAACATCAAGATAGCTGTTTTCAGAGGGTATAGCTCTACCGGAAACATTAATTGGTTCGTTCCAGAATTTATCACTTTCTAATATTTTCTTTTCGATATTGTAATTGAATACGTTGAAGTTTGGTTTATAAGATACCGGTATTAATATCCTTGCATCACTTGATGTAAAGTTGATTTTGTTACCAAGTATAAATGGAACAGCTCTGTATGCCGGCAATTTATCGGATGAAAATGCAAAGATTGGGTCTGAAATTACTTTCTGTGATAAAAATCTTTGATTTGCACTAATTTTCAGTTCATTTTTGTCAGCCGGCTTTTTGTATCTGTCTAATAGCTGAACTGTACATGTATATTCTGAAGTAGCCAATTTTGTAATATGATAACCGGATTTGTACAAATCTTTAGATTGCGTTTCTTCATAAGAACTAACCCAAAGCGAATCCGAAAGCAGACTTCTGTTTCGGATTATTCCGGAATTATCTCTGAAAAAAACTTCTACTGATGCAACTGCTTGAAACTGACCGGGATTCTCAAGAGGGTTAACCTGAATAAATGCCAGCGCTTCATAGGCAATTTTATAGAAAATAAGCACATTTACAGAGTCATTCGAAATATCAGGTAATGTATGAGCTTCAGAAAAAAGGCGTATTCCGAATGAATAGAATGAAGCTCGGTCAAACTGCTGCTTCTGCCCTAAAGCATCACTGCCGAGATAGAAAAAATTTGCTATAAATATTATTAAAAATAATTTTTTTTGAAAATTCATTCCGAATTACTCCAACTCATTTAAAAATTGCTGCAAAATTATAGCTGCTGCATACTTGTCAATTGTACCTTTAGCGGCTCTGTCTTTCTTTTTTATTCCGTAGCTCACCATAAAGCTCGCTGCTGAAATAGACGAAAAAGATTCGTCAGTATAATAAACATCTGCATGAAATTTTTTCTGAATTTCATTGCCAAATGAATCTATTTTCTCATGAAAATCAATTTTTTTTCCGTCGTAAGTATCAGGTTTGCCAATAACTACAGCTTCAACACGCTCAGATGCCAAAATATTGCAAATTTCATCAATATAATTTTTCTTGGCTGTACTTATAGTAGTAACCGGCTTTACTGAAATATGCAGTTCATCGCATACAGCCAGCCCTATTCTCTTAGTGCCGTAATCAATTCCGGCTAATCTTTTGCCTGATAAATGTTCTTTCAAGTTAGTCATTGTCAATTATTGATTTTTCTTTCCTATGTGATAACGTATTAGGTATATTGAATATTACTTCTGTGCCAACACCTTTTTCAGAGTTCACAGTTAAAAAACCTCCGTGTTGCTCAGTGACGTGTTGCATAATCATTGTCCCTATACCGCTTCCGCCTGAATTTCCGGCAGTTGTAAAGTAAGGAGTAAGCATTTTTCTTTTGGTTTCCTCATCCATACCGGAGCCTGTATCAACAACCTTGATTACAGCAAAATTTTTATCATGATATGCAGATATGGTAATAGTACCGGGATTACCTTTCATAGATTTGATGCCATTTTCGGCAGCATTACGCACAGCACGTATTAGCTTGGGTCTGTCACAGTTAACCAAAAAGTGTTTGCAGTCCATTTCAAACTTGACATTTGGAAACATCAATTCATCAAATTCATTTCTTACATCGTTACAAACTTCGCAAATATTGTGCTGCTCAAGATTTAATGAGTCGCTTCTGCCGACTGTAATAATATCCCGAACTCTCTGCATCAACAGATTCACCTGAAAAATGATTCTGCGCTGCCTTTGTTTATTATTCTCGCTTAATTCAATATCAAGATGCTCGGCATTGAGCTTGATTGTTGACAAATTTGTCTGCATATCGTGAGCAAGCTGAGCCCAGTTCGAAAGTCTTTTTCGTTCGAGTTGCTCAGTGATATCAACTGCCGAAAGTACTACACCGCGGAACATTCCTGTAATATTTCTTAAGGGAATTGTCTTGCAGATCCATTCGGTTTCAGAATTATTAATTTTGATTGTAATTTTTTGTTTCAGACTGTCTTTTGTTTCTAATGTCTTATTAATCAGCCGAGCAAATGGTTCTGCTTTGGAGTTCTTCACATAATACGAAAAGAACTTGCGAAGTGGAATGTTTCTCATTTCGAGAAAATCTTTTGCTACATTATTAATATTGATGAGTCTGCCACTTGAATCAACTACGAAAAGAAGACCAATGTTCGATAAATCAAGCAGTTCGCTTACAAGTCGGCGCTGATGGCGATACAGCTGAATAAATATAATGAGTAAAATACCTAAAAAAATCGGGAACAGATAATATCTTATATCTGAATATACTTTTTTTAAATGCCAGTATTTATTATCAATTAAATCAAATTGAATTGAACTTGGGGAAGATAGTAAATATACCCGATTTTGGTCAGAAAGAATATTATCAATATTATTTAATTTATTATCCACAGGATAAAACTGCTTTGCAAGTATATTCAAATCGGTATCTAACAAAATGATTGTATTTGCAAAAAGAACAACTAAATTGTCATTTAATCTGTCAATCTTTAAGGGATTTATCATATTCCCGCTCAAATTCATAGAAACCGGAACAACCTTCGGGTTATTAATATCAATATCAGCCCGGCAAATACTATAACCATCTAAAGATGTTTCGATATAGAATGCTTTAAGATTGTTATCTGTTAATTTCAAAATAATTTTGTCCTGCTGAGCATTAATCCAAAATCCAGAAATAATAAGTCCGTTTTGTTTATCAATTAATTGAATAAATGTTTGATTGTCACTTGCGACAGTATAATACGCAAGCATAGTACCAAGGTCTTTCCATATTCCTTTTTGATAAGAAACAAGTTTGGTCATAAATTGAAACTGCAAATTAATATCAAAAAAGCTGATAATCTGTCCACCGTTGATTGATTCAACAATCGCAAATTCCACATTATTAAATCCTGAAGAATTATCTAGTTTTAGAAGTTTACCCGTTACATCAACGATGAAATCAATCTCGGTTTGTTGATTATTAATTTCAATTTTATAAAGTTTGCTGTTCAAATTAAGCAAATACTGCGAACCAGAAATTAATTCAATTATTTGGCAATTCTCCATATCTTCGGGAATATTCAGCTCTGCAATTATTTGTTTTCCGAATCTTGTACCGTAAGGATTTACAAATGAGATATAAATCCCGCCACTTTCCTGAGATATTATCAGTAGATTATTATTGTGTAAAGTATGTGCCACAACTTTGGAATTTGATATTATTATACCTTTGTTATCTTTCGGGTTGTCTGTATTTATGATTGATATCTTTTCACTGCCTTTTGTGAAATCATATGTGAGCATATAAAAGTATCTGATATTAGATGATAATTCATAAGCAGGCACGGCTTCTCCACCTGTAATATCACTAAAATTATTGATTTTGAATGGATATATGCTTTCAGCCGATACGAATTCAGCTGATAATATTATAAGAAAAATATAAACAAGAATAATTCTCATTTATATTTTCCTGAGCTGGCAAACAGCAAAAACTCCAATACCTTCAGACCTGCCAATGAAGCCCATCTTTTCGTTAGTTCCTGCTTTGATATTTATTCTTGCGGCATCAATTCCAATTCTTGAGGCAAGATTAATTTTGATTTTATCCTTGAAATGCTTAAGTTTCGGCTTCTCTAGTTGTATTAAGGTATCAATATTTACAACTTCGAGTCCATTGCTTGTTATCATTTGCAGGACTTCATCAAGCATAAGCATACTGTCTGCACCTTTAAATCTTTGATCTGTATCAGGGAAATGCTCGCCAATATCACCTAATCCGGCAGCACCCAAAAGTGCATCCATTACAGCATGAACAAGTGCATCACCATCGCTGTGGGCTATTGTGCCGAAATTTTCATCTATTAATATTCCGCCAAGAATTAGTTTCCTGCCGCTTTCTAATCTGTGCACGTCGTAACCAAAGCCAATCATCGCAATCAACTATTATAATTTATAAACTTACAAAATTACGAATTATTGACGAATTAATAAATTTATATTCGATTTTTAAGAATTAAACTCGCTTTTATTTGTTATTTGCTATCTGATTATAACAAAGCTTTTCACAAATATTTCACTGCCAATCATCGTACTGATGATATAATACCCCTCCGGCAAACTTGAAACATCAATAGGAATATTATAATAACCTGCTGCAAGCAGATTAAAATCAAGATTTTTTTGTATAGCCCCGTTGGTGTTGTAAATCTTTAGATTAAGCGATTGAGGTTTTGGATTATTAATATCAACATTCACTATTCCGCCTGCAGGGTTAGGATATATACCACCTATAAAAGCAGTTTCCGGAAGCTCGGCAACCTCAAATAACAGCGGTATATCACACTTGGTGTCACCACCGAAAATCAGAGAATCCGGCTGTCCACTTAATACAATAAATTTATTCAAGCAGTTGTAAGTTAAGGTTAATGTATCAATGACTTCTTCCACATCACTTTGATTAGCAAAAAAGCAAATTTTCAGGTCAATAAATTCTCCTGGTTCAATTACGAGCGGGAGCTGAGACGCAGGCAGAGAGAACCTTATATTTTGTGAAAGTCGTGGATTATCAAGTAATATTTCGTAATTTCCAAAATTTGTTAATCTTACTGAGTCACAAAATCTGATTCCAATTTGAGAAGTACCAAAATCAAGCAACATATTATTATCATCAATTCTCTTAATTAAATCAAATTCTATAGTGTAACCAGGGATGGCTCTCTCATACTCTGTAGAATTACCGGCTTTATCAGTAACTTTTATTTTGATATAAGAGTCAATATTAGGGTTTTTAACTTTAGCCTCTAAAACAGAATGATTATCTGAAATTTTTCTAATTTCAGCATCAATATTATCTGATTCAATAATCTCGATTTTATCAATTCCTTTATCTGTACGAAGTGAGTCCGTTATTGCAATTTCAATAAACTGATTGCAAGGGTCAGCAAAAGATGCTACCTGAGGAGCAACATCATCCTTAGAGGCAAGAAGGTTTAGGGCAAGAATATTTCTTTTATTGCAATCACCTTCAATAAAAAGTGTATCAATAATATTTGCAAATTCATCTGAATAGAAACAAATCTCAAATTCAATTTCTTCTCCCGGCTTTAATGTAAATGTTGCAGGCAGATTTATCTCAAGTGTCGGGTTGTTATTGATAAACCCATTTAGATTAACATTTTGTGGGAATTTGCCGTAATTAATAATTTTGTAATCATAGCATCTTTTTTCACCTACTGTAAGCGAATCTTCCAACGCTTTAATATTACGAAATTCTCCTGGATCAAGCTCAGAAACTAATGCAATTGTAAACCCCGGAATTTCTAAATCTTTAGATGTTTGCTGACCGACTGAATCTACAGCTACAATTCTGAAACTGCCATCATAATATCTGTTGACTAATTCAGCCTTAAATTCAGCAGACTGAACATAAGGGGTAAAAGATTCAATTTCAACAGCAACATTATTTCGAAAGTTATCCGGTGATGTAATGCTTTTAAGCTTTTGATCTGTGACAAGTCCTTCGATTTCAAAGCAATCGGACGATGACTGCAACTCAGGAGCTTCATAATCATCTCGCTTAACAACAACTCCACAATAATACCCATAAGAAACAGCATAGCCATAGCCACAAACAAAAAGTCCGAATGCTCTGTCACCGGTGAGAGTATAAGTGCCATCTCCCACTCTTATATAACCGTAAACATATTCCGAACCTTGAATTTGGGCAAAAATATTCTGAGCTATCGGCAATCCGTTAAGTCTTAAAGATGCTGTGTTATCAGGTTTTGAGATTATAGTGATATAGTGTTCATCATAAATCCTTTCAAAATTTTTGTATGCCTGAATTGTAATAAACCTGTAAGATTCGCCGAATTGATTTGGTGTTGGTATTATCTGAAGCAATGGGTCACCTCTGTAGCTGGTAATTTGTGTGGAAATACCAGATGAGCGCTTATAACCAGCAGCCATAATCGGTGCATTAGCCTTAATATGCATCGCTGCCCGAATGTCTGATTCATAAAATTCACCACTATTCAAAATAGTAAATAGAATTCCATCAACATACAACTCTGTATTATCATAGGCAGCAATTACCCTCATTTTATCATAAAAGGTGGTGGAACTTTCAAGATTAGATGGTCTTTGAAAAGGTACTACAATAGCTTCATTGCTCCACGAATCTATTGGTGGCATTTGCTCGGCTAAATAGTCTCTTGAAACGAAACTTCCATTTGCGTCAATTGGCACTTTCGCTCTTTGCTGACCGGCGAAAACTGCAACTGGTTTGTCTGACCTTACTCTCGAACCCGTTAAATCTGGATTATTTGGAGATAAATCAGTCTGAACCAGATATACTTCCCCGGCATTCATATTAATTGTTTGCTCGCTCATACCGTTCAAATACGATGAAGCAGAAGGTATGATTGTTACAGAAGTGTTGTCTTCCACAGCTACTATGGCGAACTGACTTGGAGTTCTTGAGCCACCCGCTAAATCTGTATTTGCATTATATGTTAATACTAAATATTCATTTCCAAGGGATTCTACCGGCAGTACATTGAACGACTCACTTGTCATATCTGCTTCACTGTGACCGTAAACCTGAACAGGGAAGTCTGTTTTCACCTTAAATGAGAGACTTCTAATTTTTTCGGAATCGGTAATGTTGACATCAAAAGCCATATTTCCAGAAATATTATAACCAAGTAAAGCAAAATCATGCGATACTCTTTTGAATACATAAACTATACTCGGATTCGGAATTTCGAACTCTTCAACATATTGGTTATTAAAACGGTCACGGTATTCAATTGTACCTTTTGTAGGAACTTCCGCATAAATAAATATATATACTGAATCACGTCTGATTAGTGATGGAGTGTTACTGTTCCAGTTGTTATGATAATTTGGAAGGAATGTAAGAATAAATTCCCTGTTTTTGGTAATATCCAAATCGGCTTTCAAATCGCTTGAAAAACCAATAGTTATCAGCAATACTGCCAATAAATATTTTAAAATTTTGTAATATATTTTCATATTTCTATCCGTCAATTTTCCAACCTAATATAATTATTATTATTTTTGTATTACCAATTCACTATATCTATAAAGATTAAGTTTAAAATTTATTTTGTTGGTGTATAAATCTATTATAAATATACACATATTAATACAAAAAGTTACATTCAAATATGCAGAAATTAAAACATAACGAAATTTTAGAAGTTCGGCATTCAATCGAAAGTTACAAGAATGCCGAGAAGCATCCTGTTAAGCTTTTGCTCCATAATATTCGCAGTTTATACAATGTTGGCTCACTTTTCCGGACAGCAGATTCAGCCAAACTTAATGAACTCATTCTCTGTGGTTATACTCCTTACCCGCCGAGAAAAGAAATCGAAAAGACTGCACTCGGAGCAGTCGAAACGGTTGATTGGAGATATTTCAAAGATGTGTTCGATGCTGTCAAAAATATTAGAGCCGAAGGATTTAAAGTGGCAGCACTTGAAATTTGCTCAAAATCCCGACCTTATAATTCCCTTAGAGCAGAAGATTTTCCATTGTGTATAATTGCAGGAAATGAACTGACAGGAATTGATGACAAATTACTTGAAGCCTGTGATTTTGCACTTGAGATTCCAATGTACGGCGTCAAACACTCACTAAATGTAAGTGTAGCAGCCGGAATTTCTGTTTATGCGGCAGTAGAGGCTTACAATTCGAAATTTTAAGTTATAATAAATTACTCTAAAAAACATCATATAAATATTAATTAACAAATATTGACTGCAATGAAAAATAACAACTTTTTTTTTGAAAATAAATACTTCGTAAAAAATGTTTACGAGAATCTAAGCGAAGGCTTTTGCATCTGTAGAGTAGATTATGATTCAGAAGGCAATATTCAGGCACTTGTTCCTATCTATGCCAATGCCTCTTTAGAAAAGCAAATCGGGGTAAAAAGTGAAGTCTTTTTAAAAAGCAATATTTTAGCAAATAAAGTAAATCCGAACTACGAAAGACTTCTTTCAGTGGCAAAAGTAGCAATATCCAAAGAGCCTTATTCAGACTATTACAATTCTAGTCAGCTTGGAAAGACAATTAAGTTCTCAGCCCATCCGGCTGATGATAATTATATTTATGCACTTGTAACAGACTTAAGTGAAAGCCTTGAAGTTAAAAGAAGTCTTAAAGAAAGCGAAACATTGATAAACTCGATTTTGAATTCAATAGATCAGGTTATTTTCTCGGTTACAATGGATGGTAAGTTGATTTTCATCAGTAATCATACCGAAGAAATATACAAACTACCGCCATCTGCATTTTATGAAAATACAAATTTATGGTTTGAAATTATTTATAAAGACGACAAAGAGCTTGTTCTCAACGAAATTGACTTAGCTCATAAAAAAGGTTTCTTCGAAACTGATTACCGGATTTTACGGGCTGATGGCGAAATTCGCTGGGTACATAATCAAAGTAAAATTATCTATGAAAATGGAATTCCTATCAGAATAGACGGGCAAATTTATGATGTCACTGATTCAAAAATTCAGGAGTTAGAACTTCAGAAGAAAAATCGTCTTATTACAGGATTTTATTTAGCCAACCCACTATTAATGGGTGTTGTGGAAGTAGAAAAAGACTTTAAGAAAGTTAAGCATATTTCCGGAAATAAGTCTTTTAAAGATTTTATGGATAAAAGCGAATCTGATTATCCTTTTTATATTGAACTTACAGATGATGACTTGGAGAATCCAAGCGTAAAGATTTGGCTTGCAAAGTATAAAGAAGCATACGAAGAAAATCGTTCTGTGTATTTTGAATATGACTTTGATTATGAAGGGCAGACTTATTATCATTATGTTGTATTATCGTATCTGTCTTTGAGTGAAGATGATAACCCACAGTATTCATTCATTATCAACGATATAACTCCAAGGAAAATCGCTGAAATACAAATAAACAACTATGCAGCTGAAATGGAAAAAAAGTCAATTGAATTGCAAAATGAAATTGAAAAAAATATAAATATTCAGAAAGAGCTGATTGAAGCTAAAGATATTGCAGATAAAGCTAATAAGGCTAAATCTGAATTTCTGGCAAATATCAGCCATGAAATACGAACACCTATGAATGCCATAATGGGATTTGCAAAATTAATTCGTGAGAATGAATCTGATACTAAACTTATGCACTATGCTGACGGCATTTTAACCGGTGGTAAAAGCCTGATGAACGTTATAAATGATATTCTTGATTTATCTAAAATTGAGTCAGGTACACTTTCAATTCATAATGATGTTGTTGATATTTTCAAAATGACTAATGAAATTTACCGGTTATTTAGTCTCAAATCAGAAGAAAAGAATATAAAATTGCTAAATTTCATAACCTCTTCAACTCCAAGATTTATTTACATTGATGAATTCAGAATCAGGCAAATCCTTATCAACCTTGTTAGTAATGCTATTAAATTTACTGAAACCGGTTATGTATTGATACTGGTTGATTCGAAACCTATGGGTAAGAAATCAAATATTAGTTTCCATGTGATTGATACTGGAATTGGCATTTCCGAAGACCAAAGTAAAATAATTTTTGAAGCATTCATACAAAGCGACAGTCAAAGCAATAAAAAATTCGGCGGCACAGGATTAGGATTGACAATTTCAAGAAAATTGGCTGGTTTGATGAATGGAGATATTAAGTTGGAAAGCAATATTAATGAAGGGTCAAAATTTTCAGCAGTATTTGATAATATAAGTATTGTAGATTCAGCCGAAAATCCTCAAACATTTTTTGATGAATTATATTCTATGTCATTTAAAAATACAGGAATTATTGCCAACGTAAGCGATAAAATTAAACTGAATTTGAAAAAAATTGCTTCAGGCTCGGGAGATTTCATAGTTTTCTTCGATAATACAGACCAGATTAACGATTTAAAAATATTGCCTCAATTGATAATTATAGAAAAAGGAAATATTGAGGATTTAATAATAATGCTCGAAAGTATCACCTTAAATAATGTTCCTTTGATGATAATTAGTGAAGATATCGAATCTATTTTGGATTTAATTCCGAAATATAATATCCGGGCATGGATTTCACCAAATGCAAGGTTTGAGCAACTTGCTTATGAACTTACGAAATTTATAAGATTTGAAATCCAGACCAATATGGAAGAAGATACTGTATTGAAATTACTAGACCTTGAAATGGATAAGATACTTTTTGAAGAAGTTTGCGAAATTGTAAGAGAGAGATTTTCTGATTTTAGACTGATATTTGAAGGAGATATAAGCCTTGATAAAGCGAAGGAATTCGCAGGATTAATAATAAATGTCGGCGATGAACTGAACGAAAATGCTTTCAGACAAATCGGCAACTATATCATAAATAAAATTAATTCTTATGATTTTAATAATCTTTCAATTATAATCAAGCATATTTTTAAATTATATTGAGATTCATTTGACTATTTAATCGTCATAATTTTATGTTTAAGATTATTTATAAATATGTAGTAATTCCATTAACCGTTTTAGTACTCATCTTTGCGGTAAGTCCTAATATTACATATTATTTACTATTCAAAATCAATCAGAACTATTTCGCTGAAAATCTTTGTGTCGAAAAAGATATACCTGAAAACTCTTGTCAGGGATGTTGCCAATTACAGGAATCAATAAATGAAACCGAAGAAAATTCGACAAGTTCAGCTATGTATGTAGCTCCCGAAATAGTTATTAATGGTTTAGTTCCATCAATAATATCCACAATCCAATTAGCTTTATCATCAAGTAATTCAATTAATAATCATATCAAATTTCCCTTAAATATTTATCTTACAAAAGACACTCCTCCACCTGAAATGATATAATAAATATCTGAAATTTAATCTAAATCAACTGCACAGTTAACCTGAGTTTTTCTGTTTCGTTCTGATTTGGATTATTCTCTTATACAACAGAAAACTGAAGTGTCCGGAAAAATACTAACCGGATTATTCAGCTATTCGGTAGGTAAAATACCGACTTTTAAATTATTTATTATTTCAATTATGAGGAAAAAATGAAACTCTTTATATATATTATAATTTTTATTTTATTTGTAAATATTGCAGAATCTGCAAATAAAGATTCTTTGAAAAATTTCAAGTCTGAGAACATAAATATCACCGCAAAAAGATTGCTTTCTCCATTAGAAGCAGTATTTTACGGCACAGATTTCAATAGCCAAATATATGATAAAAATGGTAATTTTGTAATCCGGCGCGGAATGAATTTCACGCAGGATGTATATTCTGAGGGATTCAAACGCAACGACATAAAAGTTATTATTGATGGCGAGCAATATCATAATGCATGCCCCAACAGAATGGATGCCGCCGCAGGAAGAATAAATCCGCTTGAAATGGAGTCTGTTGAAATGACAAAATCCGGTAGCTTGCGCGGAACAGGAATTTATGGAAAAATTGAGTACCAAAGAAAAGAATTCCCCAACGAATTCAAATTAGGAAGCTTTTTTACTGGTAATATGATTTCTCAGCAGGAGTTCGATTTAGGATTAAGTATAAGCGGTAAACAGCAAGGAATAATTGCAAGATTTTCAGGCGGAAATCCATATCAAAGCGGCGCAGGAAAAGATTTCAAAGAGCTTTATAATTATAAGGATAATTTTTCCTATTTTAATACTAAAGTATCTTTCAGAGGTAAGTCCGGTGATTTCACTTATGGTGTTTCATTTAATCGTCTGGAGGATATTTCGTTTCCTTACCTTACGATGGATGAAGTATCAACAAGTGTATATAACGCTGATATATCATGGAAAAAGCAAAAAATTTACTTTAATTATACTGACCATCTTATGGATAATACTTTGCGCGTTTCTCCAATGTTTATGGAATCACATGCAAAAAATCTTACTATTGGCTTGGTTGGTGATTATTACGAAGTAACTTATCAAAATTGGAATGCCGATAACAGAATAATCAACCCTGCAATGAATGTTGATATGGGTAACAATATGATTCCTGAAATTAGTAGGATTTATGCTGCATTAAACCATAAAATTCATTTCAATGATTTTGGGCTTTCAGGTAGAATTGGGTTGATTACAAACGATATTGAAAACAAATCCGCAAACGAATTATACAGTACATTGTATAATGATGTTGAAGGCAGGAAATATTACATTAGTGGTGCAGTAAATTTTAATTTTGCTCAAAATTTAGGCGATTATTTTTCATTTGGTACAGGTGCTGAATTAGCTTTTGAAGCTCCTGAAGCAGAACAGCTTTATATAAATGTCAAAAGACCCGGAACAAATCCCAACTGGGTTGGGAATCCTAATCTTGAACAGCCGAAAAAAGCAGCGGCAAGAATGTCCCTAACAAGTGAGTATTTTTCATTCGAAACATATTTTAACTATGTTATGGATTTTGTTAATCTTGCTTCAAGCAAAGCAGGTGAGAAAAATGTACTCACTTACCAAAATGTAAATGCTATGATTGCGGGAGTAAACCTAAATCTTAAATATAAATTTTTTCAAAGCAATATTTCGTATATTTATGGGGAAAATATTGATAATAACAACCCACTTCCTGAAATAATGCCTCTTTCAGTAACAAATATTCTGGAGTTTCCGGAAATATGTGATATTCAATCAGCAATTATACACCGTTACGAAAATTTTCAGCCACGTATTGACTCTGACCTCAATGAATTTCAGTCTGATTCATGGAATACTTTTTCAGTTCGTTTCGGATACAAAATTAAGGATATTGCTATCAGAATTGAAGCCGATAATTTACTTAATCATAATTATTTCAGGCATTTATCCTTTGCAAGGAATCCATTTTCAGCCGGTTTGCGGGTTTACGAGCCGGGTACAACGCTAAGACTGACTATCGTTTATGACAAGATTTTTGATTAGAAGAAAACTTAAATATACCAGAATTTGATTGCTAAAAAGTATTTTAAATAAATACAATGATTAATAAAGATTAATCACTTTTTTAACGATTTCATCAAACAAAAGCCGCTCCCAAGCGATATGAGAGCGGCTTATTTCATATTTCATCAGAATAATGCCTTATTTGTGTTTTATATATATAATTGTAATGATGCCTATAATCAAAACAAAACTTACTATTTGAGTTATAGGTATCGAAAAAATATAAAAGCTATTATCTAATCTAATAAATTCAAAAATGAATCTATATATGCTATAAAATAAAACTGCCCATAAAGCTAAATTTCCATTTTTTCTAAATTTCCATATCAGTACAAATACTAGAACAACAAGAATTAAAAATTCGGCAATCTGCAATGGAATAGTAAATATTTCCATTCCATAACAACAACCACCGAAATAACAACCAAGCTTTCCAAATACTATTATTATAAAGTATGGAATAATGAATTTATTTATTTTAGTAACTATATTATTTTTGAAAATTGATATTAAGGAAGTTATTATTGTAAGGATAAAAATTGCTCCCAAAATTGAACCACCGTTAAATAATTCAAAATTGACTACTCCAAAATACAATAGATTATAACCAATATTACCACAAAAAGCTGAGAATATAAGAAATAAATTATAAAATAGAAATTTATTATTAAATCCCTGTCCTCGACTATCAAAATATAAATAAATAATTGATAAAATATACCCCAAAACAAGGAAAATACCTTGCTTTGGGGTGATTAATTGCGAAATAATGTTGTCAATCGAAATCATTAGTCAACAAGATAGACTGACTTTGTGTGTACTGTTGTACCTAATAACAATATCTTTTTGCCATTTGATAAAGTACGTAAAATTGGCTCATAAGCAGTTACGGACAAATCAAACAGCTTCCCTCTTGGTCCTGTATCACTTAATCTGAGAGGGGTTATTGTAAATGAACCGGTATTATCAGTAATTTCATAAAATCCGGATGAATAATTAATGGTACTTTCCTCAAAGTCACGCAAATCAAAATTAATTTGTACTTTTGCGTTAGAGGAACCACCTGACCAGTTGACAGTAAATCCTTGTGATGCTGAAAGAGAATCAAATCTTTGAATATTTGTAATTTCAACCCGATTATTGAAAACAACCTCGTCAAATACAGTATCCGGTATAATTGTATGTTTCAAACATTCAATATAATACTTATTCGATATTGAATTTCCAAAATTCAAATCAAGCTCATCATTGCCAACTTTTGCATAAGAACCCGGGTTGTATTCACGCAAAAGACTTGCATTGATTAGCAAGTTCTCTACTGTAACCGGATTGTTATTAGCATCTTTAAAAGCAGCATAGGCATAGTTATTAATGCCGTCATAATTAGTAACAACTTTATTGTTATTTATCCAATTAATTGAGACATCATTTCTAAGATTGGAGTGAAATTCAATTATTCCAATTAAATCGGGGTCGTAAAGATATGACTCAACCAAATCACTAACACTTGATGGTGTAGTGCCGGATTGAAGCAGAAAAGTCTTTTGACTTTGTTTTAAAGGATTATCATCATTACATGAAATCAAAAATGATAATACTAGCAGAAGAACAAAAATTGTTTTTTTCATAATATTTCCTAAATATAAAACCAAATAGGTCAATTATAAAGCCATATACTAATTCCTTTTTTTGAATCGTCAATTAGAATAAAACAAAAATAATGAGAATAATGAAAATAATGAAAATAATGAAAATAATTTTTAAAATATTCAAATAATTTTTAATTTATTTAATTTTTTTTACTAAAAAAGCCACCCCAAAAAAAATTAGCAAATTATGACATTATAGTCAGATAATTTCATCACTCTAAATATTCAACGCTATTCGACCACTGTTATAATGGTGTATGAGCATGGAAACCAAACTTTTATAGTTTATACCTTGTTCTAATGCCTTTGCTTTAAATTTAGAGAAGTCTCTCACTGTAAGCTCAATTTCGAACTTATTCATTGTTTCAATGCTATTTCTGGCATAATTTATATATCTGTCAATTTCATTCTTGTCTGGCGATATTACCAATTCCTTCTCGTGAAGAGATTCAAAAAATTCTTGTTCTTCAGTGTTCAAATAATCAGCCATTTTTAACTCCAAGGTACAATTTAGTAGCTTTTCTATCAGGATATATCTTTTTTAAAAAGATTTTATTATTTTCTTCAAAGAAAGGTACTGAAAATACATAGTTAGTGTCTGAACGAAAAGCATTTGTTCGGTACTTGGTCACACTGAGCGAAGTCGAAGTGTTTTTTATAGTCTTCGACTCTGCTCAGACTGACAAAAAATATCATAACAACAGCCAAGTGTCATTGATTTATTGTTTACTTTTCAGATATCTCTACCTAAATATGATAAAATGTGCCATTGGTTTTATTCTTAAATTATAAACGGCGAAATTTCTTTTTGTACTGATTCAGGAGTTCTGCATCAAATGCAAAATATTATAAAATGAGTTTAAATAATCCTGCTATCCAAATTATTATGATATATTGCTGTTATACTTTATTAATAATTATAATAATTTAACGCATTGCAGCATTTAATATTAAATCAATTTCTTGTGAAAATTATCTAAAAAACAATGCCCGACACATTAACAGTATCGGGCATTAATTTAAATATAAACTAACACAAATCTCTAAACTCTCGACTTCTCAGTATAATGAGTATGGAGAAGTTTGTGGGAAATATGACTAAGCGGTTTCTCGAAATACTCGGCATAAATCTCAATGATGTCAGGATTTTCGTGTGATTTACGTAAAGTTTTACCTTCATCTTCACGATAAATAGCAGCCATACGTTTTTCACGAACATCATTTGTTGTGAATCTTGGCTGACCTCCACCTCCGATACATCCACCGGCACAAGTCATTACTTCAACAAAGTGAAATTCTTCGCCTTCTTTGATTCGTTTCAGAAGGATTGCAGTGTTCCCAAGTCCGTGTGAAACTGCAACTTTGAGTTCAACACCTTCAAGGAATGACCAAGCCGGAACCGTACCTTCAATTTTTAAAGATGCAGTTTTGATACCTTCCAAGCCCATCAGAGGTTTTAAATGAAGTTGTTCGGTTGGCAGCTCTCTGCCTGTAACGAGTTCATATACGGTACGTACAGCGGCTTCCATTACGCCACCGGTATTTGCAAATAAATCAGCAGCACCTGATGAACGACCGAGTGGGTTATCCATCTCACTTTCAGGTAAATTACGGAATTCAATACCTGCCTGAAGAATCATACGACCAAGTTCACGAGTTGTCAATACATAATCAACATCACGGTAACCGCTACTGTTCATTTCAGGGCGTGCAGCTTCAAATTTCTTTGCAGTACAAGGCATAACCGAAACAACAACGATATCAGCAGGATTGATATTATTCTTCTTAGCATAATAGCTCTTTGCTACGGCTCCGAACATCTGCTGGGGTGATTTACAAGTTGATACATTTGCCATCATTTCAGGGAAAAAGTATTCCATATAGTTAATCCATCCAGGCGAGCAGCTTGTAAATTGTGGCAAGGCAGAATCACCATTATCAACGAGCTTATCTTTTAATCGCATAAGAAGTTCTGTACCTTCTTCCATAATAGTCAGGTCGGCAGCGAAGTTAGTATCAAATACCTTATCAAAACCAATTTGCTTCAAGGCAGATACCATCTTACCTGTTACAAGAGTACCCGGTGCATAATCAAAGCACTCACCAAGAGCAGCTCTGATAGCTGGTGCAGTTTGTACCAAAACAACTTTTGTCGGGTCGTCTATAGCTTTCCAAACTTTTTCTATATGAGAATTTTCAGTAATTGCACCAACCGGACAAACAGCTGCACATTGACCACACTGAACACAGGCAACTGTATCCAGATTAAGTTCAAAAGCAGGTCCAATCACAGAATCAAAGCCCCTGCCCTGTGGGTATAAGGCACCAACATTCTGCATTTCGTTACATACAGTCACACATCTGCGACACTTAATACATTTGCCGTTATCACGAATTAAAGCAGGTGTAGAATCGTCATACTGATACTTCGCTTTTTGTCCTGCAAATCTGACATTATCAATACCAAGATTCTTTGCAATTTCCTGTAATTCGCAATCATCGTTTCTATCACAGGTTTTACAATCGCCATCATGTTCTGAAAGTAATAACTCGACTACCATTTTCCGGGCGTCGCGTACTTTTCTTGTTGCTGTAAATACCCTCATACCTTCCTGAGCAGGCATAGCGCATGAGGCAACAAGTGAGCGTGCATTTTTAACTTCCACAAGACAAACTCTGCAAGCACCTTTTGGTTCACAGTTTGGAATATGGCATAAAGTAGGGATATTCACACCAACCTTAACAGCGGCTTGCAGTAGAGTAGTTCCTTCAGGAACCTGAACTTCTAATCCATTAATTGCTAAATTTATCATAATTATTTTTATCTCCTATTATCAATGACCATAATCACATCGTAAACATCTTTGGGCTTGGCGTACTGCTTCAGCTTCAAGCCATGGTTGTTCAACCTCGTTGAAGTTGTACTTCCTTCTCTCAATTGGCAGTAGTGACATCTTACTTCTTTGGTAAGGTACAGGTTCGGCATTTGGGTCGAAGAAAGTATGAACAACTTTTTCTTCTCGCCAGAAGGCATTATTTTTACCTGATAAAAACATATCAATTCCGACAGCAGCTCTTTCTCCGGCGGCAACAGCTTCAATTACTGTTTTTGAGCCTTCGGTCGCACAGTCACCACCTGCAAAAATCCAGTCTACTGATGTAGACCCTGTAAGTGGGTCAGTTATGATACTACTTTCAGCATTCATTTCGAGTTTTGTTCCACTGTATATTAGCGAAGTATCGAAATCCTGTCCGAGTGCCATAATTACCTGGTCTGCTTTAATAATAAATGATTCAGATTCATTAATAGGGCGTCTTCTACCGGAATGGTCAAATTCTCCAAGACGCATTTTGTTGCATCTTACTCCCACGATTTTATCATTTTCAATCATGATTTCCTGTGGATTTGTAAGAGGATATATCCTGATTCCTTCCTGTAATGCTTCTTCTATTTCCTCAGCATAAGCAGGCATTTCTTCCTGACTTCTGCGATAAACAATATTAACTATTTCAGCACCCAGTCTGATGGCAGTCCTTGCAGCATCGAATGCGGCATTACCACCACCAACAATAACTATTTCATTTTCAATTTTTACCGAGCCACGAAGATTATATGTTCGCAGGAAGTCCATTGCTTTGACTACGTTCGGATGATTTTTTCCGGGGATATTCATTGCAACACCTTTCGGAGAACCAATACTAATAAATAATGCTTCATAGCCCTGATCTTTCAAATCCTGAACAAGGAAATCACGACCAAGTTTTTTATTTGTCTCAATATCAACGCCAAGGTTTTCAATCATACGAATTTCACGTGCTAATATCTCACGAGGCAATCTGTACGCCGGAATTGTTTGAACAAGCATGCCACCCGGGCGAGGTTCTGATTCAAATACTTTTGGCTTATAACCTAAACGGGCAAGGAAATATCCACAAGTAAGACCTGCAGGACCTGCTCCGATAATAGCAATTTTCTTCTTAGCATTTTCAGGATTTTCACGGACTTCCGGTAATTGAATTGTGATTTCCTGGTCAACCATAAAGCGTTTCAAAGCTCTGATTGAAACTGCATCATCCATCGAAGTTCTGCGGCATTTATCTTCGCAAACATGGAAACATACACGAGCACAAACTGCTGCAAACGGATTACGCTCTCTGTGAAGTTTTAATGCCTCAGCATAGCGTTTCTCGCCGATAAGTGATACGAATCCGGGAATATCAACATGAGCAGGGCATGCACTCTGACAAGGGGCACGAACCAATCCATGACAAACACCTGCTTCGCAATGTTTGTTTTTGATATGAGCTTCATATTCATGACGAAAATGTCGTATTGTTGAAAGTACGGGATTCGGTGCTGTCTGACCAAGTCCGCAGAGCGAAGTTTCCTTAATCTGTTCGCCAAGTTCAATCAGTAAATCTATATCAGATTCTTTGCCTTTACCTTCAGTAATACGCTCGAGAATTTCTAACATTCTTTTAGTACCGACACGGCACGGAACACATTTGCCACAAGATTCTTCCTGAACAAACTCAAGGAAAAACTTTGCAACATCAACCATACAGCTATCTTCATCCATTACAATCAATCCACCTGAACCCATAATCGCTCCGAGTTCACTCAGGGACTCGTAATCAAGGGCTACATTCAGATTTTCTTTAGGAACGCAACCGCCTGACGGACCGCCAATTTGAGCGGCTTTGAATTTCTTTCCGTTTGGAATACCCATTCCAATATCATAAATCAATTCACCAAGCGATGTACCAACAGGAACTTCTACAAGACCTGAATTGTTTATATTACCTGCGAGAGCAAATACTTTTGTCCCCTTGCTGTCATCAGTACCGATACCTGCAAACCAATCACCACCATTATTTATGATTTGTGGTACATTCGCAAAAGTTTCGACATTGTTTAATACACTTGGTTTACCCCAAAGACCCTTTTCAGCAGGGAATGGCGGGCGTGGACGTGGTTCACCGCGTTTACCTTCAATAGAATTCATTAATGCAGTTTCTTCACCGCAAACAAATGCTCCTGAACCCATTCGAATTTCAAGGTCAAAATTGAAGCCACTGCCAAGAATATTTTCACCAAGAAAGCCGTATTCCTTAGCTGCATCAATTGCTATTTGTAATCTTTCGACTGCAAGAGGATATTCAGCTCTTACGTAAACAAACCCCTGACTTGCACCAATCGCATAAGCACCAAGAGCCATACCTTCAATAATAGAGTGTGGGTCGCCTTCAAGAACTGAACGGTCCATAAATGCTCCGGGGTCGCCTTCATCTGCATTACATAGAATATATTTTTCTCCTATTCCGGCTTTAGCGGCAAAAGACCATTTCATCCACGTTGGGAAACCTGCTCCACCACGTCCGCGAAGACCTGATTTACGCATTTCAGCGATAACATCTTCCGGTTTCATAGTACAAAATGCTTTAGCTTGAGCAGCATAGCCATCTAAACGAATATAATCTTCTATGCTAAGTGGGTCAACATTACCACAATTTTTAAGAACAACTTTTTTCTGACGTTTGAAAAATGATATATCATCCATTTTTGGTGTTGAAAGTTCAGAACCGAGTTCATGCCATGCAAGACGATTTACTATCTGACCATCCATAACATGAATTGAAATAATGTCATTAGCATCTTCAGGCTTTACATCCTGATAGAATATTTGGTCTTTATCCATTAAAACGACAGGACCACGTGAGCATGGACCTAAGCAACCTGTACCCTGAACAACAACTTCACCATCTAATCCATGAGATATCACAGCTTCTTCAAGTGCTGTTTTAATTTTAAGTGAGCCTGATGCAATACAACCGCCTCCGATGCAAACTTTGATTTTTTCTTTCAGATTTTCTTTCATTTTATTATGACTATTATTAACAGACAATCTTAAATTAGTCATATCTTCGAGAGATGTTATTTTTTTCATACTACCTCCTCCAATACATGTTTACTTTCGGATTTGTAAATATTGAGTAACTCACCAATTTTGTCAGGCTTAACTCTTTGATGTACATCGTCATTAACCATAATGACAGGAGCAAGTCCGCAAGCACCAAAGCATCTGCCAACATCAATTGTGAATAGTTTATCATCGGTTGTCATTCCAACATCAATCGCAAGTTCCTTTTTTAAAGAATTTAAAACTTCTTTACCACCACGAACATAGCAAGCAGTGCCGAGACATACACGTACCATATATTTTCCACGGGGTTGGGTTGAAAAGAAAGAATAAAAGGACACAACTCCGGTTACTTCACTATATGGCTTACCAAGTGCTAAGCTAATTTTTTTCAGAGCTTCTTTGGGCAAGTATCCAAATATGCGCTGAGTAATTTGTAGTACGGGAATTAAGGCTCCTGGCTTATTCTCATATTCTGACAGAATATCATCAAGCTGGCTGTAAAGTTCCTCTTCAGTCGGTTCTTGCTGACATTCGATACACTTTAAATCATTCATTGAAACTACCTGAAATTTTTGTTATAAAATTATTTTTTCAAATTAGTAAAAATAATAATTTTAAAATATGAAAAATCTATGAAAAAACAATAATATTTCATAAAATATTTAATTTTAATGTCACTTTTTTATCATTAACTGCAAAAATATCGTCTATATATTGATATATAACGATATTATATACATATAAATCACAATAAGACAAATAAAATAAAATATACAATCATATTATGTTATATTATTAACATAATAGATTTAATAATGTATATTTTTAGATATGACAATAATTGGTGAGATTTAAATATCAGCTAACCTTCTTAATAATATTAGTAACAAGCCCAATATATTTAAAATCATCTTCAGGACCAACCATATAGGGTTGAAAATCAGGATTTTCAGAAATCAGCTTAAGTCTTCCTCCAACTCCGCCGATTCTTTTAATAAAATATTTGTTATTGATATATACTGCTCCAATATCACCATTGACAGGTATTTTTGTGATATCCACGATTGCTGTGTCACCGCTGTTTATACCGGCATTAATCATTGAATTACCCTCAATAGGAAAAAGCATTAAATTGTCAGGAACGAGGTTATTTCTACGACAAAATTCGATGAAGTCGTTATGTTTTAAATTGCTTGTGATATCAGTTTTAAAGAGACTGAAGTATTCATCGAGCTGGCTTTCACCTGTATATTTAATGCGAAAGAATTTCTCAATTGGTTTTCCAAGATAGAGATTATTATTCTCTGAAATGTCAGCTAATGCATCATCTAAAGCATTTTGATAAAGTTTGGGATTCTTCTTTTTAGCAATTTCAGAAAGCTTTTTGATTTGCTTTGAAGCATAACTATCGCCGGCAAAGCTTCGTGGTAAATACTTTCTTAGCCGGCTGTATAGTTCACTGTCGGAATAATTATGTTGAGAATCCATTATGAAAATTCTTACTTTTTCTCTACTTTTCCTGCTGCGAGCTTGACATTGGAGAAATCAACTTCACTACCGAGAGCAGTGTAAAGAATATCCATACTTTGCTGAGAGAATTTCCAGCCGGATTTGACTTTCTCAGATATTCGGTGTTTAAAATTTTTTCCCTCATTGTTGTCCGAAAAGATTGAGCCCTCTCCTGAAATTAAATAAATCGGGCTGATGCCACGACGATAAAGTTCAAGCAGAACCCTGATTGGCAGACCTGCTCTTCCTAATTCGTAATTTGCTATCTTATCACGGGTTTCACCGAGTAAAAATGCAAACTGGTCTGCTGATAATTTACCACCCTCGTTAAAAATGAAGCGAATTTTTTTAAGTCTTTCGCCAACCTGTTCAGCATAAGTAGACATAAAATTTCCTGAAATAAATTTAAAATAAAATTATTTTGTATATATGTAATAATTTCATATTTTTGCAGTAATATTTACTGCGTAAATTAGAGCATTTATCACTACGCAAAAATACGAAAATTTTATGATTTTTTCAAATAATATTTAGGAGTTTCTATATGGATAGGGTGTATTTTTCAAATAATTTTTCTGCACCGGATATTTACACGAACGGTGATTATAATGCTGATGTAAAAATTGAGATATTCTCTCAAGCATATCAAGTTTACAGCATATCTGAAGATATGCGTATAGCCTTGTTTCATCTTCTTAGTCGAAAATTTTTTATGGAATTGGAATGCTTAGGCATAGTAGATAATTTATTAGCTGATGATATGATATTTATACTTGAAGATTATATCGAAAAATCCGGTATGTTTAGCGAATATTTTGAAATTAATTACAATGATTTGGAGGAGGAACAATGGTAGAAGATATTTTTTCAGGAATCAATTATGAGGATTTGACACCGGATATCAGATTGATGGCTGATGCTTGTGGCATAGAAGCAGTAAGGAAGATACTTATGAATCTGAACGGGCTACAGTTCTATATTCCAAAGATTACCAGCTTTGAGAAATTCGTACTGAGATATTTGTCGGAGAATAAATCAAAATCATTAAAAGAAATTGCCCGAGAGCTTGAAGTGACTGAATATTACTTAAAAGCCGTGAAGAAAAGAAACTTATCTGAGTAATATTATCGCAATATCACCAATGAGCAATAATAGAATTATGAATAATATTCATTAATGAATTTATTTGACAGTCTTTTGTGATTGCAGTGTATATAAAAATGCATAGATTTATCAATAACTAAATTATCAGAGCGTCTATCATTAACTTTTTTATTTCGTTTTTAAAATATTATAAAATATGTCTAAATTAGATTGGTATGAAGGTAAGGTTGTTGATATAATTAAGGAGACACCTTATATAAGACGTTTTTTTATTCAAGTCGAAGAGTTGGAAAGTTATAATTTTAAAGCCGGGCAACATGTAAAAATTGAATTTCCTATTGATGCACGAAAAAACTACAGACAATACTCTTACGCAAATGCACCTGATGGTTCGAACATTTTCGAACTTCTTATAGTATTAGACCCAAATGGTGTAGCCACAAATTATTTGTTCAATGAAGTTAATATCGGCTCTATTCTTAAGGTGTCCGAGCCAAGGGGAAATTTTCTGGTTCCCGAATTTGTCGAAACAGATTTATGTTTTATTAGTACCGGAGTTGGATTGGCTCCATTACGCTCGATATACTTGGATATATTAAAGCGTGAAATTCCTCACAAACACATTTACGTGATTTTCGGTACAAGATTTATGAGAGATTTGATATATATTGAAGAGATGGAGCAGCTCTCAAAAAGAAGTGATTTTACATTTATCCCTGTGCTGTCACGCGAAACTTCTGATGATTGGAAAGGTGAAAGAGGATATGTTCACAATATTTATAAAAAAATATTTGGAATTCTCCCACCTACTGAGTTTTACATTTGCGGATGGCGGGATATGGTGACTGAAGCGCGATTGTCACTTATGGATATGGGCTATAAACGCAAACAGATTCATTTCGAGAGATATGATTAATACAATCAAAATATTGATTTTTATTATCGGTATTGTAGCTTTTTACAGTTGCAATACCGATAAAAATCTTGTTTATATTTATCAGTCCGAAGATAATCAAGTGATTGCATACTTTACTCCTGATTCAGTCGGAAAAAGAGTCAGCATACTCAGTACTATGACAAAAAATGTCATAGGATATTATGATAGAAAAGCACCCGGTATTAAGACATTCATCATTCGGCAGGATGGTGGTGATATTCTCTATTTTTCTGAATTAGCCAGAAAGAAATCTATTGTCTATATTTATGACCCAAAAGGATTTATTTGGGGTTATTTCTATCAATACTAATTTGCATTCTAAGCAAAAATCAACCATATTATCCCAATTTCACCTAAACTAATCCGTTGTAATATTTATGAAATACAAACTAATTATATTGATTATTTTATCAGTTATTATAAATTCCTGCAGTACTAAAGCTGAGGAAAAAAAATCTAATGGAGAAAATGAAATGAGTGAAAATTTAGAATATATAATTTTGGGTGGTGGTTGTTTTTGGTGTGTTGAAGCTGTTTTTCAGGATTTAACGGGCGTTGCTTCGGTTGTGTCAGGATATACAGGCGGAAAAACCAAAAATCCGACTTATGAGGATATATGTACCGGTTTAACAGGTCATGCCGAAGTTGTTAAGGTCGGTTTCAATCCTGAGATTATTTCTTTGGAGGAAATTTTAGAGGTACATTTTGCTACTCACGACCCTACTACACTTAATCGTCAGGGTGCAGACGCAGGTACTCAATATCGCTCAGCAATATTTTATATTAACAAAAATCAAGAAGAAATTTCAAGGAACTATATTAAATTGCTTACAGCTGAAAAGGTTTTTGAAGATAAAATTGTTACCGAAGTTACTCAATTAGACGAATTCTACAAAGCTGAAGACTATCATCAGAACTATTTTAAAAACAACCCGAATCAACCATACTGTATGGTTGTTATTAATCCTAAGGTCAATAAGGTCAGGACAAAATTCAAAAGTAAATTAAAGCAATAGTATATTTTTTGATATATTGCGACTTAGAAAATATATATTAATTAATATTCTGAATTGTAATTATTCATTCTGATTTATAAAAAAAATGAATTTGAAAAAAACTATTGTTTTTTGTATCCCTTTCACTTTTTTGAGTCTCTTACTACTATAAGCATTACAAATACACTAATACATTTACTATGAATACAAAGTTTGAAGAGTTGTATGAGACTTGCAAGATACCACTTCGCAGATTCGCCTTTTCTATAGCGAACTCAAGAAATCAGGCTGAAGATATAATTTCAGATACAATTTATTATGCTTATATAAATATTGAATCACTTAAAAATGAGGATGCATTTATGAGCTATTTATTTACTATTGCATCAAGAGTAAAAAATAAAATTATTAGGGATAATCTGAAATTCAACAGAGATATTTCCCCTGATGAAATGATTTCTGATGCTCTTTCAGCGGAGGAAATACTTGATATTAAATTTTTAAGAGCTGCAATTAACAAGTTAAATCCGAACCAAAAAGAGGCAATCATTCTAAGTTCATTTTCAGGATTATCAAACAAAGAAATTGCAAAAGTTCAGAATACTACAATTTACAATGTCAAAATAAGGCTCTACAGAGCAAAAAAGAACTTAAAAAATCTTTTATCGGATATGAGGCAATTATCATGAAAAATCTTAATTCATATTTTCAAGTTTATAAAAAAAATGTTGATAATATTTCAAGTCAATATAATGAACCTGAAATAAATGCAAATGATTATTTCCCTAAAATTGGTATAGCTGACAAAAGTTTGAAATCTTTATTTATAAAATTAGGTGTTCTATCATTGGCAGCATTAGTTTTGATAGGGCTATTTTCATATTATTTTATAAGAAATGCAGCAGAGACTTATGAAAATCTATTTTTGAATATTCTTAGCAAAATCAATCTTGTAGATGACAGAAACGACTTGGATTATATAAATATAACAGGTATCAACTATATTGAGCTCAGCGATGACGAACTTTCAGCAATAGGAATAATTAAAAAAGGTGATAATATTTCAATAATTACCGAAGAAATAATGCCTGCTTCGAGCAATGAAGATACAGATAAGATTTTGGATTCATTAAAGAACTTACCTGAGAATGTGAATAACCCCGATTTAAAAATTAGAATAGAATCATATAAAAAGTATGCCCAAAAAGGATATGATACTACCCAAAATCAACTTATAAAAAGCAAATATAATATTTCATTCTATACATTTAATTCATATACGATGCATTATGATGGTTGGGAGCACGATAAATTCAGCGAATTTTCACCGGTCTCTATCCAAAGTTTTGGTAAGGGGAAATTTAGATACAGAGCTAGTTACTTAGCTGCCTTGTATTCAACTCCGTCACTGGAAGAGTATAAATCCGGACTTGATACACTTTATAGAGCGTTTCTTTCGCAAGGCACTCAGATAAGCTATAATTCAAGTGGCGTTCTGTCAAGATTGGTACCGGTAAAAATTAAGCTTTATAATAAAAATGAGTATAAGCCCGATAATAAGAAATACACAATAATTGAAACTGAAATTGTATTGTGGTATGCACCAACCGAGAAATTTATTAATGCCTTGCCTGAAAGATACTCCGGTAGAATGAGAAATGAACTCGAGGTTATCGAAAAAATTGAAAAAGGTGAAATCAAAAAAGAAGAAGCATGCAGTCAACTTGAAGAAACTCGTTCAATTTTGGGTTTATGTCCTGTATATCATGATAATTTAGAAATTAAGTCAATATATCCAAGTCCCGGAAGGGAAGATACTCATATTAAATTTTCAAACGGCATCCCACAAAAGTTAAGTATTTATTTATACAACTTACGTGGAGATGAAATTCAAAGAATTGCAGACAAAAAATTTTATGATTCAGGTGAGTATGATATTTGGATTGACCTCAGCAAGTTGCAAACAGGCATATATCCGATAATAATCATAGATGAGGATGGAAATGCAATTAGCTCGAAATTGATTAAGGAGTAAATTATATTTATTTGAAACTAAAATTTTAAAAGAAACGACTAAAATGAAATAGTTACATAAATATAACCAAATAAATTGCAAATTGGCATTACTGTTTGTATTATTTAATTAATGAATTTAATGAGGAATTTTGCAGGCATTCAAACCGAGCTTAGTTGATATACTTGCTCTGTTTCTTGCAATAAAATTATAAATCGGGTTAAAAATTGTATCGAAAATATTATTTGCCAACATATACCCAAAAATTCTGAACGGTTGACTCAAATGCTTGCAAATTTCCATTACAGCACGAGTACGGTAATAGACGTTACCGCTTGCTTCGTCAATAAAAATAACAGTCATAAGAGCGATTTCAGGATTTATGCCATATTTGGGCAGGTCAAAATCAAATGATGGAACAGTTAAGAGATTTTCATTCATTTTATTCCTCTCAATATAGCCTGCTGAAGCAGAACATATACCGCAGTCACCATCGAAAACCACAAAAATATTCGAACTGTCAGCCATAATAATTTTTAGAGAATCTGTAATATATAAAAATCTAAAAATATAAGAAGTGTATTTTGATAAATTATTGCGATAAACCTTGATTAAGCAGTTCAGAGCGTTCTGCGATTTTCAGGTTTTCAATTACTTCTGAAAGATTTCCGGTTAAAACATCTTGCAGCGGGTAATTCTTGTTTTCACCTTCGAGTCTGTGGTCAGTCAGTCTGTTTTGAGGATAATTATAAGTACGGATTTTTTCTGATCTGTCTCCTGATTTGACCATAGTTTTTCTTGTTGAAGACATCTCATCCTGCTGTTTTTTAAGCTCCATTTCATAAATTCTTGACCTCAAAACTTTCATTGCTTTATCACGATTCTTAAGTTGAGAGCGTTCTTCCTGGCATTGGACCACAATGCCCGTCGGGATGTGAACCATCCGTACAGCAGTTTCAACTTTATTCACATTTTGACCACCTTTTCCACCTGCACGATAAATATCAATTCTAATATCTTCGTCTCTGACATCAATATCAATATCTTCTGCTTCCGGCAGTACGGCTACGGTTGCTGCAGATGTATGAACGCGTCCGCTGGCTTCAGTTTCAGGCACTCTCTGGACCCGGTGTACACCACTTTCAAATTTCAACGAACCAAATACATCATCACCTGCAATCGAAAAAACGATTTCTTTGAATCCGCCTCTTTCACTTTCGTTAAAATCAATTATTTCAATGTTAAATTTCAGTCTGTCAGCATAGTGCTGATACATTTTGAACAAATCACCGACAAAAATACCTGCTTCATCACCACCGGTTCCGGCACGAATTTCTACTATACAGTTTTTCAAATCATTAGGGTCTTTTGGAATTAACATAATTTTGAGTTCTTCCTCAATATTTTGGAGCTGTATTTCGATATCATTATTATCCTCATAAGCCATAGAACGAAGTTCCGGGTCAATGTTCTTTTCCTTTATCATTTCCTTGTTTGCTTCGTAATCATCAGTTAATTTGATGTATTTCCTGGAAATATCAGCAAGAATTTTGAGTTGCTTATGTTCTCTGGATATTTCTTTGTACGACTTAACATCACTCATAATGTTGGGGTCGTTCAATTTTTCTTCAACAGATTCGAATCGTTCTAATATAGATTTTACTTTATCGTACATATTTTCAATTATTTGCATTTAAATAAACTACAAAAATAACATATTTCCTATTATAAATCATTATGATAATTGCAATAAATCAAAAACAATTATTAAATTATGCTGTTAGCTTTTACCTGAAGATAAATAATTTTTGCCTAAATCAAATTTTAATCATATTTTTGCAGTCTATATTTATTTACTTATTTAATATTAGTCGGAGAATTATATATGAAGTCATTCTATCAAAGCGCTATCGTGTTACTTTTGATAACTGTTTTGGTTTTTGCGGGATGTCAGCCACAAGAAAAAGAATCCAAATTACTTGACGAAGTAGTGACGAAGTACAATATTACTGACCTTTTCAAGAAGCTTCGTGAAGATAAGGATTTTAAATCACAGGATTTTGAGTATTTTACAAATGGTATGACAAGACTTGTTACCAAATCTACTGACTCATTGCTTGGAAAAACAATCGGTCAGGTAATAACACTTCAAAAAAATCATGAACGTGATGAAATCTCCGCTACTGCTGCTAACCAAGCAACTAAAGTAGAACTTGTTCTGAATCACGAATTCAAATACGTTGGTATGAACCCGCGAAATGTTGATTTGAATGATAATTCTAAACGCGAAGTTGATTTCCTGATTTATGAAATTACTAATAAATCAGAAAAAGAAATTACTGATTTAGAAGGAATTTTGCAGTTTATTACTCCAAATAATGAAACTCTTAAAATTTATCCAATCGTCGCTTCAAAAATCCTTAAGGATGAAGTTCTCAAACCTGGTGAAACAAAGAGATTTTCACATCCTTTCAATCACGACATAAATAATCCAAATGATGAAAGAGTCAGAAATGAACACTCTTCTCTAAGACCAATTTGGATTGCTTCAAAAATCATCTTCAAAGATGGATCCCAAATAAGTGTTACTAAAACCTTATAATAAAATTCTTTTCTTAGTTAAAAATCCTTCAATTTAATTGAGGGATTTTTTTTATTTTTATAAGTCGCAAAAAAACGACATTTTAATGAAAATTATGTATATAACATGACATAAATATACCCGAAAAAACCACATATATATTTATCAACATCTTTTGGAAGCACCTATATCATATAGCATTTAACCAGCTACTATAAATATGGTTGTATACAAAAGATTTTTTTTTCTTGCATTGAGCTTTAATATATCTTATTTTTGATTTAAAATATGTTGTAAAATGAAATTGATTATATTTTTTTTGTATATTTATATATTATTTATTAATAATTTTAGGATGAGTTATATGGAAATCTTTAAAAAATTCTCTATGCTCCTTGTTATGGTAGTATTCAGTTTAGCAATGCTTAACTGTACTAAAGAAGGACCTGCCGGACCAGCCGGCAAAGATGGCGCTGCCGGTAAAGATGGCGCAGATGGTAAAGACGGCAACGCAACTTGCGGCGTTTGTCACTCAGACAATGCTGATGCAGTAAATTTGATTTTTGCACAGTATGAATTATCTCAACACAATCGTGGTGTAGTATTTGACTATACTGCTGGTAGAATTTCTTGTGGTGGTTGCCACACAGGCGACGGTTTCAGAGAAGCTGTAAAAATGGGCGTTGATGATCCGTCTTCAGTTGCAACTGAAGCAATTAATTGTAAAACATGTCATAAGATTCACGTAAATTATGACGAAACAGATTGGGCTATGCGACATGAAGGACCTGTTAAATTGCGTAAAACAGGATTCGATTTCGACCAGAAAGTTGCCAATACTTGTGTAAGATGCCATCAAGCACGCACTTACAATGATGTTGCAGGTGCTGACACTACATTCATAACAACCGGAAGTACTACTTATACAAGATATGGACCTCATTATGCCACAGCAGCAAATGTTATGGCTATGAAAGGTTTATACCACTTTGAAGGACCTGAAAATATTCCTACAAACAATATTCATGGTAACCTTGAAAAAGGTTGTGCATCTTGTCACATGGGATCATTATCAACTAATCCATCTGTTGGCGGTCACTCGTTTAAGATGACACCTGCTCAGATGACTCAGATTGATGAATGTAAAACTTGCCATCCAACAGGTGATTTTACTGCAGGTACAAAAGCAAAAGAAATTGCTGCAATGATAGCTGAAATGAGAGAAATTGTAGTTGAAAAGGGTTGGGTGGACTTGTCATCAGCTCCATCTGAATATTTTGCTCAGTCAAAAGAAGGTAACTATATGACTAAGCAACAAGTCGAAGCAACTTTGAACTATTTCTATATTTCAAGAGACAGAAGTAATGGCGCTCATAACCCGCGTTATGTATATGCTATTGCAAAAAATACTCTTGAATTTTTGAAAACTCAATAATTTGTTTTTATTGTCTTTAAAATTTGTTCAATAGCCCTGACTTCAAAAATCAGGGCTTTTTTTATTTTATTGTCAATTTTGCTTCATCCCATATAGCATCCATTTCCTCCAAAGTCATATCATTCAGGTTTCTGCCAAGTTCTAAGGCGCGTTTTTCAATAAACTGAAATCTTGATTTGAATTTATTATTTGTAAGATGCAGTGCTTCTTCAGCCACGATACCTTCGTGACGGGCTGCGTTAACTATTGCAAAAATAAAATCTCCTAACTCTTTGCGGGCATTTTCTTTATTTCCTGAAGTTAATTCTCTGCGGAATTCATCAAATTCTTCATAAATTTTATTCCAGACATCATTTTTATCAGTCCAGTCAAATCCAACTCTCGAGACCTTATACTGAATTCTTTCAGCTCTTAATAACGCAGGAAGGCAATTAGGTACCCCATCAAGAGTAGATTTAGGTTTTTCACTATCTTTGTGCTCTTTTAGTTTCAGTGCTTCCCAATTTTGCAAAACCTCATGCTCATCTTTCACTTCTGTATTACTAAAAACATGAGGATGGCGGTGGATCATTTTCTCGGAAATCTTTCTAACAACATCAGTAAGACTAAAACCGCCTCTTTCTTCAGCCATTACCGCATGCATTACAATATGAAGAAGCAAATCTCCAAGCTCTTTGGAAAATTCAGCATCATCTCTTTTATAAATTGCATCAATAGCTTCATAGACTTCTTCAATCATCAATGGAGCTATAGATTCGTTTGTCTGCTTTCGGTCCCAAGGACATTCACGTCTGAGAATTTTAACTATTTCAACAAAATTTTCAAATTGACTTACAGCTGAATCAGGATTTTCTGGCTCAGGAACAGGTATATTACTACTCATAATTTCAAAAATAATTAAACATAAAATAATTTTAACAAATTGTCATTACCAAATGATGTCTCTGTCAAGCCTGATACAAATACTATCAGGTCACCCGGATTGATGAAATCCAGGTCGAGTAAATATGGCTTCAGAGATTCAAAATTTTGTACAAAATCTGTGTCATCTTTTACATAAAGCGAAGTTACGCCCCACACGAAATTAAGTCTTCTGTGAACATGGTCATCATTTGTTATAGCAATTATCGGAACATCAGGTCTGTATTTAGCAATTTTTTTTGTAGTAAGAGTTGAGCTAGTTAGTGTAATAATTGCAGTTGCTTTTACCTGCCCGGCAAGAAGACAAGCAGCTTTTCCAATTGCATCAGATACATCTGACTCTTCTGAAGGCACATCCACACGCTGCAGGTCAGTTCTTGAAAACTTGTCTTCAATATTTTTTATAATTCTGTACATATAATCAACCGATTCGAGAGGATATCTGCCTGTACCTGTCTCAGCACTGAGCATCACACAATCAGTTCCGTCAAGCACAGCATTCGCAACATCGCTGGCTTCAGCCCTTGTTGGTCTAGGATTTGTAACCATTGATTCGAGCATTTGAGTAGCTGTAATAACAGGTTTACCAAAATAATTGCTTCGTTTTATGATGTCTTTCTGGATTAATGGTACTTCTTCAGGCGGAAGTTCAAGCCCGAGGTCGCCTCTGGCAACCATTATCCCATCAACCTCAGCGATGATTTCATTTATAGATTTCAGGGCTTCAGGTCTTTCAATTTTTGCTATAATCGGAACAGGTCTTCCAAAGATTCTCATTGTAGTTTTAAGTTCGATTATGTCACGAACTGACCTGACAAATGACAGTGCTACAACATCAATACCCATTGAAAGACCAAACTTCAAATCTTCCATATCTTTTTCGCTTAATGAAGGAGCGGAAAATGTAACACCCGGAGCAATTATACCTTTTCTGCTCTTTAGTTCGCCACCTTTTATGATCTTTGTATAAATACGTTCACCGGCAATCTTTTCGACTGTTAATATTAAATAGCCATCATCCAAAAGAAGAGTATTGCCAACTTTTAAATCCTTGTGCAAATCTTTGTATGAAGTCGATACAATCTCAGAATTTCCAATTTCTAAATCTTCAGTTGTTATTATAAGAGAATCACCGTCTTGAATGAATACTGAACCATTCTCCACATTCTCAATCCTAATTTTTGGTCCTTGTAAATCCTGTAGAATTGCAACTTGCCTGCCTGCTTCAACTGATGCTTTTCTAATATTGGCAATCAGATTTGCATGGCTTTCATGCGAACCATGAGAAAAATTCAATCGGGCAATATCCATTCCCTTTCTAATAAGCATAGTAAGAGTTTCTATATCCTCAGATGCTGGTCCAATCGTGCAAATAATCTTTGTTTTACGGGGAATCATTTGATTTTATTTAATTGTGTCACAATGCTATTATCCACGTATCACACAAGATAAGATTTTTTCTTCAATCAAAATTCATAATTCCTTTAAAAAAAAATCCGGCTCTGATATTACAAAACCGGATTTTATAAAAAATATTACAAATTATTGATTAATCCAAAAAATGCACAAACATACCGTCACGTAATTTTGGCTCGAACCATGTTGATTTTGGTGGCATAATCTGACCGGCATCAGCAATATCAATTAGTTCCTGAATTGATGTTGGATACATTGCAAAAGCAAGTGCCATCTCACCTGAATCAACACGTCTTTCAAGTTCACCAAGACCACGGATACCACCTACAAAATCAACTCTTGTTGAGCGTCGTGGGTCTTCAATACCTAAAATTCCATCGAGAACATATTTTTGCAGAATAGCTACATCAAGTGATTCCACCGGGTCAGGATTATTGGCATATTCCGGCTGTAGATTGAGCTTATACCATTCATTATTTATATAAAGTCCAACTTCACCCTTTTTGGTAGGTTTAAACTGTTCAAAAGCTTTTTCAACTGCAAAATATTTTACAATTTTTTCAAAAAATTGTGCCTCAGTATTTCCGTTAAGGTCTTTCACGAGGCGGTTGTAATCCATTATGTATAAGTGACTTGCAGGGAAAAGCACTGCGAGGAAGAAGTTATATTCTTCGTTACCTTTATGTTCAGGATTTGCATTTTGACGTTCACGTCCAACGATTGCAGCAGCAGCAGAACGGTGATGACCATCAGCTACGTATAAGTAAGGTACTTCTGCAAGTTTTTGCTCTATTTGATTATTCAATTCCGCATCTTTTATAACCCAGCTTTGATGACGAACGCCATCGGCAGCAACAAAATCAATTTCAGGCGGATTTACAGTTATTGCTGCGACAGCATTATTTATGAAGTCATTATCGGGATAAGTAAGGAAGATCGGACCTGTATGTGCATTAGTAACACGTACGTGATTACAGCGGTCTTCCTCTTTATCGGCACGCGTTTTTTCGTGCTTTTTAATAACATCATCCCAATAATCCTGAACTGATGCACATCCAACAAGACCATACTGAGTTCTGCCGTTCATTGTTTGGGCATATACATAGAAAAAGTTGTTTTCATCTTCTTTTAGGATACCTGAATCAATAAGTTTCATCAGGTTTTCGCGCCCTTTGTCATAAACCTGTGGGTCGTGAATATCTACTGAAGGGTTTAAATCAATCTCGGGTTTGCCAACTCTTAAGAATGTAATCGGATTGCCATCAGCTTCGATTCTTGCTTCATCGGAATTGAGCACATCGTAAGGTTTTGAGGCAACCAAAGCCGCTTTGTCAGCTACAGGTCGCCATGCTTTGAAAGGTTTGAATACAGCCATATTTTTTTCTCTAATAATTAACGAATTCTGTTAAAAAATCATAACACATAATTTATGAAAAGACGTTAATCAAAATATTTATTGTTGATGTGTAAATATTGAATATAAACCAAACTATAACAAAGGTTTACATTTCAATCTGAACATATCTTTTTGAAATTTTCGAGCTTAATAAATGAAAAATTTCTCAAAATAAAGCCGGTAGAAAAATTTTATCTACCGGCTGAATATTTCACATTGAAAAGAAATTAAATTTTGTCAGCAATTGCACGTGCTATTTCGAGAGTAGTAGCGCTACCACCCATATCATATGTACGTACTTTACCTTCAGCAATTACTTCGCTTACAGCAGTTTCAATTTTTCCGGCAAGTTGTTTTTCGCCAAGCCAGTCAAGCATCATTTTTCCGGCTAAGATCGTAGCAATCGGATTTACTTTGTAAAGTCCGGTATATTTTGGAGCTGAACCGTGAGATGGCTCAAATACAGCTAATTTCTTACCAATGTTTCCGCTGCATCCGAATCCGAGACCACCCACCATCTGAGCTGCGAGGTCAGAGATAATATCCCCATAAAGATTTGGAGCAACGAGCACATCATAATTATCAGGATTTTTGAGCATCCACATAGTCATTGCGTCAATATTCGCATCATCCATCTGTATATCAGGAAAATCTTTGCTGACTTCATTTGCAATCTCAAAAAATAGACCGTCCGTTGCACGAACAACATTAGCTTTGTGAACGACAGTAACTTTTTTGCGATTGTGCAATTTCGCAAACTCAAAAGCAGCACGGATAATTCTTTCGGAACCCATACGAGTGTTAATTTTACAGGATATCGCATATTCACTTCCATCAAGAGCTGCAAAGCGACCGAAAGGCTTGGATAGTTTTTCCAAAGTATCTGATAGTTCCTTCGGTACAGGGTTAAATTCCACACCGCAATACATATCTTCAGTATTCTCACGGAATACTACCATATCAAGGTTATCCTTGTAATTCAGAGGATTTCCGGAATATGCTTTACAAGGTCGCAGGCAAATATAAAGGTCAAAAAACTGTCTCATTCTGACAATCGGAGAGCGATAAATAAGTCCCTTTCCCCGCAGTTCGCTTGCAAGCTCTAATTCTGCTTGCTTAACAGGCTTGGAAGTAATTGCACCAAACATTGCTGCATCTACGCTTCCAAGTAAATCGAGCGTTCTTTGTGGGAGGGCATCTCCTTCTTTGCACCAGAATTCCCAACCGATATCACCATGGATATATTCTGCCTGAAAATTCAGTTTGTCAAAAACAATTTTCGTCGCTTCTAATACTTCAACTCCAACGCCATCGCCCGGGAGCCAAGCTATTTTGTAATTTTTCATTACACACCATTTTCAAATTAATAATAATAATTTTTAATTATTTGGCATAAAGCCAAATGCAATATAACACTTTGAAATTTCATAATAAAAAAATGACTGTAAAATATGAAAATTATATGATTTATTTTAAATTTTCAGCAATTTATTATTTTACATTGGGCAAGGCTTATATTATTTCAAAAATAAAGAGCTGCTTCAATTTGAAACAGCTCTTCTAAAAATTCATTGGGGGATGTTAATTGTTTTTTAAAAACTATTTACCTGCTTCCTGCGCCTTTTTCCCAGCTTCCTCAGCTTTTTTGGCTTCACCCATTTCAGAGTAAATCCTGTACATATTGAGATAGTATTGCTCTTTCTTGTCAGTATCAATCAGCATTTCGATAGCTTCAAGGTTTCTAACAATTTTCTTTAGGTTATCTTTGTCGTCAAGAACCTGATAGATATTTGCAAGTTCCGACAGAATCATCATATCGTTTGCAAAAGTTTTGGATTCAAGAGATTTTGCAAAGTACTTAGCAGATTCTCTGAGGTCGGGAAGATAAACTTCAGTATCAATTTTATAATTTTTGTCAATATCACGCTTGTCCTGTTCTCCTTTTTGTTTTTGGCTGGCTCTGTTTTTGAACGCAGATGCAAGATTACGGTTGGCTCTATCGAAAGCAGCATCAATAGAAAGTGCTTTTTTGTAAGTTTCGATAGATTCATCATATCTGTTTAAATTGTGATACAAGTCAGCAAGCTGAGTGATATAAAGCGGATTTGTAGGTTCAGACTTAATCAAATCCTGAATAGTTTTGACAGCTTCATCAGTTTTTCCAAGCTCCTGATAAATCCCAACCATAGAAGAGTATGCATTAGTATTTTCCGGCTCCATATCAGTAATCATTTTAATATACTTTAGAGACTTTTCAAGGTCTTGCTTTGTATAGTAATGCTGAGCAAGAATCGCAATCGGTGATGTATTTACATCTGTACGAATTTGTCTTTCATCAGGCAGCCATGATGAAGGAAGGTCATAATTCCAACCCATAACCTTCATTCTACCGCCTTCACTTTCTGAGAAAAGATATAATTCTTTGCCATTAATTTCGAATAAATCTGTAATTGTGGAGTCGCCCTTAGAATTTCTTCCGGGTTTAGTAAACTTAGGTTTTCCAAGCTTATCGACTGCAAAATCTCTTAGCACTTTAGAGTAAAGTCCATTATTTTTGCCAAACTGGTAATTTCTGTCGAATTGACGAACATACTCTTCATAAGTAGCTATAGCTGCATCAGTATCTTTTTTCAATTCGTAAACAATACCTTTAAGATTGTAAAATTCGAGGAATTCCGGTCTCAGTTCAATACCGATTTTGAAATTATCAATCGCTGAATCAAGTACTGCAGGATTATTATTTTGAAGATAAAGACTGTAATAATTCATCCCTGAGTTGTAGCAGTCAATCCAAAGGTTGTAAATTAATCTTTTTTCCTGCTCGATAACTTGTGGATTTTTTGTAAGTTCAAGTGCTTTTTTTGCATTTTTTGCAGCAAGACGTTTATCTTTACGCTGATAGTAAATATCGGCAAGAAGAGCATAAGCTTCATCACTATTAGGATTTACTGCTAATTCTTTGTTCAATGATTCAATTGCTTCATCATACTGAGCGCTTTTCATTTTTACTTTTGCAGTAGTAATATTTCTTGATGAGCACTGAAAACTTTGAAACAGTATAGCTCCGGCAATTAGCGTAATCATTAAAATAATTACTCTTTTCATATTTTTTCTCCAATATTGTTATTCATGATTATATTCAAAATATAAATTTAAAATTACATACATTACAATTAACAAAAATAAAGAATTATTTCTTAATAATTAATGATATTTTGAATAATTTTCAGTTAAATTTCATATTTTTTATTGATTTGGTTATATTTAACCCTTGCATATAACAATTAAATGCACTTTAGAAAATTCAATGAAGCAATATTATGATGAATATTTGTAAATTCAATAGAATATCCTTATTTTAAAAAAAAATATTTTGCAATTTAGGAGTAAGATATGAAACAACTTGACAAGAAGTTCTATAATAGTGAGCTGGAGAGGCTTCAGTTAGAACTAGTTAAATTTCAGTATTGGATTAAATTCCATGGGCTTCGTGTCTGTATAGTATTCGAAGGCAGAGATGCCGCTGGAAAAGGTGGTATGATAAAACGTATTCACAGTCCTCTTAATCCACGTGGTGCAAGAGTTGTCGCACTTAGTAAACCGAGCGACACTGAGAAAACTCAGTGGTATTTCCAAAGATACATTACACATCTTCCTGCAGCAGGTGAAATTGTAATATTTGACAGAAGCTGGTATAACCGAGCCGGTGTAGAGCGTGTTATGGGTTTTTGCAGCGATGATGAGTACGACGAATTTATGCGTGCCTGCCCGGACTTCGAGCGTATGCTTGTTCGCTCTGGTATTATTCTGATTAAATACTGGATAACTGTTGATGAAGATGAACAAGAGATTCGATTTCGGGAGCGAGCTTCAAACCCTGCCAAACGCTGGAAATTATCTGATATTGATATTGCTTCGTGGGATAAGTGGGAAGAATATTCCCGTGCTAAGGATACGATGATGAGAAAAACCGATATTCCTGAGGCGCCTTGGTGGAATGTGGATTGTAATAATAAGAAAAAAGGACATTTGAATTGCATTACTCATTTATTGAACCAAATACCTTACAAAGATATTATTCCACCACCGATAGAACTTAAAGAAAGAAATATTGATATGACTTATGAAAGACCACCTAAAGAACGTATCAGGTGGGTGAAGGAATCATATTAAGAATTATAATAGGGCTGTCTCAAAAGAAATAAAGACTAATGAGACAGCCTGCTTGCTAAGAATCAATTGTTAAAAAAAGGTGATGGCTCTACTCTGCCAAATCCATTAATAATTAATTCAGGGATTTCGCTGTTGCTTGTTTTGATAGTGATTCTTGCACTCAAATTGCCACTTTTTGATGGCTTAACTTTTGCAATAAGTTCCACTTCCTGACCAGGCTTTAGGTTTTGCGAACCCTTAAGGTTTAATTTTAACTCTGGGATATTGGTTTTGAAGTCTGAAAGAGTTACATTGCCTTCAGAAGTATTTTTTATTTTAAGCTTGGCTTCGGTTTCTACACCAACTTGTAAATTATTAAATGGCAGATAAGTGGTCGGACTTACGGTAATTGGAAGCACGACATCAGCTATTAGCATATAATTAATATAAGGGCGATTAGGGTCATTGGATTCAATCGCAATTTGTTTATGAACTTTACCTGAATTACCCTGAATACTGAACGAAACATCAACAGTTGTACTTTCACCCGGCTTAAGTTCATCTTTGGAAAGAGGAGCTGTCGTACAACCGCAAGTAGGCTTAAGCCTAAGAATTTTCAAATTCTGATTACCTGAATTTTTGATAACCATTTTGTGTTTAAGCGGACTTTGTTTTATTGTTACTTTTCCCCAATCCTTTTGTTCACCGCCCACAACTTCAACCTTTGGTTGTGCTGTTAAAATCGTAGGAATTACAACAAACAAAATAATAATAAAAATTCTAATAAACATTTCAATAACCTCAATTAAAATAAATTTCACACATTAATCTCTATAAATAACGTAAAATATGAAGATATTATTTGAATTTCTTTCATATTATAACAATTTTACTTATTTTTAAGACTGTTTAATTTGAATTTTGTTACAAAGTTTGATATTTTTTTTGGGTTTGTCTGATTTTGAAAGCTTTTTATTCAATAGTATATGTTATAACTTTTACTTTTGCCGGATTATTTTCTGAGGAATATTCAGCAGAAGTCAGGTCTACTGTGCCTAATTCAGGACAGATCATTAATTACGGTCCTGTTTTTCTTAATGATACACTCGAAATATTATTCACTGCAAAAAATACAGGCGAAAAACCAATCAAAATCGAGCAGGGTATTCCTACATTTTTCCTCGGATTAAGTCCAAATGACATAACAACAGTTCAGTGGGAACGATTCAGGCGAGTTTCACCTCCCAGAACTTATCAGCCCGGAGATGAAGATACAATTCGAATCAATTTCCTCTCCGGTGACACTCTTGTAACCCGAACAGGTTGGCACGAAGCACTTTTAGGGCTTGGGTTTCTGCCGGCGGATAAAGATGACAACAAAACTATTTCAAAAATTGATACTTTCTTTCTCAGAGTCAAAAAAACACCTTATTATGTTTCCGGTTTTGAGGATGATATCAGATTCGACTCGGTATATGTAAATCCAAATATTACTCCACAGAAAATTTGGCGGGTTAAAAATGTTTGGACGAAGAATCAACCTGCTTTTGGATTTGACCGTCAACTTATTACTCAACCCTTCAGCCGTACAGAAATATCAGTACCTGATTTACCAATTACACCTCTTGAAATTTATCCGGACAGCATTATTTCAATTCCTGTTACATATTATCCGCTGAATCGTGGACGCGATTCGATGTTTCTCAAATTACTATACAAACCGCTTCTCTTTCAGTTTCCGGACTCAGTGGATTTTGCCTGGACAAGAATTGCAGGAGTCGGAGTTGAGCAGGATATCAGGATTTCCAACTCAAATTATAACTGGAAGGGCGATACTATTGACATTGGATCCATTAAAGCCGGAAGCAGAATTGGAATTGAATTAGCAATTAAAAACTTCGGAAATATCCCTTTCGGATTGATATCTCAAGAGTTTTACAATCCTTCAGGAAGTATAATTAATGACTTATTGATTTTTGATAAAAAATTCTTACATGATGGCATTCATTTGAAACCTGATTCATTAGCTACCGCAAAACTATTATTCTCACCTGAAGAAACAGGATTATTTTTAGCCGAACTAAGACTTGAAAGTGATATTCTAAATCGCTCTATTACAGGCGTGCAGCCCGACAGACGATATGTGCCAATATATCTCAGAGCTCAGATTGTGAGTCCCAAAATTGTGATGCATGTTTCAGACATTAATCTGGGCAATGTAATTTCAAGCAGTCCCGAATGCTCTTCCGAAAGGGATACTTCAGTATATATTTTTAATTCAGGAAATATGGATTTAATTATTTCCAATATACTGACAGATCCTCCATATCCTGATAGTAGATTTTTTGTTGATAAAGATTTCCTCCAAATTCCTCCCGGCAGCGGAGATTCTATTAGAATTCAATTTAGGGTTCAAGGTGGGGATTTTGATACTTACTCATCAAAGATATTACTTGTTACTAATCAAGCAAATCCTTTTGATACTGTCAAAGTAAGCATTACAGCCAATAGTGTTCCTCCTGTTGCCGCAAATTTATCAATTCCACAGAATTTGAAATCCAAACCAGGAACCTTGATAGAAGTACCTGTAATTTTATCTGCAAATGGTAATAATCCTGCAAATTTTGCAAAATCCTTCAGAACTTCACTTTTTTATAATCGTTCAATTCTTGAATTTGCAGGATTGAGAACAATTGGTACAGCCTGCGAAGGATCTCTTAATTATGGCGACAATATAGAAATTGCAGAATCTGATGAACTAATGCTCGATATCCGTTCACCTGCTCAGACATTTTTCTTTGCGAAAGATACACTGGTTTTTCTAAAATTCAGAACGTACCTTGGTAACTCTGCCGCTACTGAGATTGCATTTATTGAGCCTAAATTTGGTGATAATAAATGTGAGAATTTATTTACAATTATAAATACAGGCGGCACGTACTATACAGATTCAGTCTGCGGAATTGATTATAAAGCCTTACCCTCTGTCAATGGGAATTTCAGACTTGATGTTATGAATAGTTCAAACAAAGTGATTGAAATTGAGCTTCCTTACAGCACAAACGCCGAGTTGCGGATTATTGATATATACGGGCAGTCTGTAGAATTTCTTATGAAAAGCGATTTACCATCCGGTATTTACAATTTTACGGCTAACTTTCATACAGTAAGCTCCGGATTATATTTTGTGGAGCTCTCAACACCTGCTATCAAACTTGTTAAGCCATTTCCTGTGGTGCATTAATGAAGTCAATAATAATTGCAAAATATATTTTTCCGATAATCATTATTTTGTTAATAATCAATTTTCAGAATATTTTCGCACAAGGATTTGACTGGCAAAAAGGTGGTCGAATGCCATATCAGATTCCAAATCTTTATGCCGGAATTTCGCTGAAATACTCCTATAACAGTCATTTTGGTGAATTTAATTTCAAGGAAAATTTTATTGAATGCTGCAAGTTTACTGAAGGTTCCGGTAGTGGTTTTAATTTGGGTTTAACTACTGAATACTGGTATGATTCACATACTGCATTGATGTTGGATGTTAATTTCTCTAAGATAAATTCCGAATTCGCTGTCAGATCAATTTTGCCAACACGAGGTGATGATTTTATTACTGAATACGGTTTCAATTCTACATTGAATATGATTAATATTGAGTCAGGCGGAAGATTCAGAATCTTAAATACACATTTTTCTATTGGTGGGGTACTCAGATTTTCTGCTTTAGTGTCATCTAACAGTGAATATTCCGAACAAGCCATATCGCAAAATGTGCCTTTTGAGCGTAGAATTATTCCAAATGGAAGTATATCAGAATTAAATTCAATTGTTATCTCACCTGTAGTAACTTTTGCTTATGATGCTCAGCTTGGGACAGGATATTACGCAACTCCAAATATATCACTTTCATATACATTAAACAGCATAATTCAGGATGAATCATTGAGAAGATTTGGTGTGGAATTTGGTATTAGAATTATGCGAAGTCTTAAGAATTAGTCTTTTTTTGTAATCTTAGGACTAATTCTCCCAACTCCTGCAACCCTTGTCATAAAATAATCATCATGAATTGACTGACGAATAACTCCCTGCGAGCTTGAGGCATGTATCATATATCCTTTACCAAGATATATACCAACATGATTGATAGCCGATTTATTCTTAAAGAAAATCAAATCGCCCGGCTGTTTATTAGTAAAATCAATACTTTCAGCAAAGCCGTGTTGCTGTGATGAAGTACGGGGAAGCTTGACCCCTGCTTCTGAAAAAACCTGCATTACATAGCCGGAGCAATCAGCTCCTGTGCGGCTCTCACCACCATAGCGATAAGGAACGCCAAGCCAAGACTCAGCAATCTTGATTAAATTATCAGTAAATGTATCACCCGTAAGGAAGTAAGATGTTTTGAATTTATCGGTATTTTCAAGTTTGTCAATCTCAATTTCTTTAGTAGATTTTGAGCCTTTTGAGGCTTTTGATTGATTGCTTGCTCCTGATTTTGTCGCAAACCGCACCGATGGCTGACACGATTGGACAACTATCGTAATAAATATAAGCAATACAATCCCGAAAATGGTTCGGAAACTTCTAAAATTATAATCAATATTTAAAAATTGATTTTTCACAATCAATACTTCCTGCGTTTTGTGTATACTTTATCAGTTTCAGATGATTTGAAATCAGAATAAAACAGTAGCAAACCTATTGCAGCTATAAACATCACAATTGATTCTAAAAGTAATTTTTCCATAATTTTCAATAATTTAAAGTTAATAATTGCAACTTTTACTGCAAATAGTGTGCCGAGAGTTGTTTGATTATTATATTTAATTCTCAGAAAAATATTTATAGAATAATTCAATCTTAAAAGAGAAATTATATTCAATGAACTGAATATTACGGCACACTATTTGCTTATACAATGCTAATTGTTATATAAATAATAGGTTTAGATATGAAAAGCAAGATATTTTTTATATTTCTTATATTGGTATCATTCCTGATTATGGGAGCAAAACCGATAATAGAAGTGCCTGATTTACCCCAAAAGTCCGAGCTTGAGATGTACGAAGACAGTGAGGGACTTTTTGCAATGAAAATAATGGAATATTATAAAATGGCTGTGGCACTCGAATCACAGCTGAAACTTTCAGAAATCACGCCGTTAACAAAAGTATTACAGCCTACTTATGAAGAGTTAGAGGATATGGATTTCAAAATTATGAGGAAATATCATAAAATCGCAAAATCACTTGAGGGCGAAGTTCTTGCATCACCTGAATCTGACAGACAAATTTTACTTGAAAAAATTAACGAACTTGAAGGCCGGCTTCGAGATACAATAGCTATATATACTATTGAGATGGGAGCAGTCAGAAATCAAATGTTAGACCTTATGATTAAACGACTTCGTGAAATAGAAGAGAAAAATTCCGAGAATTTGTCATTGATAATAGAACAAAATTTTGTCAATTGCAAAGATTATATAACCTGGCTCTCTATTGGCGGTATTTCAAAGACATTTATAATAAGTGGTAATGATGTTGTAAGAAATGATCCGGGCATAGGTATTCAGGTAGCCTTCAATGCAGGAAAAATGATTGGATTTTGGAATGGCTTCGAGCTTAAGTATGAATATTTTGCACCGAAATTCTTTACTCAATACCAAACTCAGCCTGAGCAGAGAAATATACCTCGTGACCAGTGGAATATCAATGCAAACTCAATAAGTGCCGGTGGAAAGGCTGTCCTTGGCTCAAGTCCGAAATTGGTTCACGGATTAAATATTAATTTGGGATATATGTGGTCTGACGGCAGAATTTATAACCGTTCAGATAGCCGACTTAATTGGGATGCAGCTTTGCTTAGTCTTGAGTATTTTGCAGCTTCTCCAAGTTGCAAATTCCCTTTTGAAATATTTGGCGGAATTTCAGTTTACAATTCATTGTCAAGAAATTTATTATTTCAAACATCAATACCCGGATTTGAAAACACAGACCTTGGAAGAACTATTATATCAGCAAATGTTGGTTTGAGATATAATGTTTGGCGTTCACCATTTTAACTAAGGAAATTTAGAAATGAAAAGAGTAATATTTTTTATACTGCTGTTTGTAGTGACCATAACGGCAGCTCAGTCGCCTGATATTGAGCTTGCCATAAGATTTATCAAGCTCGGCAACACATACCGTGAAGGCAAGGAATTTGACAATTCAGCAAAATTTTTGAACGAAGGTTTAAAAATAGCTCGAAAGTCTAATTCATTTGATGGAAAATACTGGACTGCGGCAAGCTACGAAGGTTTAGGTTATTTGTATCGTGATATGGCTATGTATAATGAATCAAAAGAAAATTTCAAAAAGGCAATTGATATATATAATCAGATAATCAAGCAGGAGAATGGTTCACAGATTGCTATGCTGGCAGTTTTGAATAAACTCGCCCGAATAAATTCCGAGGAAATTAGTGAATCACGGGCAGTAAGCGGACTTAATGGAACGGCTGTAGCTCTGACAGACAGAAAATTAAAAGAGCTGCCATCGGATATTCCGCTTGGTACAAAGAACTTGATTTTAAAAGATAATCGTTTCAGAAATTTTCCTGAAGGACTAATTCAGTTTAAAAATCTTGAGTATCTTGATTTATCAAATAACCGTCTGAGAAACATTTCCTCAAATATCGGCGCCTTAAAGAATCTGCATTATCTGGATTTATCATCCAATAGAATTGCTGAAATTCCATCAGGTATTTCTGAATTACTAAACCTGAGAGAGCTAAATCTATCAGGAAACAAGCTTAAAGATATTAATTTTAATGTATGTGCCCTGAAAAATTTGAAATTATTGAACTTACAAAATAATAAACTTGATTTTCAGGAGGTACTGAAACTTGTTAAGTGCCTTCCGAACACTAATATTATATTTGACAAATATGAAAAAATTGATGATGAAAGTGAAGAAGAGGAAGATAATTAATTAATTGGAAACCATTTATTTAATTTATTTCAAAATTCAATTTTTTGCTTGTATTCACGTTATAAAGTAAGATTATAAGCAGAACTTGGAATTATTTTGAAATATTTTCTATTAATATTTTTATTTCTATTTTTTTACAAATCTTCAGCTCAAATGGAAGACGAACCTCGTTGGAAGAGGTTCGTAAATAATTTCTACAGCAAGCCTGATTATGTGGAAAATCAAGTTTATTTAGCAGGTGAATATGGAATTTCGAATCTGAATTCATACAATCTGACATCAGCTGTAAAATTTGCTCCAACTCAAAATATCGAAGTTCATTACGGATTCATACGCATAGATACCGAAACAGGAGATCCCGGATTATTTAAACATCAATCTGAATATGCATTTCTGGGAAATATTTCAACTGATTTTAAAACATTTGACCTGTCAGGAACCGGATTTGGTACAGATGCATGGAGATTTGGTTTCGGCTTAAATGACGGATTCGGATTTATAATGAATAATGAACCACAATTGTTTTTAAATCATGCTACTGCAATTTCATTTCTCAGAACTGATTTTTATGATTTACCAAAAGGTGAGGAAGACCTGAAATTCGTAAATCAGTTTAATCGTGAGTTCAGATTTGGTATGGTTTACTCCGGTGGATTGAGATACAAAATTCATTCTGTTATTCATTTGAATGCAGAGTATGAAATATCCCAATATTACGGAGATTTTAAATTTTTTCCATGGTTTGGAATGTGGATGCTCGATAATGCTCTTCAAAGGTGGATAGATTATTTTGAGCGGGACTTGATAAATGTATTAAAACACAATTATCCATGGGTGAAATTCGTTTACAAAAACTTTATTTCGTTTCTTTCATATCAGTTGAGAAAACACGAAATGTTTTATCCTTTTAAGTCAGAAGCACCATTATTTTATGATGCTTACAAAATTGGAATCACATTAATTATATAATTATGAAAAAAATCATTTTATTCGGCTTATTTTCAATATCTCTCCTTATTTCCTGCCAAAACGAAAGCAGTCAAATTGAAGAATATTCAAATATTTATTTTGAAATACTGATGATTCGGGAGAAATTTCAGGACACTACAGAAGCAAATCCTAAAGTCAGAAAGCTCTTGTCAGATTATGGTTATACAGAAAGCAGTTTCGGTAAATACTCAATGGAATTATATTCCAATAACCCGCAAGCATTTACAACTGTAATTGATTCGGTCAAGAACCGTGCTGAAAGACAGCTTTTGGAGTTTGGACGTGAGCGACAGAGAATTCTTGATTCTACAAATAATGCAAAATCAACCGGACAACAGAAAAAAACTGACTAAAATTATTTTCTTCCACCAAACTTAGGATTTCTACCTTTACCTGACTTTTTTACTGAAGAATAGCCACCGTCTCTGCTACTTTTATTTCTTGCAAAAGTTTTGTCCGGATTTTTAAATTTACCTTTATCGGAGAAACTCTTTTCACCTCTAGGGCTTGAAAAATCTCTTTTTGAAGCTCCACCATCATCTGAATAGCTTTTTTCTCTGCGTGGTCCAAAACCTGATGATTCTTTCTTATCGTAGCTTCTCTTTTCACCAAAGCCTCGGCTGCTGCTATTTCTAGGGCTTGAAAAATCTCTTTTAGGAGCTCCGCCGTCATCTGAATAGCTTTTTTCTCTACGTGGTCCAAAACCTGATGAATCTTTCTTATCGTAACTTCTCTTTTCACCAAAGCCTCGGCTGCTTCCACCTCTTGAACCTGAGAAATTCTTTTTTGGGAAACTGCTTTCTGAGCCTCGTCTGCTTTTAAAATCACGACTGTTTTCTTTGCCTCTGAGCTGTGGTGCATGGGCTTTAACAGGGTATTCATATTCTATCGGTGAATCATCATCTTCGTCGTCATCATAAGCATCTTCTATGATTTCGTTTCTCTTGCCTATCCATTCCTTATTACCTTCCATGACAAGCACAAACTCAGCTTTAATTTTGACATTTTCAAATTTCTTAACAAGCTCAGAAAAAGTACCATAGTGGTGTGTTTCGAATGGCATAGTAAGGTTCATTCCGAGATAAATCCTGCGGTCTGGCATAATTTCGGCACAAGCGGCAAGTAATGTATGCATTCGATAAGGAGTATCAAGTATAACAACTGTACGACGTTCCCGGGCAAGCTTTTGTATCTTACGGTCACGGTCTTCATTTTTCCTTGGAAGGAAGCCGGCATATAGAAATTCGTACAAATCAAAACCACTTCTTACTATAGCGGTCATTATACAGGATGCGCCCGGTACAACTTCAGTTTCAATTTCATTTGAAATTGCAGAGCGTACAAGATATAGTCCGGGGTCTGCAAATACAGGAGTACCGGCATCTGAAATCAGTGCTATTTTCTTACCCGATTTTAGCATATTCAACACTTCCATCGTCATATCGCTTTCGTTATTCTCATTCAGAGCAATCAGCTCTTTTGCAAGATTGAGATTTTTGAGAGTCAGTGCCCCCATTTTCATTTCTTCACAAACGATAATATCGCAGCGTTTGATTGTATTTATAGCTCTAAGAGTAATGTCGTCTTTATTTCCAATCGGTGTGGAAACTATATACAACTTTCCTGTAGGTGCTGAATTTTCTGTGGTACTCATTATTATACTTTTTACAAAAGTGTCAAAAAACGAACTGCAAATATAATTAAATATTTGCAGTTAATTGTAATTTAATTGAATTATAGCAATTATTTACACATTTTAAGATTATAATATTTCAATAATCTTATCGCATATCAATTGAATTTCTTCATCTTTGAGATATGGGTGCATAGGAAGTGAAAAAATCCTTTCTGAAACTGATTCGGAAACAGGGAAATCGCCATATTTATAATTAAGATTTTTAAATGCTTTTTGCAAATGAAGTGGCTTTGGATAATAAATAACTGATGGAATACCATTCAATTTCAAATGACTCATTATTCTTTCTCTCTGTACTGAATTCTCTGCTAAAACAGAATATTGAGCCCATACCGACAGATACCCTTTTGGCACGATGGGTGTAATTATTTTACTGTTTAGCAAATCAGAATATTTTGCTGCTACTTCATTTCTTTTCTTTATTTCGTCATCGAATATGGTCAATTTAGCGAGCAGTATAGCTGCCTGCATGGTATCCATTCTACCATTGATACCAATTCTGTCATTATTGTATCTATCCTCACCCTGCCCATGAACTCTAAAACTAACAAGCAATTTATACATTTCTTCATCGTCTGTAAATACAGCACCACCATCACCATAGCAGCCAAGAGGTTTTGCCGGGTAAAATGATGTTGCAGCACAATGAGCAAGTGAGCAGGATTTATTTCCCTTGTATTCAGCACCGAAGGATTGGGCTGCATCTTCAAGGACATATAAATTATGAGATTCCGCAATTTTATTAATCGCATCATAATCAGCAGTCAATCCAAATAAATCTACAGGTATAATTGCTTTTGGAGTTAATTTACCTTCGCTGTTTACTTGCTTTATTGATTCATTAAGTTTATCAGGGTTTATATTAAATGTATCTGAATCTATATCAACAAAAACTGCCGTAGCACCAAGCAAATGTATTACTTCTGCAGTAGCTATAAATGTGATAGGGCTGGTGAAAACAGCATCGCCCGGACCAATTCCCCAAGCCATCAGCGGTAAAAGTAAAGCATCAGTGCCGGATGAACAAGTCAAAGCATATTTTGTAGAGGCATATTCTGCAAGTCTGGATTCAAGCTGATTTATCTCAGGACCCATAATATAGGCACCATGGTCTAAAACATTTTGTAAAGATGAATCTACAATGTCCTTGATAATATTATACTGAGATTTCAAATCAATAAAATTCATTTGTATTTCAAGTTTATGTTAAAAAAGCAAAAGTAAACAAACTTTTTAGAAATAGCAATTATTTATGATATTAATTTTGATTGTTCATTACAGGTTTTTTACTTTTTCAACATATTGCTTAATGTCGAATTTTCTTTCGAGGCCTTTATCATTCATATATCTGATTTTTCCAAATATTGGTCTTTCTGTCCAAAGTCTGTCATGCACTCCTCCAATAGACCATGCAATTCCTGCATATCCGTTTGGGTCCCTACCATCAAGCTCGTATTTGTCGTTGAGATAAATTGCAAATTGCAATGCTTCTTTTGGAGATCGTGTCCATTCGAGAATTTTTTTAGCCCAGTACATTCGCATATACCCGTGCATTTTACCTGTAATGACCATTTCCATTTGTGCAGCGTTCCAATATTTGTCATGAGTTTCAGCATTTTCGAAATGCTCTAAAGTATATATATATGGTCTTTCATCATTTTCATGTTCAGTTAATGTCTTTATTGCCCAATTTGGAAAACCATCAAAACTATCATAATTATTATTGTAAAAACAAAAATTATCGGAAAGTTCCTTGCGAATTATCAGCTCTTCTAAAAAATCATACTTTGACTTTTGGTCTGCATCAGCCAAAGATACTTCCCAGGCAACTCTCTGTGCAGAAATCTGTCCAAAATGCAAATATGGAGAGAGGTCTGACTGATAATTAGTGGCAGGCTGATTTCTAAGCTCTGCATAGTAATTTAGTTTGCTGTCAATAAATAATTTCAACCGCTTTCGGGCTTCCGACATTCCAGGATTGAAGTAGGGGCTTATTGCCGGAAAAAGAGTGTACTTGGATAAATCAATATAAGGGAATACATTATTAACATCCTGATTAAATGGATGGGCGTCGAGCTTAATATAATCAGTAAAATAGTCAGGAAGTAATTTTTTTATTTTGCCTCTGATTGTATAAGCTGCATATTCTTGCTTTTCGCTTACAATCCTGCAAGGAACGATATTATGTGCATCAGTCTCGTAAATAGTAGCAAAAGTTTTTTCTGCGAATTCCTTTTTCCAGGTTCTTTTAATTTTCAATGGGTCGAAATCTGTATATACTGTAGATATTAGCATCTCATTGACAAAATCAGCCATTACTTCGGGTGGATTTCCTTTTAAAAGTATAAAATGAATATTGAGTTCCTGCAATCTGGTGGCAACTTCCTTCAATCCTTCAAGCATAAAGTTGAAGTGTCTGATGCTTGCTCCCTCGAATTTTTCGGCTAAAACGAAGGTGACATAAAGCTGCGAACCACGTTTAATAGATTCATTAAAAGCTTCAATCAATGCCCAGTTGTCATCAACACGCTGATCACGACTCATCCAGTAGAGTACATCTCCGTCGTTGAAATTACCAGATTGTAATTTAAAAGTTCTTTTCTGCATATAATTTTAAAATAAATTGGTTACAACTTTAAAACGAAAATAGGTATTTTTAATATTTTCGTTTCAACTTATATATTATTGGATTTTTATTAATAAAATCGAAAGACTTTTTCTCAAAATATATCGTTTACAAATATTAACCGTTTCTTTACATTATTCACTAATAATTAACATTATAATTCTTTGAAAATAAATAATTTATACATATTTTTGTATGTTGTCTTCGTGCTTTATTAATTTTTGTTTTACTTAGAATTAAGAGACACTAAAATATGGAAAAAATTGACATCCGTAGTATTCTAAACAGCAAAACTCCGGGTTTATTTCATAAATATCCCGATTTTGCTGCTAATATGATTGTGAATTTCTTCAAAAGATTCTTAAAAGTTGATGAAATTAATCAATTTCTTGAAACTACAAGCAACATACGGGGTTTTGATTTTATAGATTCAACTTTTGAAATGCTGAATTTTTCATATAATTTATCCACTAAGGATAAAGAAAAAATTCCTTCAGAAGGTAGGTTAATAATTGTAGCCAATCATCCACTTGGTGGTTTAGACGGCTTAGCACTTCTAAAAGCAATCGGTGAAGTACGTAAAGATGTCAAAGTAGTAGCAAATGATGTTTTGCAGAATCTTGAAAATCTGTCTGAGCTTCTTATTCCGCTTGATATTTACTCTTTGACCAAGCAAAAAAAACAAATTCTCAGTATCGAAAATGCTCTTGCTGAAGAACAGGCTATCATCTTATTTCCGGCTGGTATGGTATCTCGATTAACTCATTCCGGTATTCAGGACTTAAAATGGCAGAACGGTGCAATCAGATTCAGTAGCAAACTTGAAGTACCTATTCTTCCTGTTTATGTAGGCGGACGAAATTCAATGCTATTTTACCTGAGCTCACTGATAAATCACAATATAGGTATGTTTATGCTACCTCAGGAGTTATTCAGAAAAAGAAATAATAGTATAGATATTAAAATCGGAGATGTGATTCCCGGTAATACTTTCAAAACTAATAATCTGAAAATCAAAGTACAAACAAAGCTTTTATATCAACATACTCACAAAATCGGTAAGAATAAAACAGGTATTTTTAATACTGAAAAAACGATAATTCATCCTATTGACAAAAAATTGCTTAAAAGCGAGCTTAATCAATCACAACTTCTTGGCAATACTTTTGACGGTATGAAAATATTTCTTGCAGAGCACTCATCAGCTCCAAATATACTAAAAGAAATTGCGAGATTACGAGAGCTAACATTCAGAAAAGTCGGTGAAGGTACCGGAAAAACATTCGATATGGATATTTATGACTTATATTACAAACACATCGTATTATGGGATGAAGACGAGCTCGAAATTGTAGGTTCTTACAGACTTGGTATAACCAAAGATATTCTTGATAATTATGGACCGAAAGGCTTGTATAATTCTTCTCAGTTTACATTATCTCCTCGTTTTCTTGATATTGTACAGGATTCATTGGAAGTAGGCAGAAGTTTTATTCAGCAGAAATACTGGAGAAGTAATGCCCTTGATTATATCTGGCAGGGTATCGGAGCTTACTTATCACAAAATAGTAATATCAGATATTTATGGGGAGCTGTTTCAATTAGTGATACATATCCTGAACTTGCAAAAGCACTGATTATATCTTACTACAACAAATGGTATCGGGGTGATACTTCACTTGTAATACCTTGTATGGAATATCAAATCAGCAAGAAAACTGCCTTAGAATCAGATGATATTCTTACCGCTGATGACCACTTAAAAGACTTTAGAAATTTGAAAATGGCTCTCAAAAATATGGGATTAAGTGTACCTGTATTATATAGAAGATATACTGACCTCACTGAGTATGGAGGGTCGAAATTTATATCATTTTGTGTTGATGTAAATTTCAATAATGCAATTGACGGATTGATTTTAGTCGATTTATCACAGCTGAAAGATGAAGTAAAAGAGAGATATTATACTCAGAGAAGTTTTGTAAGTTCAAGTGTCAATGAAAAAGGCGAATTACTTCTATTGTAATTCGCTGTTTTTTGACATAAACGGTAAATAAAGATAGAATTTAGAACCTTCATTTAAATTACTTTCGAGTCGAATTGAACCGCCAAGTAGCTCTGTTAATCCCTTGCATATTGCAAGTCCAAGACCTGTGCCTTCGAAGCCACTGTTATAATCATTATTTTCCTGATTAAACCTTCCGAAGATAAATTCCTGATTTTTCTTTGATATTCCAATTCCTGTATCAAAAACATAAACTTCAAGGTCATCACCGGTTTTTCTGGCACCAATTGTTACCTGACCCTCTTTAGTGAATTTCAGAGAGTTACTGATTAAGTTATTCAATATCTGATAGACTTTTTGTTCATCACTATAAAACTCGCAATTAGAAATTTCATCTTCTATGTCTAAAATTAATTCAATGGAATTTTCATCAAATTTGCTTTTATACGAATTATACAATTCCATTAGAAGGGTTTTCAAACTAAAATATGACTTAGATATATCCATCTGGTTTGCTTCAATTTTGGAAATGTCAAGTATATCATTTACTGTATTCAGAAGTCTGTTACAACTTGAATTGAGAATCTGCGAATATTCGACTCTTTCTTCATCTGTTACAGATTCAAATCCAAGAAGTCTTGAAAAACCTATAATACCATTCAGTGGAGTTCTTATTTCGTGACTTAAGTTTGCAATGAATGCAGATTTTAACCTGTCGCTTTCTTCGGCTTTTTCCTTAGCTGAAATTAAGTCTTCATTCATTCTTTTGCTTTCGCTTATATCAGCTTTAATAGCAATATAATGCGAAGTAATACCTTCTTCATTAATTACAGGAGCAATTTTAACATCTTCCCAATACAGCTCTCCACTTTTCTTTTTGTTGAGGATTTCTCCTTGCCAAACATTGCCTTTTAGCAAGGTGTTCCACATATTTAAATACATTTCCTCAGGCATTTTGTCGGATTTAAGTATTCTGGGATTTTGTCCAATAACTTCGTCAAAACTATATCCTGTCAGCTCAGAAAACATTGGATTAACATATTCAATATCACCTTCCAGATTTGTTATAACGACTGACAGTGGACTTTGTTCAATTGCACGATTAAGCTTTTTAAGATTTAATTCAAATAATTTTCTTTCGGTAATATCAATATTTACTCCTTTGATTGATACTATTTCATCATTTTCAAAAACCGGAATATATGAATTCTGAATCCAACGGATTTGATTATCAGGAAGCACAATTCTAAATTCAAAAGTGTCTTTTGCAGGGTTTTGATAAAATAATTCTATTGCAGACTTAACAAATAAATAATCATCAGGGTGAATACGCCTCAAAAAATGCGAATTATCAGGTTTAAAATTATCATCTTCATAGCCTAAAAGCTTGTAGTAATTCTTTGACCATAGCATCGTTCTGTCAACCAAATTCAGCTCCCATGAACCCATTTTAGCGATTCCCTGGGCAAAATTCAGAGAAAACTCCCTTTCTATTATTTTATCCTCATTCATTTTTCTATCTGTAATATCAGAGATAAACCCGTGCCATAGCACAGTACCATCTTCAAGTTTCTCAGGTGAAGAATAGCCTTCTACCCAAATGCGCCTTCCATCAGGCAGATTTGTTCTGTAAATTTCATGCCAAATGCTTAGATCTTCAGCTGATTTATATATACTCTTCATAATTCTGTCAACATCATCAAGATGTATAGATTTCAAAACAACAGTTGCATCCTTCTTTACTTCTTCAGGTGAAAATCCGTAAATATCAATTACTCCATCGCTTGCAAATGGGAATGAAAAACTGCCGTCAGGTTTTAAATCGAACTGGTAAATGAAACCCGGCAAATGGGCTGATACTTTCTTGATTCTTTCAACAAGTTCAATATTTTCTGATTCGGCTTTTACTCTCGCAGTTATATCGCGGCAAATTCCTTCGTGAAATTGGATTTGATTATTAAAGCCAAGATTATATCGTGAGTGATCTTCGATCCATACAGTGCTTCCGTCTTTCTTTCGTAAGCGGTAAATTTCGTAATCTGAGTCGGGAATTCCAACAGGCTTGTACATCGGCTCTCTTTCTTCAGGAGAAAAGTATAAATCCCGAACTATTTCAATATTCATAAGTTCTTCGGCACTGTCATATCCAAGAATACTTACCATTGCAGGATTTACATATAAAAATTTTCCGTCCGGTGTACTTCTGTAGAATCCGTCAGGCATACTCTCAACAAGTCTTCGGAATTTTTCTTCACTTTCCGCAATTATTTTTTGGAATGCTTTTTTTTCTGTGATATCTGTAAATATAAAAAATATGTACATCTTCCCATTTAGACTCAAAATATTTCCTGAAACCAAAACCTCAAATAAGTTCCCGTATTTGCTTTGCATTTCAGTTTCAAAGTTTTTTATTGTCCGATTATTATATAGTAATGCAATTGCTTTGTTGTAGGCATCCTGATTGCTCCAAATTAAGTAATCATCAGCTGACTTGCCGATTATTTCTTCCTTTGAGTATTGAAACATCTTCTCAAACATATTATTGACATCAACATAAATATTCTCTTCGATTGATATCATAAGCATCGAATCAGGGGCGAGTTCGAAAAGAGTACTAAACTTATCCAGAGATTCTTTTAATAACTGCTCAGATTTAATTTTCTCGGTTATATCCCTTGAAAAACCGATATATCTATCATCAGAAATTTTTACAGCGTCAACAATCCACCAGCCAAGCGTTCCGTCTTTTTTTACATATTCTTTATACCCAAGCGCCTTTTCAGTATCGGTTACTTCCTTGAAATGTTTTTTATATTCAGATTTTGTATGTATGGGGCTGAAATCCAAAATATTCATTTTTAAAATTTCCTCTCTCGTAAAGCCTGTCAGTTTTTCAGCAGCAATATTTGCATCAACATAATTCCCATTTCTGTCAGCCACAAATATAGAATCAGGTGAGGAATCGAAATATTTTTTTAACTTATTCTCACTTAGTGATAAATCTCGAATCAATTGCTTATTTTTAATGTTGTTATCAAGAATTTTACCCATCAGAATCGTTGCGACAGGATATATTGTCAAGACAGAAAGAGCAAGATTCTCAAAGGTAATAATTCTTAAATTGCTCGGTAAAAACATCATAAATCCAAGCATAATAATATGAACTGTTAAGCCTAGAGCAGTTAGAATTGGAATGCTGATATCTGAATTGCTTTTTTTTCTGAAATAGTAAAATAATATGCCAATCAAAACCGATTCAATAATGACTAAAACTCCCATTATTGCACCACTGCCACCTATGAATAGCCTATAGCTTGCAGATATTGCGCCTGCTATGACAGCCGGAATTGGACCAAAGAAAATACCCGAAACACTCAAAAGAACTGACCTGCCGTCAAATATTAAACCTTCAACCAAAACAAAAGGATACATCATTCCAAGTACTGCCGCTAAACCAAAAAGTAATCCTTGATAGACCTTGCCTTGAATTGATTTCCCTGAAAATTTGTTATTAATAAAGCCGGATATAACGCTTAGCGCTATAAGAAAAGAGAGATTATATATCAGCTCAATTTTTAACAATTAAATGATTGGAATAGTTTACAATATTGCTACAACAAAAATAAGGATTTTTCAATAACAAACAAATATTTATTACTTTTTTACAAACAAAATCTGCGAAGTTATTGGATTATTTTTAATTTCCTTGATAATTTGCAGATTATTGCGATTTGCAAGACCGATTGAGCCGCCACCGGCAATAAAATTTTTAAAATTTCGATAGTGTTCAGCACCGGCAAAAAATTCGACAACTTCATTCATCAGTGAACGTATGTGTTTAGGTCTTGGATGCAGAAATTCAGCAATTACGAGATAATTGCACGAATCGGCTAATTTCAACATAATTTCCTCTCTTAACTCATTATCAATTTCATGAATAACATATGACATAGTGATATAATCATATTTTTCATTTGAGAATTTTAGAAAATCAAGAACATTTTGATGATAGAAATTTAAATTTGTTATTTCTGAAGTTAGCAATTTGCCATTAGCAACGTTTATATTTTTGATAGATAAATCTACTGCATCAACTTTTGACATTATTTTTGCTGCTTGAAAAGCAAATCTACCGGTTCCTGTACCGACATCAAGCAAAGTTTTTCCCTGCTCAATGTTATCAAATATTGTTTTAAATGCAGCATCCTGAAATGGAGCTACAAATTTATCGTAGATAAATCCATCATACCAGTGGTTTTTGTTTTCCATAACCTAATCAAAAAATCATCTGAACAAAGCGAAGACCGTATCAAAATTGTGCAACAACCTATTATTGATTAAACACGTATCTTCGCTTCATTCAGAAAAAAATTACCTGATAATGTTTACCATTTTTGTATGATATTTATTGCCGTTTCTAAATCTTACATAATAAGAACCGGCGGTTAAATCAGCAGTGGGAATTATAATTCCCTCAGCACTGCCTTCAGTTTCAATATTTTTGACATTGTTGCCTAATTCATCATATACTGAAATTGTTGTAGGTCCATCAAGCTGGTGGTCAATTCTCAAATAGTCAACTGCTGGATTAGGAAAAAGATTAACATTGCTGAAAATCTTATCATCATCTACACTTGCTGGATCTTGTACTATAAACACAACATCATAATGAAGTTCATCTTCTTTGCTGCCACCAACAGGAGCGAAGATAAATCTTACAATTGTTGTCCCCGGTGTGGGCTCTGTATATTCGATTGGATTTTCAGATAATAGTTTAAAAGACTGCAAATGTCCTGAGAACTGAAAATCAATACTCTCCTCATTAGGACCTAATGTGATAGACCAGGGTGCAGTAAAAGGCGCATCTGTGAATTCAAAGCATACTTCCCAGCAAACTGCGGCTGTATGCCCATAAGTAAGTTCGAGAAACTCAAACTTAAGTTCGAATTCGACCGGCTGATCAGTCAGGTTGCGGATTCGTGCTTTTGCAAGAAGCTCGTCATCATAGATTGTACCATATACTGTATCCTGATGAGCGAAATACTCAAGTGGTGAAGAATTCGCAAAATTCACCCAAATTAGGAAAAAAATTATTCCAAGTAAATATTTTTTCATACTTTTATATATTATAAGTTTTACAAAATGCAATTAGTTTCGTTTTATATATAACAATTTAACCTATTGAAAAGTTACATTAAGGATACAAAAATATGAAAAAAGTAGCAACAATAATAATTTTGACTGCAATAAGTTTGATTTCGTTCGCTTATTTAACAGCAAATGAACCTTCAGGGAAGAAAATTCCCAACGTTAAAGTCAAGGACTTGAAAGGTTCCAGAATTTCAACAAGCGATTTTGAAAATGGCGGTAAACCGATTGTAATTAATTTCTGGGCTACCTGGTGCAAGCCTTGTCTGCTCGAACTAAATACCATTCATGATTTATATCCTGATTGGAAGGACGAAACCGGAGTGAAAATTATTGCTATCTCGATTGATGATACACGTAACAGTAGTAAGGTAGCTCCTTTTGTGAGAGGAAGGGGATGGAAGTACGAAGTTTACCTGGATGAAAACAGTGACCTTAGACGTGCATTGAATGTAAATAATCCGCCACATACTTTCCTTCTAAATGGAAAAGGAGAGATTGTGTGGGAACACAACGGTTATGCTCCGGGTGATGAGAAAACTCTTTATAATGAAATTAAAAAATTATCCGGCAAGAAGTAAATCAATCGTAAGTTTCACTTTTTTGGGGTGAACACAACAAAAATATGAAATTATATTATATAATTTGAACATAAGTTCGGCATATAGAATTTCAGCAGGCATAATATTGCTAATCGCGGTAATCATTCAGGTTTACCTTGTGATAAGCGATATTAGTGGATTATATATATACCCTCTTGATGATACCTACATTCACCTTGCAATAGCTGAAAATCTAAGTGAACACAGTGTCTGGGGTGTTACAAGTCACGAATTTTCATCGAGCTCATCTTCGATATTATATACTTTAATTTTGGCATTTCTGATTAAAATATTTGGTAGTAATGGATTACTGCCTTTGATAGTCAATATTGTAATAACATATATTATTACAATATACTTATTTCATCTTTTTACTAAATTTTATTATGATATTACTTCCCGGGAAAAAAGTGATATTCTTAGTCATAAAGAGAATTTGCAAATTTTTCTGGTTACGTTAATTACTTCAATTTTTGCTCCTGTTATCATTCTCACTCTCAGCGGTATGGAACATAATCTTCAAATACTTTTGACAATTGCATTTGTTGATTATTTGGTTCGGTCTGTAAACAATTATTCTAAAAGTGATTTTATCAAATTATTATTACTTTCGGTAGCTGTAACAAGCGTGAGATTTGAAGGGATTTTCCTGATATTTTTAGCAATTATCTTATTAATAATCAAAAAAAGATATCAAGATTCATTTTTTGTATTGATTTCTGGATTACTGCCAATAATTATTTACGGATTGGTATCTACAGGCAATGGCTGGATGTTACTTCCCAATTCTATTTTATTGAAAAGTACAAAACCTGATGCTTATACTACACTCGGGATTCTCACATATCCCTTAAAATGGGTTTTTGTATTATTCAAAGAACATCATCTTCTGACTCTATTTGTTGCGGCATCTGGTTTGCTGTATGTAAATTTCAAACGAACGAAGAAATTATTCGATGAATATAGTTTGTGGCTATTGTTAACTGTTTCACTCATAATTATCCATCTTACATTTGCCCGTACAGGCTGGGTTTATCGCTATGAAGCATATATTATAGTAATTGGCTACATAGCTGTTTTTGTAAATGCTCTTAATTTACTGAAAAATGGTGAAAGGTATAATAGAAATGCTATCATTGCACTTGTTGCTGTTATGATTTTTGCCGGCTCACTCAGAGCTTATAAATCAATTGTTGAAGCTCAAACAATGTCTGTAAATATCTATGAACAACAATTTCAAATGTCGCAATATTTAAAAGAATATTACAATGAATCAACTGTTGTTTTGGGTGATATAGGAGCTTGTACTTATTTTACAGATATAAAGCTCATTGATTTGGTAGGGCTTGGTAGTCTTGAGCCGCTTAAAATGAGAATTGACAAGAAATTCAACAGAGAATCAATACAAATGCTTACGGAGAAAAAAAATGCTGATATAGCAATTATCTATAAAGAGGCGTGGGAAGGATACATCCCTGAGAATTGGCTTGAAGCCGGTAGCTGGAAAATATCAAATAATATCGGCTGCTTTAAAGATGAGGTAACTTTTTATGCTGTGAAAGCCGAGAATTTCCTATCACTTTCTGAAAATCTTATTCAATTTAGAAAGAAACTGCCCCATACTGTGGAAGTCAATATCAATATAGAGCAGTTTTTGCAAGAATCTATTCCTGACAGTCCGTAAATCCCGGCATATCGAACCATTCAGTGATAAGCAGATTGCCCTCCAAATCACGTCTGAAAGATACATAATAATGACTGCAGGATGGGTTCTCTCCTAATTTTTTTGCTGGAATTGTCAATCGGAATGCATGACCAAACGGCTCGCCATCATCACTCATATCACCAACATATACTTTGCTTTTATTGCCGCATTCTTCATCAATGCTTTTAAAAAAATCAACCCTTGTTTGATTTAGCTCCTCATCTTCAGATATGCCGCGACTGACAGCATACTGCGCTTTATCATCGGGTTTCAAAGGATTTGAAACTACCTCTCTGGTAGCAAATGATGCCGACAATTTTTCAGTATCTCCTGCTTTAGCAAATTCAATAAGCTCAGCAAGTCTTTTCAGCCCAATTTCAGCTACTTCCTTTTTTACAATATCAGAAGCAACTTCAGAAGTGAATTTTCCGCCACCGACAGTGTAAGTGCCCTGAGCTAAAAGAGAATTTTCTGCAATTATGAAGATTGCTGAAAATAGCAAAATGTAATTTTTTATATAATTCATATAATTTCCATTAAAATATTAAAAATACTATTCGTAAGCTGCAATACCGGTAATATGCTGTCCGAGAATTAATGTATGAATATCATGCGTACCTTCATAAGTCCTCACTGATTCAAGGTTTGCGGCGTGCCGCATCACAGGATATTCAGCCAGAATGCCATTTGCACCGTGTATATCACGCGAAATTCTGGCACACTGAAGTGCGATATCAACATTGTTTCTTTTGGCAAATGATACATGCTGAGGAGTTGCTTTACCGGAATCCATTAGGTCTGCAAGACGAAGGTTGATAAGCTGCGCTTTTGTAATTTCTGTCAGCATCCACGCTAATTTTTCCTGAACAAGCTGAAAAGAAGCAATAGGTTTGCCGAACTGGATTCTTGATTTTGCATATTCCACAGCTGATTCATATACAGCAATTGCAGCTCCTACTGCTCCCCATGCAATGCCGTATCGTGCTTGCGTAAGACAACTAAGAGGACCTTTCAGCCCGGAAATGTTCAATATATTTTCTTTTGGGATTTCACAATCCTGAAAAACAAGCTCTGATGTTACTGATGCCCTCAGCGAGTGTTTGCCTTTCATCTCAGGTGCTGAGAAACCGGGAGTTCCTTTTTCGACCAGAAAACCATGAATCTGACCGTTTAACTTTGCCCAAACCACAGCTATATCAGCTATCGTACCATTTGTTATCCACATTTTTGCTCCATTAAGCAGATAGCCGTTTTCAGTTTCTGTCGCTGTTGTAATCATACCGGCAGGATTAGACCCGTAGTCAGGCTCTGTCAGACCAAAGCAGCCAATAGCTTCAGCGCTTGCAAGCTTTGGAAGCCACTTTTTCTTTAATTCTTCACTTGCATATTTGAATAGCGGAAACATAACAAGTGAGCTTTGGACTGATGCAAAAGACCTGACTGCAGAATCCCCTCTTTCAAGTTCTTGCATAGCCAATCCGTACATTTTGTATGAAGCTCCTGCACCTCCGTACTCCTCGGGGATAGTAATGCCGAATACTCCTAAATCAGCAATTTTTGCGGGAAGTAATTCAGGAAAAGTGCCATTCAGAAAATGCTCTTCAATTATTGGCAGTATTTCTTCATCAACAAAATTTCTTAAAGTTTCAGAAAAAAGTCTTTCTTCCTGACTTAGTACATCACTTAAATTATAAAAGTCTGTCATTTAATTATATTCTTATTCATTTAAAACAAATTTAACGAAATGAATAAGTCAAAATTGTTTCGCAGGTAATTACATAAGAATATAAGTATTTTATTATCAATTAAGCTATTAAATAAATATATAATTAACATTATTCAATCTAATTCAGTAATTTCCAAATTGTCAGCTAATCCGATTATTTCGAAAATATACTATATCTAAAAATCAATATAAAACTATTTTTATTTCTTAAAATGCTAATCAAATCAAATAAATGAATTTGCAATAAACTAAATAAAATTTTTAATATACTTTAGATTTATGTAAAAATTTCTTCCCTTTTTTAAGTTCTTGAGTCTCTTTATAAAAAACTTTATCTTTTACTTTGTTACTATATGTTGAAATATCCATTGAATTTACACTATCTTATTCTTAATCAATAGTCTAACAATGACTTGAATCATAATAATTGTTATACAATTTAAATATTTCCTTAAATCAATTTTCTCTGTCACTTCGTGACATCTCTCCTGAGTAGGGAGATGTCACGATTTATATTTATATCTTTACAAATTCTACTCTTCGGTTTTGTGCTTTACCTTGAGTAGAATTATTCTCAGCTACAGGAACTTTGTCGCCTTTGCCTGAAGTTTGAATTCTCGACTCCTGAATACCGAATTCTCCAACGAGAGAGTTTTTAACAGCAGCAGCACGTTTTTCTGATAAAGTCTGATTCTTATCTGCATTGCCATCGCTATCGGTATGTCCCACAATCATAATTTTCACATCAGCATTTGCAGCAAGTACATCTGCAATTGATTTAATAACAGCGAAAGATTCAGGCTTAATCTTATCAGAGCCGGTATCAAAAGTAATACCGTGTGTAACAAGTCTTCCTTCGGTAATCAGTTTGCTTCTTGCATCAACCGTACCTTCAGCAAATTTGATATTAGATATCATCAAATCAAAATCATATTCCATATTCAAAGAATATGGGAATATTCTTATCAGGTTGTTTTTTGCATCCTTATCAACTAATCTCGGAATATCAACTACTTTTGCTTCATTTATCCAAAGTCTGTAACGCTGTTTATTGACGCTGATAGAAAAATGTATCGGTTTACGATGTTGTCCCTTAATCCAGTTTCCAACCAATTGATTATTAATTCCTCCATCTTCCCATCCAACCATATTTTTAATCCATATTCTTGACTCGTATAAGAATTGTAAGTCCATTTCGAAAATATGGTTGAACAGGTTTTCTGAAGTAGACAAGTAATCAGTTTTAATACTATTTCGTACGTTATCAATTTGCATAATTTCTAAACGCAAGTATCCGAGATGATTTGAGCTAACTTCTTCATTGAAATTACAGAGCAAATCAAACTCTAAAGTGAAATTCTCAGGAAATGGATGCTTTATATCCGGCACATACAAGGCTTCATTTACCATTTTTAGCCATTTACCCTCGTTTAGACTTGTGGTAATAATTTCACCTGAACCATTCGTATTCCAGTTTACGGGGAAATCCCCAACAGCATCTTGCGAGAAATCTTCAAAAAAAACAACATTCTCACCCGGTATAAAATCGAATTTTGAATATGTCTTAAGTGAAGCAACTTCCGGTTTAACGGAATTATCAGAAGATGAAGAATTGCGACCTGAGTTGCTCGAGCCTGAATCTTGTGGTGAATTTGTACCATTAGAATCTTCATCAGATTCTTCTCTTTCTTCGAAAGGCTTTTCAAGTGCTCTTTCCACCGCTTCTTCAGTTTTTCTTTCAATTTTCTCTTCAACTTTTCTTTTTAGTCTTTCACCAAGACCAAATTGCGAAAAAGCTGAAGAAAAACCGAAACTTGTCAAAATGAATAATGTAGTTATTAATCTCATAATATAACTCAATAAAGTAAATAATAATATTATCTTTTTCTAAAATTGCAGATAAACTAATAGATTAATTGATTTGATTTAGTTTTATTGTAACATACCTAAAAATTACTGTAAGAGATTATTAAAAGAATAAAGTTGAAGTATAAAAATTCAAATAAAAGTTTAAGAATATCGTTATCGAATTTTTTACTATTTTGAAAATTTTGTATGCAACGCAAGAACTCTTACAATTATGATGATTTAATACTCGCCGGTACCGGCGAGCTTTTCGGACCTGAATGTGGTAAGTTACCACTTCCCAATATGCTAATGATGGATAGAATCACCAGTATAGAAAATACCGGTGGAATGTATGGCAAGGGTTGTGTAGTTGCAGAGCTTGACATTAAGCCCGATTTATGGTTCTTTGATTGCCATTTCAGAGGTGATTCCGTGATGCCCGGCTCTCTCGGACTCGACGCACTTCTTCAGCTAACAGGGTTCTACCTTGTATGGGCTGAATACAAAGGAAAAGGTCGTGCTTTGGGTTGCGATAAACTCAAATTTTTTGGACAGGTACTTCCAACTCATAAAAAAGTAACATATATTGTGGATATAAAACGTATTATCAATCTGAAACTGACAATGATTATTGCAGATGGCAGAGTGCTCGTGGACGATAAAGAAATTTACACCTGCGAGAATATGCGTGTTGGCTTATTCACGAATGACGAAATTGTGATGTAAGGATTCAATTCATTACAAATTCTAATTTGACATTTCCAAAAAATTAAGTATTTTCCTAAAAAGAGGTATATGCCTCTTATCTACTATTATTTCATCCCATTGACTTTGGTTGGTTGACCCAATTTTAAATATATACTTAAATGCAATTATCAACCTTTTGAAAAACCTTTCATTTCTCAAGTGAACACTTAAGAAAATCATATTATTATGAATCTCTTCATCATATTGAACAACCAATTGATGTTCTACCGAGTGACAACTGCAAATTATAACATCCGGATTATCATAATCATTCATATCCAAATCTCCAAATATTTGATTTAAAATAAACTAAAATATAAATTTTTTATTGCATATTACTACTTTTCAATAATACGATATATCCAAATTGAACGTCTTTTTAAAAATTGCAAATCTAAGATTTTTGAAACAAAGAATATGTGAAAACGTAAGAATAGATGAAACTAAGAATACGGAGTTTGAATGGAAATACTTAAAGTAGAAGGTATATCAAAAACCTTCGGTACCTATCGTGCTGTCAATAATGTCAGCTTCACTGTGGAGGAAGGCAGAATATTCGGGCTGCTTGGACCTAATGGTGCTGGAAAAACCACAACTATACGAATGATAACAAATATCCTCTATCCCGACTCAGGCAAAATCGAGATTATGGGTAAACCAACCGGGGCTGAAATGCAGAATATTTTGGGCTACTTGCCCGAAGAAAGAGGCTTATATAAAAAACTGAAAGTAATTGACCAGCTAATATATTTTGCAAGATTAAAGCAAATATCCAGAGCCGATGCCATCAAGCGTTCTAAAGAATGGCTTGCCAAGATGGGTGCTTCAGGCTGGGAAAACAAAAAGATTGAGGAGCTTTCTAAAGGTATGCAGCAGAAAGTTCAGTTTATTTCAACTATTCTTCACGACCCGCCTGTTATGATTCTCGATGAGCCATTTTCAGGATTCGACCCGATAAATACCGAGCTTCTCAAATCTGTAATTCTTGAGATGAAACAAGCCGGAAAGACTATTATTCTCTCAACTCACGTTATGGCACAAGTTGAACAGATGTGCGACGACCTTGTACTTATTAATAAAGGTAATGTTGTGCTCTCAGGTGGTGTAAGGCAAGTAAAAGCAAGCTACGGCAAGAATACTGTAGTAATGGAATATGATGGTGACCCGAATTTCCTTAAAGAAATTGATGGTATTAAAATTAATGATATTACTTCTCACAGAGTTGAATTTAAGCTCGAAGACCCCGATTTAACTACAAATCAAATACTTCAAACTGCTATGAACAATAATGTTACTATTTATAAATTTGAGAAAGTAGAACCAAGTCTTCACGAGATATTTATTGAAGTTGTAGGACAGGAAAATATGAAAGGTGCACAAAATGAAAACTAAGGGTTCAAAAATATTTACTATAATCCAGCATGAGTATATTTCAAAAGTAAAATCGCGTGGTTTTATTTTAAGTACAATTCTTGCTCCTTTGGCTATTGTGCTTATTTACGGGACAATAATCGCCGTTTCGATTATGTCATCCGGGCAAACCACTAAGAAAATCGCTGTTCTTGACCAAACGGGTGAAATTGGCGCCGAACTTGTTGCCCGAGATACTTCGAAATTTTTTACTACTGATAAATCAGAAGAAACCCTCAGACAGGAGGTTTTGGATAATACACTTGACGGTTATCTGATAATTAATGACAATTTCCTTCAAACCGGCAAAGCGGATGTGTTCACATCAGGCGGTGGCGGACTTGGATTCATCAGTTCAATTGAAAAAAACACTGAAGATATAATAGTCAACAAAAGACTTAGAGAAATTGGAGCCGACAAGAATATAATTGACTTAGTCAATCGAGGGGTTTCAATATCAACCAAAAAAGTTACACTTGAAGGCTCAAAAGAAGATTACTCCGAAATGCTTGCATTTTTGGGATATATACTCGGTTTTATGATTTATGGACTGATGTTTACTTACGGATCATTTGTAATGCGAGGCGTTATCGAAGAGAAAGCCAATAGAATTGTAGAAGTGATTGCATCTTCAGCCCGACCATTTGAAATAATGTTCGGAAAAGTTGTCGGCATAGGTGCTGTTGGACTGACACAGGTTTTATTCTGGCTGATATTGCTTGTTATACTATTTGCAGCAGGCGGTACAATTGCACAAATGTTCATTGGTGCACCCGATATGGCACAAATGGCAGGCGACGCTGCAAATCAACCTGAGCAGGCTGAAATCATCAAATTTTTCGAGAATTTTACAATTTCACCATGGGTAATAGTAGCCTTTTTATTCTATTTCCTTGCCGGATATTTTATTTATTCATCTTTGTTTGCGGCTGTAGGCTCTGCAGTTGACCAGGAGCAGGACGCTTCACAGCTTTCAATGCCTGTAGCACTGCCAATTATTATTCCGATTATGTTTATCCCTAACGTTATGAACAATCCTGATGGTACCCTTGCAACTGTACTTTCACTGATACCATTTTTCACGCCAATACTTATGATTGCACGTGTTGCAGCAACTGATGTACCGCTTTGGCAGATTGCATTGTCAGTTGTCCTTCTTGCGGGTACTTTTTTACTTTGCCTTTGGGTAGCTGCAAAAATCTACAGGGTTGGAATCTTGATGTATGGTAAAAAACCAACTTTCAAAGACTTAATCAAGTGGTTTAAGCTGGATTAATTATCAGATAATTATTTTATTGTCTTTAGTTTAAGCTCTGTTATCTATAGCAGAGCTTTCTTTGTTAGTAACTGATTCTATTCTTTATAATTTCATCATCGTAACTCTGAATTCAAATCATTTATTGAGATATCAATCTAAACGGTAAAAAATTTAGTAAGAATCGCCATAAGGATTACATTTACAAACCAATGCCACACAATGAGTAACGCTGAAGCAAATAAGCAATTATTTACGCTCAAAGAACATGATATGAATGACAATATCGAACTGGTGGTGTTAAAATCGCTGCAGATAATTCAACGAACAAATCCTAAAGTAATTCCTTAATCTTGCTGAATAATTAGGAATAGCTCATAAAAAAAGGCTGCCTTTAGAAAAGACAGCCTTTCGAATATCACGAGCTTAAGTTAATTACTTAACAACATTAAGTTTTGAATTTAAAAGAACATCACCACTCTTCAGAACTACAGTATAAGAGCCTGAAGGAATCTGTGAAAGATTGATATCAAAGTTATGAACACCGGCATTAAGCATACCGCGTGAAATAACCTGAATTTCTTTACCATTGATATCAAATAATGAAACAGTAACATCCATATCATTACCGATGCTGAATGAAACAGTAGATATATCACGAGCAGGATTAGGCTTAACTTCATCAAGTGAAATTGTACCATTTATACTTGTAAGTGTTACAAGTCTTTCATCACTGTATTCGAAACTACCGTCTCTGTCAAGCATTTTCAGTCTGTATATGTATGATTTACCCATTTCAACTTTAGTATCAATTACTGGACCGTAATAGTTAGTGATATTGCTATTTCCAACTGCAGCAACCTCATCAACAGAAATGAAGTTTTTGCCGGATTCGCTGACATCACTTCTTTCAACAACGAATTTTGAAGCATTTTCTTCGCTTGCAGTTACCCAATTAAGATCAACACGTTTTCCAACTGCTTTAGCATCAAAGCTAAGAAGTTCAATAGGAAGAACATTGCCAAGGTTATATTCAAGGTCATCAAAGAAGCCACGAATAATGCCATCAAGATTAGCCCAATGTCTCCAGTCAATTCCGGCAAATATTACGTTATAATTAACTGAAGATGTAGTAAGAACAGCAATTCTGTTAATATCAGCAACCTGATTACCACCAGGTATGTCATTGATATGATTTTTATATCTCATACCAATCTTAGTATTACCCATTCCGGGGTTGTCTATTCTGTTAGCAGCAACTTTAGGTACATCATCACCAAAGAAATCAGTTGTGCGAACCATAAATTCGTTATCTCTGCCGATTATTACACCGGTTACATATTTACCATCATAACTTCCACCGACATTCATCGGATTTTCAGGACTTCCGATTCTTGCTGAAAGTACATTACGAAGGAAATCAGGAAAATGAGGAGTTTCATTTCTTACGATTTCCTGGCTACCTACAAGTAGATTTTTCTTATGAGCAATCGTACCGGCTGACAAGAACCCTTGAAGTTGGTCACGGTCATATCTTGTAACTCTTTTAGCAAGACCATCACCATCAACATCATGCCCGTCAACCCAGAATAAAGTGCGGTAGATAGGGTAGTTGATTGAGCGTGGTTCCCATTTTCTTCTGTCAAAGATATCAACGTCAATTCTTGGTTCTTCAAGGTCAAGATTAATTTGCCATCCAAGTCTGAAGAATGATGCTTTTAAGCTGTCAAGATTAAGATTTCCTGCAATAATATCTATTGGGTCAGATGAATTAATTGCAGTAGTTTTAATGTTTTCAGCTGAAACCAATAATTGAACAGGACTCTTGCGAATGAAGAATCTTATGATTTTTTCAATCTTATTATTCGCATTAAACTCGTCATCCTGAAGAGATACTTCAAGTCTGTAAAGCGGCGTTACGTTAGCTTCCATAGTCTTGAACTGCTCAGGAACGTTGTAATTCTGATTTCTTAAATCACCATAAGTCTGCGGGAAGAATTCCAAATTAGTTGGCGGATTATTTATACCGTCATCAGTAAGGAAGTCAACAACAACATCTTCTGAGAACAGAAGATCGTTCATAGGCATTGTAATTGTAGCACCTTCCTGAACGAATGTACCGCTCGGTGATTGACGGAAAATTCTCAATGTAGCATTCTGGAATGCAACAGGAAGTTGTCCGTTATTTCTGATAATGGTTTTAATACCAACAGGTGCAGTAGTCATTACATATTCAGCATCGCTGAATTGTAATGGAGGAGTAGCTTTATATGCACCCGGAGTAAGGAATGCAACTGCTTCACCATCGCGACCAAATGTTCTGCCACGGAATTCAACAGCACCAATGTCATATTTTTCACCGGCTTCACCACGAAGTTTGCCGTCAATATCAACATCGTTACCTTCAACTTTCATACCTCGGTTATTAAGAACTGAACCCATAGGATATGGATTTGACTTAATTCTCAATTTGAAAGGTGAAATTCCAATTAGTTCAAAATCTCTTGAGAAGTTTCCATAAACTGAATTCCAGTCTTGCTGAGTCCAGTTTTGCCATTGGCTTAAAGTAGCAAACTCAGTCTTGTGACCAAATTCAACGACTCTACCCATTTGGTCAGTTTCGATAAATCTGTAAATTGCAGAATTTGCTGACTCAACCCAATAAGCGTTACGATTTGACTCAAATCCGCCTATGTTTGAATGTAAACCATAATAGAATACAGCAGAAGTTACAGGATTATTTACAGCAATTTGAGGGTCATTAATTTCAATAGCATTATTTACAAATGTTGTATTGTTTGTATTAAACAATGAAACACCGATTACAGTACCATTATTAACAGCACCGTCATTACCAAGAATAATTGTATTATTGGTTATTACATCACCGACTGAATAATAATCTGTGAATTTTGGCTCGAATGTCATTGTATTCCAGTTGTAACCATCTTTACGTTCAGTAGAAAGCATGATAGCATTTACATTTGCATCATTGCTGAATGTTTCAAATCCCCAAATCATGTTATTGATAATGCGTGCATTATCGTCTTCATCAGGGAATGAGAAAGCTTCTTCAAGATTGAAATAATCATTTCTTGCCTGAACAAGACTAATACCGAATAGATTTTGTGTACCGCGAATATTGCTAATTTCATTTGATGAAATATATAATCCGATATTGTTGTATCCGGCTTTATTACCGCGTGCTTCTCCACCGGCAGCTATACCTGCAGTATAAGTTCCGCAGACGCCCTGAACATTATATATTCTATTTCCGAAAACTTCGGTATTCATTTCATATCCAAGGAAAATAGCAGCTTTAGCAACATTATGAATAATGTTGTTATTGAACATATTATGATGATTATAATATTTCACATAAGCAGATTTGTTGAAATCAAGTAACTGACCAATACCAAGCGATACAATACCGTAACCGAATTTCTGGATTTCATTACCATAAATTAAGTTGTGACTGTTGGCAAGAGTATCAAGTCTGAAAGGATTTGAACCAAATGCAGGGTCTCTCGGTGGACGGCTTCTTAATACAACACCCGCAGAATAAGTACCGGCTGCAGTTGCATCATTGTCAAATTCAAATCTGTTCAGGAATGAATTAAATGAACTGAGTGGAAGGTGGCAATCAGTGCTAAGTGCCTGAAGAATACCATCTTCAATCAATAAGTTTTTGATTTGAATATTTGAAGCACCATCACCTAAGTAGAACACAGCACGGAATGGATTATTAGTGCCGATTGTAAATACAAGAGATTTCTTGCTGCCGCCATCAAAAATGATGTTCTTTGGAGCGTTTGAATATTTGGAAATTAGTGCTGTATTGACATCAAGAACCGGAGCAAATGTATTTGCGGGGAAGCTCGACTGACCAAAATAAACACCAATACCGGTTGAAGAGTAAAGATTAATCTGAACACTACCTCTTGTTGCAAACTGAGGGTCAACAGTAAATGTTACTGTATTGCCCGGCTTGTCAAGACCTACTATAGTTGAGCTGAAGTCAATTGTTGGTCTGTTGAGAGAAGGATTACCTTCAACATATACAGGGTCTTTCAGCAAGAAAGTAACAGGACCGGCTACGCCTCTCTGGTAGAGAGCATTCACAGCGTCGTTGATTGTTGTGAACTGACCGCCGTCTTTTGTAATTGAATATGTTCCGGCAAGACCTTCAACAACATTAATTGTTAAATTTAGGGTATTGTTCAAGGGTACTTCATCATTATCAGCAAATACTGTAATTTGAACCTGATGTGAGCCTAAGTTTGTCGGTATAAATGGAATTTCCCAAACAAGGTCAGTTGTACGAACAAGACCGCTTGGTAAGTCTTTTAAATCAGCGAACTGATTGTAAACTTCAATTCCGTTATAAGTAATAACAAATCTTGCAACTGTATTGGAAATATCTGATACACCGTTATTACGGAATCGTGCTGCAAGCCTGACAGGGCGATTCTGATAAACAGTGGATGGATTGAGCATCGTTAGCGCTTCAGCTTCAATCTGATATGCTACTTCAAAGAATTTCTTGTCGCCGCCTTCTCTTGGGAAAACGTTATTTGATAAGAATTTGTCTGATGAAGGAGTACGCATCTGAACTTCAACAGAAATGTCATATACACCAACAGCACTTGCTTTCCAAAGTTGTGAGAATGTAAGTTCGCGTTCTTCACCAAATAACAATGGGTCATTTTCAAGATTGAAAGTATCAGTTACTGTTCCGGCAACACTTCCATTAGCATTGCGAATAGTAGCAATAGCTCTTACAAATGTAAGAGGGTCTGCACCCTGATTCTTTACTAAAATTTTAATCGGAACTCCGGCACTTGAGAATTGATAAATAGAACCCGGATTGAAAATCGGCTCCTGAATATCTAAAATAGCTATATCGCTTGGGAAAGCGATTGTAAATGTCGAAGATTGGTAGTGTGAATAAGCTGTACCATCAAGATATTCAAGATAAGCATCAACTCTGTATTCACCACTTGGGAAATTGTCCTGATTAGTTAAGTCTAAAGCTCCGTCGGAAAGTCTTCCTGCAGGACCTTTGGCATGAGGCATAAGTACTCTGATGCCTGAACCAACGGGTTGGGGGTTAGGTATTACTCTTTCTGATGCTGTTAAATCAGGAGCATTGATTGCAGTATAGATTACCTGACTGCCAGGCTGACCAATTGGACCAGTGATTGAATAACGAACAACAACATCTTTGTTGCTTGCTGTACGGCTTACTCTTACAAAAGGTCTGTCATCGCCTGAATATACTCTGCCTGATGCAAGTACAGCATTGCTTGGTGGATTAACACCCGACAAACGTGGAGTTGATGTCAAAGTAAATGAGCGACCACGATAAAAATATTTCCTTACATCAGCTCTTAAATGTGGCTGTGGATTTGGGTTTATGTGACCATAGTAAAAAGTTGAAGGTAATGTAGGTGCATTTGGTGCAATATTGATATAACGATTTGTGGCTGCACCAATGAAATATAAATATCCGTCAAGTTCTGAAAATCCAAAACCTGTTACGGTATTATATATAATTTTAACTTCATTCGTTGTTTCGTAAAATTTAATTTGAGCATCGAAGGTATTACCGCTGAAATCATTTAAGAGTCTCGCTCCTAAATGCTGAACAGTTAAAACTCTGTAAGGAGCTGTTCCTTCGAATTTGTAGGACAAAGACCCGGTTGTAAACAAATCACGATTGTACCATGATATCACATTGGTTGTATTAGGAAAAGCCGGAAGACTGTTTCCACCGGCGTCTCTAACACTATTTACGGTTATAAAACCATTCTCATAAGCATAGATGTATGAAACATTATTCCCATCATACAAAAATGGGAACTGCATAGGGATATACATCCTGAAATCGTTACCGGTAGCTGACTCGGTAGGATTTTGAAGTGGCGTCCATATCTCTACGTCTTCTCTGATAATCGAGCTCTGAATCATCTGACCGTAAACTCCGGTAGTCGCTATCAGTATGAACCCAAGAATCAGTAAATTCTTTAGTAATCTGTTTGTTTTCACTACAAACCTCCAATATACATAAAACTTAAATTATTTAATTTCATCATAATAATATTATTTAACTTTAAAAATCGTGCCGAAATTAAAGACTCGACACACAATTTATAAAATTCTTTCTATATTTTCAAAATACTTTAACTTATTTGATTTAAATGTCTTTAATTAACAATTGACGTTTTTGGAAAAACTCAATTTTAGACAATTATGCAAAAACAAAAACATTATTAGAAAACAGTACTTTTCTAATCTTACAAAATTAAGAAAAAAAATCAAGATAATAACAATATAATTGATAATTTTCCAATTATAATACAATTCGACAAGATAATAATTAGATTTTTTATTCTGAAAAAATCCTCCGTTTATAATCACTCAATATTTTGAATAAAAAAAATAGTTTATACATCTCTACGAAAATAAATATAATAATACTAACGCTAATAAAAAAAATATTTTTAGTATTTTTACACATATTTATAAACCAAAAAATATTTTTATAATTTTTCTGTGTTAATATTTATACATTTGTGTAATTTTCAGCACATAATTGGAATTTTAATGTCAAAAAGAAGTGATAATACTGAATCCGAAAAAACTACAGGGGACGAACTTGAGAGTTCTCTGAGACCTCTTGATTTTGAAGAATTTGTCGGACAAAAAAAAATAGTTGATAATCTCAAAATTTTCATTGAGGCTGCTGTCAAAAGAGAAGAACCATTAGATCATGTTCTTCTTACAGGTCCTCCCGGTCTTGGTAAAACTACACTCAGTCACATTATAGCAAAAGAAATGGGTGCTAATCTCAAAATAACATCCGGACCGGTACTCGAAAAACCGGGCGACCTTGCCGGACTTCTAACCAATTTGCAAGAGGGTGACGTACTTTTCATAGACGAAATCCACAGACTTAACAATGTTGTGGAAGAATATCTCTATTCTGCTATGGAAGATTACACTCTCGATATTTTGATTGACTCCGGACCATCAGCAAGGTCAATCCAAATAAGCATACCCAAATTTACACTTGTGGGAGCTACAACACGTGCAGGACTTATTACAGCACCACTACTAAGCAGGTTTGGTGTTGTCTCAAGGCTTGATTATTACGAAGCACGCGATTTGATGCTGGTAGTTCTGCGATCTGCCGGAATTCTCAAAGTAAAAATCATGGAAGATGCAGCTTGGGAATTAGCATCCCGTGCAAGAGGAACTCCGAGAATTGCTAATCGTCTTCTGCGAAGAACAAGGGATTTTGCTCAGGTCAAAGGAAACGGAATAATTGATTTGGATATTTCAAAGTATGCACTTGAATCGCTCGAAGTGGATGAATTCGGTCTTGACGATATGGATAAAAGAATTTTGCTGACAATAATCGAAAAATTTTCAGGTGGACCTGTCGGACTTACTACAATAGCTGCTTCAATCGGTGAAGACCCGGGCACAATAGAAGAAGTCTATGAGCCGTTTCTTCTGCAGCAAGGGTTTATTCAGAGAACTGCCCGCGGACGCATTGCAACAGATTCTTCTTACAGACATTTTAGTGTCGAAAATAAAAAAAGAGGCAATCTTTTTATGGAATAACTAATTCTTAAATATAAAAATTATAAAGCATAATCAAACGGCTGTTTGATTATGCTTTTTTACATCTTCGCAAATTTGACTATTTTATTTCCAATATGTATAAAATAAATGCCTGCCGGAAGTTGAGAGACATCAATTATTAAACCGTTCTCGTTTAGTTGTGACTGCAAGGCAGACGAGACGGATATTACTTCTATTCCAAGAATATCTAAGATTTTCACTTTTTCAGTTGCAGCAAAATACTTAAGGAATTTGTTATTTAGTTGAACTGTAACATAATCTCCTGCAGGATTTGGATAAATTTCAAAATCCAAATCATTATCACCCAATAATACTGACGCAATTTTGTAATCATATTCATCTGATAATTCACTTGTGCAGCCCGATATTGTGACTCTGACGGTATAAATTCCTTCATTGCTTGCTGCATCGAATGTCCTTGCTCTCGCTCCTGCAATAATTTCTCCGTTAAAATACCACTGGTTGCCATTTGGAGAGCTTGATGTTAATATTGATAGGTTACGTGTGATTGTTGGCTTGTCCGGTATGTCGGCAACTGTGACAGTCATTGACATATCTTTAATATAGCCATCCATAGTGGTATGACGCAATTTAATTAACCTTTCGCCAACGTCATTCCATTTGATTTTTATAAGTGGAAGTTCACTATTTCCGATTATAGTACCACCTGAAACAGACCACTGAAAAGTACCGGTTGTTTCTACGGAATTGTAAAACACCTCATCAGTTTTGCAAACCAAGTCCAAACCTTCGATTTTGTTGTTATTTTCCGGGGTAATATCAACCTGAATTTCTCTGACAATTGAACATCCGTCCTCGGATGTATAAGTAAGAACAACTTTCCCACTACGGTAATCTGACCAGTTGATTCTTACAGTATCAGAATCATCTGCACCTGTGATATTTCCATTAACAGCAGTCCATTTGTAAATGACATTCCTTTTCTGAGTAACATAAATGTACTCATTACCCGAGAAAGCTTTTCTTATACCACTTATGGACAAATCAGGCATTTCGTAGATTGAAATATTTTCTATCGTATCGCTTATGATGGGTGGTACTGTACTTTCGATATACAAAAAGTAATCATCACCGGTTGAAAGGTTTATTGGTAATTTGAAGTTGATTTCTCTCGGGGAAGCTCCTTGAACTTCGGCAATGGCAAGTGGAAAACCCGGTTTATCCGGCACAACTTTTCCTAATCTTAGTCTGAACCTGTTAGTATTTTGCATCTCTGCCTGAGTTACATTGAAATTGATTTTATAGTCATTATCAGGGCATAATTTTGTTTCAGCAAATTCAGCTAATTTTATAACAGGCAGTTCCGGAACATTGGTATAATAGAATCTTAATATTGTATCATTACCTGAAAAATCAACTACTCTCAGATATGCCTGAGCAGGTTCAGTAATGCTAATAGGGCGTATATCGAATGTAGTAGAATTATCAACTCCCGGTGTAAAACTATTGAAATTCAGGCGATAATTATATGATGAATCACCAATAAGGTGAACCATAGCAAGGTTGCTTCTTACATTTGATTGAGTAGGCATATCAATTATTTCTCCCGCATATTCGCCATTTGCATAAGGAGTAAAATTAACTGAAGGCGCAAGAGTATCATTAGGTCTGTCATTGTTGACCATTCTTATTCCGGCAGGATAGCCATAAGCTTCTTTTAGTGTATTTCCATATATCATTACTCCTGCAGGTTCAGAAGATTTTAGCAAAAAATTACCGCTCTGAGGAAGCTCGATTGTCAGAAAGTGATAGCGACTGCCATCGGTTTCAGGGTCAGGAAACTCAACTGAAGGATTTTTGGCAAGTTCGCGAACTGTTTTAACCTTGCGATTTCCGTTTGCATCAAACTCGGTTAGCGTCATATCAATCGGGATATTGCCTTCTGAATCAGGTTTGAATATGATATTAGCATAATTTTTAACGAAAAATTTAGATATTTTAAGTGCAGGAAGATTAAACTTAATAAGTTTCGAGAAATGTTCACTTGATAATACTTGAGTTTTGAATGGAATTCCGTCATCTTCATCATCTTGCTTGCCATAGTTAAACTGCACTACATTTATGCGCTTGTCGGATGAAATTACAGCCGGTTTATTGTCATTATTGACTCTAAATGATAAGAATCCCTCTCCTTCCTTACCGTAATTTTCGGCAATTGTCCCTTGTTTACTGCCATTCAGCATAACATCAGTATTGGGAGCGTGAGCACTTACTTTCACATAAGAACCACGTTTTCTGCCAATAATGGGGGTTACAAAATATCTGTATGAAAAAGAAGTAACGGGAAGTTCCTGTTCGATTAAATGACCACAAGGAGAAATATTCATAGGTACATTGGCGCAGTAATTACCTGTCACTACCGATACCGGTCTGTTAGCTCTTATAGTACTGCCTGTAAGGTCATTTGTATTTCCAACAGCAGGTATAACCCAAATATCACCTTCATTTAAATTCATTACATAGCTTTCTCCAGTAACAAGTGAGTCCTTCATATTCGACAGCATTATGCGTGTTTTATCGTTGCCACCTAATCGGAATGTTACTCTTGTATTATCATATCCTCCTACTATAACAGCCGTTGATGGAGCAAATGTATTGGTATTATTCCTAAAATCATTATATGTTGATATATTGTACTCTCTGCCCCAGAAATTCTTGGGCAGTACAATAAATCCCTCAGAGTAATTCTTCAGTCGTACTAAAGCATAAACAATTATAGGAGAATCTGATGTTATTTTCATTGCTCTTCGATTTACTACACGTTCAGGTATTTGAAGAAAATCATCCATTTCCCTTGAATAAGGAATTACAAGCTTAGGATGGAGTGAATATTCGGAAACGCGATTGGCTTTAACTTCCAAAGTGGTATCTATAAATGATTGCGGAACATTTATCCTTACACTACAATTCACTGATGAAGATAAATAAATTCTCACTGTGTTATAATTATCATTTTCATCAAAATATATTGGAATAAAGCTGAACTGAAATTCAGTCCCTGCGTTACTCGGTGAGATAAGCTCCGGCAAAAGTTCTTTGTCTATTGTTTGTGAATTTGATAAAGTTACAAACAATATTAATATTACTAAAGAATTAATTAAAATATTTTTCACGATTCCACCAAAAAAAATTATTCAACCATATCGCTGATTTTGAAAATGCCCAACAAAATTATTAAAACTATTATAGGAATAATATATTTTATTAAAATAACCCAAATACCTGAAAACTTACTGAAAAACCTGCTTCCTAAAGACAATTCCGAAGAAGCATTCTTAGCACCCCAAACCCAGCCAATGAAAATGCAAAGCGTCAGCGCCCCGAATGTCAGCATAAAATCACCGAATAAAAAGCTCATTTGACTCAGAAAATCAGGCGAGGCAAGACTTGACGGAAATAAACCGAAGTCCGAAAAAAAAGTAACTGTACCCTGAGAAAGTGCTGAGGGAAGACCAATTATGAACACGACAAATGATGCTTTCCATACCATACTCTTCCGATTGCTTTTCTTTTCATCCACAATAAAAGATACCGGCACTTCAAGCAGTGAGACCGTCGAAGTAAGAGCGGCTATTGAGAGCAAAACGAAAAATAAAGCACCAATATACATTCCACCCGCCATTTGCGAAAATAGTTGAGGAAATACTATAAATACAAGAGCAGGACCTGATGCAGGATTTTCTCCCATTGCAAAAAGAGCAGGGAACACTATCAGACCGCCCAGAATTGCAATTAACGCATCAAATAAAACAATATATAATGATGCTGAAAATATATCAGTTGATTTTGGCAAATAACTGCCAAATGTTACCATAAGTCCAAGCCCCAAACTAAGCGAAAAGAATGCTTGTCCGAGTGCAGCAAGTATTGTTTTGAGTGAAATTTTGCTAAAATCCGGAACCAGATAAAATTCCAAACCCTGTGAAGCACCGGGAAGCATATTTGCATAAATGATAAGAAAAATCATTATTACAAGCAAAAAAGGCATCAGAATTTTAGACCATTTCTCAATACCGGCTTCCACACCTTTATATACAATCAAAGCAGTCAGAAAAATGAAAAATGCAAATAGTCCAATCTCGTATATCGGATTATTGATAAAGGAAGTAAAGCTTTCTGTGCCATTAGTTATCGGATCGCCAAACGATTTAAAAATATATCCGAAAGTCCAGCCGGCAATAACACCATAAAATGACAAAATTCCTATACTTGTTGCTATACCTATATAACCGCTGAACCGCCAAATGGAATTTGGTTTTACCTTATTTATTGCACCTACCGGATTAAGTTGAAATGCTCTGCCAAGTGAAAATTCTGCCATAAGATAGGGCAATCCCAAAAGCAATACAAATATTAAATAAATTAATACAAAAGCACCGCCACCGTTTTCACCTACTATGTATGGGAATCTCCAAATATTGCCAAGTCCAACTGCCGAGCCGGCGGCTGCGAGAATAAACCCAGTTTTGGATGTCCATAATCCTCTTTCGTTCTGCATTGTGTTGTAATTTTAAAAGGATTATTCTATAATTAATCTTTTCAATTCTCTTTTTCGAATAATTTCGCCTTTGTCGTCATAATATTCATAACGGACAAGTCCGGCACCAACAGCCCACCATTCAATAATCTTTGAATTATTTTTAAATTCATACTGATATTTTGAGCATCTGAAATCACCAGCAGGCACTTTTATATCTTCTTTTGTACCAAGACATATCACACTGCAAGTATCATGCGAAAATCTATGAGAGAGATTTGTAAAATTATGGTTAATAGCATCCCATCTTTCGTTCGTCCAGGACGGATATTTTATTGTCAGGTTGCGATATTTCAAATTAAACGGGTCATTTTCGCTAGCAAAATTATAAATTCCTACTGATGTTCTGCTTATGAATTTTTGATATACCGCTTCATTGTTAGTGTTGTATTCAACTATTGCAAATGCTTTGTAAAGTTTATTTTCAATTTCAACATCCTGAATACGGGTAACTACATTGCGACTTTCTCCGGTAATTGTCTCATTATCTGCTATTAAGATATCCTGATAGTGCCATTCATTTCCGACTTTCAGCGGTAAAATATTATTGTCAGCTGCCGGAGTACCGGAATTTGAAGAGTTTGTTGATTCAGAACATGATTGCAATACAAGTGCAAGCATAATTAAAGATAGTATAAGTTGCTTCATAGAATACCTTCAAATAAAATTGTTAATAAATTGTAAAGTTCAAAAATAAGTAAATTTTACAAGTAACTGATATTATTTTTAAAATTATTCTGCAATTCGGCAATTTTTTATTTTCAATTTATCATTTGATAACATTCAATATTTCAACAGATTCATTCCAACTATTTAAGAATCTTAGAATATACTGTCCTTGTGAAAGCTTGTCAAGATTATATTTTATTCTGTAAATTCCTCTGTAATCTTCATAATTACTTAAGTCGAAACTTAAAATTTCATCTATCAACTTTCCATTCATATCCCACAATGTAAGTGTACCATGACTTTTGTCCGAAATAGCTAACTCAATTGTGACATCTCTGCTCGCCGGATTTGGAAATAACAAATTAATATCATTTTTTTGAGGGTTTGTTGCGAAATCATCTTTTGGTTCAATTAAATCATAAGCATTTTGTAAATGCAGAAACTTTGTAACAATAACATCGTCCAAACTATTTCCACTGAAGAAAGCAAAAGCAACTCTCGAAGTATCGCCAGCTCTGAGTCTGAGAGGTCCAGCGCCAAAAACCATAGATGCATCTGTAGAATTTGATGAGTCGCGACCGATTCTTCCTGATAGCATACGCCACTTTTCTTCTTTTGTAAATCCGTCATAAACACCCGGATTTTCTTCAGTTTCACCGTCATTATCAATAGCAAAGAAATTTACTCTTTGGTTGGTCATCAACTGGACTGCTGCAACCGGCAGATTTTCATCAACAATGTTTTTTTGGTAAGCAAAATTTCCGATATTATGCCATATAGCTTTATTATTGCTGCCACCGGGACCAATATCCCAGTCGAGATAAAGTCCGACATATACCGAATCCTGATATTTATCGGATGTGTTTATTATATCATATACAGCAAAAATAATATCATCCTTTCCCTCGTCGGAGAACTGATAACCTCGCTGCTTTACTTTTACGGGAGAGATTAAAGAATCCTCACGCGAATTAAACTCAGTATAAGTATATTCATGATTTGGTATTGATTTAATTTCACTTATTATAGGTTTATCAATCAGAAAATCTCGATTTTTTGCTGAACCCGAGGAACCTCTTGCCACATTTGCAAGAATATCATGAGAGTAAGCAATCATCAACGCCCCTTCAAATAACAAATTTGAGCTCTCATTATAGGAGAAACCGTCACCTCGGTTATTATTGGGGAAATCATCATAAGCGATATTGCCCTGACTTGTAAAGGTAAGTGCAATATTATTATGCCTCATAGTACGCCAGCTTGGATTTATTAAAATCGTTATTGTACTTGTAAACATTCTGCCGTCGCCATCAATTATCCTGATTGTTATTGGCAAAGTAGAATTAAGTTCAGCAGCATTTGAAACACGTAATGAAATAGTGCCGTCCACTATTTTACTTTCGAGTTCAGCAAAGTTTCCTGCTGATAGTTCATCATTTATAAATTGAGGTTGATAATATGCTGTACTTAAAGCAAATACTCTTACATCGCTCACCGGATTGAGTGCATTGAAAAGTTCGATTTTTATATCAATACGCTCCCCATTTTCGATTATGCCATCAGAGATCTCTTCAATAATCTTGTAATTTTCCAATGTAATTGATACAGGATATTCCTCTGTTGCAGCTCTCAGAGCATCAACTTTTCCGGTTCCAAGCAAACCTGAGTAGCCGGGATTTATAGCATCAATATTCTGTGCTGTCGCTTTCAAATGTTCCCCGATTTGCAGATTGCTGTATTTCGGATAATTCATTTTCACTAAACCTGCAATTCCGGCTACAACAGGTGAAGCCATAGACGTACCACTCCAGGCAACATATTCATTTACAGGTATTGTTGACATCACATCCACTCCGGGAGCCGAGATATCAACAGTCGAGAAGTAGTTTGTAAAACTTGAACGGAAGTCTAAAGCGTCTATTGCAGCAACTGAAATGACGCCGTCATAAGAGGCTGGATAAAAAGCAATTTCAGCTCCATTATTTCCTGCAGCAGCAACAATTAGAGAACCTAATTCATTAACCGCATCAACTACTTCTTGTTCTGCCTGAGAGTATCCACCGCTTCCCCATGAGCAGTTAATTATGTCAGAGCCGGCTATAGCGGCATATAATAATCCATCATAAGAATTTGTCAAACTCCTTGAATTCGGTGAGTCGTACCCAATTTTTACAGGAATAATCTTTGTATTCAATCCTATTCCTGCTATACCAATCTCGTTATTTTTTACTGCTGCAATTATTCCGGCAACATGAGTACCGTGAGGATGACCAGGCATAGGGTCATTATCGAATCCTGCTTCAATATTATCTGCTCCAAAATCCCAACCCATATAGTCGTCAATGAAGCCGTTTCCGTCGTCATCAATACCATTTGTTCGTTTATCATTACCATTCTCGTCAAGTCCGTCTTCACCGGGATTTATATATATAGTTCCTTCTAAATCCTCATGAAGGTAATCAACACCAGTATCAACGACAGCAATTTTTACAATCTTGCCGGCTGTATCAATATGTTGCCATGCTTCAATTATATTGCAAGTTTCCATATGATAAAGCTTGTCAAAAAGTGAATCATTCGGAATGCCTTCATCAAAAATTTTATGAATATATCGCGGCTCGGCATATTCTATGAAATCAAACGATTTCAATTTACGCGAGAGAATAAGTGGGTCAATATTTTTTTCATAATCAATAACAAAAATTCTTTCTAATGAATTTATTTTCTTGGAAGACAATAAATTATTTACATCTTTGCCGGATTTATTGAGATTTGAAATTATTGCAGGGTTAATATAACTACTTATTTTATGATTTCCGAGATATGAATCTAATTCAATCAATTTATCCAAATTGTTATCTCTCAGTAATTTCCAGTGGTTAGACTCTGGCTTGAACTTTACAGTAACAGAACCCAAGTGGTAATCTTGGGCTGATAATTGGTTTATATTAATTAGTATAAAAGCAAAGAGTAAAATATTTTTCATAGTTTCAGCATGTTATAAAATAAAATTAACGAAATTAACCAAACTCTAATTGACATATAACACTCAGAACATGAAAAAAGTTACAAGTTGCTTATTTTCTACATATTTTCAAGTTCAAATTTTGCCTCTTCAAATTCAGGGTTTATATCTACAGCCCAACGGAACATTTCTTTTGCTTCGTTTTCAAGTCCTGATACTTTAAAGCACATTCCCGCCCCGTAGCATGCAAAGGCATTAGAATTGTTCATACTAAGAGCTGTTGTATAAAGGCTGTGAGCTGCCTCAATATCATCACCGGCTCTGAGTAAATCAGCCGTAAGTACTAATAAATCATCTAAATTATGCCCAAGTGAACTCTCGAATTTATTACTTGTCCAGTTATCCATCAGCTCGGAAATAAATTCCAGTGCTTCTGTATGTTTATCTTGAGAAGCATTTAGAATTACTTTTAAATAAATGGTATCCGGATGATTAAAACTTATTTGGTCAATTGAACGAAACACATCTTCAACAGCAGAGTATTCACCTTTATTAATTAGTATCATAGCAATTCTATGAAGACCCAGCAGTTTGTACTTTTCCGGCACTATTCCTTTTATTGCTTTCATATAAAGTTCGACTGCTTCGTTAAAATCGCCTTCAATATATGTATGTTCAGCTGTTCCGAATACGATTGTATCATCAATTTTATCTGAAAACTGATTTTCGGCTGCAAGCGACATTTTTGTGCTGAAGTGATAATCAAGCCTTCTCAAAGCCTTGATAATTGATTTATCCCAGGTCCATTTTGTTCGTGCATAAGCTGATGCCACAGTTCCCATACTAAGTAAATTACCGGGATTATTATAAACACTGAGTAAAATTTCTTTTAATTCATCAAATGATGGTTCAAGTAAAGTTGCATTGCCTGTTAGAGGCATACCGTCAATTTGATTGCCAATATTATTTTTCTCGGCTGAAATAAAATATGTAAATGCTTCTTCCAGGAAGTCATCACTCGCACCGCCTTTTGTAGCAATTGCAGGAAGTCCGCAAGCTGTACCTTCGAGAAGTGGCAGGCAGAATGACTCACCTCGGTACGGTGCTGCTATTACATTGCAGGCTCTGTAAAGCGAAGCCATTTCGAGCTCTGTCAAATTATCATTAATATATAATATTTCAGGTGCATTATATTCTCTTTTTGCAGAATTTATGGCTGATTCAGAAGTCATTCCTTTGTAGAAACTATCAGCACCATGTTCTTTAATAACCAAACATACGTCATCATTTCCGTTGAATGTCTCAATAAATGCTTTAAGCAGAATATCAAATCCTTTTCGGTAGATTGTTCCGCCAACATATAGAAATTTAAATTTCTTGTTTGTATTCAGATGATATTTATCGCCATAAGGCTTAAATATATCGGGATTTATTCCAAGAGGAACTACCTGAACTTTGTTGAAATCAAGTCCTGAATCAATCATCGCCTTTCTTGTGTAGAATGACGGAGCCCAGATTTCATCAGCCAAACTAAGTGTAACTTTCATATCACTTCTAAGACGTGAAAATTCCCATGGCTGCATGATAAACCATTTTGAGCCGCGAGGTGCATCAGATTTTGGGGGAAACTGATGTCTAATCCATGCATATGGCAATTTGGCAATTTCGGGGGAAACCTCTTTTTTCTGCCTGATATCATTTTCAAGAAGCCCTTTTTTGACATCATATTTATTGAAATTTGGGTCATCTGATTCATATGGAACAATTGTCAGATTTGCAACTTCAGCATCTAATAGTACTGAACACATTTCACGATTTACGTGAGCAAGTGGATTATAAACAAATTGCGAACCTTCCCAAACAATATTTATTGATGGCTTTTTCATTGATGTTTCCTTTTCGTATCTTGAAAATGTATCTTCAATTTTTGATTTTAATTTCGTTTCGAATAAGTTGTTCGGGTTATCTGAGTTTCTTGATTTCGAAATTATATTTAGTTCGGGTTTATCCTCATCGAACGAAAAATTCATAATTTCTTCGAAAAGACTTTGCCCTTCATTTTGACTTGTATCAGCAATTTCGACTGGAGAAAAACCAATTACTTCAGTTAGAAGGTCGTCAGCATCATCCGACATTTCATTGTTTTTCGGTTCAAATGAAAAATTCATAACCTCTGAAAGCAAATCATAATCAAGTGAATCAGGATGCTTATCGGTATTGATGACTTCATTCAAAAGGTCGAAATCATACTCAGAATCGTCATTGCTGATTTTCGGATTTGTAAAATCAAGATTATCAATGATTGGCATATTGAGCTTTTTCTGACTTTCGATTGGTTCGGGGGCACTCGCGGATTTATTATTTTTGGCTTTTATTATGCAGTTATAGTCATCCCAACTTGTTGAATCTTTGAATTGAAAACCTGTTATGTCAAAATTACTTTTATTTAAAATATCAGTCAGACTTGATTTATCAATTAAGGATTTACTTTTAGAAATTATACTGTTAAACTCTTCCAATGAGATTTTTCGATTATCAAATTTTCGAAATAAATTCACAGCGTCAATAAAATGAATTTCAAAATTTCCACTCTTAACAAGGATATTGGATATTGCATCAATCAAATCAGAAACTTCCTCAATGCTGCATATCTCAAGAATATTCTCTATTATTATTTCATCTGCAGAATCCGACATAATACCCGATTTCAAATGATTCAAATTTACAGTATTATTGCTGTCGGTAATACTTAGGGGGTCGAAACCATTGGGAATATTTCCTCCGGTACCGATAAATATTTTTCTCATTACATGTTCTCTGCCAAAAGAAGTCAAATTCATTTAAAATTTCTGTAAATTATATTAAAATATTAACGCTATAGACAGTTTCCTATCAAAAACATTGCCAAATCTCTAATTATGATAAAATTACGGAAAATTCTACTGTATTTATATGCTATTATTAAAAATAAAGACCCTTATTAATCAATATTTTCATCAATCATACTTCAAACAATTTTTAATAATTATAATTATGATATATTATGAAATTAGGTAAATTTGAAGTCAACGCAGTGGATACCGGACTTTTTCATCTTGATGGCGGTGCAATGTTTGGAGTTGTACCGAAAGCTTTATGGTCAAAAAAATACAATCATGGAGATGAAAAAAACAGAATTCCTCTTGCCGCACGACCTTTGCTGATAGAGTTTGATAATAAAAAAATTCTTGTTGATACCGGTAATGGAAACAAACGAGAAGAAAAATTTATGAATATTTATGGTATTGATGCTTCCAAAAGCAGCATTGCACTTGGTCTGAAAACATTCAATCTTAAGCCGGAAGATATTACAGATGTAATTCTAACACATCTGCATTTTGACCATACGGGTGGCTCGACAATTATTGAAAATCAGAAATTAATCCCTACATTTCCTAATGCAAAATATTATGTTCAAAAAGAGCATTTCGACTGGGCAATGAAGCCAACCGATAAAGACCGGGCTTCTTTTATCAACGATGATTTTGAGCCCCTTATCAGAGAAGGCATTTTAGAATTTACAAATGGAGAAATGGAGATTTTTGATGGTATTTCTGTTATACCTGTCAATGGTCACACTCAGGCACTTCAAATGGTTAAGCTAAAGTCCCAAGGTGAAAGTCTGATTTATATATCAGACCTGTCTCCAACAGTGGCACATCTGACATATACTTTCGGTCTTGCTTATGATAATTTTCCGCTGACAACAATGGAAGAAAAAAAGAAATTGCTTCCTAAATTCTATGAAGAGAATACAATTGTTTGCTTTGAGCATGATGCTTTTATTCAGGCATGCAGACTCGCAGATACAGGAAAAGGATTTGGTGTAGGAGAAATTATAACTATAAGCAGTTAAATTATGATTAATATAAACAACACGGTAAATTTTGAAGGAAAGGAATATCTTAGAGTTTGTTCTTCTGAAGAAGTTTACGAAGGTAAAGGCAGGCAGATTTTATTCGATGGTGATGAAGATTTTCAACTTGCAGTCTTCAGGGTGAAAGGCAGGCTTTATGCATTGGATAATATATGTCCTCACCGACACGCAGACAGAATATTCGAAGGTATAATTAAAGATTTGACTGTTATGTGCCCTCTTCATGGATGGACTTATTCACTTGATAACGGACAGAATGTTAACTCCCGTCAAGGAATCAAAAGTTTGAAAAATTATGAAGTATTTGAAAAAGACAATGATGTCTATGTCCAAAAACCGGAATTTGAAGTACCTAAATGGAGGAGATAAACCACGGTAAATATAAACTTAAATCTATACTTAAAGACAAAGCCCTTGAGCTTGGTTTTCAGCAGCTTTCTGTAGCTGATTACAGAGTTCTAAAGAATGAAATTAGGAATTATAACAAATGGCTTTCAGAAAATATGAATGCCACTATGAATTGGATGGAAAGGAATATTGAGAAAAGAGAAGATATCAGACAAATCATTCCTGAAGCTAAGTCTGTAATTGCACTTGCCCACAGCTATTTTACAGGTAATATACATCCGAAAGTTCAACAAAATGAATCAGGAAAAATTTCGAGGTATGCTTGGGGAAGCGATTATCATGATATTCTAATCAATAAAATGAGATTATTAGAAAATGAAATATTAAATTTTGAACCTTCTGCCCGGTTAAAATCTTATGTTGACACAGGTCCGCTTCTTGAGAAGCAATGGGCTTCAATTTCAGGGCTTGGATGGCAGGGGAAAAACAGCTTGATTATCAACAAGAATTTCGGCTCGTATTTTTTTATTGGAATAATAATTACAAATCTTGATTTACCGTCTGACCCTATGGCGAAAGACTTTTGCGGTACTTGTACTAGATGTATTGATGCTTGCCCTACAAAAGCAATAGTAAACGATAAAGTTGTTGACTCACGAAAGTGCATATCATACTGGACAATAGAAGCAAAACCTGATATTGAAATTCCGGATGGAATTGCCACGAATTCAAAAAACTGGATTTATGGCTGTGATATTTGTCAGGAAGTTTGTCCATGGAATAAACATAAGCCGGTCATAACTTCTGAATCATTGTTCAAATCAAGATTAGAGGACGGCTCTTTATTAAAAAAGGAAATTGAGAATATGGAGCAGCAAGATTTTAGCCGATTATTTAAAAATTCACCTGTTAAAAGATTAAAAATTGCAGGCTTGAAACGAAACGCTAATTCAATTTTAAAATATTAATTATTTTGAGGAAAAATGAAATATCAGCCGGTAAATATTGATGAAAAATTTAAATTATTTTCTGAGCATTGGTCTCCGAAGATAATTGCTCAAATTAACGACTATCACATCAAAATTGCGAAAATTCAAGGCGATTTTGTTTGGCATAGCCACAATGACACAGATGAATTGTTTATGGTAATTGAAGGTAGCCTCAGAATTGATTTTCGTGATGGGGAAGTGAATCTGAACAAAGGCGATTTGTATATTGTTCCAAAAGGTGTTGAGCATAAACCTTACGCCGGTCAGGAATGTAAAATTCTGCTTATTGAGCCGAGCAGCACTATTAATACAGGCGAAGTAGAAAGTGAATTAACCAAAAAAGTTTTAGAAATAATTTGATTAATTCATCTTATAGCGAAATTATCAGTAAAAATTTGTTTGCAGTTCTATATATTTTATAAGGCGTATGGGATGATAATTGTAATAATTAATTTTGAAATACTCAGTATTATGTCTTAACCCTTCGATTTATTCGTGTTGTGTCAAGTTTTCTGTAATTTTCTGAAACTGCAAAAAACAAAGTTTTGAATTGTATCGAACGGTGTTATATGGTCAACAGTTATGCACTTTATTTTTTCAAAGAAATTTTTCAGTCGTTCGGTCATGGTTGTTTCAGAATATTGTTTGATTTCTATTCCGCTACATTTTTTCGGTCCTTGTTCAGAAAAAGTCCCAATCACCAAAATACCTGTTGGATTAATAGATTGACGGGCAGTTTCTAAATAGCCTGAAATATCTTGTTCGTCTGTCAGAAAGTGGAATGCGGCTCGGTCGTGCCAAAAGTCATATTTCTCTGTCAGCTTGAAAGTCGCTGCATCTGCAACTATCCATTTTACGTTTTTTGCTCTGTCCACAAGTCGCTGTTTTGCTCTGTCAATAGCAGCCGCTGAAATGTCAAGCACTGAAATGTCATGATAACCTAAGTCCAGCAAATGGTCAACTAAAAAGCTGTCACCACCGCCAATGTCAATCACTTTTGCAGTTGTAGGAATGTTGTATTGTTTAAAGAAGTACAAAGAGGTTTCCGGGGTCGGTTGAAACCAACTAACGTCTTTCAGCTCTTTTGTTTGATAGACATTCTCCCAATGCTTTTTTCGGTCAAATTTTTCCATTATTTCTATGTTTTTTATGTTTGTTTATTGTCTGTCTGAGCGAAGTCGAAGATTATAAAACTCACTTCGGCTGGACTCAGTGTATATTTTTTTTCTTTATCATAATTGATTTCAAAATGTCAGATTTCTTTTTTTTGGATTTTGGAGAATAAATGAAATCAAAAGCTAACATATGGTGTTCCGGCAGAATACAGCTTATGTCTATTGTATTCAGGTTTTGCATAACCATACTAACTAATTAATAAATAGGATAATCATAAAAACGAATTTAATGATTTTGTATTATTTGAAAGTAAATATCAGGAAGTAATATTTATAAATATTTCTTTTTGTTTTATAAGCCACTCCGCAATAGTCTTGGTGTGGCATTTTTATTGAATTACAAACCAGCGATTTCAGACAATTATTTCAACAAAATAAATATTCTTATCTGATTCCGAGTTCTGTAGATAATCTTGGGAAAGAATATACAGGATTTCCACTTGTGTCAATATTGATTTCACCTTTCATTTCTATAACAAGTCTCTCAAGAATTTTCTTGACTACAGATTGTAATTTTGGGTTGATGCCCGTAACGCTCATAATATCATCAAACCTGATACTGCGACTGTGATTTCGCACGAAAGCTCCAATGAGCTTCTTTCTAAGGATGTTTTGTTCACGTTTATTGTTATTTCTTTTTACGATAAAATATCTCACAATCGGAATTGCAAAAAATATTATCGAAAACACCAGAGGAAAGTATCCTAAGCCTATTGTTAAAAATGGACTTACTAATGCTTCTGAGGAAATAATCTCACCGGCTTCATTTACATAAGTAAGCTGCTGAGCACCTGAAAATACAGATGTAAGAAAGATTGACATAATAAGATTGAATGAATTCATCGCAATTATACCGACATTTTTTCCGGTAGAATTTCCCGTAAATTCATAAGGTGGATCAACTTCATCTTCATAAAATACAATTTTGCCACCTTTGAGCTCATCACTTGATGAATTCAGCATATCATGAAATTCACCAATCAAAATGCCGTCATTATTGACATACAAGTCTCCGCTGTATCGGGAGGCATATTCAGCCAAACGTTCTTCAGCGACGTCATAGCTAACACCAGTTAGGGTAACGATGTGTCCGGCAGTGATTTTCCCGTTGTTTTTGCGAATGAATGCTGCTGCTTCCTTGTGATCATCAAGAGGGTCGTACTCAGGTCTTTCCGGACCGAAAACAAAACTGTAAACAGACTGAATGAAATTTCTGCCTTTATTCTTTTCGGGCTGATAATGTTTAAAGCGGTTGCCATAAGAATCTGTTTGGTATGAGAATGTACGCATCCACAAGTGTATTGTAAATGCATCCATAATACCTCTGAATAATCCGCCGACAATCGGACCGATATCTATACCACCACCATTGTCGTTATCCCCCTTGCCACTAAACCTTAAAGCTAATAAAATAAGTACAAATATCACAGTATAAAATACAAGCACAACACCAATTGATGCCTTGTAAACAATTTTGAAAATCTTCCAGAACCAGTTCATGAATTGTTGAAAAAGTTCTTTAAATGTTTTCTTTCCACGCTTTTGTAAGGGATAGTTGAATTTAAAGACTAACTTTCCGGTATTAGAGTCCATCGAAACTCTCGCAGTATAAAGTTCAATTAGCCTTGCCATTGCATCATTAATTTGTTGCAACGAAAAACCTGTCTCTGCTGATAAATCAGCCGGAGAGACTTTACCTTTGGTACGTTTTAATAGTTCTTCAACTTTCAGAACAACTTGTCTGTCGGAATCTTTAGCCTTCATAATAGAGCCATATTATTGATTTTACTTACCTTCATTCTCTTTTGCAGATAAGATAACCGCATCTACAAATCGCTTGTATTTCTCTACATCAGCACCTGTAATTTTCCCACGCTCCATAAATTGCAGTAAATTGGAAGCTATAGCAGCAGGAATATCAAAACTTACCGGATTATTAAGTGCAATGTTTTCTTTTTGAATTTGCTCTACATAAGGTTTGAGAACATTTTTTACTTCAATTAATGCATCAACTTCGCTACCACGTAATTCAATTGTATTGAGTAGTTGATTTGCAAAAATTAAATCCATTGCAAAAACTTTGGGCTTCAGTATTTTTATTTGGTTATTCTGAGCCTGTAAAATATTTGCATTCATCATCATTAATGAAGCAAACATAGCGATAATTAAAATTTTATATCTCATAATACTTTATTAAAATAATTTATTAACATTTAAACTAACTGAAAATCTATGTAAATTGGCATTTGAACCATATCTTGAAAATCCGTAATCGAAATTGAAGTCTTCAAAAGTAAGTCCCAACCCGGCTGAAATTCCTGTCAGCCCTTTGTCTGCTTCCGGCGCTGTAAATGTACGGATTTGGTTGTCATATCCAAGTCTTACCTGCACAACTTCGCCAAAATAAAATTCCCCGCCAAGCGAAAAACTTTTAAATTTATCAAAAAATGAATCAGTATCATCGGCGAGATGATGAAAATTAAAATTGAAAAGAAGAGGCAGTCCTCTCAAACGGTGATTAACGCCAATTCTCAAATCCAGAGGCAGTGATTCATTTTGGTTTGAGATAGTTGTAAGTTGCATTCCGGCATGAAGAACAGACAGCCCGATATTTGTTCTTCCATCACGTAGTCTGTAAAGAAGTCCGGCATCAACAGCCATAGCAGATGTCGAAACTTGCTCAATACCTACAAAAATATATTTCAGAGTAACACCATAGAAGAAATTTGTATCAAGCTCATCTGAATACGATACACCAATGGATAGATCATTGGCTCCAAAAGTGCCTCGGTTTCTATTGCCAAGATTATCGGCATAATCAAAACTGCCGTAGGAAGTAAATCCAATATTCGCAGCCAAAGTACCTGTACCTTCAAGTGCGTGAACATAATTTACATTGCCGGAGTTAATATCGAGTACATGCTTAAGAAATGTAGCTGAAGCCTGATGATTTTCAACAGTCGAAATAGTAGCAGGATTGAAAAAAACTGCCGTAGGATCGTCTGTCATGGTTGTAAATGCCCCTGAAAGTCCGGCTGCTCTTGCACTCTGTACATATCTCAGAAAATTGAAAGGTGTATCTACAGATAAAAGACTGGCTGTATTAGTTATAATTAATACTATACTCAATATTATTATTTTTATTCCCGGCATATTAAATTACCTTTCTTTTGTAAATTAAAGATTAATTGACGAAATAGAGTCCAAAAAAATTTTTGGAGGCTTAACAACACGCCTTGTTTCTCTTGTAACAAACATATGAGAAGTAAAGCCTTCGCTAATTTTTGTTTCATCTCGATAAATTTCGTAATCAAATTTTAATATAGGTCCTCCGGTAAAATTCAAAGATGTCCTGATTTCAAGATAATCATCAAAATAAGCTGGTGAAATGTATCTTGCATAAGCGTCACGAAGTGGCAGCAAGTAGCCGGCATCTTCCAAATCACGGTATCTTATGCCATACTGACGCATTATTTCATTTCTTCCAACTTCAAAAAATGCCAAATAATTTCCATTGTAAAGATAGCCCATACGGTCTGTATCAGCATATCTTACTCTTGCAAAAGTCGAATGTACAAGATTAATTTCCATTAGTCCATTCGCTTATTGATAATTTCAAATAATTCTATAAGACGTTCCAAATCATCTGCTGAGTAAAATTCAAATTCAATAGTACCACTCTGTTTGGTTTTAGGTGTAATTCTAACTTGTGTGCCAAAAGATTTCCTTAGATTATCAGCTTTTTCTGTCAATACAGCCTTAACTTCAGGGCTAATAATTTCCTTCTTGGATATGCTTTTTGATTTAATTCCACCTTGTGACTGATTTGATTCAATTTGTTTAACCAAAGATTCTGTATCACGTACTGAAAGTTTTTTGGAAATAATTTCATTTCCAGCCCAAATCATCTTGGCTGTATCGCCAAGAGCAAGCAAAGCTCTTGCGTGACCCATTGAAATATCCTTAGCTCTGAGTGCTTCCTGAAGATTTTCAGGTAATTTCAATAGTCTTAGGAAGTTTGTAATAGTCGAGCGGTCTTTTCCAACACGCTCAGCAACCTGCTCCTGAGTATAATTAAATTCCTCAATTAATCTTTTGTATCCGTGAGCTGTCTCAATGGGATTGAGGTCTTCTCTTTGGATATTCTCAATCATAGCCAGCTCAAGCATCTGTATTGATGTATTTACATCAAGCACATAAGCAGGTATTGTTTCAAGTTCAGCTAATTGATGTGCACGAAGTCTTCTTTCTCCGGAAACAAGCTCGTAACCGTTGAGTGACCTTCGCACTGTAATCGGAGTTATTAATCCATGCTTAAGAATAGATCGTTTTAATTCATCTAAGGAATCAGCATCAAAGTCTTGTCTCGGCTGATAAGGGTTTGCTCTGATTTGAGATACTTCAATACTTGAAAGTATGTTTTTACCGACATCTTCACTATCTTTTGTTACAGAAAATCCTGTTTCAGCATGAAATTCAACTGATGGAATCAATGCGCCAAGACCTTTTCCGAGACCGGGTTTAATTTTTGTGGATTTGGTCATTTTGATTTTAACAAATCCTTATTTTTTTCAACAAGTTCTTTAGATAATTCGAGATAATTTTGAGAGCCCGAGCAAAGGGCATCGTATAGAATGACAGGTTTACCGTGACTTGGAGCTTCGGAAAGTCGAACATTACGTGTAATCAAAGTACTGAAAACCTTCTTGCCGAAGTGACGACGAACTTCTTCCACGACCTGATTTGAAAGCCTCAGCCGTGAATCATACATAGTTAGAAGTACGCCTTCTATTTCCAAATCATGATTTAACTGATACTGGACTATGGATATTGTGTTCAAAAGCTGCCCGAGTCCTTCGAGAGCGTAGTATTCGCACTGCACAGGGATCAGGACAGAGTCCGATGCTGACAGAGAATTCAAAGTAAGAAGACCAAGCGAAGGGGGGCAGTCTATAATAATAAAATCGTATTCGTCCCTGACTTCATCCAGTATTTTTTTTAGAATTAATTCGCGGTGCTTAATACCAACCATTTCAATTTCAGCACCTACCAGATTGATATGCGAAGGTACAAGCGAAAGATATGGCATTTCAGTCTTGATTATGGACTCGCGTATATTTCTGTCACCGACAAGAACTTCATATATTGTCTTATCCGAGCGTTTTGAATCTACTCCAACTCCTGCTGAAGCATTAGCTTGCGGGTCAATATCCACAAGGAGAACTGAATACTCGGAAGCGGCAAGCGAAGCCGCTAAATTGACCGACGTAGTCGTTTTGCCGACACCGCCTTTTTGATTTGCTATTGAAATTACCTTACCCATTCACTCTGCTTTGTCAAATAATCGTATTTTAAAAAAAAGAAGAAAAAAGCATTCAATATTATGGCATGATTAATTTTACCTGACTGAATCATACTTTTTACTTCACCAATACTAAATTCTTTTATGTTAATTATCTCGTTATGATCTAAATTCTGCTGAAATTCTCTTTTGCAATCTTTCCAAACAAAAGTAGTACATTTGTTATTCAAAAAAGCAGGATTTGGAAGAACTTCGCCAATTTTCTCAGCTTTACCGATACCTAAGTAACCTGTTTCTTCAATACATTCCCGCATAGCAGCATCAGAAAAATCTTCACTTGTTTCAGCCATACCACCCGGCAGTTCGAGAGTTATGTTGTCAGTTCCATGACGATACTGCTCGACCATTACAATTTTTCCTTCAGTAGTAATCGGGATTATATTTACCCAATTTGGAGAATCAAGCACAACAAATTCAGAGTCAGTTTTAGTTAGAGGATTTAATCTCCTTTTCATCCTGACCCGGAAAATTTTCAAATCACTTACGAATCTATCTTCTAATGTCTGCCAGATTTCAACCAAAATAATTTTTTTCTTAATTTGCAAAATTACGTAACTACAAAAGTAACATTTTTTGACGTGTTTTTATAGTTTAGTTTTTGACTTTTTTTATTTAACAATTTTTGATATGGCTTTAAACTCTTCAGTACCTGAAATTCTGGTGAGTTCAAAAAGCAATGATTCGCTGCTTGTAACAATTGCACCTTCATAACCGGCACGAACAATTGCGAGAGTTTTGTCATTTGGATTTCGTGATGAAATGCAGTCTTCGACAAGTACAGGAATATAACCCATTGCTACTGCATCAATTACAGTTTGAAGAACACACACATGGGATTCTATACCGAAAATTATGAGGTGGTCTCTCGAAAGACCCATAAATTCAGCTTGAAAATCAACATTATCCAGACAACTGAATTCAGCTTTTTCGATATGTCGGAATTCATTTCCAAACAGTTCTTTAAGACTTTCGATTGTCTCACCAAGTCCCTTTGTATATTGCTGTGTAATTAGAATTGGCACTCCCAATACCTGCAATCCTTTTACAAGTTTAATAATATTGCTCTCCAATTCTTCATTTGCATCAATATGAGGAAACAATTTTGACTGAACATCAACCATGACTGCTACACAGTCTTCTCTTTTAATTCTCATTTTAAGTCCATCTATTTATAAGCAGGAATATAATTCAAAATTTCAAATTTATTATTAAGATAATCAATTTGCATTATATAATGAGTTAAACCGTTTGTAACTATAAGATATTTTACTTTTAGTAATGAATTATACATTGCAATCTGTGCAAAAGGGCTTCTTTTAATAACAATGTCAGCAGACTTACATTCTACAATTATTTCGGGTCCAAGATTTTTGTCAAAATAAACAATATCGCATCTTTTTTGAGAATTACCAATCTTTACAGTTTTCTCAAGTTTAAGCCTGCTTTGCGGATATTCCAGATATTTAGTTAAATACACAGCAAAATTCTGCCTTACCCATTCTTCAGGTGTTAATTTAATATATCTTTTGCGAAATTGGTCGTAAATTTCTGCACAGCCGAAAGAATCCTCCCTGAATTTGAAACTATATTCAGGAAGATTGAGTTTGGGTAGTTTGTCAATATCATTAATGTTCAGCGGGACAGGCATTACAATTCAAATATTGATTAGAAGGTTTTGGAATAATTTCAATTCTGTCTGCAATAATGCAAGGTGTCGTACCTAAATTGTTAGTAACTCCATTAACTGTGCCATTAATTTTTATCCAGGTGCTGTCGGCTAAGTATAAATCAGTCATTGGTTTTATATATATTGTTACGGGACTTGCGTGCGCTAAACAGCAAGTAACAAAAATTCTCTGAAGCAGAAGATTTCCATTTTCCACCGGATAACTTGTATCGCGACTGATATAGCCTATTGTACAAATATTTTCGCCAAATTTTCTCTCATCATAAAATGTTGATAAAACTTTGTCCAGTGTATAATAGGGGTAATCAAAATCTCTGATATACTCAGGATCAAATCTGTCTGGTATTCCTTTCAGAATGTCATCTGATGAATTCGTTGAAAGGAATGGAATTAAAAATATTGCGAGATATATGGCAAGTTTTTGCAATTCTGAAATTCTAAATAATTATCGAAAAATCATTATTTTATTTACGTATTAAAAGGTAAATTATTTAATCAGAAAGCATTTTCGATATGTGTAATTTCAGGAGTGTCACGGCGAAGGTCAATTCCGATGAAATCAAATCTGCAGTCGGCATTTTCAATTTTATTAATATATAAATATCCTTTAGCCGCATGGTAAATAGCTTTTCTTTTCGCAGGCGGTACTGATTCTATAGGGCTTCCGTATTCAAATGATTTTCTTGACTTTACTTCGAAAAAAACTATAGTATTTCCATCTTTTGCGATTATATCAATTTCGCTGCTTCTTCCGAATTTAAAATTTCGTTTAATAATTTCATAACCCTTGTTAAGAATGAATTCAGAAGCAAGGGATTCGCTTTCAGTCCCTTTGCTTCTTGTAGATTGCATCTCTTTAGAGCTAATATTATTCATTTGTATTTACTTCTATATTCTGGTCTTCTATTTCAATTGGATAATCGCCTGTAAAACAAGCTGTGCAATAACCGACACCTTTATCGTCCGGTACGGATTCCATCAGCTTCTCTGTGGATAAATAATGCAGTGTATCCACACCGAGAGCATCGCCAATTTCTTTCTCAGACTTATAATAATTTGCAATCAACTCTTCTTCACTTGGGAAATCCATTCCGTAATAGCAAGGGTGCTTAATTGGCGGCGAAGTAATTCTCATATGAAGTTGCTTAGGGTTGGCTTCGCGTACGAGTTGAACAAGTGCTTTTGAAGTAGTACCTCGAACAATGGAATCATCAACAAGAACAACAGTCCTGTTTTCAATTATTCCTTTGACAGTATTGAATTTAGCTTTGACCTTGAATTCTCGGTTATTCTGTCCTGGTGCGATAAATGTTCTGCCGACATAATGACTTCTAATAAGTCCTAATTCAAATACTGTTGGACTTGATACCTGCGAGTTCACTCGCGCAAAACCGATTGTTGCAGTATTGCCGCTGTCAGGGACAGGTACTGCTCGAATTTTATCATCAGCATCAAAAACAGGGCTTTCTTCAGCCAAATTTTTTCCTAATTTACGTCTGACTTTATCAACTGAATGTCCGAAAATCTTGCTGTCCGGTCTGCTGAAATAAATATATTCGAAGATGCAATGTCTTGCTTCGGGTGTCTCCTCAGCAATTTTGTAGCTTTTAATTTTTCCTGTTTTCTTGGTTTCTTCATCAATCACAACAATTTCATTATGATGTACCGAGCGAACATATTCAGCACTTACGATATCAAAAGCGACTGATTCAGATGCAACAATATAAGCATAGCCATCGTCGGTTTTAATTCTGCCTATGCTCAGAGGTCTGACGCCGTGTGGGTCTCTTGCAGCAACAAGCATATTGTCTGTCTGAATTACCACAGAATAAGCTCCACGGGTTTTACGAAGGGCAGAGCAAATTTTTTCAATAATCGTATTTTCTCTACTTTTGGCAATTAGATGCAGAAAAAGCTCGGAGTCTGTAGTTGTCTGGAAAATTGAGCCCTCATCAATTAATTGCTTTCTAAGAGTACGAGTGTTTGTCAAATTTCCATTGTGAGCAAGACTGAGTATTCCGGAGCTGTATATCATATTGAAGGGCTGTATATTTGCAGATGAAGATGAGCCTGTTGTCGAATACCTGTTATGACCAACTGCCATATCACCTTTTAAAACATCAGTCAGAATTCCCGGCTCTGAAAATACATCAAGTACCAAGCCTGAGCCTCTTTTATATGCAAATTTTTTCTTCTTTTTTTCTTCGTCGTAATATATGGATGTTAAACCACTGGCTTCCTGCCCACGATGCTGAAGTGCATGAAGTGCATAATATGTTATTATTGCAGCTTGTGGATGACCGTAAACACCTACTACGGCACAATTAGGTCTGGCTTTGTCCAAATCAATTTTTGGAACTTCAATAGACGGATTGTTTGGATGAAATCTTTTCATTTACTAAATAGTAATTTAAATAAAATACAAAAATAATAAACCAAAATTTAATAATAGAATTTATTAGAAAATAATTCTATTCTTACTATATATTATTTATTATAAAATGGTTTTTGTTGACTTCAAATGCAAGAATAAACATATTTATAATTAACTCATAATTAACTTAGGGAAAATAAAAGATTTATAATTCAACATTACTTTTGTAAAGATATTTTTAAACAGTTTTATAAAATTTTTAGGATTTTTCTTTATGGTAATTAGAAGGTTTCTTATACTTTCAATGATGTTATTAGCAACATCAATCCTCTCTCACTCACAGGTTCTGGTTCACTACTGGAATTTTAATGACCCCACAAATCTTGCCACACTAACCACCCCTTACTCAATGCTGAACGGAGCAGGTATTACTCATATACCCGGGGGAATTAGTCAGATTGATGTAGCTGGAGGCACAGGTCAGAATTTCAATGTAGATAACCTTAATGCCAGATTTGGTGATGCATCAGGAAATCATTTAAGATTCAATGACCCAATTGGAGGTGCATTAGTATTTTCATTACCTACAACAGGATTTTCTGATGTAGTAGTAAAATATGCCACACGTCGTTCAGGTTCAGGTGCCGGCTGGCAGATAGTTCATTACACAACTGACGGGCAAAATTATATTGTTTTAGATACAATACTTCCAAATAATGGTAACCCTACTTTAATTACTTTAGATTTTTCTGCAATCGAAGCAGTAAATGATAATGCTGATTTCAAAATTAGGTTTACTTTCGAACAAGGTCCCGGTGGTACGGTTGGTAATAACCGTTTTGATAATTTTACTCTCGAAGGAATTTCTGAAGAAGGCGACATTTTCCCACCGGTTGTTACTTTTGCCCCAGTCAATAATGCTATTGAAATTCCGGTAAATGTTAAACCGACTATTACATTCAATGAAAACATCAGGTTGGTAAATAATGCAGAAATAAATAATTCAAATGCTGCTTCAGTAATCATTTTCAAAATGAATAATGCCAATGGAAGTAACGTTCCTTTTACAGCAACATACAGCGATAAAGTATTAACAGTAATACCAAATCAAAATTTAGCTAATAGTCAAACATATTATCTTGCACTAATAGCAAATTCAATCGAAGACTTCAGCGATAATGCAATTGAAGATGTTCAGTCAATCCAATTCACTACAATTTCATTGCAGACTCAATTCAACAAAGGCGATTTGATTCCTGTTGCTTATAGAATGAACTCGACTGGCACACCAGATGAAATAGCACTTTTAACTACAGTTAATATATTACCCGGCACAAAAATCAATATTACTGATGCTAAATATACAGATAATGCACAGTCACAGTGCAGCGGCGGTATTGTATGGACTGCACCACAGAGCGGAATTCCTGCCGGTACAGTAATTCAGATTCAGAATGATGATAATATTGCCAATTTTGGTACAGTTACCGGTTCATCTTTTGGTCTTAGTTCAAGTGGGGATCAGGTAATTGTTTATACTGGTACAGCACAGAATCCGAACTATATCACAGCACTTTCTTCTAACGCATGGATTGCTAATAATACTACTTGCGGCGGTAGTCTTTCAAAAATTCCCGCCGGATTGACTGATGGAATAAATTCAATTAATTTAAGCACAGCACCAGATAATGTCAATGGTAATACAGTTAATGCATTTTATAACGGACCTCAGAATTTACCTTTCAATCAATTAAGACCATTAATATTAGACCCTCAAAATTGGGTTGGAACTGCATCAGGAACTCCTGCACAGGTATGGCCCTCATGGGCATTCCCAGGACCACCAACAGTTGTTGAAGTAACTGTTATCAATTACAACACAATAAGGGTAGTATTCAATAAAGATATGAATGAAGCATCGGCGACTAATATTAATAATTTCACAGGTGTAAACGGACTTGCAGCTATTACAAGAAGCAACAACGGTAACTTGCGTGATACATTATGGTTAAATTACAGTGGTTCATTTCAATCCGGAAATAATTATACTCTCACAATTCAGAATGTAATGGATAGCGAAGGTCAGGTTATGTTCACTCCTTACTTATTCAATTTCAATTATGAAACAAAAATTTCATTTGCAAGCAACTTCTTGGTATTTGAAGAAGATGATATTTTTGCAAAAGTAGTATTGAAAATTGAAAATCCTTCAAATGCAAGCGTGAATTTAGTTCCAAAACCTGCACCATTCAGTACAGCAACAGTTAACAGTGATTTCACTTTCAATACTCAAACTATCAATATTACTCCTACAAGCAATTTGGAACTTACTTTTAATATTCCGATTATTAATGATAATATTCCGGAAGATGATGAATATTTTGTATTAAGTCTTGAAAATGCAAACGGAGTAACAATTAGCGGTTTCAACTATGCTACTATTTACATAAGAGATAATGACACAAAAATAGTTGCTCCAAAAGATGAACTTCAACTTACATATATTGGTAGCTTTGATGCTGACCCTGCTACAACAAGCACAACAGAAATAGTAGCTTATGACCCGATAAGTAAAAGATTATTCCTAACATCTGCTATTGAAAATCGCTTTGATATTTCTGATTTTTCTAATCCTTCAATTATTCAGAAAATTAAATCTATTAATATGACTCCTTACGGCGGTATTACAAGTGTTGCCGTAAATAATGGTGTTGTTGCAGTTGCAAGCCCAAATGCAGATGAAACTCTTCCGGGTAAGGTAGTTTTTTTTGATACCGATGGTAACTATTTAAATCACGTTACTGTGGGTTCGCTTCCAGATATGGTGGTATTTACTAATGACGGAAAAAAAGTATTGACTGCTAACGAAGGTCAGCCAAATAATGCTTATACTATTGACCCTGAAGGTTCGGTAAGTATTATTGATATTAGCGGCGGTATTCAAAATTTAACACAGAATAATGTAACTACTCTGGATTTCACACAGTTTAATGCAAATGAAGCTGAGTTGATTGAATCAGGTGTCAGAAAATTAAAGAAATCAAGTACGTTATCGCAAGACCTTGAGCCGGAATATATAACTATATCTGCAGATAATGAAAAAGCATGGGTAACATTGCAGGAAAATAATGCTATAGCTGAAATTAATCTTACCAATAATTCAATTTCTTCTATTTGGGCTTTAGGTACAAGAAGTGCGATGATTACCGGAAATGGTTTTGACGCTTCAGACAATAATAATGAAATTCTGATTGCTAATTGGCCCGTGAAATCATTCTTTATTCCTGATGCAGTTTCATCATTTTCACAAAATGGTACAACTTTCCTTGTTACTGCAAATGAAGGTGATGAAAAAGAATTTTCAGCTTTAAATGAAAGAACTACAGTTGGTAATAATAATTACAGACTGGACCCTAATGTATTTCCTAATTCAGATGTATTGAAACAAAGCTATAATCTTGGAAGATTCAGAGTCTCAAATCTACATGGTGATGCTGATGGTGATGGATTTTATGAAGAAATTTACAGTGTTGGCACCCGCTCATTCTCAATTTGGAATTCTGATACTAAATCATTAGTATGGGATTCAAAAAACGAATTCGAACAAATTATTGCTAAACATCCGCAATATAAATCAATTTTCAATGCTGATAACGGTGGAAGTTCAACTCCAAAAGCAAGAAGTCGTGCAAAAGGTCCTGAGCCGGAAGGTGTTGCTCTTGCAAGAATTGGAAATGAGCATTATGCGTTTATTGGTCTTGAAAGAGTTGGTGGTGTGATGGCTTACAATATCACAAATCCAAATAATCCGTATTTTGTTGATTATCACAACAGCAGAATTGAAACAAATAATGGCGACCTTGCTCCTGAAGGAATAATCTTCATAAATTGGGATGAAAGTCCTGATGGTAACAACTATGTTCTTGTAGCTAATGAAATTAGTGGTACAGTTTCAGTTTATCAGATTATTACTAAACCTGAAATAAATCTTAATACGGTTGTTGCTTGCAAAAATCAAGCTGCTGAATTAGGAAACAAAATTGGTAATAATATTGTCAGTATAATTAATGGTTCAGGGGATTATTCTTACACATGGTCACCTTCAGCAGGACTTATTAATGCAGGTTCTGGTAACCCGATTGTTGCAAATCCACAGTATACAACCTATTACACTCTAACTGCTAAAGATAATGTAACAGGAAAGACAGCTCAGGGTATGGTAAAATTGGAAGTATCCGCTTCACCAATTTTGAATACTCCATTGATTGTGCGACATCCAAAAAATACAGTTCTCGATTTATCTTCAATCACTGATGGAAATATCTCAAGCGGCTTAGCTCCTTACTCTGTTTTATGGAATGATGCTAATGGAAATATCATTGAAGATATTATGATTATTCCTCAAATCGGTACAAATCAGTATTTCGCAACGGCAATTGATGACAATGGATGCTTCTCTGCAACCAAAAGAGTTGTTGTTTATGTCAGTCCAAGAAAAGATGCTACCGAAGAGGATATTGCATTTGGTGTAAACGGTGAAATAGTGCTTGAAACTTATCCCAACCCGGTTAATGATATTATGATTGCAAATTTCGGACTTTCAACTTCGAGTGCTGCTAAGTTAATTATCAGTGATATGACTGGTGCAGAAATCTTGATTAGCAATATCAATTCTTTAGCGGATAATTTCGAAATCAATCTGAGTAAATTATCTTCAGGTGTATATTTCATTACTGTCCAAACTGAAAGCGACAAAGTTGTGAAAAAATTCATAAAGCGATAATTTATTTGAAATATGTAAAATAAAATCCCGATTGTAATTTACGATCGGGATATTATTTTTTACAAAGTAAGACTATTTATTTTATTCGAAAGATAAGTAATTCTTAAAAGATTGAGACGCGAAAAACCTGTATTTGATTTTTTTAAAATAGAACCGGATTTATAAGTAATGACTGGGATGATGTATATTAATCAAGTCTTAGCATTACATTTTTGAGTGTAATGAAAGTTGTCTTGCCAACTGTGCTGTGATATGTTTTCGATTATAATTATCGGCGTTATCTTTATCAGGCTCCGGAAGATTTGAATCTTTCCATAATAAATAGATTTTTTTCACAACCGAAGAAATTTCTTTGACTTTTTTATTATCAACAATGAATCCTGCTTTAGTATCTTTAACAATAGATGATATCTGACCCTGTGGACCGAGATATAAAATTGGCTTCATAGCTCCAATGTATTCGTAGAGTTTGCCGGGTGTACGTATTGTATCATTTACTGTAAGCCATAGAACATTTGATTCAATCAGATTCTGAACGGCTTCTTTGTGATTCAGGTATCCTGTCAGAGTGCATATATTAGCAACTTTATATCTTTTAATAAGTCTCGTGTGAGAGGGTCTCATTAAGCCTACAAAACGTAGTTCGATTTCATCAGTTGCATCAGGATAATCTTTTAGAAATAAGTTTATGGCTTTAAGAAAATACTTTGGAGTCCGGTCATCCTGAAATAAGCCACTATGTGTAAATACGAGTTTGCGTGTATTAATTGTAGCAGGAATATTTACGAAATCCTCAGGGTCATAACCGTGAGGGAGTATTACAACATCGTCGTGCGATAGGAAACGGTACCTTTTTAAAAGTAGTTCCTTAGCATACCTTGTAATTACAAAAGCTCGTTCTGATACTGTCAATACAGATTTTTCCAGTTCAATATTATAATTCTTATGCCACAATGTCGGATAGAAATGAAAAGGATTATCCACCCAATTATCGCGATAATCAATTACAAATGGTATATCATACTTTTCTGAAAGTTCTTTGGCAATCAAAAAGCTGGTAAATGGTGGAGCCGTAGCAAAAATTATTTTAATATCATGCTCCTGAATTATTTTTTCAGCTTCTTTAAGAGCAAACTTTTTCCAATGAATCTTTGAATCAGGTTGCTTAAAAAACCTAACGATAGCAGCTCCAATTCTTTGTTTGAAATAATTAGGAAATTTACGTGGTTTACTTTTGATTTTGGATTTACGCTTGGATTCAGGGACTTTGAATATTTTGACAATATCAGGAATTTCCTCAAGAAGTGTATCGTCGTAAGCATAATAATCAGAATTTTCCGTAGTTAAAACTACCGGATTCCAACCGAAATCCGGAAGATATTTAACAAATTTGAGTGTCCTTTGTACACCACTAAGTCCCATAGGCGGGAAATAGTAAGCTATTACCAGCGCATTTAGATTGCTTTCGGGAAAAATATCATCCACTAATTCAGACATTCTATTTTTTTCATTATCAAATAACATCAATTTCTTCAGGGGCGGCAAGAAGCAATTCGCCACCATTCTTTGAGACAAGGAAAACATCCTCGGCTCTTATACCATATTTATCACCCATATAAATTCCCGGTTCGACGCCTATAACACATTCTTCCGGAATCATTTGTTCGGTTACTTCATAAGAAATTATTGGCTGCTCAATCGGCTGAAGACCAATGCCATGGCCAAAACCATGCTTGAAATATTCGCCATAACCATCTTTCATAATAGAGTTGCGGCAAATTGAATCAAGATTCTTAGCAAACATTCCGGGTCTTACTTCTTTAAGAGCTAAACGACGGGCTTTTTTTAGTGATTCATAAACTGATTTATGCTCTTTGGTAACTCTGCCCATTGCAACAGTACGAGAAACAGCTGTGCCGTAACCTTTATACTTAACACCAAAGTCAATAATGACAAGTTCTTGTTTTTTGATTTTCTTTTCAGACGGATTACCGTTAACTTGAGCACATCTAGGACCGGAAACGACGATTATATCCTGCGGCTCACCTTCAGAGCCGTGAAGACGACACTGATGGGAAATTTCATTAGCAACTTCGATTTCGGACATTCCAACTTTAATAAATCCAAGCATATACTTATAAACTTGCTCAGAAAGCACAAGTGATTTTTTTATACAATCAAGCTCTTCGGGATCTTTGGGCTGAGTAAAGCGTGAAACAAGGTCATCAGCAGGTTTGAATTTTATGGGTCTTATTTTATTGCGAATTTCGACTGCTTCAGAGTATGGCATAGAATCGGCTTCAAAACTTATACCCTGAACACCTTTCAGAACTTTATTTTTAACCAGATATATCCATGGATCGCGAGTAATATGCGTTTTCAAATTTGGTAATTGATAAAGCTCGTCCTTGATTTGTTCTTCATAAGTATCATCAGTAACGAAATGGATTTCATTTTCCATTATGAAAAGTAAAGCATTTGAGCCAGAAAAGTTAGTAAGATATCTTATATTTGGCATAAAGCTGACAGCAATAGCTTCAGATTTTTGCTCTTCAAGAGAAAATCTTAGCTGGTCAAGTCTTCTATCCACAATTTTAGGATACTTATTTGTAGTCTGCTGATTTATAATCTTTTTCGCCATACAGATTTAGCCATTAATAATTAAACAAAGTAATTTGGTGATTCTTTAGTAATAGAAACATTATGCGGGTGAGATTCTCTTAATCCGGCATTTGTGATTCTGTTAAATTTTGCATTCTTTTTCATTTCCTCGATATTTCGACAACCGCAGTATCCCATAGCTGAGCGTAATCCGCCAATTATCTGATAAATAGTATCACTCATTGAGCCTTTGTAAGGTACTCTTCCTTCGATACCTTCCGGAACAAATTTATTGATTTCATCCTCAGCATCCTGAAAATATCTGTCTGCAGAGCCTTGGCTCATTGCTCCAAGAGAGCCCATACCACGATAAATTTTATAAGCACGACGCTCATAAATGACTTTCTCTCCCGGGCTTTCTTCGTGACCTGCAAGCATATTGCCAATCATTACTGAATCTGCACCAGAAGCAATCGCTTTAGCAACATCCCCTGTTTGTTTGATACCGCCGTCAGCAATAACGGGTATATCATATTGGGCTGCTACTTCGGCGACATTCATTATTGCTGATAGTTGAGGGACACCCACGCCTGCTACAATTCTTGTCGTGCATATCGAGCCCGGACCAATACCTATTTTGAGTCCATCAGCACCCGCATCAATCAATGCTTTAGCTGCATCGCCTGTTGCGATATTTCCACCAATAACCTGGAGTGTCGGATAAGTGCTTTTTATTCTGCTTACCATATTGAGAACACCGGCGGAATGCCCGTGTGCTGTATCTACAAAAACTACGTCAACACCTTTTTCGACAAGAGCTGCTATTCTGTCCATAGTATCTGGCGTTACGCCAAGTGCAGCGGCTACTCTAAGTCTGCCGCCCTCATCTTTGCATGCATTTGGATGTTTTTTCTTTTTTTCGATGTCTTTAAAAGTAATCAATCCTCTAAGTATATAATCATCATCAACTACAGGCAATTTCTCGATTCTCTGTTGCTTTAAAACAAGCTCGGCATCTTCAAGAGTTGCTCCAACCGGTACAGTGATGAGATTTTTCGTTGTCATAATCTCAAGGATTGGCTGGTTAGGATTTGGTTTGAATCTCAAATCACGATTAGTCACAATTCCAATTAGCTTTTTATTATCATCAATAATTGGAATACCTGAAATATGATATAATGACATCAGGTGCAAAGCATCGGAAACTTTTTTATCACTCGTCAGAGTAATTGGATTGCGTATCATACCACTTTCGGAGCGTTTTACTCTATCCACTTGCTCAGCTTGCTTTTCGATAGTAAGGTTCTTGTGAATTACACCCAAGCCACCCTCACGAGCAATAGCAATAGCCATATTTGCTTCCGTAACAGAGTCCATAGCAGCACTTATAACCGGAATGTTCAAAGAAATGCTTTTAGTGAGTCTTGTGCTGATATTTGTTTCACGAGGTAATACTTCTGAATATGAAGGAATCAGTAGAACATCGTCGTAAGTTATACCTTCATATAAAATTTTACCGTTATCCATAACTTGATTTAATTATGGCTTCATAAAAAGCCGAATTTTAAAATATAATTATATAGTTAGTAAGAAATCTTGTATATTCATTAATAGCGAAAATCAATTTCTATAATTCTAATATTTATAAATTATAAATACAAATACAGTATTAATTAACCCTTCTCATTGTAGCGGCTTTTAATTGAGCTTGCCTGTATGCCAGATTAGATGAAAATAACAGTTTATCGCTAATAGCAGAACTGACTGATATTTCATTTTTTAAATTGCCGATAGCTTCAATAACCTTATCTTTGTCAATTTCATCAGCATTGACTGCATTTTCAACTAAAATTGATACTTTATTATCATTGACCTCAACAAATCCAGTTCCTGCAGCAAAATAAACCAGCTTATTTTCGCTAGACATGATTTTGATCACTCCCGTATCAAGTGATGATACAATCGGTGCGTGATTGATTAAAACCTCAAAAGGCGAATACGAGCCAGGTACATTTACCGACACAGCGTCGCCTGAATAAACGACGCTCTGCGGTGTAATAATATCAACTTTTAAATATTTATCTGCCATAATGATTCTTTATTTTTGTTTCTTCCAGGCATCAAATACTTCATCAATTGTGCCTTTGTATTCGAACATAGTTTCAGGTATTTCGTCACATTCACCACTCAAAATGGCTTTAAAACCTGCAATTGTATCTGGAACTTTAACATATTTTCCTTCAAAGCCTGTAAATTGCTCTGCCACAGAGAATGGCTGCGAGAAGAATCTTTGAATCTTTCGAGCTCGGTAAACTGTCTGTTTATCTTCGTCCGAAAGCTCATCCATACCAAGGATATTGATGATATCTTGCAGATCTTTGTAAGTTTGCAATACTTTTATACAAGTGATAGCAGTTTTGTAATGTTCTTCACCAAGTACGAGCGGATCCATAATTCTTGAAGAAGAATCAAGCGGGTCAACCGCCGGATAAAGACCAAGTTCAGCAATCTGACGAGAAAGTACGGTTTTTGCATCAAGGTGAGTAAATGTATTCGCCGGAGCCGGGTCAGTCAAGTCGTCAGCCGGTACATAAACCGCCTGAACTGATGTGATAGAGCCTTTGTTTGTTGAAGCAATACGCTCCTGAAGTGCACCAAGCTCAGTTGCCAAAGTCGGCTGATAGCCCACAGCTGAAGGCATACGACCTAAAAGCGCTGATACTTCTGAACCTGCCTGAATAAAACGAAATATATTATCAATAAATAAAAGAACGTCTTTACCTTCTTCATCACGGAAATATTCAGCAATTGTAAGTGCGGTAAGAGCTACTCTCGAACGTGCTCCAGGCGGCTCATTCATCTGACCGAAAATTAGTGCCGTTTTATCAATTACACCTGATTCCTGCATTTCGAGATATAGGTCGTTACCTTCACGCGTACGCTCACCTACACCAGCAAAGCATGAATAACCGCCGTGGTGCTTGGCAATATTATGAATCAACTCCTGAATAATAACTGTTTTACCTACACCTGCACCACCAAAAAGACCTGTTTTACCACCTTTTGTAAATGGCTGAATAAGGTCAATTACCTTGATGCCTGTTTCGAACATTTCTTTAGTTGTAGTAAGATTTTCAAACTTTGGTGAAGGTCGGTGGATAGGATACTTGAGCTTGCTTTCGATTTCAGGTTTGCCGTCTATTGCACCGCCGATAACATTAACCATTCTGCCAAGAGATTCAGGACCAACAGATACTAAAATTGGTGAACCGGTATCTATCGCTGTCATACCGCGAACAAGACCATCGGTCGAGTCCATTGCCACTGTACGCACACGGTCCTCACCTAAGTGTTGCTGTACTTCGCAAACAAGTAGACTGTCTGTGCCGTCTTCTACTGATTTTCTGGGAATATGAACTGCATTCAAAACTGCAGGGATTTTGCCCTCAGGGAACTGAACGTCAACAACCGGTCCAATCACCTGAATTATGGAGCCTTCATTCATACTGCTTTTCTTACCTAAATAATTTATAAATGATTTTATTAGTCTTTTTTTAAAATGTGCTCTTTTAAGATTACAAAATTACGGAAATTTCGCCTAATTATCAAAAAACTTATGATTTTGTTGATTAAATTAAGTCGCTTTTTTTGAATTTTATTTTTTTTAGTGAGCAGTTTTATATTATGCAATTTTATTCAGGTCTTAATCAGGAAATTCAGAATCGTAATGAAGTATGATAATTAGAATATATTTTTAATGGAAAAATTTGTATATTAGATTAAAATCTTCAGGTGTCTGAGATATATCAAGCGGCAGAGTCACATAACCGCCATTGAGCCATATCTGCAACTGGTCGCTGAAATTAGGATGTATATGGTCACCTGAACTTCCACCCGGTACAGAAGAAAATATAAAATCTGTATTCATATCGGCAATAAATCGCATCGAAGGTCCCACACGGTGTTTATAGGGATTTGTAATATTCCACTCGGCATTATTGATTGTAGTATTATTGCCGCCCGTTTCGTAAGGACCAAGTGTTACAGCAGATTTCAAAAAATCTGATGAAGAGAATGGATGTTCCAGTGTAAGAGTGTGCATTTTACCGTATTGACGGTGTTCAATCGGAAGATTTCCAAAATATGAATTGAATTCATTGAGTGCATCTCTGAAACTTTTGAAAATAATAAATTCCTTATTTTCGACATTAGTAGTTCCCTGAATATCAAAAAGTGGTGAATCATACATTGAAATAAGACTTATAAGCTTTCTGGTTGGAAGGCTTGATACAAAAGCGTACTGTTTGTAAAGTCTATCACCCATCTCATCGTGAAAAGTATTAAAAATCAGCTTCTCGAAATAAAAAGTATAAATCGAAGCATGTACTGAAGCTCTTGATATGATATAGTCCCAATTTTTCATAATTTCCAAAAATTCAATCTCTTCAGGTTCGAGAAGGTTTCTATAATTATCAAGCACCGGAATGCAAATGTTCATTAATTCTTTTGCATAGACTGAGTAATAGTCATTCTGCATAAACTGTGCTGTTCTGGAATTATAGACATCCGACTCGCCAAGCAGCTCAATAATTCTGCGATAGCGTGCATCAGGTTCCCAATAATTTGAAACAAACAAATCCTTTTTATCGCTCAGTTTATTATTTGCAGAAGCAATAAAATTTTCTTTGGGATTTAATTCTTCAAAATTATTTTCTTGCAATCTGACAAGGCTCTTCCAGCTATAATTGTCTATCCATGCAGGATTCGGAAGATTTGGATTGCATTTGGTTTCTCGTAGAGGAACATAACCCGCAGAAATTACACCAATGTTGCCTGTCTTGTCTGCATAATGAAAATTCAATCCCGGCGCCGACCAATGCCTGAGGGCATCACGAAAATCATCAAATGTTCGGGCAGAATTTAATTTATAAAGGGAAAATAGTTCATCTCCGATAGATTCACCTATCCATTTGAATGACAATACTATATTGTTATACATACCCTGAGAGCTGCCATCGGTCGAAAATTTCAGGAATAATGAAGGATCGGACAGAATATGAAAATCACTTATTATAAATGAATTACCGGTTTTCCTTTTATAATATATCTCCGGTTCTTTTCCTGCAATTAAAACTGTATCAACAATATAAGTAATCTTTTTTAATGTTGAATCATTAATATAATAGTTTTCTTGCTTTTCGTCAAGTTTTTCAACAAAATAGTCAAATCCGTCAACCATAATATTCGTAACGCCCCAGGCAATATGTTTATTCCTTCCTGAGAGGATTAGTGGAAGTCCGGGAACAGTCAGCCCAATTGCATCAATATCACCCGATTTAATTTTCATTTGCATCCATCGAGCAGGAATTCCAAGAAGAAGGTGAGCATCATTTGCAAGAATTGCAGAGTTGCCTGTTATAGAGTCAATCTTTTTAAAACTCCAGCAATTACTGCCGGCTGATGAGCCTCCGAATCCAAGTATTTCTTTAATTTCAAAAACTTCGTTAGAAAAGCTGCTTCGATTTCTTCCCTTCTTTTCGTCAATTATTTCAGGAAAATTGAATACAGCAAAATTGTTGTCATCATCAGGTAAAAGTAGCTTTGCTTTATCACTTCCAAGTTTTTCGAATAGTTCGCCGAAAGTAATATCAGACCAAATGCTTAAGGACAATTCAAAAGTCAGCAGTCTGCCAATCATTAGAGAATGATAAGGCTGCCAGGGCTCGGGTTTGTATGACAATGCATTGAATTCAAGTGGCAGGCGAGAATGATTGTTTTCGATGAAATAATTCACGCCTCTGGAATATGCATCAAGAATACTCCTTGATTTACCCGAAATCGAGTCGTAATTCCGTTTTGAAATTTCAGCAATATCAAAACAACGCATGAATTTATCAACTTTAACAGTTGTTTCTCCAAAAATTTCTGAAAGTCTGCCTTCTGAAAGCCTGCGATAGTAATCCATTTGCCATATTCTCATACTTGCCTGATAATATCCAACAGCAAAGAATAAATCTTCTTCATTTTCAGAATAAAAATATGGAATGCCGTAAAAATTTGTATAAATTTCTGCTTTTGATTTAATATGCTCAGTTTTGTAACTTTTCGTGCCTGTTACTACAGAAACATTGATGAGTTTATAAACAAATACAATAAAAGCTATAGCAATTATAATGATTGATACAACCAATGCTGTCACGCGGCGATAATGGAAAAACTCTAAAGCCATTTATTCTCTTTATACCAGTCAAATGTTAATTTTACAGCTTCATTAAATGTATAATTTTGTTTGAAACCGAAATCTCTTTTAGCTTTATCGGCTTTGCAAGTCCAGTACTGGCAAATAAAATCTTTTGATTTATCCTTATCAAATTTGGGATGTACACCAAAAAGCCCGAATAAAAATTCACTTGAAATGCCAACTGCTCTTACCACCGGCTCCGGTACTTTTACTTTAAAATAAAAGGATTTATTCATCTGGGCTTTGAATACATCGGAAATATAATCCCAATCATAAAATTTGTCATTTGTAAGGAAATACGTGTTGTCAACTGCTACCGGACACAAAGCTGCCTGAACTGTTCCCTTTACTAAATCATCAACAAATATTAAACTAATATATTTTTTACTCATTCCCATATGGGCTGCAAAACCAAAATACATCATTTTGAAAAGTCCGTATATTGCGGTATCTCTGGGACCAAAAACAGCAGGTGGCTTAATGATTGTATATGGAATTTTACCTTTAAAAGCCATAACTTCATCTTCAGCGAGTTTTTTACTTAGCCCGTAAGATGTAATTGGATTGCGAGGTGATTCTTCATCCACGGGATGTTCAAAATCAGGAGAGGGACCGGTTGCAGTCTGGCTTCCCATATAAACAAATCGTTTTAATCCGGGATTATAATCATATGCCGCATTTAGTAACATCTGCGTACCGAGAGTATTAACAATTTGAAAATCTTTCTTATTCTTTGCAAAATTCAAACCGGCAACATGAAAAATATAATCTACACCTTCAACAGCAATTTTTAAATTTTCCTTGTTTTCGAAATTTCCTTCAACTATTTCATATCCTTTATTTTTCAACCATTTGATATTATTGGGATTACGTACCATACACCTGACTTCAAAACCCTCTGATGACAGCTTATCTGCGATATGACTTCCAATAAAACCTGTTGCTCCTGTTACAAGTGCTTTCAATGTAATTCGTTTATACTTAAATTAAAAAATGAAAATCTAATAAGTACTAAAATAATAAAATTAGGCGATATTATTGACAAATTGCTTTTTTTTATTTTTTTCTCAAGTTAAAAACCATATATTGCTAAGATAATTTTTGCAAATATAAATTCAATTTTTTTGGAGTTCAGATGAATAAAGCCGTAATCATGGCAGGTGGATTTGGAACACGCCTAAGACCTCTTACGATGCAGATACCAAAGCCAATGGTTCCAATACTGAATGTCCCGATGATGGGTCATATTGTCAATTTACTAAAAAAGCACAATATTACTGATATTTTATCATTACTTTATTTTCAGCCGGATTCAATAACCAGCCATTTTGAAAATGGTGAAGAATTCGGTATCAATATGAGCTATGTTCTTGCTCAGGCAGATTATGGAACTGCAGGTGCTGTAAAGAATGCCTATTTACACTTAAGTGAAAGGTGTATAATCATTAGTGGCGACGTACTGACAGATTTTGATTTAAGTAAAGCAATCAAGTTCCATGAAGAAAAGGGCTCAATGGCGACTCTGCTTCTTACTCGGGTAGCATCACCAATTGAATACGGAATAGTAATTACAGATGATGATGGAAAAATAGTTCGCTTTCTTGAGAAACCATCATGGGGACAAGTTTTTTCTGATACTATTAATACAGGAATTTACATCCTTGAACCGGAAGCTTTGGATTTAATTCCATACCAGCAGGATTTTGATTTCAGCAAAGATTTATTTCCTACAATGCTCGAAAAGAAAATGCCACTTTATGGCTATATTGCAGAAGGTTACTGGCGTGATGTCGGCAACTTGATAGAATATCAAATCGGTCAGTATGATGCTCTCAGAGGCGAAGTTGATCTTGGTTTCAATATTAACCGAACTGATGATAACCAAATTGAAGTTGGCGCTCAAATTGCAAAATCAACAAAACTTATTGGCAAGAATATTATCGGTAAAAATACAGTTATCGGTGAAAATTGCAATATAGAAAACTCGGTTATCAGCGACAATGTTGTAATTGGCAACGGATGCAGTATTAAAAATACAACAATTTGGCGTGATGTTAAAATTGGGGATATGGTACAACTCACTGATGATGTAATTTGTAATAATGTTGAAATTGAAGATTTTGTAAATGTATCCGAGAATGTATTTATCGCAGAACATTGTAAAATCGGTAAGAGTGCTAGATTGTTCTCAAATATTAAGCTTTGGCCCCGCAAAACTGTCGAAGAAGGTGCTTCGCTTTTCAGGTCGCTGGTACAGGAAGAAAAATGGAATCGTGAACTTTTCACAGATGCAAGAATTTCTGGTTTTTCCAATATTGAAATAAATCCTGAATTCGGTGCAAAGTTCGGAGCTGCTTTGGGTATGTCTTTTGGGAAAAACTCTATAGTTTTAGCGAGTCGCGACCCTGATACAGTTTCCAGAATTATCAAGCGTTCAATCACAGCAGGGCTTCTTTCTGTCGGAGTTACAGTTAATGACCTGCAGACTATTTCTATTCCGCAAACTCGTCAGGAATTGCGAATTGGCAAATACTCGGGTGGTCTGCATGTGCGTAAGTCGCCGCGTAATCCTGAGCATACGGACATAATTATCTTCAGCAAAGACGGTCGGGATATCACCATAACAATAACAAAAAAAATTGAGCGGTTCTTCTTTGGTGAAGATATTGAAAGAGTGAAGCCGAGTGAAGTCGGCGAAATTACTTTCCCGGAAAGAACCCAGGAATTTTATATTAACCGGTATATGAAATCTTTAAATAAAGATTTAATTATTGAAAGGAAATTTAAACTTTTAATGGATTATTCATTCGGTCTTGCTTCAACAATATTCCCGAGTATTCTTGGAAAACTTCATGCTGAGGTAATTTCTCTGAATAATTACGTAGATGGTTCAAAGTTTCACCCGGATCCAAGTGAATCAAATTCTCCTATTGACGATACCGGAAAAATTATGCGATCATTAGGTTATGAGCTTGGATTCAGGATGCAGTCAGGTGCCGAAAAAATTGCAATTATTGATGAACGCGGAAGATGGTATTCTTCTGTAAGGCTGCTTTCGATTCTTGCCAAATTATTCCTTGAAACGCACAAAAATCAGGAACCATATAAAATAGCAGTTTCAATTGTAGCTCCACGTGAAATTGAAGATATTGCTAAAGATTATAACGTCGAAGTAGTTAGAATAAAGAATAATCACTCTGCAATGATGGAATCAACTCTTGACGAATCTGTCAAATTTGTGGGCGGTGTATATGGCGGATTCATATTTCCCGAATTTCTCTTTGCCTCAGATGGTATGTTTACAGTAGGTAAGATGCTTGAAATGCTCGCTCAGACCGGTTACACTCCTTCACAACTTGATGAGTTGCTGCCAATAAGATATCAGACAATTCTTGAAGTTCCGGTAGCATGGGAATTCAAAGGTACAGTTATGAGATGCGCTATGGAATATAGCCAGAATATGGAGAAACAACTTGTGGAAGGTGTAAAAATATTTGAAGGTAATAATTCTGCGATTCTTCTTCCAGCGAAGGAGAAAGCATCATTCCTTATTTATGGTGAAGCAGATACTGAGGAAGAATCAAAAGAAATTGCCTCAAAGTATGCTGATTTAATTAATTCTTGGAAGATAAAATAGAATTTAGGTTTTTATTATGAAAATAAGTGATATTTTAAGAAGCAACTCAATCAAAATTGCAATTGATGCCGAAACTAAGGAACACTTGCTTGAAAGTATGGTTGAACTTGCTTATGACCCTACGAAAGTACTTGATAAAACACAGGCATTGAAAGATGTACTGGAGCGTGAAGAAGTTATGTCAACAGGCGTTGGAAAGGGTATTGCTCTTCCTCATGCCAAGTCAAAATCTGTTCTGGATTCGGTAGCCTCATTAGCAATCCTTAAAGAACCGATTGACTTTGACTCTCTTGACGGCGAGTCTGTGAATATTGCATTTATGCTGCTCGGACCCGAAAATAATGTAGGCCTTCATTTAAGGCTGCTTAGTAAAGTTTCGAGATTGATGAATAATGATTCTTTTCGATTACAGCTTCTTGATTGCAAGCAATCCGAAGATGTGCTTAAGCTCTTTAACTCTATGGAGGAGCTGTAGTTTGCAAGATAAACAGACGCCCGGATTTTTTTCTGAGCGTCTGATTGTCAAAATTCTTTAAAATACATTGCAAGTTATATCGTTGAATTCTAAAGAATAGTTACTATTGATAATTAGAAATAAATATTATGAAAAATATATTACTTGTTTTTTTAATGATTTCGACAATTGCTACAATTTCTATTGCCCGAAGCTACAATGAGGCAAAATATAAAACTGTACAAATTGGCGATGAACTCAAAATGGTTTGCAATAATCTAAACGATATTGCTACAGTCCAATGGTTTAAAGACGGAGTAGCAATAACCGGCGAAACAAGTGATAAGCTTATTTTCAGGAATGCAAATCTTAGCCACGAAGGCACCTACTGGGCTGTTGTGGATGGAGTATGTGGAATCACACGTACAAATGATATGGTTGTTCAAGTTGAAGTTCCCTTCCAACCCGGTGTTGAAACTGCCGTTGCAGGTGGAGATTTCCTCTTCCAGAGTGAGCCAAACCCTGCTTCTGACAGATTCAGGATAAAATTCAATCTTTCAAAAACCACTCATGCTCGTTTGACTTTGAATGATGCACGTGGCAAAGAAATTGTAGTTATTTATGATAATATTGCCGGCAGTGGATTTCATAATTTTGAAATAAATGCCATTGAAAAAAAACTATCAAACGGGGTTTACTTCTTTACTTTGATAACACCTGATTATCAGGAAACCAAATCGCTTTTAATCATGAAATAATATTTTTGATTTAATTTTCACTAAGACGTGCCATAAAATAACATCTGTTTTTTAAGCACGTCTTTCTTTTTTTAACACTAAAAATCATCAGGTTTTGGAATTGTTTTTTTCTCCTGAAGTAGTAATCAGAGCCTACATGGATGGATTTTTCCCTATGGCAGATGACCGCCATGGTGAAATTTTCTGGCATTGCCCGGACCCACGGGCAATTTTCCCGCTTGCTAATTTAATTCCATCAAGGAAGGAAAGACAATCATTCCGAAAATATAATTTTTCATTTTCTATTGATACAAAATTCGAAGAAGTAATCTACCACTGCGCCGAACGGGAAGATACGTGGATTAACGATGAAATTATAAATACTTATGTTGAACTTCACTACAATGGATTTGCCCATTCTGTAGAAACCTACAGCTCAGGCAAGCTTGTCGGTGGTCTATATGGTGTATCAGTCAATGGTGCTTTTTTCGGTGAATCAATGTTCAATACAGTACCGAATGCATCTAAATCTGCATTTTTCTATCTGGCTGAACATCTGAGAAACCGAGGATTTTTATTGCTTGATTCACAATATATCAATCCATTTACAAGACAGCTCGGAGCTATCGAAATCAGCAAGAATATGTATATGTTTTTATTAAGAAAAGCACTCGAACTTGACTGCAAATTCATCTGAAATTACTTACCTAAGAATTCCTCAATTTTATTTACAATTACATTAACCTCTTTTACTGAGTTTTCAGATTTACCGACGTTTTCAATGCGTGATTTTTCTCTTGTCCATTTGTCAATTTCTCTTCTTATACGGTCAATTCTATCAGATTTGAGGTTATCATCACCACCAATAGCAATTGAAACAAATAGAGATCTGTTAAATCTCAGTAGCATTTGAAGCTGCTTTAGTTTGTCAATTCCCTTTGTACTTAATTCACTTGAACCTGATTGAAATATATCCTCTGAGAATATCTTCACACCAGTTCTTGGCTTTACAGCAGTCCATTTAGTTTCCTGCTCTTTGAATGCATCAGCAGTTTCAGTAGTAAACTCAAATTCTTTTCTGATAATCTCTTTAGAATTAACAATAACTGTATATGATTCACCGGATGGCAATAATTGTTCAAATTTACCTGTGATGGAATTCGATTGCGTTTTGACTTTCTTTCCATCTTTGCTTCTAAGTTCTATTTCGGCTGAGATTGGCTCTCCGGAGTTCTCATCTACAAGAATTCCCTTAACTAATATTTGGGTATTGTCACCGCTCAAAAATTGGCTTTTAAGCTGCAAAGATGCCATTAAAAAAAATATCGTAATTATTTTAAAGCTATTCATCATATTTCCATTATTAATATTACTAATACTTACTAAACGAATTAAATTCAAAATTAATAACAATCTGATTAAAAAAGTTGAAATTATTTTGTTTTCCTGATACTCATGTTATGCTTGGCTGCTCAGAAACAGCATTAATGCTCTTTAGTCAAGGATTTTTTAATACTGATATCCTACAAATAACTATTGAAGTTTTATGTAATTCAAACCAGGAGCTTTTGAGTCGTTACTATGTTAATTATTATTTTTATATTTTTTTGTGCATTCATATATTACTTTGTTTTGATTTAATTAAGAAAAGTTAAATATGTCAAAATTTAGATAATTTATAGACGTTTATAGCTTTTTTATATACGATATTTCGTTAAACTTATAAATAGCATCCGGATGATAAATCTTAATTCTGCTTTTGAAGATGAGTTGTATTTTAATTATTTGAAAGACCCTGACTCAGTCAGCCCTGAGTGGAGAGAGTATTTTCAAAGAGTCCATGGAAAATCTGTATTTGTTGTTGACGATAGACCTGTTCCTGCAACGGAAAATTATGGCAGGTCTGAGGCTACTGTCAGAATGCAGAATATCTCAACTGCAGGAAGTCCGCTTGATTTTATCACAGATTGGTCTGATTTTACACCGGACGAAACTTCTCATATCAAAGAGATGTACCAAAGTCTTGATGTTCCTTCTGCGTCATCAACCCGTACTATGGCAGTTAAAGCATTAGATGAGAACAGAAGAATCATCAATCGTTATCATCTGAAATTACGAAAACCGAGAGTATCATTTACTCATCTTGTTGCTTGGTCTGTGCTTAAGTCTTTGATAAAATTTCCGAGACTGAATGATTCTTTTGACATTAGAAACGGGAAGCCTGTACGTATTATTAAAAATGAAATTAATGTAGGGCTTGCAATTGACCTTGTAACTCCATCAGGCAAGAAAATATTAGTAATACCAAGCATAAAGAATGCTCAAAATTTATCTTTTTACGAGTTTATGCTTGAGTTTGATGAAATGCTTTTTAAGGCAAGAAACGGTAAGCTCGAATACAGAGATTTATCAGATACAACTATTACTTTGATTAATCCCGGAATGATTGGCACTACAATGTCTAATCCGAGATTGCTTAAAGGGCAGGGACTTGTTGTATCAGCAGGTTTAATTGATTATCCGACTGAATTTCAGGCAGTCAGACCTGATGTATTGACCAAACTTGCGGTATCGAAAGTTGTTACTATCACAAATACTTATGATCATAGAATAATTCAGGGTGCTGAATCCGCTGAATTTCTTGCATTCATGAACCGACTTTTGCTTGGAGATGACCAATTCTACGAGCAAATTTTCTACAGCTTAAAAATTCCTTTTGAACCAATTAAATGGCAGAAAGATTTCTCTTCCGAAAAATTCAGTTTCATTCCGGGAAATGATGACATCGAAAAAGGTGCTCATGTTATGCAAATGATTAATGCATACAGAGTTCGTGGACACTTACTCGCACACGTTAACCCGCTTGGTTTCGAAACTTATTATTACCCTGAACTTGATCCGGCTTATTATGGTTTTACAATTTGGGACCTTGACAGAATTTTCCATGCTGATGATTCATGGGAAAATAACAATATGCCCCTTCGGGACATAATTGAATTACTTCGTGAAACATATTGTGGTTCAACCGGCATTGAGTTTATGCACATTCAAAGTCCTGAAATCAAGGACTGGATTAAGAAAAAGCTTGAATCAACCAGAAATACAATTGAATATACTCAGGAAGAGAAAATCCAAATTATGCGTAAACTGGTTGATGCTGAAGTGTTTGAAAATTATCTTCATACAAAATTTGTAGGTCATAAGCGGTTTTCTCTCGAAGGTGGGGAAGCATTTATCATACTTTTAGATAAAATTCTTCAGGAATCCGCAGACAATGAAATAAATACAGTGATAATCGGAATGGCTCACCGGGGAAGATTAAACGTTCTTGCAAATAATATCGGAAAGTCTTATGCTAAGATGTTCAATGAGTTTGAAGGACATATTGACGAGGATTCCTATCAGGGTTCAGGCGATGTGAAATATCATTTGGGTGACAGAGGAACATATACAAGCTTATCGGACAATCGTTGCTATGTGCTGCTTTCGCCAAATCCTTCTCATCTTGAGCTTGTTGATCCTGTTGTTGAAGGCATGGCGCGCGCCCTTGAAAATGAAATAGGTGACCGAACATATTACAAAGCTCTTCCTGTACTTGTTCATGGTGATGCAGCTTTTGCGGGTCAGGGCATAATCGCCGAAACTCTCAATCTTTCCCAGCTTGACGGTTATAAAACCGGCGGCACAATCCACATTATCATCAACAATCAGATTGGCTTTACTACAAGTGCAGAGTCCTCACGCTCCACAATTTACGCTACAGATATTGCAAAGATGATTCAATCACCGATAATTCACGTTAACGGCAACGACCCTGAAGCAGTTCGCTCTGCGGCGGCATTTGCTTTCCAATTTCGCTCAAAATTCAAAAGCGATGTCATAATTGATATGCTCTGCTACAGAAAATATGGTCATAACGAAGCTGATGAGCCGACTTATACTCAGCCCCTTCTATACAAGAAAATCAAGCAAATGACAAATGTCGCAAAGATATATGAAGATCAATTGTTGAAAGAAAACGTTGTTACTCAGGATGAAATTGATCATTACTATACTCAATTAAGAGAAAAATTAGACGATGCATTTGCCAGACGTAAAGAAAAAACTGTTGGTGTTGGTCTGAAGATTCAAGATAAATCAAAGATGGTTTTTGAGAATTTTGACACTAAAGTGCCTGAAGATACAATCAAAGAAATTGGAATTGCGCTATCCAGACACCCTGAAGATTTCATTCTTAATCCAAAAATTAAAAATCTACTCAAGAAACGTGAGGAGATGATAAATTCGGAGAAACCACTTATTGACTGGGCTATGGGCGAACTACTGGCTTTTGGTTCTATGCTTATTGATAAAACTGAAGTTCGTATTTCGGGACAGGACACACGCCGTGGTACTTTCAGTCAGAGACACGCTGTTTATACAGATTTCGTAAGAGAATATGACTATATTCCGTTAAATCATATTAGCAGGAATCAATCTGTTTTAAGAATTTTCGATAGTCCGCTTTCTGAAATGGCTGTACTTGGGTTTGAATATGGTTATAGTGTTGTATCCAGAGACGGAATTACTCTTTGGGAGGCACAATTTGGAGATTTTGCTAACAATGCCCAAACTGTTGTTGACCAATATATCGCCTGCTCTGAAGTAAAATGGGGACAAACATCCAATTTGGTTCTCCTGCTTCCTCATGGATATGACGGGCAAGGTCCTGAGCACTCAAGTGCCAGACTTGAAAGATACCTGCAACTTTGTGCCGAAAACAATATGTTCGTTTGCAATTTTACAACGCCGGCTAATTATTTCCATGCATTAAGACGCCAAATTATAATGCCTGCAAAAATACCTATGATTGTTATGACTCCAAAAGGGATGCTCAGACATCCGATGGCTGTATCAGCTGTTGCCGATTTTACAGACGGGCATTTCAGGCATCTAATTGATGATGAGCATATTACTGATAAATCAAAAGTTAGAAGAGTTCTGCTGACTACCGGCAAGCTATATTATGAGATTCTTCAGGAAAGAATTAAGCGTAATATTGATGATATTGCTATTATCAGAATAGAGCAGATTTATCCATTCCATACTGAATTATTTTTTGATATTTTGAAATCTTACTCAAATACAACTGAGATTTGTTGGGTGCAGGAAGAGCCGAAAAATCAAGGTGCATGGTCATTCTTATTCGGAATTTTCCACGATATTCTCGGCAAAGATTTTGCAAAGTTGCGGTATATCGGAAGGAAAGCAAGCGCTGCTACTGCCACAGGTATTAGCAAAATACATTTCAAAGAGCAGGATAAAATCATTGATACTGCTTTGAGTTAATTGCTCCGTCAATCCCTGAGGCTACAATTCTATTGCCAAACATCCGAAGTTTTCAAAACTTCGGATGTTTGAACGCTACTACATCCTCGAACGCAAAGGGCTGAAGCCCTTTGTTGCAACTTTTGATTTTAATTTCAACTCAACAATGGAGCAAGCTCCATTGCTACAATTGCTTCACAAATTTCTCCACAATGGAGCAAGCTCCATTGCTACAATTTATTCTAATGAAATACACTCCTGCGGGTAAATGAGATACATCAATTCTTTGGGTGGACAGGTCAAGCCCTGTCCCTACAGACATTATTTCAATACCAAGCATATCAAATATTTGCACTTTATAACCTTCCGAAGTTTTAATTCAGAGATTATATCTTCACAAATTTCTCAACTCTATTTCGGATAAGAATGAAATAGTTAATTGTATTAAGTTCTGGAATAAATATTATCATAAATAATTTCTAAACTTTAACCACTAAATTAGATTTGCGGTTTTCAAAATAATTTTTAATTTCCTCGAAGTTCATATCCTGTATTTCACGGCTTATTTTATCCCTAACATCACGCATAAATTTAACAGAATTAAAGTTCTCAATTATTTGCTTATTTTTCTTTTTCATAACCAATTATCTCCTTAGGTGAACGAATATCAATAGCTTTATAACCATTAATTAAATTTACGGCATTGTAACCTCTTATACGCATAACGTTTACAATGTGTTTAAAATTCCAGCTTACTAAAATATCAGCATTGTTTATAGTCGCCAATGCAATATGCAAACAATCATTTCTGCTTGTTTTTCCTACAACTCCTTCGGCAATGTATGAATCAGCAAGATGAAGGCACTCCTCGCTCAAAGATACTTTTATAATACTTGATTTCGGTATTTTATTTAGTAATTCTCTTACCTTGTCAGGTGCAGATAATAATTCATTTTCTGTTATACCGGAAATAATAACTTCAAATTCATCTGAAAATATTGACTCAAAAAGAATTTGAGTCTCATAGTAGAATTCTTCATCAAAAAATCCTCCTATTACAGATGTATCTAAATATAATCTTAATTTTTTCATATAAATCTAATAAATTCTTACATTTAATATAACGATTATATTATATTTATAATTGAAAGATATTCTACATCTTCACAAATTTCTCCACCTTATTACCAATACGTATGAAATACACCCCTGCGGTCAGATGAGAAACATCAATTCTTAAATTCCCCTCGCCCGTGGGTGTCAGCGCAGCTGACGGGGTGGATATGACTTCCAAACCAAGCATATCAAATATCTGCACTTTATCAACCATAGGGTTAACCCTATGGTTGATTTCTGAAATTATGATTGAAATATAATCACTTGCGGGATTTGGGTAAACTAATAATTCATGATTTACAGGTTTATCGATTACCGAAGTCGGTGTTTTTATACGATAACCTGCACTCTGATTATGAACTTGTGTAACAACTAATGAAGTGCTGAAGTATATCGGTGTTCTGAAAAATGAAAGGGAACTATCCAAATATCTATCATTAACCAAATCAAGCACACGATATTCCGAACTTGTAAAAAAATTATACGGTATATAAAACATTAGGTAATCATCACAGTTGCTTATTAAAAACATCAGATATTCATTCTCGTAATGTTTATGTGGAATAATTTTTATGTTTTTTATATAAGTCCTTTCTTCCAAATCATAAAACCTAAAATAATCAAACGGTATAGAATCGCCATCTAATTGTATGCGTTTTATATGAATTAATTTATTTGATTTATTCAGAAAATTCAAAGTTGCAAAATGATTGACAAAATTTGGTAAGAACTCTTCATTCTGTGTGTCGTAAATTATGCTTGCAAATGGGTGCAGAACTCTTGCAAATCTGACAAATCTGCCATCAAAAGAATGGTCAAATACAATCAATGAATCTATAAGTTTATAATTGTTTGATGCCTTTAAATCATTTTCTTTTATTAATTTATCTTCGTAAATATTCCATAGTCTCAAAATTTGATTATCCATATCAAATTCAAACATCAAAGAATCGCTTACTGCTCTGTTTCTTATATAATTACGATATGTTAACTCTTTTATAAGTAATTGATTAGTTGTATTATAAACATGGAGCGTTTGATAAAAAGGGTCAATAACAAAAAACGTTTTTCCGGTGTAATCTGTAATAATATTTTGGGTAGTATCAACTTCAAATATCAAATTTGAATTTGTAATATCATAAAGCTGATTTTGGTGCAATTTGTTACCAACTCCATAAGTATGCAATGGACTAAAAGTATTTTTTATAAACTCGAATTCAGAAATCCATTTCGGCTCTCTTGACATCTCTGACATCAAGCTATTTGCCGACACCAGACAAACAAAAATTAAAAGTAGAATCTTCATAAATAAACCCTAAATATTAAATAAAGTGGCACATTAATTGCACCAATTAATCTCTCAACCCACTTAATAAAAAGAACAAAATTCAAAAATGACAGATTCACCATTGTAATATAATAAAAAAATGATAATTGCAAAAAGAAATATTAAATAGTTTTATTTCTTAAAATATTAACTTATAAGAACTTTAACTTTTTTCTGCTTCTTTTTTTAATTCGGCAAGCAGGTTAAATGCCTGAAGTGGAGTAATTGAATCAATATTAATCGCCTGAAGTTTTGCTCTGACAGCATCATCACGAAATTCAAATATTGCTAATTGATCTGTTTCATTCGGAGCTTTTTTTGTTTTTATAGATTTAATATCGGCTTTTTTATTTTTCTGAACTGATTCTTCTGAGGTGTCAGATTCGAGAGTAGCCATTATTTCGTTGGCACGATAAATTACATCATAAGGCAGCCCCGCCATTTTGGCAACGTGAATACCAAATGAATAGTCGCTCCCACCCTTGCTCACCTTGTGAGAGAAGATAATCGAACTGCCGGTTTCAATGACTTCTACTCTGTAATTTACTATTCGCTCATATCTTTCTGTCAGCTCGTTGAGTTCGTGATAATGCGTAGCAAAAAGTGTCCTAGCACCAATTTGATTATGTAAATATTCTGCAATTGACCATGCAATCGAAATACCATCAAAAGTAGCTGTACCTCTGCCTACTTCATCGAGTAATATAAGACTTTTGTCAGTAGCATTATTGAGTATATTAGCAGCTTCCTGCATCTCGACAAGGAATGTACTCTCGCCTGCTGTGATATTATCCTGAGCACCCACACGAGTAAATATTTTGTCAACAAGCCCAATTCGCGCCCTTTTAGCAGGAACGTAAGAGCCGATTTGTGTAAGTAATGTAATTACAGCCACCTGACGAAGATAGCAGGATTTACCCGACATATTCGGACCGGTAATGATATGGATTTGCTCCGAAGCGCTGTCAAGATATGTGTTATTAGGAGTAAAATTTTCACCGACAGGCAGCATTTTTTCAACTACCGGATGTCGCCCGTCCTCAATCTCAATTATTTCTGAATTATCAATTTCCGGCTTTACATAGTTGTTATCGGAAGCAATCTGAGCCATTCCCTGTAAGCAGTCAATTACAGCCACCAAGTATGAATTATTCTGAATATCGGAAGTAAATTCGGCAATTTTACTTTTCAATTCAGCAAAAAGAACTTGCTCGACTTCGCTGATTTTTTCTTCCGCTCCCAGAATTTTATCTTCAATTTCCTTAAGTTCTGGGGTTGTGTATCGCTCTGCATTAGTCAGAGTCTGCTTTCTTACGAAATAATCGGGAACTTTGTGGGCATGAATTTTTGTTACTTCAATGTAATATCCGAAAACATTATTGAAACCGACTTTTAGTGAGTGAACTCCTGATTTCAACCTTTCAGATTCCTGAAAGTTTTTAATCCAGTCTGTGCCGCTTGTTTTAGCTGTAATATATGTGTCAAGTTTTTCATCATAACCGTTTCTGAAAACCTGTCCGGTCCCAAGCTGAACAGTAGGCTCATCAATTAGAGCATTCTTAATAAACTCAACGACATTTGAAGTATCGGAAAACTTTTTACTTATGTTATTTATCGTATCGTTAGGAAGTCCGGAAATTAATTTATGTATTTTGGGTACTAATTCAAGACTTGTTTTAAGAGCGACACAATCTCTTGGGTTAGCTCTGCCGGAAGATATTTTTGCAATTAGTCTGTCAGTATCGCCAATTGCAGAAAGTATTTTTCTGAGTTCATTTCGTTCAGCAGGATTTTCAAAAAATGCAGAAACGCATTGTTGTCTGTCAATAATCGGCTCGAGCTTTGTAAGTGGCATACTAATCCATTTCTTAAGAAGTCTTCCGCCCATGGGAGTAATCGTCCTGTCAATCACTGAAATAAGTGACCCTTCGGAATTACTTGAGAAAGTTATTTCAAGATTTCTCCGTGTTGATGGATCAAGCGACATAAAGTCACTTGTTTCGAGCCGACTTATTCTGCTTAAATGATTGATATTGCTTTGCTGCGTTTCTGCGATATAATTTAGTATACAACCGGCAGCTGAGATGCCGACAGTCATATCTTCAATTCCGAATCCTTTCAAACTTTGAGTTTTGAATTGCTTTAGAAGTAAATCTCTGCCGAAATCATATTCAAAAATCCAGTCCTCTCTTTTGGTTATTAGTGGTTTGTTTTGAATTTTATCAAGTTCTGCAGCTAATTCATCTTTTTGAGATTTTGAAATAATGATTTCCGCAGGAGCAAGAGTTGTCAGCAGGTCTTTGAGCTCTGGAAGTGGCAATTCGCATGCCTGAAATTCACCAGTTGAGATATCCGCTACAGATACCCCTGCCAGTTTCCGAACTGCTTTATCGTTTTTTAAATATATTCCTGCAACATAATTATTATTTTTAGTCTCAAGTAATTTATCATAAAAAGCAACTCCGGGAGTAACAACCTCCACAACACCTCGCTTTACAATTCCGCGAGCAAGTTTCGGGTCTTCAAGTTGCTCACAGACAGCAACTCTATAACCTGCTTTTACTAATTTCGGAAGGTAAGAATCAAGCTGATGATGTGGAAAACCTGCAAGTGGGGTTTCACTTCCGGCGCCGTTATTTCGTTTTGTTAAAATTATACCGCAGACTTTTGCTGTAATGACTGCATCATCATCGAAAGTTTCAAAGAAATCACCCATCCTGAAAAGCAAAAGCGATTCGGGATACTTTTGTTTGATTTGATTATATTGTCTCATCAAAGGTGTTTCTTTGTTCTTCATTATTTCTTTTCCTTTTTCTCTTTTTTGGGAATTTGTACCTGATTCATTCTCGTTGTAATCATTCCGACACGTTTATTGATATAATTTGTTGGTTTGTCCGGTGCCCATCTTCTTGGATTTGGCAGTACAGAAGCCAGCAGAGCCGCTTCCCGGTCGGAAAGTTTAGACGCTGATTTACCGAAGAATTTCTGTGAAGCGGCTTCTACGCCATAAAGACCCGGTCCCATTTCAACAATATTGGCGTAAACCTCCAAAATGCGTTTCTTTCCCCAGAAAAATTCAATTAAATACGTGAAATATACTTCAAAGCCCTTTCGAATATATGTCCTGGAATGTGGCAAAAATGTATTTTTGGCAGTCTGCATTGTAATTGTACTGGCTCCTCGTTTCTTTTTGCCTTTATGAAGCTTGTTGTATTTTTTGGAATCCTCAACTGCCCGCCAGTCAATGCCTTCATGAGTCATAAACCTCGCATCTTCAGCACCGACAAATGCCCTGAAAATATTGGTTGAAGTTTCGTCATAATCAATCCATGACTTCTTAATCCATACCGGGTCGCCTTCAATTAATCCCTCAATTACTCGGATTATCATGTGAGGTGTAACAGGTGGATTGACATATTTATAAAGCACAACGGTTCCAACTGACAACACTATAAATATGACAGCGGTATAGAATATATATTTAATTAAAAATTTGAAAAGTTTTTTCATTCGTTAAAGATGATATGGTGAATATGTCAGACTTAATGCAACGCTATCAGGCTGGAGAATACCAACACGGTCAAAAATTATCCGCATCTCTTTCGAGCCGCCCGGGAAAATATCGCCATAACCTTTTTCGAGTCGCTGCAAATCTTTGCCATCCTTGTAGGCGTGAGCTATTAGTATTACAAAGTACGCAGGCTGCTCACCTGTATTTTTAACAGTAACATCAAGAAAATACAAGCCCTCTGCGGTTCTGCCCTCAACTTTTTGGTCAATAAAAATGAAAGCATCTTTCTGCCTTGTGCAGGAAACCAATACCATTATCAATATTAATAAAGCTGTATATTTCATTTTAAAATTTATCAAATATTTTTGAGTAAAAAACTTTTATATACACGTAATAGCAATACCTTTATTAATACCAACGTCTTGTTTCCGTAATGAGCAGGATATAATTATCTCAATTACAAATATAATTAGCAGATTAAATTATTGTTACCCTTTTTTTGTAAATCATTTATTTAGAGGATGCAGATAAGTGAGTTATACTTAAAACCGCCAAATCATTTGCTAAACTAAACAATACAATACTTCGTTTTATTATATAATTATGATTGACGATGTTTTGTTCGCAATTAATTAATCCTAAACAGTTATGCTAAAAAGAGATGACATATTAGATTATCTTAAGAAACACAAAGATTTCTTTAGGGACAAATTCAATATTGAAAAGATTGGTATTTTTGGCTCTTATGCCCGTAATGAGCAAACCGAAAAAAGTGATATTGACATAATTATTGAAATGCCAAGGGGTACAGATGAAATTTTTGAAAAAAAGGAACTTTTAAGAAACATGCTTAAAGAACAATTTCATAAAAAAATTGATATTTGCAGAGAGCGTTCAATTAAGCCATTATTTAAAGATTTGATTTTAAAAGATACTATTTATGTTTAGTCAAGACCAAATTTTAATCAGGCAACTTCTGCTAACAATTGATAGAGTTTTAGAATATTCAATAAATTTGAATAGTCCTGATGATTTGGCTATTGATTATAAAACGTTTGACGCAATTTTGATGAATTTTGTCGCTTTGGGTGAAACTGTAGGAAAATTGTCAAATGATATAAAGGAAAAGCAAAGAAATATTGATTGGCGAAAAATTTACGCTTTCAGGAATATTGTCGCTCATGATTATTTCGGTGTTGATGAAGAAGTAGTTTGGCAGATAATTCAAAAACATTTACCCAAATTAAAGTCTGATTTGCAAAGTATAATCAATCAGTAGTATTTACTTTTTTCGTTTGGTGGAATGTGGGAAATACCGTAATTTTGTAAATCATTTATTGAGAGGATGCAGATAAGTGAGTTTATTATTTTGGGACAGTTCTTCGTTATCACATACAAAGGTTCAATGTAAGTCGTCTTCCAAAAATTGCTAAACTAATTTCAGGATAGTTGCGTTAATATTTTCGAACTAAGAATTTTAAACAATGTAAAATCTATGATATTGACATCAAATAAGGTTATTGAAAACAGGAAAACTCAGCTAATTTCTATGATTGCTCAGGTAAACAATAAAGATGTACTTGATGCAATTGAAAGTTTGTTGTTGAATTCTAAAACAGATTGGTGGACAACATTAAGTAAATCTGAGCAGTTTGCGATTGATGAAGGTTTGGATGATATTGAAAATGGAAGAGTATTATCTCATAATGATGTTGTAAACGAAATTAATAACAGATTTAAAGATTTGTAGTTGTGACTTATATTATAAAATGGTCAGAAAAATCTAAGAATGATTTTATCGAAATTGTTGATTATTTGCTTATCAATTGGGGTAATTATTCAGCAAAAAAATTTAAAAATAAAGTATTTAAATCAATTGAATTAATATTAAAATTTCCTTCAATTTACCCTATAACAGAGTACAGGAAAAATTTGAGACGATGCATTGTTGTAAAACAAGTATCATTATATTATCAAGTTAAAGAAAATGACAAAGAGATATACTTAGTCAGGTTTATTGATAACCGTAGAGCCACATTCAAAATAAGTAAATCTTTATATGAAGCTGAATGATAATTTCATATTAAAATTCTTGGAGATATTTTTAATTTTACTATTTTTGTAAATCATTTATTGAGAGGATGTAGATAAGTGATGAATGGACTAATTTGGTACTTAGTCAGTAAGCAGAAATCGCCATCTTCACCAAGCTCTAATCCGTTCCCCAAGATGCGCTAAACTAATTTGAAGAAATCATTTATTTCTAATATTTGCTTAAATCATTTGATTGAACAATCTTATAGTTATAAACAAATGCAGGAGAAACGTTAATAACAATTGAGCTTCCGGGATATTCAATTTTGGGGACAAGAATGCCTTTGCGGTCATTGATTATATCTGCGTAATTGAGAGTAACACTTATTTTATCAGGGTTAAGATCAATAATTTCATTAATCCCTCCACGGAAAGTAACGCTGACGAAATCAGGTTGCAATTTGTAATTCTTTGGCATTGTTCCTCCGCGAACTATAATTCTTATTTCATCAAAAGTAACTTCTGCAGTCTGCTGAATATCTGCGGTAAATCTAATATCCTTTCGGTTGAGCTTCACAATTCCATGAAGTGAGTCAGAAAGTTCGATATTGTCAAAAAATGGTCGGTTTCTGTTGTTATATACCGTTGATTTTGTACCCCATGATTTAATCTTGCTGACTATTTTCTCATTACCTCTGATTTCTATCATATCAGGTTCAATTTTAGGCTTGCCAACTAAGAAAAAACCATCAGCAGGAATAATTGTTAAATCAGGTTCTACCGGCACTGAATAAGTTGTAACTCTACCTGTTTTGATTTTAATACTCTCAGTCAAAATATCAGAAAGCTCGACTCTTTCTACAGATTGCAGACCTTTCAAAATTGTTGTACGGTTAATGTCGTATATGCTGTCAGTAATTTTTGAATTGGCAAGGTCAAGAAATATTTTTTTTGATTTATTGAAATAAAGCAAATTAAATAAATTCCAACCCGTGCCCTTTGCTTCAATAACAAGTGACTGCGGAGGCGGCTCTTCAAATGCTCTGTCTTCGGGAAGCACAATTATTACAGGGATATTAACCAATGTGGAGAAATTGCTGCCAAGACTAGTATAAAACCACAGAGCCATAGCAAACATTACAGCTCCAAGATAAGATTTTTTTGATACATTCTTTAACGCAAAACCGATTCTTTTCATTAGATAATTCCAAATAATTCAAGCGACATAACTATAATTGCAACAAAGAGAAAAAACCGAATAAATTTTTCGCCTTTCCTTAAGGAAATTTTCGCAGAAGACCATGCACCGATTGCATTACCAAGCGCAAGGACTATTCCGGGCAGAAAAACGACTTTCCCATTTAAAATAAATATCAATAATGCAGGCACTGTAAAAAAAGACACGACAAATACCTTCATAACATTAACACGTACCAAATCATATTTCATTAGACGATGAAATATTGCCATTAATACAAAACCAATACCAATCTGTAAAAAACCGCCATAAATTCCTGATAATAATAAACTTGTAACAATTTTCCAATTCAGCTTAGTGACCGGAACAGGATTCTTCTCTTTCTTCACGGGATAAACCATTGTGAATATGACAAGTATCATTACAATACCAATCAAAATTTCAAGGAATTTATCTGAAACCTTTACCGCAAGTAAAGCACCGGCAATAGCACCAGGAAGAGTTAAAAGTGAAATTTTTGTATAAAAACGAATATTTCCCCTAACTTCTTTCCATAATGCCGCAACAGCAGTAGAACTCTGAACAAGTATTGCGATTCTGTTTGTGCCATTTGCAATAGTTGCTTCAAGTCCGGTATAAATCAAGCCGGGAATTGTGAGAACAGAACCGCCACCTGCAACTACATTAATGAATCCGGAAAAAAGTCCCAAACCAAATAAAAGCAATATGTGCTCAAGTAACATTATTTGACTTTATTATTTTGTTTGAAAATATCATTTTTTCCTGTTTCATTGTCAATTACTTCTCTTAAGAAAGGCTTAATATATAAATTATCTAATCCTATTGAATCAAGAGCGATGGCAACTATATTAATCACACGCTCGGGCGGCGATAGGGTATTAATCAAAATAATTTGCTCATTATTTAATTTACATAAACCTTCAGTAAACACACCCCTTTCTTTTCGGATTTTAATTCCCAAACTGTGTGCAATGTCCTTCAATCCATCTAATATATCATCTTGCTTAAATTTCATTTATTGATTTTTCTCTAAATTGGAGAGGTCTGTAAATAGCATAAGCGATTATATTCAACACAGCCAAATAAGAAATACCAGATAAAACTGACATAGTTGTATTACTGAACCTGTTAAAAAAATAATTTCTAAGGGTCTGATTATTAATATATGAAAAGTCATTCCACATTACAGCGAAACTGAGATTTAAGTCATCATGAATATTGTAAAATACTATCGGCGAAACAAGCAAATACAATATAATTGACATAAAAAGCCAGCCCTCTTTTTTCAGAGTTGATTTTTCAGATATCGCAATTATTAAAACAATTAAAAAAGATAATGTAAATGCGGTATTTGTATAAATTGAGCTTGTTGCAAAAAGATAGATATTATAATTTATGATTTCTTCTGAATATTCTGTTTTGATAGTAAGCTCGGTAGCAGGTACAAAAATATCATAAGCAATTACATTTCTGACTAAAGAGCCACCCAACCAAATCATAATACATAGTGCAATTACAAAATATGCAAACTTTTTCAAAATGATTAATCCATTAAGTAACTAAAAATTTCACAAATATACAAAAGAAAAAAGAAATCAGAGAAATTATAATGAATATATATCATTTTACTCAATCAATATAATTTTACTATTTTCTAAACAAAATTTGCCATTTAAATTAATATATTTGTTATTTTTGAATATATTTTTTTGGATTATTATAAGGTAGTGTTAAGAAATGGCGAAAATATTAGTGTTAGGTGCCGGAATGGTAGGCTCAGCAATGGCAAAAGACTTATCAGAAAATCACGAAGTTAGCTCCTGCGATATCAATGAAAATAATCTTGAAAGTTTATCGAATTTTAATATTAATACTATCGTTTCTGATGTTAGGAATAAAGAAAATTTAAAATCACTCGTCAGGGATTATGACATTATTTTAAATGCTGTTCCCGGATTTATGGGATTTGAAACAGTTAAAACCGTGATTGAGTCCGGCAAGAATGTCGTTGATATTTCATTTTTCCCGGAAGACTGTTTCCTTCTTGATGAAATTGCAAAATCAAATAAAGTAACTGCAATAGTTGATTTCGGTGTCGCTCCGGGTATACCAAATTTGTTGCTTGGATATCATGATACAAAAATGAATATCAGGGATTACAAGTGCTATGTTGGCGGTTTGCCGGTCAAAAGGACAATGCCATTTCAGTATAAAGCTCCATTTTCACCTGTTGATGTGATTGAGGAATATACCCGCCCTGCAAGATTTGTAATCAATAACGAAATTATTGTCAAAGACGCACTTTCAGACCCAGAATTTCTTGAATTCGACGAAATCGGGACTCTTGAAGCATTTAATACAGATGGTCTTCGCTCGCTACTTTTTACAAATAATATTCCAAATAAAATTGAAAAAACACTTCGATATCCCGGGCATATTGACTTGATGCGGTCATTGATTAAAGCAGGTTTCCTTAACGAAGAACCAATAGAGTTTAATGGAATGAAAATTTCTCCACGTGACTTCTCTTCAGCAATACTTTTCGACAAATGGAAATTACAACCTGAGGAAAATGAATTCACTGTGATGAGAATAATTTTTGAAGGTATAGAAAACGGCGATACGGTTCGCTATGAATACAATCTTCTGGACAGATACAATCCTGAGACCAAAATTTCATCAATGGCACGTACTACAGGATATGCCGGAACTGCTGCCGTAAATTTATTAGCAGCCGGACTTTTCGAGAATCACGGCATTAATCCACCGGAATATGTTGGCAAAAATGATAAAGCCGTTGATTTTGTGTTTGAGTATATGAAAGACCGAAATATATTATATCATTCAAATCGAAGTATTTTAGAATAATATAAACTATTTAAAATTGCTAAAAAAAATAGAATATAAAATCAAGAATTTTTTTGACAAATCAATTAAAAGGGCTTCAAACCCTGAATTGATTTCTCAATCATATGCTAAGTTCAAACTTGTCGAAGGAAGCAGAATCTTGCTCCTTAGGCAGGATAGAATCGGCGATTTGCTGGTGACAGTTCCATTTGTTCGCTCATTGAGAAGTGCTTTTCCAAAAATCGAAATTGATATCCTTCTTTCCAATAAGAATTTTTCTGCAAAAAGAGCAATAGACAGCTATGTGAATAATATATACACTTATGATAAAAATATTTTCAAGACACTCTCTTTAATTGCTTCTCTCAAGAGACGAAATTATGATATCATCATAGATATGTTTGATAATCCTTCGACTACATCATCATATCTGATAAAAATGATTAAGCCGCTTTATTCTCTTGGATTTGAAAAAGAGAATTTTCAAACATATACTCACATCGTACCACTTCCGGACAAAAGACTTGTTCATATCGTCGAAAGAATCGCCAATCTTCTGATGCCTTTCGGAGTAAATCCTTCAAATAATGATTTAAAGCTATCATTCAGGCTCAGCCCTGCTGAAACTCTACGGGCAAAAGAGATGATGAAGGCTATCGGTGATAGAATTTTGGGTATTAATCTGTCGGGTTCGGACAGGTCAAAATATTGGGGAACGGAAAATTATATTAATTTTATATTGAAATTTTCAGAATTATTTGGTGATTTTGATATTGTAATTTTTTCGATGCCTGAATATAAAACAGAACTTGATGAAATTCTTAAAAACACCAAAGCTAAGAATGCCCCAAAAAGTAATTCTTTTGTTCAGTATGCATCATACTTATCAGTTTGCGACTTGATTCTGACACCGGACACGGCAGCTGTACACCTTGCCTCGGCTTTTGATATTCCTTGCCTGAGTCTTCATCTTTGGAAAAATCTGCCCCAAACAGGTATCCCATGGACAGCATACAATACTCCACAGAGAAATCTCAGAACCGAAAGCGGTAAATTAGCAGATATTAAAGTGGATGATGCCATTCATGTGATTTCAGAGCTGATTGAGGAGAATTCAATATCATGAAAATTGGTATAATTCAATTAGGGCGTATTGGAGATATGGTGCTTATGACACCATTATTTTCAGAAATAAAAAAACTATTTCCGGAGTCTGAAATCACGGTTTTTGCAGGTCCTTCCAACAATTCAATTATTCAAAATAACCCTAATATCAGTAAAATTTTTACTGTGAGAAAATCACCTGTTGGAGTCGCTCAATTATTATTAAAACTGCTTTCGACAAAATTTGATTATTGGATTGACCCGAAAGATCACTTTTCTAAGGAAAGTAGAATAATCGCAAAGTTTGCAAAAGCAAATCAAAAAATCGGATTTAATCATCCTGATAAAATTAGGGTTTTCAATATTGATTTGCCACAATCGAATGAAAATCTACATCATACATTGATTACACTGAATTCAATCAGCTGCTTCGGATATGTATTACCTGATACAATTCCCAGACCTGAGCTACATACAAATGAATCTTCAGATGGTTTTGTTGAGAAGTTCTTGGCTGAAAATCACGTCTATGATAACTTTGCAGTACTAAATATTTCAGGCTCACACGAAAGGAAAATGTGGGATAATTCATCATGGGTTGAATTTCTTAATCTGTCAGGTATATCTGTTCCAATTGTGTTGTGCTTCGCTCCAGCTGAAAAGATGAGAGCAGAAGAGCTTTGCAGGCAATTTGAGAAGCTGATAATTTTCAACTCTAGAGATATTAATGATATTGTATCTATCGTTTCTCGCTGCAAATATTTACTTTCGCCGGATACTGCAATTGTACATATTGCAGCGGCATTCAATAAGCCCGTATTTGTTTTATATTCAGGTATGGATAATTTTTATGTTAAGTTTCATCCATTATCCGAAAAATATATAACGGTAAGAGCAAAAAAGGGTGATAGCGGCATAAAAAGCATATCACCCCGGGAAGCAATCCAAAAGTTCAATAAATTTTTGGAAATTATTTAGCTTCAATTACGCTGAAACCTGTATAAGGCACCAAAGCTTCAGGAATTGATACACTTCCGTCTTCATTCAAATAAGTTTCAAGTAATGCAACCATAATTCTTGAAGTTGCAAGACCGCTACCATTCAATGTATGAATAAACTCCGGCTTGGAAGATGGGTCAGGCTTAAATCTTATGTTTGCTCTGCGAGCCTGAAAATCAGTGAAGTTAGAACAGCTCGATACTTCAAGCCAACTTTCCTCTCCCGGTGACCATACTTCGATATCATAAGTCATCGCTGAAGAGAAACTTGTATCACCCGAGCAGAGCAGAAGAACTCTGTAATGCAGACCCAGCGCTTTGACTATATCTTCAGCTTCGCCTGTAAGTTTCTCAAGAGTAGCCCAGGAATCTTCAGGTCTAACAAAATTAACCATTTCGACTTTATTAAACTGATGCACTCTCAAAAAACCCCGAACATCCTTGCCATAGCTTCCTGCTTCGCGTCTGAAGCAAGGGGAATAACCGCAATACTTAATCGGAAGACTCTGAGTCGGGAGCATTTCTCCATTATGAAAATTGGTTAGCGGTACTTCTGCAGTCGGAATGAGGAACATATCATCCTCTGTGGCATGATACATATCTTCAGCCATCTTGGGAAGCTGACCTGTACCGTGCATAGAATTACGATTTACGATAAATGGCGGCAGAAGCTCAGTATAGCCGTGATTATCAAGATGAAAATCTATCATAAAATTTATCATCGCTCTTTCGAGTTTGGCACCCTTGCCTTTATAAAAAGCAAAGCCTGAACCAGATACTTTTCCACCACGCTCAAAATCAATAATATCAAGTGATTTAGCTATTTCGATGTGGTTCCTTTTTAGCTTTTGTTCAGTTGTAGTACCACAAGTGCGGACAATTTTATTGTCTTCTGCGGATTTTCCGACAGGTACTTTTTCACCTGTCATATTTGGAATCTTGAGAACAACAAGCTCAATCTCATTTTCGACATTGCGAAGCGCATCATCAAGAGATTTGATTTTGTCTGAAACTTCCTTCATCGCTGCGATCTTATCGTCAGCATTCTCCTTATTCTTCTTGAGTTCGGAAATTTCTTTAGTCACAACATTACGCACATTTTTCAGAGATTCGACTTCCTGAATGATTTTGCGACGACTTTCATCAAGCAGAAGAATATTATCTACCTGAGTGGACTCATTCTTATTTTGAATATTTGTTCTTACAAGTTCGATGTTTTCTCTAATAAATTTTAGATCAAGCATTTAATTTACCAAAAAAATAAATTTTACATAATTAATAATACAAAAGTAGTTAAAATCAATATATTTATAGTAATAATATTAATAATTCTCTATTAAATATCTTTAGAAATCAATATTAATATCGAAATTATTTCGATATTAATAAATTCATACATACATTTGTAAATAATTTTTGATGAATTTATAAAAGAAATTAATTATGACAATGAATTTCAAAACAGTAATTTTATTTTTAGTTTTAATTTTGGGCTGCAACCAAAGCAAAAACGAGTACCGTCAGGATTTGATGGAAATAATTGACTCAACCGGCTATGATGGATGTTTTATAGTAAGGTCTGCAAATACCGGCAAAACAATTTATGTAAACCAGGCAAGAGTAAAATTTCAATTTTCGCCGGCTTCAACTTTTAAAATCCCTAATTCACTCATAGCACTTCAGACCCGCTCTGTAAGTTCTATTCATGATACTATCAGATATAACGGAATTGAGAAACCTGTTGAATCATGGAATAGAGACCATGATCTCGAGTCAGCTTTCAAAAATTCTGTCGTATGGTACTATCAGGATATTGCGATAAGAATTGGTGACACACTGATGAAAAAGTGGCTCGACACCATTACCGACTACGGCACTATGGTAAGAGCCGGTATGATAGATAATTTCTGGCTTGATGGAAGTCTTGTGATTTCTGCTGAACAGCAAGTGAATTTTCTTGAAAAATTATATAAGTCTGAGCTGCCATTTTCAAAAGAAGTGATGGATACTGTAAAAAGAATGATGCTTTTTGAAGAAGGTAACGGCTATAAAATTTATGGAAAAACAGGACTGAGCGATCGTCAAAAAGTCGGTTGGTTTGTAGGCTGGATTGAGAAAGATAAAGATACACATATATTTGCAACAAATATTAGTTACCAAGATACGTTAAATATAAATTTTCAGGGTACAAGAGTAAACCTGACAAAAAAAATGTTAAACAAGCTACGGATACTTAATTAAATATGGTAAAGACAATTTTTTTTATAATTTTAGTTGCAATCGTAACATTGATATCCTTTTCCTGTTCAAAAGGACCTGTCAAGCTTGAATTTGCTGTAATAGACAGTGTTTACAGTGTATCTGGTATTGAATACAGTGCAGATTATTGCAAAATGCAGGTACTCGAAAACCCGCTTGATGTTAAATCGAAAGTGATTGATATACCGGTTATCAGAATAAGAACAAAATCTAACGATCCGGGTGCACCTGTTTTTTTATTAAACGATGGTCCCGGACTTAGTAATTTTAATCAGGTAATGCCGACATGGCTGGCTAATAATCATGATGTTGTTATAGTTGGTTACCGTGGTGTTGATGGCTCGATTAATCTAAATCTTCCTGAGCTGAACCAAATCACCCAAAATCCCAATTTCCTTTCGGAAGCAAATCTCGAACTTGCCGGAAAAGCACTTTCAAGAGGATTCAAAAAACTGCAGGACAGCCTTGAAATTGATGTCAATAATTATAATATATTAAATATGGCTTATGACGTTGAATCTGCAAGAGCTGCATTTCAATATCCCAAAATCAATTTGTATGCAGCAGGTTTTGGAGCAAGAATTGCACAAATTTATGCAAAGTTAGCTCCAAATTATTTATTCAGAATTTTGTTTGAGCGTCCCAAAACTTATGGCTGTATGGATATCAGCCCTGAAGAAATCGAAAGCGTTCTTGATTTTTACGAGCATCCATCAGCTATTATAAATAATGGTAAATCCTTTAGTAAAACAATTATAGATGGGCTGAGTGCTCTTCCAAATGAGCACAATGGTCAAATTTTTGATAAAGACAGGATTTTATATACTGCTTATGTTTATATGGACGCACTTAAAGGACCTGCAGCAGTTCATGAAGCATTTATGTCAGCCGGCAATGGTGATTATGACGGATTGGCTTATCTTGAGGAAATGTATACTGTTCATTATCCGCAATTCAATATAGGTGATTATATTATTAAATCCGTAACCAGTGAATTTGATAGCAATAAGGATTATATCAAAGATTATTCGTACAGCTCAATAAGTGCTTTTGGCTCACCAATTTCGAAGCTGGTATATGGTACGTATCAAAAATCAGATTTCAAAGCCAGATTGCTTGATACATTACTTGTCAACCCCAAAAACTTAGGTGGAGAAATTTTGATTGTATCAATTAATTTAGACTTTGATACTCCGTATGAATTTGCAGAGTTTACTTTAAAAGAAGCCTTCCTTGAAGCTCAGTATATAAACCTAATGGACTATAATCTGAAAGCACTTCATTCTTTCAGAATCGCAGAATATTCAGAGTTGATTGAGAGATTCATTTATGTAGGAAGTACTAAAAAATTTAAACCAGAACCGCTTGAAATCAATCTTAAGCCTGAGAAGACATTTAAACAGCTGGCTTTAGAGAGAATTCAATAGAAAATTGTAACTTAATCTTAAGAAAATTGTTATTGTTTAGATATAAATTGTTAAAAAATTATTAGGAAAAATTGTGATAAAATATTATTTGTTAATATTGATATTAGTTCTGGCGTCCTGTGGTGAGAGTAATTCACCTCAAGAATCATCTTCTGCTTCAAATAAAGAGGCATATCAACAAATCATTAAAAAATATGACAACACAGTAAATGAAGTTTCTGGTGATATTGTTGATCAATTCATGTATGTTAATGGTTATAGAACTGCCTTAAATATGATGAATGATTCTTTAACCTTAAGTCTTGATTATCTGGTTCAGGGATTTGTTGATGCGTTAAAATCGGGAGACCCAAAAATTCATAAAGATTCTATGGATAATATTGTAGCAAGCTTTTCTAACTTCCTGTCAGAAAGAATGGACAGCATTATGAAGATTAAGGAAATAGAATACTCGGTTATAGCTGTCCAAAATTTATCCGAGGCTGAAGAATTTATTGAAAAGAATGCATCTGAATCGGGTGTTGTTACTCTACCAAGTAAATTGCAATACAAAATTCTCAAGCAAGGAAATGGCAAATCCCCAACTCAAAGTGATTATGTCTTAGTTCACATGACATCAACATTTGCCGATGGAACAGTATTTGATGATACCCGCTCAGGCGAACCAAGAGCAATTCCTAACGAAAGGATGATTCCCGGCTGGATTGAAGGCATCACAAATATGCAGGAAGGTGCAAGATGGATACTTTATTTACATCCGGCACTTGGGTTTGGCGAATTTGGTATTGACGGAAAAGTGCCACCAAACAAATTAACTATTATTGATGTTGAATTGATTAAAGTTATGACTGAACAAGAAATTGCTGAATATATGAAAAATAATCCACCTAAGCCTCCTATTCCCGGTGGTCCTATGGGCGGTTTTTAAGTATCTTCTTAGATATTTTGTGAAATTCTAATCAACATAGTGTAATTAATGATGATTTATTATAGAACGAAATTAGTTCGCTGATTTCGTTCTAAATATATAGTCCCATATAGGAGTGCTGACTCCAAAACCGGAATCAGGCTCAAGGTAGTGGTGCTTCATGTGATGCTTTTTGATGCTTAGCAATAATCTATTCCGAAATGCAAAATGATGAACAGCGTAGTGAAGTGAATCATAAGTAAGATAACCCGCCACGAATCCTGAGAAAAAAGCAGGCGTAAATGTGTTCCCAATTATAAAGCTGAATAAATACCAGAAAATAAATGCAAGTGGAATACTAATTGACGGTGGCATAACTAAACGGTATCTATCCTGAGGGTAATCATGATGTACACCATGAAATGTCCAGTGCAATCTTTTGCCGAATTCTGATTTTGGATGATAATGGAACACAAATCTATGAAGCAAATATTCAGTCAGACTCCAACCAATTGCACCTGATACAAAAAGCACAATGCTCCAAACAACACTAACTTCTTTTTCTGCTATTGAGTAGTAAAAAAAGTAAGCAATTACAGGTATATAAATTATCAATGGAATTGAAAAATGTACTTTTGAGAACATTTCGATAAAATCACTTTTAAACATTCTCACAGATTCAATGGAATTTGAAACAAAATGTTTTGCCATTAACTTACTCCTTCACAATCTCCACAATAACTAAATCGCTATCAACTTGCTCGCCGACTTTGCAATTAATTTGCTTAATTATCCCACTAATTGATGCATATAATTTTGTTTCCATTTTCATTGCTTCTATAATAATAATCGGGGCTCCCTCTTCGACTGTGTCGCCTTCATTTACTAATATTTTAACAATTGAGCCGGGCATTGGTGCCTTTATATGCTCATGACTGTCATCATTAACTTCAGACTCATCTATGAAAAATGCTTCGTCAGGCATAATATCAAAAATATATTGCACACCTTCATACATTACATAAATATGTTTGTCATCTTTAGCGGCATAAGCATAATAATCGGATTCGTTTCCGAGAGGCAGATAGTTGTTATCTTCATCATACTTTGCAATCCTCAAAACACCATCCCATCCATCTATTTCAGCTTTTAATATTCTGGAATAATTCTGGCTGGTTTCAATTTTATACTTTTTATCCTGAAATCTTAAAATCATTTTCTTACTCCAAATTCCGATAATATTTCCCATTTCCCGATATTCAGCCAGGGGTCTTTTTCTTCAGGTTCAAATGATGTATTTATATGTGCTGCCACTCCTAAAGCATGAGGGAGATTTCCCTCAAAATCGAACTTAATCAGCTCAGCATAATTTTTGTCAATATATCCTGTGTAAGTATCGCCATTTTTGAAAATATCGCTTTCCAAAAGGACAATCATAAATGGCAGTGATGTTTTGACTCCAAGCACAACTGTGCTTTTAAGAGCATTAATCATCCTTTCTGTGGCTTCAACTCTGGTTTGCCCGTGTACAATTAATTTTGCTAAAATAGGGTCATAAAATATGGATACATTTGTTCCGGTTTCGATACCTGAATCAAATCTCACTCCTTCGCCAATAGGAGCTTTATGCAATAATATTTTTCCGGAGGATGGCAGAAAATCATTGAAGGCATCTTCAGCATAGATTCTACATTCTAATGCCCATCCGTTTATTGATAAATCTTCCTGATTAAATGGAATTGGCTCTCCGGCGGCAATATTTATTTGAAGTTGAACTAAATCTATTCCTGTAATTTCCTCCGTTACGGGATGCTCAACCTGAATACGTGCATTTACTTCCAAAAAGTAAAAACTACCATCCTCATCAAGCAAAAATTCCACAGTACCAACGTTATCATAGCCGGCTGATTTAACTGCCTGAATTGCAGCATTCCCCATGTTTTCGCGCAACTCATCATTAAGTGCGGTTGAGGGCGCTTCTTCAATTATTTTCTGATGGCGTCTTTGAAGCGAACATTCCCTTTCGAATAAATGAATATAATTCCCATGACTGTCGCCAACTACCTGAAATTCTATATGACGTGGCTTTTGGATATATTTTTCCATGAAAATTTCATCACTTCCGAATGCAGAAAGCGATTCCCTTTTTGCAGAGTCAATAGCATCAGCAAGTTCATTCGGAGATTTAACAACTCTCATACCTTTACCGCCACCACCGGCAGCGGCTTTAATCAGCACAGGATAGCCAATTTTCTCAGCAAATTCTGCATATTCAGATAGAGCCGATGTATTGCTTTTCAAGCCGGGAACAACAGGCACATTATTTGAAATCATTAATTCACGGGCTTTGGTTTTAGAACCTAAAAGCCGCATTGACTCCGGATTTGGACCTATGAAAATCAAACCCGCATTTCGGACTTTTTCGTTAAATTCAGGATTTTCCGATAAAAATCCATATCCGGGATGAATGGCATCTGCTCCTGATTTCAGAGCAGCATTTATAATTTTATCCATATCAAGATAGGATTCTTTTGCAGCTGCACCGCCTATTGCGACGGATTCATCGGCAAGTTTTACATGAAGTGCATCAGCATCAATATCCGAAAAAACGGCAACTGATATAATCCCCATTTCCTTGCATGCCCTTATTACTCTGCAGGCGATTTCACTTCGATTTGCAATTAAAATTTTCTTAATCAATTTTACTCCGGTAATTTTCTCCAACTTGGCTCTCTTTTCTCTAAAAATGCTTTCATTCCTTCACGTCCTTCTTCACCTGTTCTGAGTTTTGCAATAACATCTGAAATATATACAATTGATTCATCTCGGGATGAATTTCTTAGTAGTGTCATCATCTCTTTTACAGTTTTAACAGCAAGCGGACCATTTTTCAGAATGAAATCAATTTTGTTCTGGACTTCTGAATTAAGATTATTACGATTAACAACATAATTTATTAATCCCATCTCCAAAGCCTGCTTTGAATTAATTCTTTCACCTGTAATTAACAGCTCGCGTGCCTTTGTTTCGCCAATTCTTGCCAGCACTAATGGCACAATCGCTGCCGGAACAATACCAATCGCAACTTCACTTAGTCCAAAGAAGGCATTTTCTTCAACAAAAATTATATCACTAACAAGCATTAACCCAACACCACCACCAACAGCAGAACCGTTAACTTTTGCAATTACCGGTTTGGAATGGTCGTGAATTAAATAAAGAAGCTCGACTAATTTTTTTGATTCGGCAAAATTTTGTTCATAGTTGTAGTCTGCTATCTCACCAAGCCATGTCAAATCGGCGCCGGAGCAGAATGATTGTCCTTCACCTGTCATGACTATGCACCGAACTTGTGCATCCTCATTCAATAAAGTAAAAGCGTCTGTAAGTTCGGAAATTACTTTGCTATTCAGAGCATTACGCACTTCAGGTCTGCTTAAAGTAATAGTAGCAACTGATTTGTCAATATAAAGATTAATAGTTTCGTAATTCACTTTCAAAAATTCCTTAATTCATTCCAAGAGAAGACATTACAAATCGCCACTCAAGCTCAATATCATTAATCTGATGAGCAGTTGATTTTCCTGAACCGTGACCTGATTCAAAATCAACATACAGCATAATCGGGTTTGTCTGTCCGGGATTATTTTGAAGAGCTGCTGCAAATTTCTTAGCATGTAGCGGGTCAACACGTGCATCATTCTCACCGGCTTTGATAAGCATTGCCGGATAATTGTAACCTTTTCTGATATTATGCTGTGGTGAATATTGCAGAATATTCATAAAATCCTCATAAACTTCAGGGTCGCCGTATTCGGGAATCCAGTATCTTGCAATTAAAAATTTATGGTATCTCACCATATCAAGAAGCGGTACAGCGCATACAGCAGCCTTATACAAATCAGGTCTTTGAGTAATAACAGCACCGATAAGAAGCCCGCCATTACTGCCACCACGTGCAGCTAACTTTTCGGAATTTGTATATTTTTCTGCGATTAGATACTCAGCTGCTGCTATGAAATCATCGAAAGTATTTTGCTTTTTGAAGAGCATTCCGTCTTCGTGCCACTTCTCACCATATTCCGAGCCACCCCGAAGATTTGTAATTGCATACACTCCACCCCGATTGATAAATGATGCAGTTGTACCTATGAAATTCGGATCCTGACTGACATTAAATCCGCCATATCCATAAACAAGTGCAGGATTATTGCCGTCTAATTTAATATCTTTTCTGTGAATAATGAACATTGGAACTCTTTGTCCGTCTTTTGAAGTATAAAATACCTGCTTTGAGGTTATATTATCAGTGTTGATAGGGGATTTGTCCTGATAAATAAATTCCCATTTCAAAGTTTTACCATCAAGTTTATATAATTTGCCGGGACTTGTGAATGTTGCCAGATTTACATAAACGGAATTTGATTCCTTGTGGTAACTGATTGATGAAACATTGCCAAGCTCCGGAAGTTCGATTTCTTTGAGTAACTTTCCGTTCAGGTCATAAGCAGTAAGTCTCGAAAGTACATCTTTTCTGTCCTGAACAATCAAATAATCGCTTGTAATTACATAAGCTCTGATAACTGTTTCAGACTCCGGTATAATATCTTTCCAATTGCTGAAATCCGGATTAGCAGCATCCGCAGTCATAATTCTGTAATTCGGAGCTTCGTGATTTGTTAGTACATAAAGTTTGCCATCTTTGACTTGTGGAGTAACCTTGTATTTGGAAAGTGGATATATCAATTTTGGCTCATCGGAAGTTCCCGGTTTACGTATTTTTAGACTATTTGTCCAGAAATCACCTTCAGAAATAAATGTAAATGTTCCGCAATCAGTATCCCACATACTTGCAAAATTTTTAGCATCCTCCGGAGCAATCATAAACTTATCATTTTTACGGTCTGTTCCGATTGTATGCAAATATGTACGGATTGGTTCCTGCTTTTCAATTATTTCTTTTGTGCGGACTGTAATATAAGCACCTTTCTCATCGTAAGTCCAGCCGAATGAACTAAGCCCTGTAATTGGCTCTCCAAGAACTTTGCCGTTCTTGGTATCAATTATTCTGTAAGTGGAAATCTCATTGCCTTTGAACTGCATACCAATTGCAGCTTTATTGCCGTCTCTTGTCATCACAACGGCGGTAATTGCCGAGTTACCTGACGGGTCAACCTGAATTGGGTCGAAAATTAGAATTTCTTTATTTTTAATTACAGTAAAAAGTTTTGACTGAGCGTCGCCTTTCTTCTTGAAATAGAAAAACTCGCGATTTCCCTTGTAAAAAGGTGCACCTCTCAAATCTCTGTCCAAATGTGCGGAAATTTCTTCCCTCAGCCCAGGAATTTCATTTGTATTACTTTTTAAGAAATTTACTGTGTATTCGTGTTGCTTTTTAGACCAGTCTAAGGTCTCGGGATTTGTTTTGTCTTCGAGCCAGCGATAATAGTCAGTAAATTCATAACCGTGAATTTTCTCCTGTACCGGCTCCATTTTGGCTTTTGGTGGTTTAAATTCGCTTGAAAAAATATTCATAACTGAAAATGAAAAAAACGAAATTATCAAAAAAAACTTCATTATTATATATACCTGAAAATTTGAAATGTAACATTCCGGTATGACGATTCTACTTGATTATGATTAATTTTTTTAAAATATTTAATAGATTTTGTCAAAATAATGTGATTTTTTCAATAATTTTGTAGCAAAAAAGATGTTTGTGTGTCTTAGTAAGTATGAGACAGTTGCAAAACAATATTTTTTAATATTTTATTGAATTCTGATTTGTTGAAGAGTTGGACTTTTAGTCAGTAAGCTCAACAGAAATACTTATTTGATTTGTCGCGGTTTCAGAAAAGTACGAGTTCAAAAAACAAATTGAGGTATGTAATGAAAAACAAATTACAAAATATGATTTTTACAGTATTGTTAAGTTGTTTATTTTTAAATACTTATCAGTCACAAGCCAATGAATACTATTTTATTCTGCACCCTGGTCTTGCTTCAGAGTCTGATACAGTAGCTTTTCTGAATGTATTTACTGTTATTCCGGGAGAATTATCTCTTTATAAAGGAGATAAAATTATAAAAACCTTCAATAATTTGCCTGTTAACGATTATTTATCAATTCCTTTGAAAGCTGACGAGGCGCAATCCTTGATTCTTGATGATAATCATCCAAGGGAAGGAATAATATCAAATTCAGCTCTTAAAGTAATTATTCCCGGAAATGTTAAAGCCCTACCAACTGCAATGACTAAGTACGGCACAAAATCTGACGCATTGACAATATTTTCAAAGGATAAGCTCGGAAATAATTATCAGGTAAGCAGTCCTGTGAAGTCAATTTATTCAGACAATGTACCCCCAAATTTTATTGCTATTATCGGTATTGAAGATAATACCCGTGTTACTTTTCGATTAGGTGGCTGTCAAACCTGCTATATAATGAAAGAAGACGGCACTCTTCTAAGCATGAATCAGACAATCAGACGCACATTAAATAAAGGCGATGTCTATTATCTTCCTTCATCAGGTATAAATTCGGTACTGACAGGCTCCACAATAAAAGCCAATAAAATAATAGCTGCTTTTTCGGGCAGTCTGAAAGCATACTCAGATTCTCCGGAAAACTATAATTACACTATTACTCAATTACTTCCTGAACAAAATTTTGACCACTCATATTTAATACCTGAATTTATTGGAGGAAGGCATTTTCCGAATATTTCTATTTTCTGTCAGGAGCCATTTACGGATGTATTTTTTAACAAGAGCTTTATCAGAAATATTTCATCTCCGGGTGGTATAATCGGTACAGGATATTTGGAAGAAATTGCAATTTCAAAATTAGATAATGATAACCTGATTGATGTAAATTCTGCCAAAAAGATAAATGTAATGATGACTTCTTCAAATTCGGAATATGAAGGGAATAAAATTGCACCATTTCAGATGCAAATTATTCCTACTTCAAGATTTTCAAATTATGCAACTTTCAGAATTGAAAATATGGATGAAGATTTTATCAATATTATTTACAAATCAACACCAGAGGGAAATATTCCGAATGATTTGCTTATATCTGAAATCAAGGACGGTAAATATAATTGGGTCAGATTGAAAGATGTTTATCCGGGAAATGGCAAGGCTTATATAGAATCTCATGATACAAATAAACTATATAGTTCAAAAAATATCAAGTTCAGTAAATCCGGTACTTATTCAATCAAATCCGACAGTGGTTTTGTTGTTTACAGATACGGCTTCGGAGAAAGTACTTCTTATGGTTTTGCTGTAAATGGCAAGGATATTGACGGCAAATTAAGTAATGATTGGGCGGCTCCATCTGTAGAATTTACAGGTAATTGTGTTAATGGATATTCCGGAGTAGCAATTGAAGAGCCACGTGATAATCCTGACAATAGAAGTAACTTTGCGCAGGTATATATTAATACCGAAAATAGCTATAATTTTACTTTTTCTAGAAGTGATTTTTCTCCAGGAATTACTAATGAAGTGAGTTGGAGCTTAGATAGGAGAAATTTAATGCTTAATTCTCAGGCGCAATTAATTTTTATTGATATGGCAGGAAATATCACTGATACAATTATCAAATGTCCGGCAATTGTTCCTGAAATGCTTGAACTAAATGAAGATTTTGGCAGATTCAATATTGTAAATCAAATAGCTGAAAGTAGTAACAAACTGAAACTTTTCTTTGGAGGTGATGTTTCTAAATTGATGGAGCTTGAGCTATTTCTGATACTCGATTCAGATTCTGTTGAAAATAAAAATAATGACATAAATGAATTTCAGGGCTTTTCCTTGGGTGATTTAAGAGATGTAAATCTTTACGATTTATTCAAGAATAACGTGATAATTGAGACTGATGTTAAATTTCATCATGAGTTGGTTGGATCTTTCAGAGATTCTATTGGATTTATGGTAATAAACAGAAAAACCGGCACATTGATTTATAAACATTATTTTGCAGAGCTTCGCAGTATTGTCGGAAACAGCTATATTCAGGCAACAGATTTCGCATTTGGAACAACAGAAATCGGAACAAAAAAACAAGGTAGAATTACACTCAGTAATCCTAATTCCGGTTATGAATCAACATCATTTGACATAAAAATTCATGAAATTCGATTAGTTGGTTCAAATCTTGGAGTAAAAGGCTCGGGTAAGGAGTTTGAAGTGGATATTCCTTCTGGTATTACTCATGAAAATCCATTAATTTTAAAGAAAAATCAAATAATTGAATTTGAAGTTGAATTTGCTCCGCAGTCTGAAGCTGAAATGAATGTCGCAGTAGTTTTCGAAGCAGATGTCAGCAAACCAAAGAATACTTCACATATTAGGGGCTTAGGTTTCACAACATCAGTAAGTGAATTAAATTCAAAATCTGACAATATTATTATCAATCATGCTGATGGAATTCTGAGCTTTCATTCAGATGAAAATCACTTTACGGAACAGATATCTATTTTTGATATTAGTGGTAAACTTTTACTGAGCAAATCAGTTAATCATAATTTATCTGGTTTACGATTAGAATTTAATTCAATTTCAGGCATATATTTCATCCATATTAAATCAAAGAATCTGAATATTGTAAAAAAAATTATTATTTAATAATTGATATTATAATCTAAAGAATTAAAAAAAGATAAATATTTTCTAATTATTTCAAGGCGAGAAATATATGTTTCAGAATGCCTGAATTTGCGAATTGTTACACAAGGATTAATACTTGATGAAACTATGGCAAATATCAATGAAACATTATCATTACACCTTTAAGATGAGAATTTGAATAGCTTAAACATAATGAAAAATCCGGCTGCATCAGTAAATTTTGATTAAGACGAGTTTGTATTTGCCGAAGCAGTAAGTTATGTCCGGAAATTACAATCTATCATAAACAGGTGGCTCGACATCAGGTACTTGGGTAGTGTTTCTTAACTCAAAATATTTGTGTTGAAATATTAAGGATTTCCATAAATATTGCCATCATCAAGTAACTTCTTAATATTTGGCTCAAGATTCGGCAACTCATTTTCGATAATATCCCAAATAATTTCAATGCTAATACCAAAATATTCGTGAATGATGACATTTCTAAAATCGGTTAAAGCACGCCAGTCAATATCCGCATACTTTAACTTAAAATCTTTTGGCAAATGATTTGATGCTTCACCAATTATTTCAAAGTTCCTTATAACAGCATCAATGGTTTTGTCATCATCTGAGAAATTATCAAAACTCATATTTTGGGTGAATGAATAGATTTTTTTTTTCTAAATATCCAACAAATACAAATTATTATTTCTCAATTCACGAGCCATTTAACATCCTTCAAAATATAAGGTTTCATCATTGGTTTTATTGAGTTTTCACATACTAAATCAACCTTGGTTCTAAACAATTCTTCAAGATAATCTTTTAAACCAATAAAATTACGGTACGTACTTTTTTCAAAATTAACAAGAATGTCAATATCGCTATTTTCATCATCATCACCACGAGCAACAGAACCAAATAAAGCAAGTGATTTGACACAGTATTTTTTTAATATATCGGCTTTTTGACTTATTTCAAGTTCAACTTTACTTTTTCTGCTCATAATAATTTTTATAAATTTTTTGCTAAATATTTAGTTTAAAAGACTTTTAAGTTTGAATTTAATTATAAAAAATACACTGAACCCATATAAAAGATATTAACAATATTCTGTATAAAAAATTCAACTTGTAAATATGACGCTTATTCAGACGGAAATATTATTTGTTGTCACCCCCAATTACAACCTATCATACTCCGGTGGCTCGACATCAGGAACTTGGGATAATACTCTAAGGAAATCTTCTTTCGTTTTATCTTTAAATCTTTTTTCGAAATAATTGTAATGTTTAAAGTAATCAATATTATTTGAAATTGCATCTGATATAAAGTTCTCGATACTAAGCTTGTTGATGTTCGCTAAGTCTTCGATAAGTTTTAATTTGTCGTCTGATAACTGTATTTGTAAAACTTTCATTTTATAACTCCGATTTGTTTAAGAAACTCTTTAGGATCAATTACTACAATTCCTAATTGATTAACGTTATTAAAATCATTCTTATTGTAACTGATAATAAACTTACTACTACAATTTAATGCAGCTTCCAATACACAATCATCTTTCACATCTTTTAGAAATGGTCTCCATAAAAAATTAACTTTCTGCTTCTTTGAAGACAAGCAAATCCATCCAAGATAATCATCAATTTTTGACCTATTAATACCTACTTTAACTAAAGCATATTCATATTCAAAAAACAACGGAACTGTAACAGCAATTTGAAATTCTTCTGTATTCCCGAGAAATTCCATAAGTTTGAATGAAGCCCCATTTCTTGACTTAATTGCACTTACAATTACATTAGTATCTATTACAATGTTTGTTTTCATTATTGGGTATTCAAATAATTATGAAAATTTATAAAATTTCTTATTTAAAAAACGGCTACCAAAATGATAGCCGTTTTCATATTATAATTCAAAATCAACTTATCCGCTCGAACAAATCGTTCATAAGTTTTTTTGCGGCTTCGGGTATTATAGTTCCGGGACCAAAAATTTCTGCGGCACCGGCTTCGTAAAGGAAATCATAATCCTGCTGTGGAATTACGCCTCCTATACAAACTAAAATGTCAGGGCGGTCTAACTGCTCAAGTTCGCTGATTAGCTGTGGCAGAAGTGTCTTATGACCGGCAGCAAGAGAACTAACTCCTATTATATGAACATCGTTTTCAACTGCCTGTTTAGCAGTTTCCTTTGGAGTTTGGAAAAGCGGACCAACATCCACGTCGAATCCCATATCAGCAAAGGCAGTGGAAATTACTTTTGCACCACGGTCGTGTCCGTCCTGCCCCATTTTTGCAACAAGAATTCTTGGGCGGCGGCCTTCTACTTTTTCAAATTCATCAGTCAGCTTTCTGACATCTTCGATTGCTGATTTTTCAGCATATTCTGAGCTGTAAACTCCTGAAATTGTTCGTGTCATAGCGTTGTGCCTTCCTGTAACTTTTTCAATTGCATAAGAAATTTCACCCAAAGAAGCACGAACCTGTGCGGCTTTAATTGATAAATCAAGCAGATTGCCTTCGCCGGTTTCGGTAGCTTTGGTAATTGCTTGAAGAGCAGCTTGAACATCCTCTTCATTTCGCTCTGCACGCAATTTTTCCAATCTCTTAATTTGCTGGATACGAACAGCAGTATTATCAACTTCGAGAATTTCAATCGGGTCTTCGTGCTCCAGACGATAACGATTAACACCGATAATAGATTCAGCGCCTGAGTCAATTCTTGCCTGACGACGTGCCGCTGCTTCTTCAATCCTCATTTTTGGAATGCCGGACTCGATTGCTTTAGCCATACCTCCAAGCCCTTCAATTTCCTGAATATGCGCCCAACCTTTTTCCACTAATTCTTTTGTCAGTTTTTCAACATAATATGAACCACCCCATGGGTCAATGACTTTAGTAATCATTGTTTCATCCTGCAGGTATATCTGAGTATTACGTGCAATACGAGCAGAAAAATCAGTTGGCAGTGCAATTGCTTCATCAAGAGCGTTTGTATGTAATGATTGTGTATGCCCAAGAACTGCACCCATTGCTTCCATACAAGTACGAACAACATTATTGAAAGGGTCTTGCTCAGTAAGCGACCAGCCGGAAGTCTGACTGTGAGTCCTTAATGCCATTGATTTAGTATCTTTAGGATTGAACTGTTTGATAATTTTTGCCCAAAGTAGTCTTGCGGCACGCATTTTGGCAACTTCCATAAAATAGTTCATACCAATCGCCCAGAAGAACGATAGTCGCGGTGCAAATTTATCAATATCAATACCTGCTTTGATACCGGTTCGAACATATTCCAAGCCGTCAGCAAGCGTATAACCCATTTCAATATCCGCAGTAGCACCTGCTTCCTGCATGTGATAACCTGAAATTGAAATACTGTTAAATTTCGGCATATTGCGTGATGTAAATTCAAAAATATCAGCAATGATTCTCATTGATGGTTCAGGTGGATAAATATAGGTATTACGAACCATATATTCTTTCAAAATATCATTCTGAATTGTACCGGAAAGCTGCTCAAGAGTTGCACCCTGCTCTAATGCAGTTACAATATAGAATGCAAGTACGGGCAGTACAGCACCATTCATCGTCATCGAAACTGAAATTTTATCAAGAGGGATATTATCAAATAATACCTTCATATCCAAAATGGAGTCAATCGCAACACCGGCTTTGCCGACATCACCAACTACCCGCTCATGGTCTGAATCGTAACCGCGGTGAGTTGCCAAATCGAAAGCGACAGAAACACCCTGCTGTCCGGCAGCAAGATTTCTGCGATAGAAAGCGTTACTTTCTTCGGCTGTAGAAAAGCCCGCATACTGTCGGATCGTCCATGGACGTGATACATACATTGTCGGATAAGGACCTCTTAAAAAAGGAGCAATTCCAGCCGTGAAATTTGTATGCTCAAGATTTGCTGTATCTTCTTTTGTGTAAAGAGGTGCAATGTTTATATTTTCCATAGAGTGGACAAGGATTTCGTCTGGCATTTTTTTAGTCTGCTGTTGAAATTTTTCTGACCATTCAGATTTATTTGATTTTATAATTTCATCAAAATTTACTTTATTAAAATCCGGATTTTTCATTTTCATATTTCCTTTATTTTGTCAATCCCGAAACTTCATAAATTTCACGTAAACACTCAATAATATTTGCTTTTACGTGAATGAACATATCCACACCTGCTGCTTTGTATGTATCAATCATATCTTTTGGATAACCCGCAAGAATGACAAAATTTTCTGAATTTGCAGACTTAACTTTTTGGGCGAATTCAGTCAAAAATTCAGCATATTTGTCATCAGTTGAACATACCACAATGATTCTCTTTAGTGAAAAATCAATTTTGGAAATAGCTTCATCTGCACTGCTCAAACCATCATAAATTTTATTTGAAAAGCCACCAACTGAGAAGAAATCATTTGAGAAATCTGCTCTTGCTTTCCAATCACGTAAAGCCCCAAAGCATACAAAATCAAGCTGTGGATTTTTGCCGTTTAATGCGATATAATCGGAAATCACCTCACGCATTTCTTCTAATACTTCAGAGCTGCGGCGTAGGTAAATAGGAGTAACTTCATTGAATTCCGGTGCATCAAAAGGTATTGAATTATAAAGTTCAGCAAGCGTGGCACCTGCTTTAAGAGCATCGGCAGCTATTGAAATTGACTGTATTTCATCATTATTAAATTTTTCTTCAAATTCATCAAGTAAATTATCAATATTTTCAGTATTTCTGTTTTGTATATAACTATCAAATGATTTTACATATTCGGTCAATTTATTTCTATCAAAATCTAAAGTAGTTTCGACTGGTTTTTCGTGAATATTTGCATATTTATTCACTCCGACAATAATATCTTTTCTGAAAGCAATATTCTCAAGTCGCTTGTTGAAATTTGCTTCTATTTTGTTTTGGATTGAACTTGATTTGATTTCAGAGATAATTCCGCCGTTATTTTCAATAGTAATAAATTCATTCCAAGCAGATTTAATCAATTGCTCTGTAAGTGATTCTATGTAGTATGAACCGGCTGCGGGATCAATTGTATCGTCAAGATGTGATTCATATTTTATGACATTTTGAGTGTTGCGGGCAGTTCTGCGTGAAAAGCCGTTTGGCAAGCCAAATTCTTTATCAAAATGATTAACTGTAATTGAATCGCAATTACCCGTAATCGCAGAGAATACCTGACTTGTAGCACGAAGCATATTTACATAAGGGTCAAGTTTAGTATGCTCGCGTTCTGATGTAACAGCGTGAATATGAACTTTTTGCGATTCCTCATTTCCACCAAATTCTTTAATGATTTTACTCCAGATAATTCTGAAAGCACGGAATTTTGATATTTCCATGAAGAAATTAATTCCGATTGCAAGTGAGAAACTTATTTTTGGTGAGATTTCATCAATTGTAAGCCCTTTTTCAAGTAATTGACGAATATAAAATACCCCGAGAGATATTGAAACAGCAAGTTCCTGAACGGCATTGGCACCTGCATTGTGCCACTCATAACCGCTGATTGCTATTGTTCTGAAATCCGGCATATTAACATTAGCATATTTAGTAACTGCGGACATTTCACTAATAAATTTATCAAAATTATCAGGTAAATTTCCTTCTTTTGTAAATTCAGTAATGAAGTCAAAATTAAGCGTCCCTTTTAATTCTTTGCTATTTATTGCTGCTGAAATAAGCGAAACAAAGGCAGGCAATGCAGCAATTCCTGCATCAATATTAACTGGAAATTTACTTAATTCAATATCTTTCAATGCAGATTTTAAATCATCAAGATTTGATATACAAAGATTAATGCCCGATAAATCATCATCAGTAAAATCCTCGTGCATAGCAGCGGCTTTATCAAGGTTGATTCTGATAGAATTTTGCCCGCGGCTTAAATCATTTTTTAATGCCTCATTAAAATCATTTGTAATCGGATAAGGGATATTCTGACTGATTTCAAAATCATTCAGCTTATATCCTGAAACAGAGCCACCTCGTGAATAGGGATTAAATCCCGGAAAATCCTGAGAAATATGAGGAATATTTTCAATATCCTCTTTATTATAAATAGGTTTCAGAGTAATTCCCTCATAAGTAGGTGTAAACATTACCTTCTCAAAAGGTACTCCTTTTAGTGCCGAAACAGCGGCATTTTTCCAATCATCATAGTTTGGAAAATCAAATTCTTCAAAAAATCTTTTATTTTCTTCAGACATTTCTCTAACTCATAAAAAAATGTAACTTGTACAGATTCAAAATTAAGGAAAATTAATGACTTTTCATAAATATATTGTTACATTTGTGATTTAAAGTGTCTTTTTTTATCACTTATTTAATTTAAATGTATAAATATTAGCTTATTTACAATCAGCGACATATTTTTGCTAAATATTAATACTTAAATAAATTAAAATAATTATTTTTGTAATTTTCAAAAATTTGCAATCTAATTGAAAATATCCCGGGAATACAATATGCAACGATGTAAATGGTGCTTAGGCAGTGAGATTGAAACGGCTTACCACGATACAGAATGGGGTGTGCCACTTCATAATGACAGTAAGCTTTTTGAATTCATTTTACTTGATAGTTTTCAGGCAGGACTTAGCTGGAAAACAATTCTAAATAAAAGAGATAATTTCCGACTGGCTTTTGATGATTTCAATGCAGAAATTATCGCCACTTATGGAGAGGATAAAGTTACAGAGCTGCTTCATAATGCAGGTATAGTAAGAAACAAATTGAAAATTAATGCAGCTATATCAAACGCAGAATGCTTCTTAAAAATTCAATCCGAGTTTGGTACATTCGATAAATTTATCTGGAAATTTACAGATGGAAAGCCGCTGATTAACAGCTGGCAAACACATAGTCAAATACCCGTAAGTACCAAAAAATCTGATGCGATGAGTAAAGAATTAAAGAATCATGGATTTAAATTTGTCGGTACTACAATTTGTTATGCTTTCATGCAAGCTGCCGGAATGGTAAACGACCACACAACTGATTGCTTCAGATATACAGAATTAATTTGAAAATAGCCAGGCGGTAGGCGAAGTCCACCGGATTTCTGCTTACCGACATGTTCGGCGACGGTTCGATTCGCTTTTTATTTTCGCCTGCCGCCTGACTACTGCCGGCAAGATGAGCGAAGCGAATCTTGCTGAACGTTTTGCAGCTACCCGAAGGGCGGGGTTTTTACCACAAAACTTGATTTGAAAAACTAATGTTTGATTAACCACAAAACTGTCTTTGGAACACGAAATCCCTGCTTGCGTATAGCTGATGTTGGCGGTTCGTTGTTTATTTTCCTTCGTATGCCTTGTTAAGCGTTTCAATGTCAAATTTTTTCATTCCAAAAGCACACCGTTCAACTCGATTTCTTTTTTCCAAATTCTGGTCGGTTAGATACTTAGGCAGGACACTCGGTGTAATTTGCCAAGAAACTCCATATTTATCTTTCAACCAACCACAAGGGCCTTCTTCTCCGTTTTCAGTCAGCTTTGTCCAATAATGGTCAATTTCATCTTGAGTGTCGCAGTAAATTACGACAGAAACTGCTTCATTAAATTTGAATTTCGGTCCGCCATTTAAGGCTAAAAAATTCATTCCGTTCAATTTGAAGTCAACAGTCATTGCTGTTCCTTCTTCCTTTCCGTGAATTTCAAATCCTTCTTTTCCAAACCGACTTACCTTGATAATTTCGGAGTCTTTAAAAATTGAAGTATAAAAGTTTGCTGCTTCTTCAGCTTGCTCGTCATACCATAGGCAAATTGCCATTTCTTGTCTCATAAGTTTCTCTTTTGTTAGATTAAGTCAAAAGCATTTTTATTGTCTTTCAACTTCATAATTCAATTCAGTTACTCCGTTGCTAAATTGTCGAGTAGTTGGCAAAAGCTTTAAGTTGATTCGGTCATTGATGGCTTTGTATAATGAAACACCCTGTCCAAGAATGATAGGGTTTACAAACAACCAAAAGCCGTCTATTAAATTTTGTTGAATAAGCGAATGAGTTGCTGTCGGACTACCAAAAAGTAAAATGTCTTCACCTTTCTGTTTTTTGATTTCATTTATATGTTCAACAATGTTTTCACTTATGATTGTCGTGTTTGGCTTGTCAGTGCCTTGCAGGGTTTTTGACAGAACTACTTTGTGAACGTTATTATACCATTTTGAATGTTCAATGTCGTGTTTGGTTGCATTTGGTTTGTCACCTGCGGTTGGCCAATAACCTTCCATCATTTGGTAAGTTGTTCGCCCATAAAGAGCTGTGTCACCATTTTTAATTCGATTTCCAACATAGCCAAATAGTTCTTGGTCAACTTTTGCCCAATTGAGTTCTCCATAAGGTCCTGAAACAAAACCGTCAAGAGTTATGTGCATAAATGAAATTACTTTTCTCATATTTTACCTTTCTTTTTTTGTTTATACTCTGTCATTTGTTAGGTGTTTTAATTTGCTCTGTCGTCTTTCGCAATGACCATCACCGTCTAAAATTAATTTCAACTGTTACTGGTTCGCCATTTGCTTCTGAATGCAGTACGAAGTTATTGTAGTCAATTCGTTGTTGCAGTTGAACTCATAAATATCACAGGCAGAAATAAAATTCACTGTCTTTCCATCACGGATAAATTCTGCTGTTCCACTAACTGCAACTCGGTTGTTGTCTGCTATAACATTTACAGTTATGAAGTTTGTAGTCACCGAATTGAAATAACGGGCAACTTGTCTACAGTTGTCAATTACGGCTTTCTTTCCATTAAAATAATCTTCACCAACTACAGTCCATTGTACATTCTCTGACAAATAGGGATATGTCAATTCAAAATTTCCATTTGAAAATGCTTCTGCTATTTCTTTCTTAGTCATATATTGCTCCTTTTAATGTGTGTTGGGTCGTCCATTACAATGACCGCCAACGTTTCGCCGCTACCCGAAGGGCGGGACTTTTACCACAAAACTTGATTTGAAAAACTAATCTTTGATTATCCACAAAACTGTCTTTGGAACACGAAACCCCTGCTTGCGTATAGGTGATGTTATAGGGCGTTTTCTTGTCTTTTTATTAGTTTCTATTTTTCCTTCTTGTAAAAATTGCAACTATTGCGGTTGTAACAATACCCATTATTAAAGCACCTATGGTACTCTGTATCATATAACTTTTCAGATTAAACTGGGCTTCTGCGTCAGCAATGCTTTTGTGGTACCCTGTCTCAACTGAATATTGTATAACATTCTTAAAATAATCGGGCGTAATTACACTTGAAATTATCCATTGAGTTAACGGACTGAATATTGTCACTATCACCGTGATAATTAATCCAGCTACAAAGCCTTGTTTATAAGTCATTGCTCCACTGTGATAATTCTTCCTTTTATCCAAAAGTGCAAAGACGTATATAGCAATCGCAACAATGGAATAAAGCATTGTCAGATATTGATGTTTGTCTATATGCTTGTCGTGAAGCCCAACTAATTTTTCTAAAAGCATCCATAACAACTGTGAGCCTATAAAAATAAATGCCCACTTTGCTTCGATTTTAAAGTTCTTCATAATTTATCGTTTTAAATTGGTTTCGTAAATTTCAATCCATTGTTTAGTTGTCATTTTTGAACAAAGGTCGCCAATCAGTTCAAATGGAATTTGGTCTGGTTTTTTGAAGCGAATACAACTTTTTCCCATATCCAATTTTGTTTTTGAGTGTTTTGGGTACTCGTCAGAAAACCATTTTAGTAAATCTGGATTAGCATAAAGTCCCATATGGTACAGTGCAATAAAGTTTTTTTGTGAGGCAATACTGATAAAAGGTAATGGTTGTTTTGGGTCGCAATGGTATCCACTTGGGTAAATTGAATGAGGAACTACAAAACCAATCATCCCGTAACTAATTGTTTCAGAAAATCCATCTGGTAAATTTTGAAGTATGGTTTTCCGTAACTCTCGAACTGCAACTTGTCGGTCCGCAGTGAGTTGTTCAATGTATTGTTCAGTTGTTTCTGTTTTCATTTTTTTTTGATGTTAGTCTGTCTTAAAATGCCCTATAATAGTCAGGCGGTAGACGAAGTCCATCGGATTTCTGCTTACCGACATGTTCGGCGACGGTTCGATTCGCTTTTTATTTTCGCCTGCCGCCTGACTACTGCCGGCAAGATGAGCGAAGCGAATCTTGCTGAACGGTTTGCAGCTACCCGAAGGTGGGGATTTCGAAGCACTTTACTGTCAACCAAGCACAAACTTTGATAGAAGCACAAAGCTTGATTTTACCACTGAACCGCCACTTTTGGGTAGGTGCTGTTATGGGTAGTGGTTCTTCTATCCTGCATTGTCATAAGCTGTTCTTATCCATTCAATTACTTCTTTGTCAATGTCTTCTATGTCAGTAAGGTTTATTTTATGAGAACACATTGAGTTAGGTTTTTCGGGTTCTAATTTCCCTTTAGGTTCTTGTCCTTTTAAGTTGATACCAATCTCGTAACGTGTCTTTGTTGCAGGATTTAAAGTCGCAAATTGTTTTTTTCTTCTTAAACTCACATAGGTGTTTTTCGGTGCAATTTCAATGTCGTTTCCGAAAGTCTGAATTTCAGCAATTAGTTTGTCGTATATGGGTTTAAAATGTTCTTTTCCTTGATACTGTTTGATTATCAAATTGTCCTGATTTTCTGCTGAACCTGCATCCGTTTCTTTTGCTTTGTGAGCCACAAGGTTTGCAAATCCGTGAGTGAATTGGTGTTGCTCTTTAAGAAACTTAATTATTTCTCCGTGTTTTGCAAAGTTTTGTTGATTTACAATTTCAATCCATTGTTGCAATGTTTTACCTGTGTTTTTATGCAGGTTTTCAATCATTGTCTGCGTTGCTTTGTCCATATTATTAAGGTTTTATTTTAAAGATTTTATCTGAAAATGGTAAGTATTCAGGAAGTGCAGCCGAACCATACCAAGTAAAAATGTCGTAGTCTAAGAGACCGTTTTTAATGGCAAGGTCTGTTTGCAATAATTCTTTGGTTTCTTCTATTGTCTTAATGTTGTTCAAAATAAAAATGCCTCTGTAATTATTTTCATTCTTTCCTAATGGTCCTGCAACAACAAGTTTTCCTTCTTTAACCAAACGGTTTATGTTGTCCATATGCCCTCTAAAACTTTCGGCAATTAGCTCTTTGTCAGTCGTATTATTCGTTCCTGTTTTCAAAATAACCAAGAAGTAGCTTTTCATACCATAATCATCTCCGCCTAACTTTTCTGCTAATGTCTTGTCGTAATTTGGGTTTGTAATTGTAGAGTCATTTTTTTCAGCTTTTTGAAACTCCTTTTGCATCTTGTATGCAAACCCTTTTTGTTTTCCGTCCGAAACCTGCACATATATTTCTGTGTCAGTCAATCTTTGGTAAACAATTTTTTTTGGAAAATCGTGATTAGGATTTTCAAAAATATAGGTGCTATCTGTTTTTGTTAATTTAAAATCAACGGGGTTGCCTGAATTTTGTTTAAGAACAGTTGCGGAATAAAGTATTTCCTTACCTACTTTTCTTATGTCCAAGTATTCAGAAATTAGCATTTGTCCGTCCTTAAGTTTATAAGAAAATCCTTTTAGTGTGTTTTCATTCAGTTTGTCCCAATGTTCATAAACTTCTTTGTTTTCCATTTTCCAAGTTCCTAACAAAAAGTCAGGCAAAATTGATTGAGCAAAAGTCAGCTCAACAGTAAAAAATACTAATAGCGTTAGAGTGTATTTCATTGTCTTTCTATGTTTATTGTTGTGTCGTTTTACCATTACCCATAACGTTTTTCAGCTATACGCAGGCAGGGCATTTTACCATTGAACTTCCTACGAAGAACTGAACTTTAAATTTAGCACTTTCCTGTCCTACGAAGCACGAAACCCCTGCTTGCGTATAGGTGATGTTAGCGGGTCGTTGTTATTCTTTTCCAGTCATAAATATCAGTGTCAGTCTTTGTTCACTTGATAATTCAGCAGTGCAATACCACATTCAAATGGAATTGCTTTTATCAGTTTTAAATTTTGTTTCTCTGAAAGATTTCTAAAAATTGGCATACCGTTTCCAATGGCAGATTGATTGACAAATAAATGATACTCGTCAATCAGCCCGTTTTTGACTAATGATGAAACGAAAGTTGCTCCACCATAAACGATAATATCGCCACCAGGTAGAGCTTTTAGTCTTGTGACTTCTTCAACAATATCGCCTTTTGCTAAAGTCGTGTTTTCCCATTTTGAATTATCCAATGTTTTTGTAAAGACGATTTTGGCTGTGTCGGTGTATTTTTTACCTGATGCTTGTTCTGGATTGCTATGGTCAGCCGCTACACCTGCCCAATGAGGAATAAAACCTTCGGCAAGGTTTCTGCCCAAAATGATGGTGTCCACAGGTTCTGTAAGTTCGTTTACATACCTTTCGATGTCTTCTGTCCAAGGAAATGTCATCCAGTCCATTTCTCCATTTTCTCCTGCAATGAAACCATCAACGGTTGTTTGCACTTGTAATTTTAATTTTCTCAATGTGTTTTTGTTTTTAGGTTGTTATTAATTTTAAGCTATTTGGAGTTACATTAATTTTATTTTCTCTTATAATGTAGTTGTGTCAATCCAGTTTCAAACGGTTTAACAGACACAAACTCAAGAGCCTGCTCGGGTCTGCCATCCTTAAAAAGTCTTGTTCCGTTACCAACCAAAATCGGTATTACCGAAATTATTAGCTCGTCTATTAAATCGTGTTTCAAAAGTTCATTTATTACTTCTGCACCACCGTCACAATAAATGTTTTTCCCTTTTCTAGATTTTAGTCGTTTGACTAACTCAGTTATGTCTCCAGTGTAAAAAACCGTTCTGCCGATTTGAGGTCTTTCAGTTCTTGTAATGACATATACATCTCGTTTTCCGTTGTCGTAATGAGATGGGCCGATTTCTTTAAGCACATAATCATAGGTTTTTCTACCAATAATCAATGTGTCAATCGTGTCTGTAAATTCTGCATAACCGTAGTCTTCGCCTTCCTTTTCAACAAGTTTCAAGAAACTAAGGTCGTCATTGGGTTTAGCAATGTAACCGTCCAAACTTGTTGCGATGTATAAAATTACCTTTCTACTCATATTTATTTCGTCCATTTTCTGTTATTGTGTCGTCTTTTAGCCTGACTATTCAGCAAGATGAGCGAAGCGAATCTTGCTGAACGTTTTGCGTGTATGTGCAGTAGCGGATTAGAAGCACTTGCCTGTCCGTTTAGCACAAAGTTTCTTAGGATTACAGACCTTCGATTTACCACTTCTCCCGCTATTGCCACATACACGCTGTTAGCGGTTCGGGCTTTTATTTCAGTCTTATTTGTCAATCGTCTGCTCAATATTTTTGCTAATTTCATTGATAAGCTCTTTCTCAGATTTATCTTCATTGATTATTGAAAAGTCAGTTTCAAAATTTCTTTCTCTTACCTTTTCATTAATCATTAAAACTTGGTCATCTGAAATGTTTATATGAATCTCTTGGTCTCTGGATTTAACTCTCTCTAAACAAGTTGTTCTGTCTGCATAAACACCAATTGTTGTTACCTGAAAATCCCTTCTCAAACTTTCAAGCATTAAATCAAAGTACTCAGTCAATCCTGTGGACTCGAATACAATTTTGTCCTTATCAGTTAAGCTGTCTCGAATCCCACTTTCGATTTCTTCAAATACTTGTTTTAAGTACGCTTCATTGTCAACATTTCTATTTTTCTTTATTTTCTTAGCCCAATCTTCCACTCGAATGAATTTTATCCCTAACTCCTTTTCCAAAAGTGTTCCAATGAAAGATTTTCCGCTTCCTTTTTGTCCAATCAGTAGATAAATAATTTTACTTTTCATATCCTTATTCAATCGGCAATTTATGTAGTTTTAAAAATGAGAGTTTATCCCAATAACCTCGTTGAAATTCAATCTTATTGCTTTTAATCTGGAAAAATCCACAACCACGCAGTCCGTTTGGGTCTTTCCATTCTAAAATGGCCCATTCTCCGTCTTCAAATATATTTTCAGGGATACAGGTCATTTCTGCAGTTTCAAATTCACTTTTAAACATTTCCTTGATTGCAGCTTTGCCTACAACAGGCTCGTTAGCAACTTGATGGTTGACTGCATTATCAGCATATAAATCTGAAATTGCTTCTAAGTCCGCCTTGTTGAAAGCGTCAATCCATTTTTGTAAAATATCTTTTGGTGTCATTTGATTTGCATTGTGTCGTTTTTAGCCTGACCGCTAATAGTCAGGCGGTAGGCGAAGTCCACCGGATTTCTGCTTACCTACATGTTCGGCGACGGTTCGATTCGCTTTTTATTTTCGCCTGCCGCCTGACTACTGCCGGCAAGATGAGCGAAGCGAATCTTGCTGAACGTTTTGGCGCTTGGCGCAGTGGCGGATTTCGGAGCACTAAACTGTCAATACACCACAAAAGTTGATGCGAGGTAGAATGTTCAATTAACCACGTCACCCGCCATTGAGCCAAACGCCTGTTACCGCCTAGTGCTTCTTTTTCTTCGTCCGTTTGTCGGTCAGTCGTGCGGTTGGACAGACACACTCTTTGCCAAGTTTTGGCTTGCGTGTCGGCTTGAGCGACTTGGCAATGTGTGTGGCTGTGAAGGGTAGGGTTATTCATTGTCAAAGTATTTGTTTACATATTCTAATGGGATTTTCTCTTGTTCAAGTCTCCAGTTGTTTGTTTTCAAAATCTCGTAAAGCTCTTGTTCTTCGTCTGTCAAGTTAAGTTTCGTTGAAATGTTAGTCGGTGTTCCATTATCGTTTTCAAAAAACTTGTCAAAGGATTGCTTGTCCATTAAAACACTTCTTGTCTGCGGAAAGTAAGTCCTGAATTGTGAAAGAATTTCAAAGCCTTGGACGTCTATGTCGCCCCAATAAAGTAATTTAAGATTGTCAAACCACCGTACATTTTTAAGATTGAAAACACTAAATCCACTACCAAAAATTGCAATGGTATCATTCATTTTCGGAAGTGTCAAAGTGGTGTAGAGTGTTGTCTTGTTTTCTACGACCAATACTTTAAAGATTGGTAAATCCAATTTTTCAAATTGGCTAACTGGAATTGCAATATCATCAATTCCTGAAAAAAATCTGTCCGATATTGTTTTGTCAAGAACTTTAAACCGAATTTGAGGCTCAGCGTATTTTAAATTAAACCTATTTTCAAATTCTTTTTCTTCACTTTTTACGTGTTCCGAGATTAGAATATCTAGCAGTTCCCTGATAATGCTTTTATTTCTCTCGACAAATTTTGTGTGAACTTTTACGGGTAATTCCCTAATGTAGAAATTTGGTTTTGGATTTTGTTTGAAGTATTGACACACTTGCAAAATGTTCTGCCATTCATTTGCATTGTCAATGACTCTTTTGGGATTTTTAATTATCCATTCTTTGAGTTCAGGGAATTCCCGAAGGATTATCTCAACATTTAACTTGAAGGAATCAACTTCATTCTCTTTACCTAAAAATTTCAAAAAATCTTTTTCATTGTCAAAGTAAATTGAAATTGGCAAATCTTGAACTCCTAAATACTTTGTCTTTACTTTTTGAAAGTCCAATGTATAGCCAAAACCCTTTTTCACTTTTGAATGGCTATGAATTTGTTGAATTTCTCTTTCAAATTCCGACAGTGAAGATTTGGTGTACGACTTGTCGCCACGAATAACCAATTTCTCAAACGGTCGCTGTTCAACCAAAGATTGAAGAAAGGAAATATACTTTCTTTCGGTTTTGTTCTTTATTTCCTTTGGTGTAATCATTTAGCTAGATAATTCACTTTTTCTTCTTTGAATTGTTCAATTGGCATATCATACAACCACGAATGTCTTTCTTCTTTACGCTCAACAAAGTGAACAAATGAAATATCGTTTTCTACAATATGAATATTGTCACTTGGTGTAACGACCAGTAATTGCAAATGAAGTTGTTTACAAAGTGTAATTAAGTACCGTGCTTTGTCTTCATCTTGAGCCTTGAACGCTTCATCAATGGCAATGAAGCGAAAAGATTTAGATTCTAACCCTTGATTATATCTTGTTAATCCAAATTGATAAGCTATGGCAGAACCCAAAATAGTATAAGTAAGTTGAGCCTTTTCACCACCTGAAAGTTGCCCCATTGCTTCATAAGTCTTAAACTTTTGACTTGTTTCCTTGTAAAATTCTTCAGCTTTGTAACTAAACCAAAAGCGAACGTCCATTACTTTTTTCCGCCATTCTTCTTTATCTAATCGTTCTATAAATGGTTGAATGTGATTATTGAAATGATGTTTCCTGCCTTCAATATTTTTTTCCATTTGGTAAACATTGGGAACGGCTTCTTCTAAAAGTTTTCTAAACTCTTTCACTTCATCATTAATCTTGTTAGGTGCAACAAGTTGAATGTAGGTTTGGGGTTTATTTTTGAAGTCAATCTCTTTTAAAGATTCGTTCAAATGTTTGATGTTTTCTTTGATTGAATCTGACCAGTTTTCAAAGAACATTCTAAAATCCCCAACTTTATTAGTAATTGTTTCTTGCAAATAGTCGTTGAATTTCTTTTCAAACTTTGGAAGATTATCATTCTCCAATCTAGCTAAGAAATTTTGATATTCACTGATTAACTCTAAATGTGTTGAATCGGGTAGGGAATTAACATCAGAACGCCAATCCTTGAATTTACTTAATATAGCTTCTGAAGGCTGTTTAAAATCGTTTATCTTGATAATTACTTCTCTTTCTTTCGTTTGCTTTTGTACTTCAAGTTCTCTTGTTTGTCTTGAATTTTCCTTTTGGAATCTCTCACGACTTGTTTCAAAGGTTGCGTATTCAATATTCAACAAATCGGAATGTTGTTTTTCAAACATTGAAACATCAACAATTCCCAATGGCTCATAAATAGATTTGTTACTCCTGATTGATTGTTCAATCGTGGCAACTTCATTTTTCTTGGTAAATATTTCTTGTCCTTTATTAAAAATTTGAACATCTGAAAGCTGTTTCAAAGCGTCTTGAACCTTTTTTAAATCTTCTTGAAGCTGCTTTACTCGATTGTTTGTTTTTTCTAGTTTATCTTTCTGTTCTGTTTTTTGTTGAATCTCGTTCGCATACGATTGCCAATTTATATCATCATACTTTTCAAATTTTGAAAATAAATTATGGCATTCATCCTTGAATATACCTAAGTTTTTTATTTCAATATTTTTGTTTGCAATCGCTTTCTTATTTTCTGTTTGTTGATTTTGAAGATTTATCAATTCTTTCTTTAAGGAGGTGAGTTTTTCTTTGTTATCCCATCCTAACACAAAATTTTCCTTCCGAGCAATATGTGGTCGGTCGTCTTTTTCGTGTTTGCCCCTTTTGAATTTTATCAATCCATTTTGAGTAATTGCCATTTCGTGGAATTGCTCAAATTCCGAAAGATTATCTACGCACACAAAATCAAATTGTGATTCCAAATAGTTCTCAATCCAATCGAAATATTGCATTTTTGGTTTAATTTCAATTTTGTTGATTAACGACTTTTCATTAAAACCTTTGTTCTTAAAATTTTTGAGATAGTCTTGTTCTTCAAATTTGTCGTAACGAATTCTACCTTTCAAATTATTGCTGTTCACATATTGATTCACTGATGAATAGTACTTTGGTGGAACAATCAATCTCAAAGCAAAATTGTGAAGTACTTTCTCAATTGATGATTCCCACTTCATTTCATCATCTTTCACTTTAATCAATTCTCCGATGAAAGGAATTTCTTCTCTACTTGCTCCAATATGCTCAATTAGTTCTTCACGAATACGAGCTTCATTAATAGGAATATTGTTCTTGTTTTTTTGAAGTGTTTGAATTGTTGCTACTAATTCTTCGGTTGATTTAGTTAAATAATCTTCCTTGTTTTTCAAGGAACGGAGATTTTCATTTTCAGAATCAATATCCTGTTGAGTTTTATGTTTTAATTCCTTTGCTTTTTCTCGGTTAGTAATAAATGTTTCTTCGCTTGGATTGGTTTCTAATTCAATGCTTTGTGCGATTTTATTGTACTCATCAAGTTTAACGCTTCTTAAATTTTTACTCTTTTCTAATCTTGTGATTTCAGTTTTCAATTTTTCAATTTGATTACCAACTTCATCAGACTTTATTTGAACTGTCAAATCAGTTTCCTGATTTTTCAATACGCTTTCTTTTTCTTTTAATTCTGCTAGTTCATTATTCAGGCGATGCAACTCTTCTTTACATTTCTCCAATTCTTTTTCGCCCAACTCAACACCTTTTTGGGCAAACCAATAAACTGCCGTTTCCTTAGACTTTTCTAATTGAAATAAATCTGCTTTGATATTGGTCAGTTCTATGGCAATCTCATTAATCGGCTTTAGTTGTTTAATTTGTTCTTTGGCTTTTTCAATGTTGGTTTTAGCATCCATTAAAGTCAAGAAACTTTCTTTTAGTTGAATGAACTCTGCTTCCGCATCTTGTTCTTCCAGCATATTGGTTCTTATGAAATCATCTAAGTCTTCCAATACTTTCACACCAACAACTTGATTGAACAAAGTCAACGCTTTTGTGGAACGCATTCCAAATAAGTCCGCCAATCTTTCTGCATAAGCATTAGGGCCATCTATGAACTCAATTTTCTTCTTCGTGACATTCGAGTTGTACTTTTTATCTAAAACCTTTTTCCAATTTCCTTTTGAATCGAATTGACCAAAATCAGATTCTACTTCCAGAGGAACGTGAGCAATTCCGAATTGTCGCCTTAATTCATTATTCGAAAACCAACGTACTTGAAAAAGTGTAATTTGTTTTTGGTCAGCATTGGAGAACGAAGCAAGAATTACGGAATATGTGTTTGTATCGCGTAATTTTTGTGTAGAAGTAGAAGTTTTTCCTTCTTCTTGAATATTTCCGTAATGTCCCAACACATAGGTTTCTTCAGTGCGGTCTCCTTTTTTCTCAACTCCCGAAGATTGATTGTAAAAACGGTCTTTTTTTGCAGGAACAATTAGAGTAAGCAATGCGTCAATGTATGTACTCTTTCCAGATGCGTTTGCACCAGTGAGAAGTGAATTATTTCCTTTCGGATTTATTCTAAATACTTTTTCATTAAATGTTCCCCAGTTGTAAACTTCCATATATTGAAGTCTGAACCCCGCTTTGTCGGAACTTGTACTAAACAGACTCAACATAATCTTTTAACTTATTTTCAAAATCTTGTAAAATATCAAGAGTGATTTTTTCTTTGATAATTCTGTGTATTTGGTATTTCGTTTCATTGTCTTTCTTACTGATTTCTTTTAAGTAGCCCAAATCAACAGCCGCATTAATATACCTATCGAGTTCCTTGATAAATCTAACTCTATCATATTTTTCTGGAAGGAATAATTCTAACTCGTCTTTTATCTCTGTATTTGTGATAAATTTTTCGGTTGCTAATTGAGTAGGATTACTGTCAAAATCTTCTAGGCTTTGTCTTAGTACAACGAGCACAATAGACGTTTCAAAACCTATTTGTCGCCTTTGAACTAATCCGAGAGTGTTACCTTCACTATCTTCAAGTTGCTTTACAAAAGCAAATCCTTCATCTTTTTTAACGATTAACTCTAATCCAATTTTGCTAATGTAGTCCTGGATTTCAGTTTGATAATTGATTACATCATCCCATACATTGGAATTTCGTTCTATGGTTGATTTTAACAACCTTACAATGGCTTTGCTAAAAGGAGTAATATGCTTTTCTAAATTGCTCATTTGGTCAAAATAATTTCAGGGATTTTTATTTGTTTCCTGTTGCCCGCATCAAAAACGATACTTTGCGTTTTATCAGGATTGATAACGTGTTTGAATTCTTTCACAATGCCTATATAACCGAACAACTCAGGCAACCCTTTTTCAAGACCACCATAATTTTCTACAATATCTAAAAGTGTGGTCTGCGACTTTTCTTTAAGTACATCTCTTATCCTTTTTCTCAACAATTCCTTATCAATATTAGACTGTGAAAACAGCCGTCCTAATTGATTAGATGATGTAATGTCTTCATTGGCAATTTTGGGTCTGTTGGTGTATGTAACTTCTTCGGATTGCTCTTTCGTGAGTTTGCGTTCAAATGGAATATTTATTTCCGTTCCTGTTTCTAATTCAAATGAAATATCAGGTTTGTTCTTGGATTTACTGATTTCTACAAGTTGCTTCTTGATGTCTTGAATTATTTTTTTCGTGGCTTCTGATTTAGAACTTTCATTCTCACGAATTATACGGCTTAGTTTTTCAGCCATTTTATCATTGGCTTTGTAAACCTTTTGTCCTGAACTATGGAGATGCTTTTTCATTCCTATTAGGAATGTATCCCTTATTGGGATTGATTTTTCTTCTAAAGTTGTGTATAAATCTTTGGTCAGGCTTTCCCATTTGTGCTGTAGGTCTGGATTTAATATGAATGACCAAAAAGCGTAAAAGCTTTTTCCTTGTTGGCTTTCTTTTAATGATTCAAGTGCATCAAAAGTAAATTCCAGTATGTCACTTTTGGATAGGCTTCCGTCAGCGTGTTTTTGATAAATTCCTTTTGTAATTTCTTTAAAGTTGTCTTCAACTTCTTTAAAGTCGGATAATAATTCTTTCGCAGATTGATTGAGTTGATTGAAACGGGGTACGATTTCATATTCTTCAAATACTTTTACGTCTTCTCCGATTTTTATTCGTTGAATTTGTTGTTCAATTTCTAATTTTTTCTCTTCCAACAACTCTATACGCTTTTCGGTATCTTCATTAGTAAACTCAACCAACTCTTTCAATTGATTCAGTATGTTGTTGAATTTGGATTCAGTACCGACAAACTCTTCCTTTTTTAAACTTGCCAACCAATCTATGGTTTTGCTTGAATGTGAAGATAGTTCATAAAAAACTTCACCTTGTTCATCAGGATAATTCGTCAAAAAGCCATTGTTAGTCCAGTTTTGAATATACTTTTTGGCTTTTTCTTCATAGGTGTCAAAAAAATTGATTTCATTTTCTTCATCAATTTCAATTCTCTGTCCTTCTAAAAAGTCCGCTAATTGAGAATGAATATTTTCAGATGAAATGGAGCTTTGTTTATTAATGAAAGTTCTTACTAGAAATTCAATAATCATTTCTCTGTTTCGTAAACGTAACAAACCAACACTTGGTGAAGTGTTTAGCGTGTTTAGTATTTGAGAAATGTCTGCCATATATAATTACTTTCTGTGCGTTGGAAAAAATTCAGGCTCTTTTGCTTGCGAAGCGGTCGCCCGTGCGTTGGGGCAAGCAAATGTGCCTGAATGTGCAGTTGGCATTATATTTTTGTCGTTCATTTTGTTCACTGTCGTTGTCTTTTTAGCATTGGCGGTAATAGTCAGGCGGTAGGCGAAGTCCATCGGATTTCTGCTTACCGACATGTTCGGCGACGGTTCGATTCGCTTTTTATTTTCGCCTGCCGCCTGACTACTGCCGGCAAGATGAGCGAAGCGAATCTTGCTGAACGGTTGAGGCTATATGCAGTAAGGGATTGCGGGCTACTTACCTGTCCACCTACACAAAAGTTTGAGCGGGTCAGAATGCTTGAACTACCACTGAAACCCTTATTGCATATAGCCTATGTTACCATTCGTTTTTAATCATTATCTGGTCTTAATCCTGTCCAATGTCCACTGTTTTTACCCCACTCATGTCTTCGCTTCATTTTTTTCATTTCAACAAATTCTCCTGTCCATGGGTTAAAGGTATAAACATTAAACCTATATATTATTCCTTTTCTGTCCTTCTCTTCAGTATATTCTGTTTTACCTGTCAGGTCGGTAATATAATATCTATATTGTCCGTTATAAAATTCTTTCTTTCCAAATCTTTCCCATGTTAGAAATTCTGAAATCTCGCTTGAATCTGTTACGACCAATCCATGATTTTTTGCAGTTTCAATTGCTCTGTTTTTATCAATATTGAATGAACGTTGGTTTCCCTTTACTTCCTCAAAACCATAATTTCCCCATCTATCATCATCGCTTGGAAAATAATTTCCTAACGAATCCAGTTCAATGCCTAATTCTATTCCTGTTTTATCATTTTTGGAAAGTCGAACCCTATATACAATCCTATAATGATTAGGTTTTCTTGTCATTGGCTCAGTCCAAGAACCAACCATACTTGTTGACCAAACTGTATCTTTGTCATAAACTTTCCATACACCAAACCATGCATTGCCCTCGAACTCAAATCTTACATGATTATTACAGAAGTCCTTACTGTATGTTTTTATAATCAAACTGTCGGCTCTAATTTTCATTTCTTCAAGCATTTCATAATAAGGGTAGAGTGTCCGGTTTACATTACAAATACCCTTATCATGGTCCCACTCGTACATTAAAGTTCCATCTCTTTTATATTCTCTGGAAATTCCAATATACGAGTTGCTATTTTTTCTACCCCAATTTTCATAATGAACTTGTGTCGTATCGTCTATAAACCAAGATATAAACCTTGTAGAATCTTTAAATTTATATGTTTCGTCCCAACATTTGTAAAGCGAGTTTCTAATAATCTCAATTGTTGATGAGTCTGTTTCAATAACTTCCTTAAATGGCTTTTTCTGACTAAAAGCATTTAAAGATAAAAGGAATAATATTGTAAATAATGTCGGTTTCATGTCTTTCTTAAAATGAATGGTAATAGTCTGGCGGTAGGCGAAGTCCACCGGATTTCTGCTTACCGACATGTTCGGCGACGGTTCGATTCGCTTTTTATTTTCGCCTGCCGCCTGACTACTGCCGGCAAGATGAGCGAAGCGAATCTTGCTGAACGGTTGGTGTATAAAGCGTTGGGCATTTCGAAACACTTCACTGTCAAACCGCTGATATGTTGATTAAAAGTTCTCAAGCTCAAATTAACCACTTGCTGCCCAATGATTTATACACATTGTTATAGCCATGTGCTTTATTTTCTGCTGATTATTTTTCAAGCAATAAATTATTTATCTAAATACTTTTGTATTAATTCAAATAGTTCAGATTTTATAATTGGTTTTGATATAAAATCGTTACAACCCGAAGAAATAGCTTTTTCTCTGTCGCCTGACAAAGCATAAGCAGTTTGAGCGAAGATAATTACCTCCTTATTAAACTCGCGTATTCTTTTTGTTGCTTCAAAACCACTTATACCTTGCATTTTTATGTCCATTAAAATAACATCAAAATCTGATTGATTTTTGCATTCTTCAATTGCCTTCTCCCCAGAACTAACATGTGTAATTTTTTCAGCAATATCATTCAATATGGTTTTAAGGTAAATAGAAGAAGTTTCATCGTCTTCAACAATCAGGATTTTACATTGTCTTTTAACTTTAATGTCTTTGTTTTCAGTCTTAGAATTCGAAGTTTTATCCTTTTCATTAATAAAATTGGGTATTGTAAAACAAAATTCAGAACCTTGTCCTTCGGTTGATTCAACCCAAATCTCGCCTCCAAGCATTTCTACATACGATTTTGCTATGGCAAGTCCAAGTCCTGAACCTTCAAAAACCCGTGTGTCCTCAATATCTGCCTGTTCAAAGCGATTAAAGATTGCAGCTTGACGTTGTTTTGGAATTCCGATTCCGGTGTCTTTAACACAGAATTTAATAAAACCATTTTTAAAACAACAACTTACTGCTATATTTCCTTTTTCGGTAAATTTGATGGCATTTTTAATCAGGTTAGTAAGTATCGATTCAAATTTTGCTTTGTCAGTGGTAAGGATTATATCTGTCTCCAGATTCTCATTATGATAATTCAGATTTAATCCCTTTTTCTGAGTCTGGACTTGAAAAAACTCAAGAATACTGTGTACTACTTCATTAACATTAATTTCAGATTTTTTTATCTCAATAATGCCGGCTTCAATTTTCGATATTTCAACAATATCGTTCACCGTATTTAACATACGTTCGCCGCTTTTATGGATGATTCGAATGTATTCATCTTTTGTTTCGTCACTCAAATTTGGTTCTAAAAGTAAGCTGGTAAATCCAAGAATACCATTCATTGGTGTTCTGATTTCATGGCTCATGTTGGCTAAAAATGCCGATTTTAGGCGGTTGCTTTCTTCGGCTTTATCCCTTGCCGTAATGAGCTCTTCCAACATCCTTTTCTTTTCGGAGATATCTACATTAATGGATACAATATGGGAAAGTTCTCCTGTGCTGCTCTGAATGGGAGAAACAATAGATTTTTCCCAGTAAAACTCTCCATTCTTCTTCCTGTTTTGGTAATCGCCCACCCAGTCTTTTCCAGAGTGGATGCAATACCATAACTGGTTATGCTCAAATTCTGATAGTTTTCCTGGTTTAAGAATTCGTAATTTCGTGTCAACCACATCGTTTAACGAATATCCGGAGAGTTCTGTAAAACAGGGGTTAGTATATTTTATATTCCCTTCTGCATCTGTAATAACCACCGAAACAGAACTTGTTTCTATGGCACGATTGAGGAGTTTTAGTTTATCTTCCGTTTTTTTCTTTTCAGAAATATCATGAACTATAGAATGGAGAAATTCTTTATCTCCAATTTGAATTCCGCTACTGAAAACCTCAACATCCACCAGACTGCCATCAGCCTTGCGATGCACAAACTCAAAGAAAGTCTTTTTATGTTTTCTTGCCCTTTCAAGTTCTTTTTTTAGAATTTCCACTGGCAAATTATTTATTTGTGAGATATTCATTCTCTTAAGTGTTTTTTCCGACCAGCCATAAAAGGTGGCAGCAGATTTATTGGCATCAACAATATTTCCAGTTTCCGGGTCAATGATTAGTTTGACTGCGGCATGTTTCTCAAAAAGATTACGTGATGCCTTCTCATTCCTGATAGCATTGTCCCCGGCAATAACCAACTCATGAGTTTTGATGCGAATCTGCTTTTTAAGGTAAATGTTAAATTTAATTGCCAACAGAAAAACTACTGCAAGTATGACCGCTATACCCCAAACAAAAATTTTATTTCTTTCATAAAAAGTTGGCTTGTTAAGGATATCAAATTGAATCCAGCGATTTTTTATTTCCTGTCGTTGTTCTTCGGTTATAGTGCCAAGTAGTTTGTCTAGTATGGAAGCCAATAGGGGTTTTTGTTTTATGCTCGCAAACCGTAAGTTCCAATTAAAATCCAATTGCCTGGCGAATTTCAGATTAGTAATACCATGCTTTTCCACAAGGTAACTGGCAGTCATCAAATCAATCACTGCTCCATCAGTTTCGGTATATGAAGTCGACATAAGTGCCGAAAAATCAAAATTATATTTTAATATTTGAGCATTGGGGAACTGCTGCCGTATATACTCAGTACTCGTATAATTCTCCATACAGGCAAGCTTCATTGTACCAATGTGCTCATCGCTAAGAGAGGCATTGTAGTCATTTCTCACAATTATCCCTATGGTACTTTTGTGAAAGACTTGGGTAAAACACAAATAAGCATCCCTGTCGGAAGTTTGTTGAATGGCGCCTACGAAATCGACTTCTGAGTTTTTTAATGCTTCAATTATTTCTGTCCAGTTTTGATAGTAAACCGGTTGAAAGGTTACACCAAGTTTCTGCTCGAATATTTTTATATAGTCTGATACTAATCCAAGATGAACGCCATCTTCAACATAATCACCAGGAGGCCATGATGGATTAGGCGCATAACGGATATTGTGTCTGTTGCTATTGAGCCATGCAATCTCCTCCGAGGTAAGCAGAGAATCGAGGTTGATGGTTTGTCCAATCAAACGGGGTTGAATGAAAATCATTAGGATGAAAAATAGCAGAATTTTTATTCCCGGGCAGAACAAGCAATTACCTAATCTCTTTGATTTTCTTTTAGAAGCATTAATACATGTTGTTAATAAGTCCATAATTTCTTCAATTTTAACAATATATTTTTTTGTACCCAGAAGGCATGTTCATTGTTACAACATCTCTACTTTTTATATATTGTAGAGTTGATTTATTGAATGTTTTTATTTCATTCAGCATTGGCTATAATAGTCAGGCGGTAGGCGAAGTCCACCGGATTTCTGCATACCGACATGTTCGGCGACGGTTCGATTCGCTTTTTATTTTCGCCTGCCGCCTGACTATTCAGCAAGATGAGCGAAGCGAATCTTGCTGAACAATTATATAAACGCAATTGAATAGTTTTTATTAAATAAATTTGTTACTATTGCGTATAACCAACTAAAATAATATTGCAAAACGAAATTTTATTTACTATTGCGTTTATCTGCCCTATGAGTTTAATTGTAGAATATGAAAAATTGTTGTCAATTAAGAGATATAGTTTGTCAACTATTAAAGTGTACAAGTTTGCACTTAGAAAGTTTTTAAATTCATTTCCGGGTAGGGACCCACTAACTATTAGCATTAAAGAAATTGAATATTTTATTAGTTTGCAAGCTACATCTAATTCCATTTCGCAATCGTACCAAAAGCAATTGGTTGGGGCTATTAAGTTCCTGTATAATGATATATATAGAAAAAATATAAATTTGAATTACCTTTATCCTGATAGACGAGAACACAAATTACCAAATGTTCTATCAAAAGAGGAGGTTTCATGCGTTATTAATTCAATCAACAATTTGAAGCATAAAGCAATAATATCTACTATTTATGCCTGCGGATTAAGATTGGATGAATTGCTTGAATTAAGAGTCAAAAATATTGATTCAAAAAGAATGCTTGTAAAAGTTGAGAAAGGTAAAGGTAAGAAAGACAGGTTTGTAATGCTTTCAGAAAAACTATTATTACTTCTGCGTGAATACTATAGTGAGTACAAGCAGAAGGATTTCCTTTTTGAAGGACAAAAAGGTGGGAAATATTCACCTCGCTCTGTTCAATCAATTTTTAAAACGGCTCTAAAAACTCAAAAAATCTCTAAAGACGCTAGTATCCATACACTTAGGCATAGTTTTGCCACTCATTTATTAGAAGCCGGAACAGACATAAGAGTAATACAACAATTACTAGGGCATAGCTCTATCAAAACTACTCAAATATATACTCAAGTAAGTTCTTCGAATATTGCAAATGTTATAAGTCCATTAGATAGTTTGTAAATTGTTTTTCAAGAATAACCAAACAAAAAAATGCCCAACATTTCAAAAAATATTGTACATTTCACATTTTGTCAGAGAAGTGTAAAATTATTTTCAATCATGACATTTCCATTAATTTGTATTTGCAACAGATGTGCTCCCGGATATAGCGTTCGTGTGGTCATAAATTGCTTCATTAAATGCCTTTTTGATATGTTTACCGATTCACCCTCATTTAAGTTTACTTGCTTTAATTTAAAAACCTTTTTACTTTTCATTTCGCCTGCTTTATTCACGAAAGTAATCACATAATCGAGTATTATTGGTACATTTTTGTTAGCTTTGATTTCCAGACTAAATTCCAAATAAGTATTCATTTTCACTTTTTCGGTTAAAGCAAAAGAATTGATAATTATTGGCGGGTTTTGCCTGATACCAATAAATTCAAACGCTTCATTATTGCCGGATTTTATAAGCGTACGTAACGAATGCTTAATTATAAAATCCATCTCATTATCACTTTGTGAATTTGAGTTTTTCCACTTTTTTAAAGTCTCAAGAACTAACCCTGGATTTATTTTGGAAATATCATTTAAATGATTTGCTACTGAACGTGTTACAAATCGGGTTGAATCAGAAAAAAGCAAATCCAGAACCGGAATCGTCTGTTCAACATTCAGATTTATTTTTTGACTCCATGGCAATTTTGGTCTTGTACCTTCACAAGCAAGTCTGCGTACGTGATAATGCGGGTGTTTTGCCCATTCTGTAACTCTTTCTAAAGTTCTTTGTGGAAAAGTATTTATAAAATATCTTATAGCGTATTCTGCTGAAAACCGCATAGTGATTTGCTCAAGTGCATCAAAGGATATTTCAAGATAATTTTCATTACAACCATTCAAAACAACAAATTGTGCATAAGTAGAATAAATAAAATCTCCAAAATCGTTGTCAGTTAAATCCGGATTACATGGATTTGGCAGTGAGCATAGTAAAATGTTTAATGCTTCGGGATATGATTCCGGCAAATACTTACTTAAGCTGTAAGCTATATGTACAATACGTTCTTTTAGTTCTAAACTTGGAAAAGCGTCAAGTGTTTCATTGACAAACTTTTCATTTTGAAATTCCGGGTACACCTTAGCAATCTCATTTGAAATCAACTGGATTTTTTCGCGATTAAACAAATGGTCTTTCAGACTGAATTTTTCTGAACTTAGTTCATTCATTAAATTATCACTCATTTTTTTTCTTTAACAATTTTAATATATTCCAATTATGGAGTAATCATTAATTATTTATATGCAGGATAGTCAATATATCCTTCGTCTCCACCGCCGTAGAATGTCTTTTTGTCTGCCTCGGCAAGTGGATAATCGTTTGCGAATCTTTCGGGTAAATCCGGATTTGAAATATACAAGTTTCCATATGAAATCAAATCAGCTATGCCTTCTTTGATATATTTTTCACCGCTTTCTCTGGTATGGCCGGCATTACTAATCAAAGTGCCGTTATAAATTGGCCTGAAAAATTCTGCAACATTTGTTATATAATTTGGTTTGTCACTGACATCTGTTTGAGGCTCCATCAGATGAATATAAGCAAGATTATAATCATTCAATTTCTTAATTAAATATGAAAAGGTTTCTTTAGGATTGTCATCGTGCATATCATTAAAAATATTGCTCGGAGATAGTTTAATCCCAACCCGATTACTTTCCCAGACTGACTGCACCGCATCAATAACCTCAAGAGCAAATCTTGAACGATTCTCTATACTTCCTCCATACTCATCAGTTCTTAAGTTCGAGCCTGTGCACAGAAACTGGTCAATTAAATAACCAAATGCACCATGAATATCTACGCCATCGAATCCGCATTCTTTTGCTGATTCAGCAGCTGTACGAAACTCCTCAATAGTCTGCTTAATATCGTCCAGTGTCATTTCTTTCGGTGTTGAAAATTCCAGAAAGCCGTTTTGTGTATAAGTTTTACCGACTGCTGCTTTTGCTGATGGTGCAAGTGGCTGGTTTCCGTTGTGGAAATCGCTGTGGGAAATTCGTCCTACATGCCATAGTTGCAGAAAAATCTTTCCACCTTTATTATGGACAGCCTCAACTACTTTTTTCCACTCATTTTTTTGTTCATTAGTATAAATTCCGGGAGTCCAAAGGTACCCGATTCCACGAGGTGAAACCTGAGTACCTTCGGTGATTATCAATCCTGCTGATGCTCTCTGCCCGTAGTATAATGGCGCTTTTTCATTAGGTATGTTGTCAGTAAATGCTCTGCTGCGTGTCATTGGCGCCATGACAGTTTTATTCTTTAATTCTATGTTGCCAAGTTTATATGGCTTAAGCAATTCAAGGTTATTCATAATAATTTCCCGATTTTTTTAAATTACATTTGTTTAATTTTGCCTGCAAGTGAAAGCTCAAATTTGATATCATCACTGATGGCTTTATCGCCTAAATTGTCAAAGAAACTGCCTGAGCCGTATCTAATATCCCATTTTGCTCTGTTAATTGTAAAGTTTGCGTTTGCTTTGAAACCATTTCCATCGAAATTGATCTCAGCCGGAAAACCGATTTCATGAGTAATACCTTTGATTGTTAATTCTCCTGTAACCCAGTGTTTGCCTTTTTCATCTTTCTTAGGTGTGTAGTCTTTGATAGATTTTAACTTGAAAGTTGAAGTATTGTGTTTGTCAACTGAGAAAAAGTCATCTGATTTTAAATGGCCTAAAAGTTTAGCATTGGTAGCTTCATCTTTCAAGTCATCAACTTTGATTGTAGTCATATCTATTGTAAATGTTCCAGTGAAATTGCTGCCTGTTTTCTTCATTTCGCCAGTCTTAATCTGTACTGTACCCCAGTGTTTGCCTAAGACTTTTTCGCCTGTCCACTTAAGGTTGCTGGCTTTTGAGTCTACTGCGTAATCTTGAGCTAAAACTGCACTGCCGAAAAATGCAAGTGCTAATGCTACTGTCATGAAAAATTTTAACATAATAAAATCTCCTATAAAAAATATTTTAAAAAAAAGTTTAACATCTGAATCTATCCAATAAATCATTTAATAAAAGCGCTTCTTCGCTAGTGATATTCTCAAAATCTTTCTGCCTGACATTCATAATATTATCAAGTTCGCCAAGCATTTCAAGACCTTTGTCGGTAATAGTTACTCTGACTTGTCTTCTATCTTCATCATTTTCCTTACGTTCGACCAAACCTTTGATCCGAAGCTTCTCGACTAATCTTGAAGCGTTTGACATTCTGTCCAGCATCCTTTCCTGAAGCATAGTCATTGAAGCACAATTTGGATGTTGTCCTCGTAATATCCTTAGAATGTTGAACTGCTGCCCGGATATATTGTATGGCTTAAGCACTTCGGCATTCTTCTGTTCTATCCATTTACTTGTAAAAAGTAAGTTGATAACCAACTTATGATATTCACTATGGAATTTGCTTTGTTTAATTTCGTCTTCTAATTTCATTTTAAGTGTTTCAACAATATTTGTATATACATATATTGTGTAAACGCATAATGATTTTTCTTATTTTAAATTATTATCATTTTTTTTAAAAAAAAAATTAAAAGACTCAGTAAATTATAAGAAACCTTTATTACACGCTACTTAACCATGATATTATTGTAGAAAAAACTATAATTAATCTATAATTAGTCTGTTTGATAATCACATTAGTAATAAAAATATACAATATTAAATTATATATTAGTCACTTATATCATATATTTATGCTATTAGTAAATATTAATATACATTTAACTTATGTTAATATTTATTATAGTAAATAATTTATTTATTCATTTATTTTTGGGAGTATCTATGATTCGTAATTTTTTCTTAATTTTTTCTTTGCTTGCGATGACGGTATCGCTTTCATTTGCCAGCGAAGTAAGTTTTGGTATAGATCCAAAAGGCAACAGATACGTGAAAGGCGAACTTATTATTAAGTTGGCTAATCATGTGAATATAGATGATGTGGATAACACATCCTCACGTCAGAACAACCCTGCTTCTTATTTAGGAATACCGTCTGTGGACGGATTACTTCAGCCAGCCGGAGCAATCAGGGCTTCAAAGGCGTTTAGCGGTATCAAAAATATCAGCAGTAAAAAATTATCCAACCCGAATTCACCAAGTGCAAATAATCTTGAAAGATATTACAAGATTGAACTGGATGAATCAGCATCACTTGGTAAAATCATGGACGGTCTGAAAAGGGACCCGAACATTGAACATGTGGAATATTCATATATTTACACATCAACTGCTTTGCCTGACGATGATATGTACAACTCACTGAATTACCTCCCGCAGATAAAAGCACCTCAGGCATGGGATATTCACAAGGGGGAGAATGGTCCTGAAGTTGTCATCGGTATTCATGATTCAGGTACACAATGGGACCATGAAGATTTGTTTGATAACCTCAAAATCAATTATGATGAATGGACAAATCAAAATGAGCCTTTGTTTATCACTCATGGAGGTCGCCTCATGATTAATCCTGCTGCCGTTGATGGCCAGGACAGCGATGGCAATGGTTATATTGATGATGTTGTTGGTTTCAATTTTTTCACTTTTGATGGAACTCAGGATAATGATCCTTATGCTTCTTCTGCTAACAGGCACGGCACTCATGTTGCTGGTTTAGCTGCCGGTGTGACTAACAATATGATTGGAACATCATCAGTCAGTTGGAATGTTAAATTCATCCCAACCAAGCACAGTTCAAATATTCCTCCATCAAATAGTTTGTTCAATGTTGAAGATGGCTTGTGGTACATGGCTTCAAGAGGCGTTGATGTAATAAATATGAGTTGGGGCGGTTCTTCATTTTCCTTTATGATGTATGATTTGTTCCAATATCTGAATGATATGGGTATTATTTTAATTGCATCGGCAGGAAACAATAATAATGATGGAATAAATTTTCCAAGTTCATACCCCGGAGTAATATCTGTATCTGCAGTTAAAGATGACGATACAAAAGCATCTTATTCAAGTTATGGAATACAGGCTGATATTTCAGCTCCGGGTGGCGACTCGGGTCAGCTCCTTATGAGCACTGTTCCTACAAACAGTTATGCAGGCTTGGGCGGTACGTCAATGGCTTCTCCTGTTGTAGCTGGTACAGCTGCTTTAATTAAAAGCTACAAACCCAACTGGACAAGTGAACAGATTAAAAGACAACTGATTGGCACAGCCGATGACATTAATACTTTAAATCCTCAATTCAATGGTCAGTTAGGCTCTGGTAGAGTTAATGCTTTCAGAGCATTAACTGAAACGAATGTAAGTGTTTCTGACCAACCGAGAATTGGGGCTGTTGATTATTATGTATATAATCAGTCTCAAAGTCAAACAATGAATCCCGGTGATGATGTGAATATCGCTATGTTATTATGTAATTTCAATAAATTTTATCCAACAAACACGCTGGAATTTATTTTGTCATTTGACAATGATGATGTTGAAGTAACAAACACTGTTTCATACAATTCAATCTCTGCCGATGATATCATTGAACTTGATTTCTCGGGTGCTAAAATCAAATCAGATGCAAAGCCGGCAATTGTTAAAGGTACAATAACTGTAAAAAAACTTGATGGCACGATAGTTAGCACTATAACTGTAGAATTTAATATAGCAGGTGGAATATTTGTATTTGAATTACAACCAAACAGTCAGCATCAAAGTGGAACTTTTATTGCAAGCGAACTTACCGGCAAAGGGTTCGATGTAATTTACTCAAATCAACTTCCTAAATCCTATCATGGATTTAAAGCAGTATTCATTTCTATTGGCAGCTATATTGAAAACAGTTTTCAGGGAACAAACGAAATTTTTAATGCTGTTGCAGGTTATGTTATGGGTGGCGGAAGATTGTTCCTTGAATCTTCTTCGCTATTCAGTACCCAGGTTTCAACAATATTACCACCAACAGATATGGGTGCAATTTTCGGAATAACAGGTGCCCAGTCAACTCCAAACTCATTTATTCCTTTCAATAATGTAGTAGGAGGTACAGGAAGTATAGCTGAAGGAATGAATTTTACAGGAACAAATCAGCCCTTCGGATTTATGATTGAAAAATATACTTCAGCAACTATGTTCGGTGCAAGACCTATGCTGAACGAAACCGGTTATGGTACAGTTGGTAATCAATATCCGGGAATATTTGGTCAGAGAGTTATTCTTATGTCTTTTGCCCTTTCAGGTTATAAACCTAATGGATGTCCTTCAACAAGAGAGGTGCTGCTTGACAGAATAGTTGACTTTTTCGGACTTACAAGACCTATTCAAGTACATTTGCCGGAAAGTTTCTCAATTTGTTCAGGCGAGAGCATTCAACTAAATGCTCTTGAAGTATTGGATTGCTCATCTAACACCTATGTTAATCAGGTTGCTACCGGTGGCTCAGGAAATTATTCATACTCATGGTCAAATGCAAATATGCTTGATGATGCTAATGCTGAAAACCCAACCACATACAATCTTCAACAAAATGCATCATTTAAATTAACTGTAACAGACAATGTTCTTGGTACTTCAGGCGAAGGTACTACTGCTGTTAATGTAATGCAATCTCCAAATGTAGGAGTAAGAAGCTTAGTTAGAGTTAGATTTAATACTTATGTGAATTTGAATAGTTATATTACTAACTACTCGGCTGCAAATACTTACAATTGGTATCAGGGAAATGAATTAATTCCAATTGACAGTGAAACTGCTGAAAATCTTAAAGTAAAATTAGGATTGAATAATTATTTTGTTTCTGCTGTAAATGAATATGGCTGCGAATCTTCAGTAATGCAAAAACTTATTATTAATGGTTCATTCCGTAAGGAACATCAGGAAGCAATTTCAGGTCTTAACGGGCTGTCAAATATGTACACATACCCTTCAGTTGTCAGTGATGTTTTGAATGTCAGTGCAGAATTTGCATCTGAAAGCAATTATTCAATTAAAATCAAGGATTTACTTGGTAATAATGCTTTAGAAGTACAAAATGGCACAGGATTAACTTACGATGGCACTTTAAATCTTAACCAACTTCCTTCAGGAGCTTACTTCCTGATTATCGAAACAGATTCAGACAGATTAGTAAAGAAATTTATCAAAATGTAAATGGATTTTCAGTATTTAGATTATTGATTAATCAATAATATTTAGCCTTCCGGAGTGACAAACTTCGGAGGGCTTATTTATTCGGAAAAAATAATACTTCAAATAAACAAAGTAGTGTTTTAAAGTACATAATAAATCAATGCAACAACAAACAACAATTTTATGAAGAAATACTGACATATACTCAGTTCGGACAGAGATTTTTTCTATTCAAAAAGAGTTTTTACCAATTCAGACAGTGATTTTGTCCACTAAAACCACTTGTTGTAATCAAAAACAAAGTTGTTGTAAGTAAAAACTAACTCATATCAGCCATATTTTTAATCGAAAAGATTAATTTTGTATAAGAGACTGTTGATAAAATCAAAAGTTATTATTTGATTTTCAACTTATCAGCACAAACGTCATGAAGTGACAAGAGTATTATTTCCAATTCTAATTAGATGTATGAAGAATCAATATCTTTGGATTTAGGAAACTTATTAAATTAGAGATTTGTTTAAATACCTGACGAGATTTCAAAGGGTTGAAACAATATATATAAAATTATTAACAAATAATTCTGATTTTTAAAATTATGCAAGCGATTTTCCGAAATTAATTATTATATTGCTAATTGAATAAACTTCTAATTATAAATTTAACAATTATTTTATGGAAAGTACTCTGATTGATAATATTTCTGCCGACCATCCTTCTAAAGTGAAAATACTTGTGGTTGATGACAGCCCGACATTATTAAAATTAACTTCAAACTATTTTGGAATTGATGGATATAATGTGTTAACAGCTATGGATGGTCTATCCGCACTCAAAATAATTGAACAGGATGATAATATTGACCTTGTAATTCTCGATGTTGTGATGCCGGGTATTTCCGGCTATGAAACTGCCAAGAAAATCAGAGAAAAAAAGACTCTTTTCGAACTGCCGATATTATTTCTGACAAGTCTTACTGAAGTCAGCAGCGTTGTGATAGGTTTTGAATCCGGTGGCAATGACTATTTAGCTAAACCATTTGATACAAAAGAACTGAGAGCAAGGTCCAAAACTCTTATCAAACTAAAGAAACTTACTGATGTCAATCACTTTTTGCAGGAAGCAATTGAGATTAAAAATAATTCTCTCAAAAAATTAGAGCAGGAAATTAAAATTCGTATAAAAACCGAAAAAGATTTGATTAAAGCAAAAGAAATGGCTGATTCTGCCAACCGCTTCAAGAGTGAATTCCTTGCAAATATGTCGCATGAAATCAGAACACCACTGAATTCTATCTTAGGATTTAGCGAACTACTCAAAAACAGAGTTGCAGACCCTAAAAATGTCGAGTATATTGATGCTGTCATTAACAGCGGCAAAAGTCTGCTGACTTTAATAAATGATATTCTTGATTTATCAAAAATTGAAGCAGGGAAAATTGAACTCGAATATCAAACATTCAATTTGATGAATGTAATAAATGAAATTATCAGCATTTTTAAAATAAAAATCAATGAAAAAGGCTTGGAATTTAAGCTGAATATTCAGGAAGGGATGCCGGATTACATTAATTTAGATGAATCAAGAATGAGACAGATATTACTGAATCTGATCGGAAATGCAGTAAAATTCACTCCAAAAGGCACAATTTCCTTAAAATTCAGATATGATAAAGATTCTCATAATAATAATTTAATTAATCTCTACTTTGATGTGGAAGATACAGGAATAGGTATCGCCGAAGACCAGCAGGCAGTTATTTTTGAAGCATTCAGACAGCAAAAAGGTCAAAGCGTAAAAGCTTATGGCGGCACAGGTCTGGGGCTTACAATTACAAAAAGGCTTATTGAAATAATGGGTGGTAAAATATCACTTAAAAGCAAAATAAACGAAGGCAGCAAATTCTCGGTTAAATTCAAGAAAATTCAGATTGAGAAACCAATTGTTGAAAAATCTGCTACATTTGATGATAATTTTGACAATTATATATACTTTAATACATGCAATATTGTCGTCGCAGATGACATCAGACAAAACAGATACCTGATAGAAGAAATGCTCTCGGACAAAGGTATAACCATTCATAACGCTGTAAATGGTCTTGAAGCTATAGATTTAGCTCTGAAACACAAACCGGATTGCATCCTGATGGATTTAAAAATGCCTGTCTTAGATGGATTTGAAGCGCGAAATATGCTGAAATTAAATCCGGAAACAACTTCAATCCCTGTCATTGCCCTTACTGCATCAGCTATGAAATCTGAACAGTCTAATGCACTGGAGGCAGGTTTCAACGGTTTCATTGCTAAGCCAATCAGAAAAAAATATCTCATAAGCGAGCTTCTTAAATATTTACCATACACTGTGATTGAACTTGAGAATTTACCAAATGATAATATGCCCGAAAATGAAGATGTGATTAAAGATTTTCCTGATAATGTTAATGAAATTATTGATGATGTTTTAAACAAAATGGAAACAGAATTCAATGAAACACGTCAAAGTGTACAGGAAACTTTTATGATTGGTGCAATTAAAATATTTTCGAAAAATATTATTGAATTCGGCAATGAAACAGGCTTTTATATGATTTCGCAATATGGAAATTTACTGCAAAAACACTGCGATAATTTTTCACTTAATGACATCATTAACTGCCTGAATGATTATGATAACTTGCTGAATAAATTAAGAAAATTAAAATCGAACGGAGAATCAAAATGAAAGAAATAATTAGCATTGATAAGCCAAATGTAATACTGATTGTGGATGATGTTGTGCAAAATCTGCAGGTACTCGGCACTACTCTGATGCAGCATAATTATGAAATTTCTATGGCAAATAATGGCTCACAGGCATTAAAGCAGGTCGAAAAAGTTAATCCTGATTTGATACTGCTCGATGTCCAAATGCCTGATATGAACGGATTTGAGGTTTGTGAAAAATTGAAATCTATGGAGAAATTCAAAGATATTCCAGTAATATTTCTCACAGCAAAGACAGAAGCAGAAGATATCCTTCAGGGATTTGACAAAGGCGGTGTGGATTACATCACCAAGCCATTTAACAAGCAAGAGCTTCTTGCAAGAATTAAAACCCATATAGAACTCAAAAAAGCTCGGGATATTATCCTTGAGCAGAATCATAAACTGGAATCTCTGAACAAAGAAAAAACCGAAATTCTCGGAATTGCAGCGCACGACCTGAAAAATCCACTGTCAAATATCAAAGGATTGGCGGAAGTCGTCGAAACAATGTTCGATGAGCTTGATAAAGAAGATATTGAGGACTCTGCCCGTAAAATAAGGATGTCATCAGAGTATATGTTTCAGATTATCAGCGACCTGCTTGATATCAATGCTATTGAAGAAGGTAAAATGAAGTTGAACATTGAGCCGTTCAATTTTGTAGATGTGGCTTCAAGAACTTTCGAAAAGTATAATCTCAAAGCAGCTGATAAATCTATTAAACTGATTTTTAGTTCAATTGCAGATGAAATATATGTCAATGGCGATGTAATTAAGACAATTCAGGTGCTCGATAATTTAGTTTCAAATGCCCTGAAATTCTCACCTTTTGACAGAAATATTTATGTTAATATCGCAATTGATGATGACCAAAAATTTGCTACAGCCCAAATCAAAGACGAAGGACCGGGAATAAGCCCTGAGGATTTGAAAAAGCTTTTTGGTAAATTTGCTAAACTTAGTGCCAGACCAACCAATAACGAAAACTCGACCGGGCTTGGATTATCAATTGTAAAAAAGCTCGTGGATAATATGGATGGCAAAATCAGGTGCGAAAGCCGACTCGGTGAAGGCACCTCATTTTTCCTTTCTTTACCTGTTTTTAGTGAGTAGTGGGGGAAAGGGTCTGATTCCCTACTAATTAAATCAGACCCGCTCCTGAATAATATTATTTTATAATAATAACTTTTTCTGAGATTGAACTCCAAGGAGTTCTGTAAATTAAAAATACAACACCGCTTTTCATATTTGCTGTAGAAATTGGAAAGTGAAATATATCATTATCGGTTTTATTGATTCGGTTGAAGTTTAATGTTTGAATTAAATTTCCAGTTATATCGACTAATTCTATCTGATGCACTCCAATCTCTGACGAAACAGCTTCAATGGTAAAATCATCATTTGCGACATTTGGAATTGACCTGATGCCTGTTCTTTTAATAATATCAAGATGCCTTATACCAAACTGGCATTGATTAATTCCAATGCTACCATTCGAAATATTTATTGGAATATCGCTATCCCAATTAAAATGGGTTATATCTATAATATTGTTTAGCGAATCACTTAATAATACTCTACCGCAAATATAATTTATAATATTAACACCAGCTTTTAAATAGGCAATATCGTCTAAATATATTCTGATAAATCCATTTCCTAAATCCTCAAATCTGAAATTGCCATGTGCAGCCTTTTCAGGTAAAAAAACTTTTTTGTTTAAATCAATTTCAATATAATAATCAATATCGCCACTGATATAACCATCACAATCAATTTTAGCATAAATTGGCAGACATATATAAGTTCCAGCTTCTACTACAGTATCAGCAAGCCAAATTGATGAATTAGCATCCTTTATTGTCCCGGTAATAGGTATTTTATATACTGAAGGACAAGGCTTACCCAATTCAATAATTAATGTATCAGAAAATGGACCAATCTTTCCTTTTGCAATAAAATCAATTTTAAGTGATAACAATTTTCCATTTTCGATTATATAAGGTAACTCATCATAAACACTAATATTTAAACCATCAAAACTATTTTTATTATAGACATTCAATACTTCTACATCTTGATTATTATTAGGAGTAATAACTCTGTTAATACTTACTCTTTCAGATATACAGAAACTACCTAAATCAATTGATTCAATAGATAAATTTAATGGATCAAATAATTCTAAGGTTTTATTTCCTGAAAATTTGCATCCGTTATTATCTATTGCGGTAACTGTATAAGTTCCTGATTTATTGGCAGTTATATTATTTCCTGTATCGCCGGTATTCCATTCAATTTTAATAAAATCTCCTTCAATACTTAGAATAGTATTATCACCAAAGCAAATAACACTTTCTCCTGCAATTTCAATCTCTTGGTCTGGTTTTAAAGTGACTTTAATACTATCTTCGTTAAAGCAAGATTCTCCAACACTAATTTTAACAGAATAAGTTCCAGGACCTTTAAATTTTGCTTTTTGGGTAGTTTGACCATCTGACCATAGAATGTTTGTAAAGTTTTGATTAATACTAATTTCAAATTCTTCTTCAAAACAAACGGCTAAAGGACCTGAGATACTGAATTCAGGTCTTTCGGTTACAAATACTTCTTTTGAACCTTTGTAAACACAGCCGTTTTCATCAATAGCGATAACTTCATAAAGACCTGGTGAGCTAATTGATATGTTACTCTCCTTTTGACCTGTTGACCATTCTAACTCAACAAATTCATCCGAATCAACACCAATGATTATAGAATCTCCAATACAAATAAAATCTGAACCAAAAATTTTCAATTCTTTCTCAGGTGATACAATTACTGTTATTGAGTCAGAATATTGACATCCATTTGCCATATCAGTTATTTCAACCGAATATTTAGTTGTAACTTTTGGATTTACTATTGGATTAGAGCTGTTTGGATTGTCTATATTTAATACAGGAGACCATTTATGTGAAAATCTGGCATCTTCCAATCCTTCTAATTCAATGCTGCCACCAAAACATATTTCATGTTTTTTTTCATTAAATACAATTTCCGGACAAGAGCATGGTTTGAAGCTTATTTCGTCAATAGCGAAAATATCAGTATCATTGGAACTATAATTAAAAATAATTTCTGCTTCTCCGTCAATTTGAGATATCCATGGATACTCTAAAGTTTTCATCGTACATGGTAGTTCTGCGATTAAAAAATCTTCAGCAATATTTTTTCCATTTACGAATATTTCCAGATTTGTATATGATTTCAGATACATGCTTAAAAACTTGAAAGTCAAAGCATACTCTTCACCTGATTTCACATTTGTCTTAAACTTATATAATATATTATTTCCTATTCTGGTATGAAAGAATATTAAATTATTAGATTGATTAAAATGACTGCAATCGTCATCAACATTGATCGGATTTTTATCATAAATGATATATGAGCCAGGAGTGAGAAAATCAACTAAATTACTTTCAGATACTTTATTCAAATCTGAGTCAATATCAATTTCCTTTTCATCAAAATTCCAATTATTTACTACCTCATTACCTTTTGCGGGACAAACATTCGAAGGTAAAACGAAATTTTGAACAAATGTGGGTAGTCCTAATCCTGATGAAACAGGCATTTTAAAACCATTTCCATCATAGTTACAGGACAGACCCAAGTTATTAGGATTATTGATGACTCCTAAAAAATTTGTTCCATCTCTTGCAACATAAATTTTCCCATTTGGTCCCAATTGTAAAGACCCATGAAAAAATGTAACAGGTCTTGATTCCAAAATTGTCATTGAAGACACTATTGCTGATTCGCTTTGTTTTGTTAAGTCAAGTTGAACAAGTCTGCAAGGATTGAGCATTAGTGATGCATATAATAATTTCATATCAGGAGAAAATTCAACTCCATAAGGCCATTTAAAATATTCATGAGTAAGATTATGTGTAAGGGTCATTTTGCCTGTGAAATCATTGAAATCAAATAACTCGATGACTTCAGCAAATGAATGAGCTGAGGCGATTTTGGTGCCATCTAATGATGGTTTTAAAACAGAACCAGTTGGTCGTTTTGCTCTAAAAGTACCCTGGCTAACAACAGGTTGGCTACTCACACCATTTGCATCTACTAAATATGCAAGATATTCGTTGCTCTCCCAAAGATGAACAATAACCCAATAACCACGTCTATTTGCATGTGGAATAACAGCAAGTCTTTCAATAGGTTTAGGATGTATTTTAATGTTTTTTTGAATTACACTTCCTAAACCGTTGTTTCTGGTAATATCTACAACAGAGTAGTTAAATCCATTTCTATTGCTCTCTACAGCATCTACAGTAAAAATATAGTATTGACTTGGATTGCTTGGACTTTTAAATGCGACACAAGACTGAGTTGCTGAACTGTGACCAAGTAAATTACTACCGTTTTCCATAACTACGTTATTTTTATTCCATATGTTATTTCCACTTGCATAGAAAAGTAAATTACCGTCTGAATCTGATATTGTAGCACAACCTTCCCATGAACTTAATTGAGAGCCGGATACAAAAATAGGTTCTAAATCTGCAGTTTTAAATGATAAAGCTGCATGATAACCAAAATTCCAATTATAGGTTTCTTTCTGACTATAACTTTTATAAGAAATAATCAGAAAAAAAAATAATACGGTAAGTTTTTTCATAACTTATAATCCTTAATTATTTATATAAATTATTTATTTCATTTTCAGATAAAGCATAATTATAAACATAAATGTCATCAATAGCGCCTGAATAGTACCGATTGTTTGCAGACCTTTTACCGATTAATAGAGATAAATTAGAGGTATCAGGCTGGTAAGTATTTTTTTCAATTGCAAAACTACCATTGTAATAGAGTTTTAGATTGTTGCCGTCATAAACAAAAGCAATATGTGTCCAAATATTTTGTGATAATAATTTGTTTGAATTAAGAATGTTTCTTCCAACATTATTCTTGAAAATCTCAGCCGTTAAATAACCATTTGATAACAATAAAGCAAAACTTGATGTATATGGAATAGCACCACCATATCTACTGATAATATCAACTTCATTATCATAAGGAAATCCATAACCAGGGTCAGGTCTTATCCAGAGTGATATAGTAAATGGATTTGAAAAATCCATTGATTTAGGGTTTGTTATCTCTATAAAAGATTTGTTTGTTAAATATATTGCTTTATTATCATTACCGAATCTGTCTTTAATAAATGATAAGTTACTTGAATTGCTGACTAATTGGTTCATTGGTGAAGAATCATTAGTATTGCCATCAAATTTTAAATTAAGTAATAATTTATTCTCAATTTTATTCCCCAAAAATTCGAAAGACCAAACATCTGACTCTGAAACTCCGCCCCTGCCGTCACTCGCTACGACTTTCCAGTAATAAACTTGTTGATTAAATTGGAATTGATAGATAAAAGATGTTTCATTTGTTCCTGCAATTATTAATTCTAAATTGTTTGGATTCGGACCGAGATAAAAATCGTAACTTAGTACATCGTTATCCGAATCTGAACAATCCCACTTAAAATCAAAATTACCGTAAAGCAGGGACTTATTTATTGGAGATATCAATGTTGGTTTGGCTGGAGGACTGTTATTAACATTACTGCTTATTTCATCAAGAATAATTGTTGCATCAGTTGTTTTATTTTTCCAAACTGATAATGACACACTTTTTGTGGTATATCCGATTTTTTTTGCATATAAAATGTAATTTCCTTCAGGAATATAATCAAAATAAAATACTCCAATGGAATTAGTAACCTTGATTTCTGATGGAGGATTGGTTGATAATTCTGCTAAATATATTCCTTGACCATTTTTGTCTATAACTTTTCCTGAGATTTTGCCAAAATTTGCGTCATTATCAGCAGATGTTGAACTGTCGCAAGAAATAATAATAAGCATGAAGCCTATCACAAGTGTTATATGAAACAAATGTTTCATAAGTATTCCCCAAAATAGTTAATCAGAATAGATGCAAAATAGTAAAATTTTGGGAATTAAAAAAAATATATTTTAATAAATCATCTTTTATATGCTAAAATTGTTCCTCTATAATTGTCGATCTCTTTTTGAAGTTCATACCCTGCATCTTTAACCAGTGGGATAATTTCATTGTAAGCTGGCTTACCGTTCACCTCGTGCAGAGCTTCAATAAGCAGGAATGGAGATTGAGAATTAAGGAAATTTGATGCTCCTTTAATAGCTTCGATTTCGGCGCCCTCGATGTCCATTTTCAGATAAGCAACATTCTGAATGCCGTGTTTTTGAATAATATCGTCAAGACGCTCGCAGTAAATAGTTTCAACATTTTTCCGCTGAAAATGGGGGTCTCCGGTGTAATCAATTAATGTATGCTCGCCCGGACGATGACTAATAAAAAATTCCTTAGTGCATTTTTCAGACCATAGAGCATCCGTAATAATCGTGCAATTCGTAATGTTATTAAGTGAAAGATTTTTCGTTAGCGTTTTTCGATTTTCTTCATTCGGCTCTATAGCGAAAATATGCCCGCTTTTGCCGATTTTTTGAGCCGCCTGAACCGTAAAACCACCGATATTTGCACCCGCATCAATAACTACATCACCCTCTTTAAGTTTGCCATAGCGGAAATATTCGCTGTAAATAAACAGTTCGCTCAAAACCTCATACATAAAGAAAAATTTATTCACATCAAGAATTTTATCCATTTTCGACTTTGTGCCAAAATTATACCTTTCCGTAAAATTTCTGTCAGCGGGAAATTTTGACGGTGGTGAGCTTAACTTGATACCGTTTTTTAGTTCAATTACAATATCTCCGTCTGAATCAATTTCAGATTTAGCGATTATGTTATTAACTTCGTAATATTTATTAAAAAACCTGTAAAATACCAGCTTTACCGGCAAAAATAGTGGAGAATCTGAATCAGCAATTTTATTTTTAATTGACATAATTTTTCCGATTTTAAAAAAGTATGATTACAAAAATACTTATTTTTCGGGATTATTCGATTATTTTTGTAAAAATTTAAATTTCAAAATATGTAATTATATGCAGAATAGAGAATTGTTTGAAAATTTGGCGTGCAAGAGGTTGGATTTTGATTTTTATCAGAATGAAACTTCGGAGGTTGCAAAATTGCTGATTGGTAAAGTGCTGGTGAAACAAACAGGTGATAGTTTACTTACGGGCATTATCAGCGAAGCCGAAGCCTATATATCTCAGGGTGATGCTGCGAGCCATTCAGCCTGCGGTCAAACTAAACGAAATGAAGCGATGTTCTTTGCCGGTTCAACTGTTTATGTCTATAAGATTTATGGGATTCATTATTGTATAAATGTTGTAACTGAGCCGGAAGGAGTAGGGGCGGCAGTACTTTTGAGGGCAGTAATACCAACTTATGGAATTGAAATTATGTCTGAAAACAGAGGTATTTGCCGATATGAGAGGCTATGCTCCGGTCCAGGAAACTTAACTCAGGCATTTGGCATAGATTTAAGTCATAATACAACGTCATTTTTATCGGATGAATTATTTATCAGCAGCTTTGGAGGTTTGGTTCATCCGGAAATAATTGCAACTGAAAGAATCGGAATAACAAAATCATCAGACTTAAAACTTCGTTTTTTACTGAAGAATGTCAGTTATTTTCTTAAAAATTATAAAATTTAGATAAAATCTTATAAATATGAAATAATTATTTGTTATATCGCTGAGAAATAATTATTTTGGAAGTTTATCAATTTGTTAATGATAAATTATAATAATGAAAAAAGTAGATTCACTATCATCGGCACGCGGCAGACTTCTTTTGCAGGAAGTCTATTATGAGTTGAAGTACAAGAAACAGTTAGGCTCTATTTCGATATTGTTGAATATGTGGCGTATCTGTGTTTATGATACAGACTTATCGAAGTATGTATCTGTTGAAATTAATGTTCTGCATCGTCTTGGCTTTTTGCGTGGTACAAAAATCTGGATGGAAGAGGTTGTCAATCGCTTCTTTTTCTCAACAATAAATTCGTTTGTATATTTCGGAGCAGCAGTACTTCTTGTATTGATTGGTGTACGCCGCTTCAGCGAAGCAATGAGCGATAATCTGGTAATAGCAGGTGTTATATTTGAAGCTGCACTACTATTTTTTATGTTCATCGTTATGCTTTTTACTCCCGATGAAGAGAGTCCGACATTTACTTACATAGACTCAGAAGAAGATGTTCAGGAGGAACTTCTAACAGAAATTGGTGAGATCGCCCGTGATTTTGCTCAATCAGCAGTACAATTAGAAAATCTGACTGAGGAAATTGCCAAAATGAATATCAATCAGGAAAAGTTGGTTGATAAATTGGATAAGCTTGCAAGTTCCTTTGCTGATGCCTCTTCGCCAAATCCTGATATGCTCGAAATAATGAAGCAGACTAACTCTGAACTTGAAACTTTCAGGTACGTAGTCTCTGAACTTAATAAGTCAGTAACAACTCTCAAAAAAGAAGAAGTCGAATTTGCCGTTCGTAAGGAATTGGAGAAAATAATTTCAAATAATGTTATAAATTCCTGATATGAAAAACAGCCGTAAAAAGAAGATTGTTGAAATTTATTTTATTCTTTACCTTGCTGCTTTGGTACTTCTCATACCGGGCAAGGATAACGGCAGTAGCAGCGAACATAAACCTGAAATCCGGCAAAGAATCTTTCAGCTTCCTTTCAGCTTAAAGCCTGAAAAAAATGCACTGAATGCTACAGTGAAGCTCGATTCAACCGGAATTACTATCTTAGCTATGGACTCGGTCAATACAATATTTTATACCGGACAAGTTAAGAATATTAAATTTGATGTTAGTGTTGAGGATAGAAATTCGCGGCAAGTTCTCGCTTTGGATAATCAAAGCAGTAGTGATTTCTTTCGTTACCTTAGTAATGAAGCAACTCAAACTCTGAAGTTTGTATGGGACCCGCCGCTTTATGACAGAAAAAGTAAGACTTATATTGTAAAAATTAAAGCATCAGCAATCAGTACAGAAACTGATAATGTCGGATTGATTCTTGAAGATGAAGTACAATTCAGTTTAAATTTAAATTATATTACAGACTTTAATTCTGCAATTCTAATTGCTGCAGATGCTACTGATAATTCTGAGATAAGACAAGAAAATACATTAACAAGTGAAAATCGCAATCTTATACTCAGTCGTTCTAATATGTTCCTGTCCCCAAGAGAAGATATTGTCAGGTCAATTGCTTACACTACTTGGGAGAATGAGATTTCAATATTTGGTTTAGATCCGAAGATTGATTTAAGAAAGCAGCCACTTATAAAAATTATCAGAGAGCCTGATAATAGAATCGGTGGTAGTGCTAAAATTACCGGATTTACTGATGCAGGGCTTCTTATTTCTGGTGATACCCCGGGTTTTGGTTCAATGAAAGTTCAGGTGTCTATTACAAGACATGCTGACGGCAAAGAAGCTATGCGTGAATTTCGTGTGCAGCCACAGCTAATTGATGAACCAAATATTGAAACAAAAATTTATCCTGATATTAAGTATAAATTCGACCCAAAATTACCGGTGCTATCGGGTCAGAAGACTTATGCTTCGCTTAAAACTCAGGACGGAAAAGTTTATGCATCAAGTGAAACAGGTGGAGAATTCTCAATTATTCCATCAATAAATGATACCGGAAAGGTTTTGTATTTCGAAAGATTTGTTGATGATAAAATTATTGGACAGAGAGTTGCCGTAAATATTTCTATGTATCCGAAGCCTGAGATAACAAGGGTATCTGAAACAGGTAAAAATACTCTGAGAATAATGACTAACTGCTATGGAGTTCATAATAAAAGAGAGAATTATATTGCTAAAATCAACATCTTGCCCGGAAGTAATGCTAAAGTAAGGGAGATATTTGGTGCTCAAAAGAATGAGGATGGAACATTTATTTTCAAGCAGGTTTTTGAAATTACTCCGCTAAATTCAGGTAGTGATTTCAAGTTTCAAGTTCAAGCGGAAGCAATTAACGGGCAAAAATCAGATATTTTAAATTATCCTTAATAACAGTATTTTCACATATACTTCAATTTTTAAAAAAAATCTTAAAAAAATAATAGTTTAATTCCCTTTTTTCATTTTATAATTGATAATTATAAATAAGTTTCGTAATTTGGAAAATAATTTTATTATAAAATTAAAAATATTTTTTTGGATTTGAACGGAGATAAATATGTCGCATAATTACAATCTTAAAAAGATAGAAAATAGTCTCGAATTTATCGAAGATATAGCCTTTGCATTTAAAAAAAGCAGAGTCCTGCTTACAGCAAGTGAGCTGAATGTATTCGAAGCAATAGGTTATCGTTCACTTTCCGCCAAGGAAATTGCCGAGGCTTTGCATCTTGATATTAAATCAACTGAAAGGCTTCTTAATGCTTTAGTAGGTATTGATTTACTCGAAAAGAAAGACCAAAATTACAATAATACTGAGGCTTCATTGAAGCATCTTCTAAGAGGAAGCGATGCATATATCGGCTCTATTGAGCATCTTGCTGACTTGTGGGATACTTGGACAAATCTCACCGAAACTGTCAGACAAGGTAAACCCTTGCAATATAATACATTACAAGAAAAATCGCCGGAATGGCTGCATGCTTTTGTTAATTCCATTTTCTGGCGTTCAAGTATTGAAGCTCCCAATGTTGTATCCCATTTGCACCTGAAAGGAGTTAACAGGGTATTGGATTTAGGCGGGGGAAAGGGAGCATTTACATGCAATTTGATTAAAGCAAGTCCAACTATCAAAGTTACTCTCTTTGATTTGCCACAAGTAATTCCTTATGCAGAAGAATATCTCTCAACTTCAGGTGTCAGAGATCAGGTTAATTTATTAGCCGGTGATTTCACTACTGATGATATTGGCAGTGGTTATGATATGATACTTTTATCAAATGTTATCAGTTTCAGATCAATTTGGGAAAATGTTACTCTATTGCAGAAATGCTTTGATGCTCTAAACCATGGCGGGCAAATAGTAATTTATGATATGGTTATCAATGACAGCAGAACAAAACCTTTGAACCATACTTTATTTTCACTAAATATGCTACTTAATACAATGTCAGGTGATGCTTATACTGAAACCGATATCTGGATTATGCTTCGTGAAGCATGGTTTAGGGATATATCAAGAATCGAAACTAAATTTGATTCATCAATAATGATAGGTATCAGATAGAACTAAATTTTTCGCCTTTTTGTTAAATAATCTCTCAAAGCTTTGTCAAAAGGTTTTGAAGTATCAATAAGGTTATAATCAATATTATGATTATAGCATTCCTTTCTGATATCATTAATGAAATTTTGTGCTGCTTCAGAGTATGATTTTTGTATTTGATACGGAACTGTAACCATCTCTTCACCTGTTTCAATATCTTTGAAATTTGCACTGTTGCCCAGCTTGAAATCTATTTCCCGAGGGTCTAAAATATGGAAGATCAAGACTTCGTGGTTTCTATGCCTGAAGTGCTTTAAGGCTTGCAAGACTGATTGTTTATCATCAAAAAAATCACTCATTATTATAACCAATCCTCGCCTTTTGATTCTTTCTGCAATTTTGTCAAGTGAAACAGCTGTTTCGGTTTCTTTTGAAGGTTTTGTATTAGCAAGAGTCTTTAAAATTTCAGATATATAAGATGGTTTAGACCTTGGTGGGAGGAATTTATTAATATCTTTATCGTATAATGTGATGCCGACTGCATCACGCTGATTAATCATAAGAGTTGCAAGTGCAGCTGTAAGATAGCAGGAATAATCATATTTGGAAATATTCCCTTTTGATGCATAACCCATAGAAGCGCTTGAATCTATTGCAATCATAGCTCTGAGATTTGTTTCTTCTTCGTACTGTTTTACATAAAACTTATTGGTGCGGGCAAAAACTTTCCAGTCAATATTTTTTGTTTCATCACCATGACGATACTGGCGATGTTCAGCAAACTCAACGCTGAATCCATGATATGGGGAGCGGTGCAAACCCGTAATAAATCCCTCAACTACAAGTCTTGCAATAAGCTCAATATTTCCAATTTGTGCGGCTGTTTCCGGCTCTAAATATTTCCTGTAATCCTGCACTTAATATTTTCCAATTATGTAATAATTAGATATTGACGAAGTATCATGACTATTTGTGCATCAATATTGGTTTACCATATCTCCGGAAATTAAAATTGGAGTGCATGGGCTTTCGCTTGCATTTTCAAGCCAAAGAGGCATTCCTGAGAAAATGTATTCGCCTTCAGGTACATTGTGGAGATTCAGTAATTCAAAAATTATTCCTTTCTGAAATATTTTTTCATGTATTGGTCTTTCATATTCACCTGGATTATAATCAGTTGATTTCCAGGTAGTGCCGAATAAATGAAATTTCTCAATATTGCATAAATACTCTGCACCGGATTCATCTAAAACAAATACATAATTTTCGAGATGATATCCAAATTTATTGACAGGACTATTTTTATTACTTATTAAAATTTTTCCCGGGATTTTATTAATTCCTAATGATTTAATTTTTGAATCAATATCAACTTCAGTAATTTCGCATAAGAAATTATTTTCAGAGATGACACGGTAATCTTTTTCAAAAGCAATATGTAAGCATTGTCCAAAGAAATATTCAGGATATTGTTCAATTAATACATCCAATGTCAGACCTGAATTATCTGTATGCTTACCTGATTCGGAATGCGTAAGAGAATGTGGTTTGAAAGAATGCTCATCATAATTAACAGGCGGAAGTTTGCCCGGCTTTTTTGAGTAGATATTTTTTATCGAATATGGACTTCCTTCCTTCCATAAACCCGGCAATTCGGACGATATTTTCAAGCCGATATTATAAATCATTATTTGACAAGGTTGATTTTCTTAATTATTTCTGAATTATTTGAAGTTAGTTTAATGAGATATGTTCCAGTAGTAAATTCAGCTAAGTTCTTTGAATAATAGATATTTTCTATCTTCTGAGATACCAGAATGTTGCCGCTTATATCAAATATTTCAATATAATTTATAATATTATGACTCATAACATTCAGCATTGTATTATTAATGCTAATTTCAACTTCATCTTCAGTATTAGTTATTGAACTCAAACCTTTGAGTGAAAAAATATTGCCTGAAAAATCTATTGCATTTAACTCGCGAATTGCAAAAGATGGGTTTTCGCTGTTAAAAACTAATTTAAAAATTTCACCTGTTTTTGACTTATTCTTAGATTTTAACTCATTTGAACTAACAAAATAAATATAATTATCTTTTTGAAAGAAATGAAGATAATTATCTTCGGGCAATAATTTCCCTAAGTCTATTCCAACAAATTCATTACTTTCAGATAATAATTCTATATAACCTGCAACACCGGAGAAATCTCTCTCACTGGAAATTTGGACAGGATATGAATAATTTGATTCATCTGCAAAAATTTGATTAGTTATTTTCGACTGAATTCTGTCGGGTTCTTCAGTCTTGCCATGTGGATTTAGAGTATCCTTGCCGAGGTTATAGGTTACAATCAGCATATCTGATGTTGTAATGTCACCATTACCGTCACAATCTACATAAGTTACAGCCGAACTGTCCCAGGTAAGTACTCGCTGTGGAGTCCACAGAGCTGAGGAAGCATGACGCTTGAAGCTTTTGAAACCTTTCGTTGCTGATCCCATTCCAATATATTGAGAAACAGGTACAAAATCCAGATGGTCAACTGCACCATTATTATCTGTATCTCCGGGCCATACATTGACATAGCTGTGGATTACAAAATTCAATGGCTGAGTAGAAATAGGTATTGAAATCCCTCCGGTTGAATCTAATGCCGTAGCTACTGGTCTGTCAAATGTCATAAATAAATTTTCGAGATTAGGAGCATTTTTCAGAACTACGAATTCAAGTTCGATTACTTTTGGCAATGTATTTTCGTCAGGTTGGGGGAAAAGACCGGAGCTTACACCAATGATTAAACTTGATCTTTCCTCGTCAATATCTATATTAACTGCTTGAAGTACATTGTAATCTCCCTGATTCCATTGAGAAAATTTAATATAGTCCTTTTGGTCGTAAATCAATCTGAATGAAATACTGTTACTTTTTGGCAAACCATCCAAATAAATCTCAAAACCAAATTTATAGGTAGCAGTTACAAACCGTGCATCTTCATTCAAAACATCAGTACGTTTGATAATGAAATTCTGAGAATATGCACAATAATAGCCCTGCATTAACAATATAAGTATCAATATAATCAATTTCATATATAATTCTCTCAATTATCTGTATAACAAATTCTAATAAGCAATGAATGTGCCAAATCTGTATATCGTCAATAATCTCAATGCTTTTTGCTTTTTTTTTCAGATTATTTGAATAAAATTGTAATATAATATGGTAAGAATTTATGTGATTTTGAATATTCTGAAGTATCAATTGATTTCTTAATATTTTTTCGTGCACTTTGACTCAGTTTGTTCAAAGCTTGCCAAATGGCTCAGCAAAACATATTTAAATATCATAGTATTCATCATATGATATCATTGAGACAATATAAATTCAATATTATATTTATTCCATCACCCACCCAATTCAACTATTTTTGTATGCTTTCCAATTTTTTGCTATTTTTTTCGTATTTTTATAGTCTTAATATTTACAATTTGCGGAAATTAATTTATGTTTAAGCCACTACCGGATAAATTGTCTTATCCCGAAATAGAACATGAAATTTTAAAATTTTGGAAAGAAAATGGTATTTTTGAAAAATCTTTAGAGCAGAGAAAAGATTCACAATATTACAGTTTTTATGAAGGTCCTCCTACTGTGAACGGTAATCCCGGCGTGCATCATGTTATGGCTCGTACAATTAAAGATACTATCTGCCGCTACAAAACAATGAACGGCTATTTTGTTCGCAGACAAGCAGGATGGGATACACACGGTCTTCCGGTAGAAATAGAACTTGAAAAACGTCTTGGGCTTAAAGATAAATCAGATATTGAAAAATACGGCATTGAAAAATTTAATGCTGCATGTAAGGAATTTGTTTATTCTAATATTGAAAAAGATCAGGGCTGGGGCTACCTGACTGAGCGTATGGGTTACTGGGTTGACCTAAAAGATGCATACATTACCTGTACAAATAATTATATCGAGTCAGTTTGGTGGGCATTAAAAACTTATTTCGATAAGGGCTTGATTTATCGTGGCTTTAAAGTCGTTCCGCAGTCGCCGACAATCGAAACACCTCTAAGCTCACACGAATTATCTTTGGGTTATAAGGATGTCCGAGACCCGAATTGCTACATAAAATTAAAAATCACTTCAAGCCCGATTAAAGCAATTGAAAATGCGCGGCTATTGGTTTGGACAACAACTCCATGGACGCTGCTCGCAAACGTAGCTCTCGCTGCAGGAGTAGATATTGATTATGTTCATGTCCGCAATACACGTAAGCAAAAAGAAGATGTTCTGATTGACGAATTAGTTCTTGCCAAAGCCAGATTATCAGCCCTTGATGGCGAATATGAAATATTAAATGAGTTCAAAGGTTCAGAATTAATCGGTACAAGATATGAGCAGATTTTCTCATATTATAAAATTGATTTTGAGCAATTTCCCGACGCTTTGAGTGTGCTTCCGGGTGATTTTGTTTCTACTGAAGATGGTTCTGGTATTGTTCACTTGGCACCCGCTTTTGGTGAAGACGATTATCAGATGTCACGAAAATACAAGATTCCATTTGCCCAGCCGGTAACTCCTAATGGTCATTTTACAGATGATATGGGTGAATTTGCAGGTCGCGCTATTAAAACTTTCACTTATAAAGACCATACAGAAGAAGGTAGCGATAAGGATATTGTCGTAGCTCTTAAATATGCTGATAAAATTTACCGCTCAACAAATGATTATTTGCACAGCTATCCGCATTGCTGGAGAACAGGTAATCCGATTATGTATTATGCGCGTGAATCATGGTTTATCAAATCTCCTGAATACAAGCAGAATATGATTGACCGCAATAAAGAGATCAATTGGCAGCCCGCTGAAATCGGCGCCGGAAGGTTTGGCAACTGGCTTGAGGAAGTTAAAGAATGGTCACTCTCGCGTGATAGATTCTGGGGCACACCACTACCGATTTGGGTAAATGAAAATGATAAATCGGATTATTTCGCAATTGGTTCGATTGAGGAATTATCGCAAGGTATTTATGTCTTTGAAGATGGCAGAAAAGTACCTGTTAAAAATTGCGGAATTGAGGTTGACCTTCACAGACCATTTGTTGATAATGTAATTTTTGAGAAAAACGGCAATAGCTACAAGCGTGTTCACGAAGTAATTGACGTTTGGTTCGATTCTGGTGCTATGCCTTTTGCACAATTGCATTATCCCTTTGAAAATAAAGAATTATTCGATAAAATATTTCCGGGCGATTTCATAGCTGAAGGTATTGACCAGACACGCGGTTGGTTCTATACTTTGCATAATATTGCTGTGGCATTATTTGACAAACCGGCTTACAAAAATATCGTCGTCAATGAGCTTATTCTTGACAAAAATGGCGTGAAAATGTCCAAACGTCTGGGCAATACAATTGACCCGTTTGAACTAATGGAAAAATACGGAGCTGATGCGGTTCGCTGGTATCTTTTTGTGAACAATCCACCTTGGAAAACAACAAAATTTAATCAGGAAGATATTGCACGAACTGTGATTTCAGACTTTTTACGCTCACTTACAAATACTTATGCATTCTTTGCTTTATATGCAAATATTGACGGATTTACCGGAAATGAGCCGGAAATTCCGGTATCGGAGCGTCCTGAAATTGACCGCTGGATTATTTCAAGAGTGAATACACTTGTGAAAGAATACCGCAATTTAATGGAAGATTACGAAATGACAAAAGCTCCGCGTGCAGTCCAGGATTTTGCAATTTACGAGCTTTCAAACTGGTATATCCGAAGAAATCGCCGCCGCTTCTGGAAAGGTGAAAAAGATGACGAGAAAATTGCTGCATACCAGACACTTCGCGAGGTTCTTGTAAAAGTTCTTCAGCTGATGGCGCCTCAGGCACCGTTCATAAGTGAAGATTTATATCAGAGATTGAGAAATGATAATGATGCTCTTTCAATTCATCTTACCGATATGCCGGTTGCTGATGAATCACTCATTGATACTGAACTTGAGCGACGTATGGATGCCGCTCAGAAGATTACTTCACTTGCACGCAGCTTGAGAGAAAAAGCAAATCTTAAAGTTCGTCAGCCGCTTCGCAGAATTTTGGTTCCGGTAAATAATCCTACTGAAAGAAGAGATATTCAGCAGGTTGAGGATATTATAATTGAAGAAATTAATGTAAAAGCAATTGAGTTTATTACTGATAATGATTCTGACATAGTTCGCAAAGTAGCAAAACCGAATTTCAAGATTATTGGCAAAAAATACGGCAAATCTACTCAGGGCGTGGCTAATTTCATCAAGTCAATGACAAATGAAATGATTAAATCTATCGAAAAAGCCGGTGTTCTGACTACCACTATTGATGGAAACGATTTGGAAATATCATTTGAGGATATTGAAATTCAGAGTGAGGACATCGAAGGATGGCTCGTAGCAACTGAAAACGGTATCACAGTTGCACTCGATACATCGCTTGATGACGGCTTAATCAATGAAGGTATTGCACGGGAGTTTGTCAACCGTATTCAAAACCTTAGAAAAGATTCAGGTTTTGAGGTTACTGATCGAATTAAGATTCAATACGTTGCAGGCGAAAAAATTTCAAGTTCAATCGAACTTATGACTGATTACATCAAAAATGAAACTTTAGCTGATTCACTTGAATTTTGTGAAAGTCCAGAAAATGCTCACGAAGTTGAATTAATTGAAGAAACAGTAACAATCGCATTAATAAAGATGTAACTCTTTATCTCTAATCCCGCCGGCTGAGAGAGCCGGTGGGATTTGGGATTGATTGCATAACATTTAATTCCAGCCTTCAAAAAGTTTTCTTATGCCTTCTTCCAAAGTAATTTCAGGTTTGATGCCGAGAACAAAAGCACGGCTACTGTCTAATAGTTTGACAGGAGTGCCGGAAAGCCCCCGGGAATTAAATTCAATTTCACCGTTGAATCCTGAAAGAGATTTTATTATTTCAGCAAGTTCAGAAATTGATATATCAGAGCCACTGCCAACATTAAGAAAATCACCAATATCTTTTACGGATATTTTCTGTGCAACTTCTATTGCAGCTTTTGCAATGTCATCAGCATGCTCAAACTCACGGCGTATTTCACCTGAACCCCAGAGTGAAACTTTTTCTGAAGTAACACCAACATTTTTTAATATTTCAATTATATCTGCATCGGAATAATTCTGCTTATCATGTCCGAAGCCGATTTTATGATTTGAAAAATCATCTCTGATTGCATCATAATTGTTGTCAGAAAGAAGTTTCGCCAATCGGAATTTCCGAATTAAAGCAGGCAGTACATGGGAAGTTTCAAGATTGTAATTATCGCCAAAACCGTATAAATTGGGCGGCATAATTGTAATAAATTCGCAACCGTATTGCTGATGATAAAAATTGCATAGTTTCAGAGCTGTAATTTTTGCAATTGCATAAGCATCATTAGTCGGTTCAAGTTCTCCGGTTAGCAGGTATTCCTCTTTCATTGGTTGGGGAGCAAATTTAGGATAAATGCATGATGAACCAAGATTTATCAATTTTTTTACACCATATTTATACGATGCATGAATAATATTCATTGCTATAGCAAGATTATCATAAATAAATTCCGCTTTGTATGTGTTGTTAGCCAATATTCCGCCAACCTTAGCTGCAGCAAGGAAAACATATTCAGGATTTTCCATCTCAAACATATTTTCAACATCAGATTGACGTCTTAAATCTAATTCATCGAAAGAAAATTTTATAATGTTTGAATAACCAAGCGACTCAAGCTTTCGCACAATCGCAGAGCCGACCATTCCATTATGACCGGCAACATAAATTTTTGATTCCAAATTCATTAATCTAATCCGGATATTTGTAAATTTGCACTCCAGTCGAAATTTAGTTCTTTATGGATAGCAAAACCTTCTCCCGGTGGAGTTAGTCCATGCTTTAACATATCGCTATCCATCATAATTTTGATTAATTCATTAAATTTTACTTTCGGCTCTCTACCAATAAGTTCTTTCATATTAGTAATATCAGCACGAAGATGCTCAACTTCGGTCGGACGATAATATCTCGGGTCAATTTTAACAACTTCCTGCCCAATTTTCAGGACATCATTCCAGTGGCTGTCGAAACTTTCAACAATTGATTTTTCATTATCACCACTGCCCTTCCATAAAATTTTTACTCCACAATAATTAAAAGCAGCATCAAGGAAATTGCGAACTGTATAACTTACACCTGTACCTATTACGACATCCACCGGTTTATCAAGCTGCATTAAATCATAAATAATTGACATATATTCAGGTGCATAGCCCCAGTCGCGGTATGCATCAAGATAACCGAGGTAAATAGTAGAGTCAAGCCCCGACAAAATTCTCGATATACTTCGTGTAATCTTGCGTGTAACGAATGTTTCGCCACGGCGGGGACTTTCATGATTGAAAGTAATCCCGTTAGTTGCATGAATGTTATATGCCTCACGGTAGTTCACTGTTGTCCAGTAGCTAAATAATTTTGCCGATGCATAAGGACTTCTCGGTATGAATCCGGTTTTTTCGTTTTGGGGTGGAACAGCACCTCCGTATAGTTCTGAAGTGGATGCCTGAAAAAATTTCACGGGTTTATCCATCCTCTTGATTGCATCGAGCATACGAACAGTAGCAAGTCCTGTTACATCTCCTGTGTATTCAGGTAAATCAAATGATACACGTACATGACTTTGGGCTGCAAAATTGTAAATTTCATCAGGTTGAATTTTGTGAATAACATCACTGATAGCACCTGAATCAGTCATATCTCCGTAGTGCAGGTACAAATCAGGGTTTTTGTGCCTGTCAGCATAAATATGGTCAATTCTTTGAGTATTAAAAGTACTTGCTCTTCGGATAATTCCATGAACTTTGTATCCTTTCGAAAGCAGAAGTTCAGCCATATATGAGCCGTCCTGCCCTGTAATTCCCGTGATGAGTGCTGTTTTCATACCATTAACCTGCTATAAAATTTATCAATTTATTCTTAACAAAAATTACTTTACGAATTTGTTTGCCTTCAAGATGTTTTTGTACAAGCGAGTCGGCAAGTGCTAATTTTTCAACATCTTCCTGTGCCAAGTCAAGAGTTACCTGCAATTTTGCACGAATCTTGCTCGAAACCTGAACGACAAGTTCGATTTCATTCTTAATGGTTTTTGACTCATCATATTCAGGGAATTTTGCAAAATAAATGCTTTCTTTATGCCCTAAAACTGCCCATAATTCCTCAGCAATATGAGGAGCAAATGGTGCAAGGCATAACACAAGCGATTCCATAGCAATTTTTGGCTTAATGTCATATTTGTTGAATTCATTAACAAATATCATCATTTGTGCAATTGAAGTATTGAAACTCAGTGCCGGAATATCCTCACTCACTTTTTTAATAGTGGAGTGCATAACAAATTCCTGTTCTGACGTAAGTTCAATATCCTGAACATTTGGAGAAAGTTTTCCATCTTCAGTGGCAATTAATCTCCAAGCACGATTAAGGAAATTAAACACACCAACTATATTTTTTGTTTGCCATGGTTTTGTAGCTTCAAGAGGACCTAAGAACATTTCATAAAGGCGAAGAGAATCTGCTCCGTATTCATTTACTACTATATCCGGATTGACAACATTGCCGCGTGATTTTGACATTTTTTCACCATCTTCTCCTAAAATCAATCCCTGATGGAACAGCTTTTTGAACGGCTCTTTAGTTGAAACATAGCCGTAATCAAACAGAACTTTGTGCCAGAATCTTGCATAAAGCAAATGCAACACAGCATGCTCAGAACCACCAACATAAAGATCAACTCCGGCAGGGTCCATCCAGTATTTTTGCTTTTCTAAATCACTGAAAATCTCGTCATTAGCATTGTCAAAATATCTCAAATAATACCAGCAAGAGCCGGCCCATTGAGGCATTGTATTTGTTTCGTAACCTGCTTTCTTTCCAGTTTTTTTATCAATAAAATTCACCCATGAATCAACCTTTGCCAGTGGTGATTCTCCGGTACCGGCGGGTTGAAAATCTGTTACTTCAGGTAAAACAAGAGGCAATTCATCAATTTCTAATGCGCGTTTTGTACCATCTTCAAAAAACATAATCGGCATCGGCTCACCCCAGTATCTCTGACGTGAGAAAAGCCAGTCCCGTAATTTGAACTGTACCTTTGCTTTTCCGATTCCTTTAGTCTCAAGCCAAGAAATTGTTTTTAAAATTGCTTCAGGTGACGGTACACCATTCAGAGATAATTCATTATTTTCGGAATTGATACCAACGCCACTCTTTTCGCAGAAAGCAGCTTGCTGAATATCAATCATTTCACCCTCAGTAGGTGCAACCACCTGAATAATCGGCAAGCTAAATTTTGTAGCAAATTCGTGGTCACGTTCGTCATGCCCGGGAACAGCCATAATCGCACCGGTGCCGTAGTGAGCAAGTACATAATCTGCAATCCATATTGGAATTTTCTCACCTGTTGCGGGATTAATAGCATAACTTCCAATGAATAATCCGCTCTTATCCTTATTCAATTCCTGCCTTTCGAGGTCACTTTTTGCAGACGCCTTTTCTATATAATTCTTAACTGATTCTGCATTATCCTCACTTGTTAATTCATCAACAAGAGCGTGTTCAGGGGCAAGCACAAGATAAGTGGCACCGAAAACTGTATCGGGACGTGTGGTAAATACTGTAATTTCCTTTCCTGATTCTGTTTTGAATACAATTTCACCACCTACACTTTTGCCAATCCAGTTTATCTGCATATCGCGTGTGGACTGGGGCCACTCTACCAAATCAAGGTCGTTTAATAATCTGTCGGCGTATTCTGTAATGCGTAACATCCATTGACGCATAGGGCGACGCTCCACAGAATAACCCTTACTTTTCCACTCGTCCACTTCCTCATTTGCAAGAACAGTGCCTAATGCTTCGCACCAGTTCACCGGTTTCATAGAGATAAATGCAAGACGACGGCTATCTCGGTAATCCTCAATTTCTTTTTCATCTGTAATATGAGAAGGTATCGGGAGTTCGCTGATTGGGCGTGCTTTCTGCAAATCGTGGTCATACCAGGAATTATAAATCAGGGTGAACATCCACTGCGTCCATTTGTAATAATTAGGGTCTGTGGTATTAACCATAACATCCCAATCATAATTGAACCCAAGTGAATTAAGCTGACGGACAAAATTTTCGATATTATCTTTTGTGGCATCAACGGGATGAATACCTGTTGTCATACTGTATCGCTCTGTGGGCAGACCGAATGCGTCAAAACCCATAGGATGCAGTACATTATACCCTTTCATATTGTAAAAACGGGCAATAATATCAGTTGCAGTGTATCCCTCAGGATGTCCGATATGCAACCCCGCACCACTCGGATATGGGAACATATCAAGCACATAGAATTTGGGCTTGGAAAAATCAGTTCCGGTTTTAAAAGTTTTATTTTCAGCCCAATACTGCTGCCACTTATTTTCAATATCTTTAAAGGGGTATGCCATAAGATTTTAAATTTAATTATACATTTTACAAACTTACAAAAATACGAAAATAAATTAAGAAGTTATCTTATCATTGATAATTTTAATCAATTCATCTTTATCTTCATCACTCAAATAAGTTTTTGGAATAATTAATGCATTAATTGAGGTAGAATATACAAAAACATATCTGTCATCTTCAACAACTTTGTTCAATTTGGAGATTATTATAACTGTTGTTAATTTCTGATTAATTATGGTCAAAGAATTGTCAATGATATCTAAAGTTTGCTGACCAATAAGACCTTCGTTATTACCTTCATTTAGTAAGCTATTAACTTGACGTTTAATCAACCAAAATCTATATTTTTTTGTCAAATATATGATTAATGCAGCAATTTAAAATACAGGTATAAACATTGCGAAAGATTCATAGCTGATATTATTAAAATTGAAAATAAAATATATCAGTAATGTCCAAAGTACAAAAAAAACTTTTTCTCTTAATCTCCTTTTTCTCTCAGTTTCAGAATTTTCATGATGATAAACATTGAAGTTTATAATGTCTTCTTTAGTAACTTCGTAAGTCAATTTCATAGAATTCCCAAAATTTATTAATAATTTTTAAACCATAATTGTTTATTATTTGTTACCGAATTTTTCAATTGGTTTAGACCAAGATAAAATTCATACTTATACATTTTACAAACTTACAAAAATACGAAAATTATTCAATTCAAATAATCTCTTTTGAACCAATACAGAAATACAGGGTCAGAAAAAATCAGTTTTCCGTAATTATCTATCAATAAATCATTTTTTAAAAGTATTTTTATATTTTTCATTGCATTTGCAGGTGTTCCGAGTTGATACCTTCTCATGACATCAACTGATGAGAACTGGGTTTCTTCGCCTGCAACTGCTTTTAGAAGATTAATTTGAGTTCTGCTTAATATCTCAATCTCTCTTTTGAATAATGGTAAATTGGAGTTTATAACCTCATTGAGCGAGTCTGTTATTATCTCTTCGGTAACGCTTTTATGGGTTTTATGCCAGATAAAATAACATATTTGCTGTACATACCAAGGATGATTCTGCATCAAATCAGCTATTTGACCGGCAAATTCTACAGTAATAACCTTCTTGGTTTCAACAAACTTTGAAGTTATGAAATCTATCCATTTTTCTCTCTTAATTTTCTGTAAAAATAGTATGTCGCCAAATTTATAAAAAGGTTTTGAACTATCCGTAAAAATTTCTTCCATCAGGTGTCTTCTGCTTCCATAAAGACAATATGTAACATTCTTCTGCTTTTGCCAGATAGAGCGAAGTTTTTTATCAGCATCTTCATAATCCTTATACCCTGCGATATTTTGAAATTCATCTATGTTTATGATAAATTTAATTTTTTTCCTCACAGCAATTTCCTCTGCGAGATTAAGAATTTCATCATAATCAAAATCATTGTTGTTAAAATCAAATGACAGACTGAAATCAGATTGTGGAGAGGCTCCGAAACTTAATCTTGGAATTACATTTTTGAAGAAATCTTTCCCGGCATTAATCCAGTCTTCAGCTCTATTCGAACTTGCTTTTATTACACTTTTTGCAAAGACTTCCAGAAAATCCTGAAAGGTATTTGAGGAAAATAAGTCTATATTTACAACAGCTATTTTGGAATTCTGTTGCATTATTTCATTGGAAACCCGCTCTACAAGTGAGGATTTGCCCCATCTGCGAGGCGATATAATCATTGTATTTATTCCGGAAAACATATTATTCTTTAATCGCAGCATTTCGTCTTCACGATTTGTGAAGGCATCTTCCGAGACAGTTTTACCAAATATAAAAGGAGAAGCAAGCATATTTTATACCAATTAGTATTATACCACTTGGTATTATACTATTTAGTATAAATTTTATTGTAAATATTATGGTAATTAATAATATATATGAATATATTTTGTTCATATTTATACAGATTTGATAATTTGTATAATACCAAATGGCATTATACCACTTGGTATAATACTAATTGGTATAATTTATCTTTTTAGGTTTTATTTTTGATACAATCCAAAACACAATAAAAACTATCGAATAAAAAAACAAAAATACTAAAGCATCCATAGCATCTAATGATACTCTTTTTTCTGTACCAATGTTATCAATATAAAACTTAAAAGGTTCAACTAAGGAAAGAATTGCAAAGAAAGTCATTAGCAAATATATTATTACCCAGCCCCAAAATGTATTAAAAAATATTTGAATTATTAGTAGAACAGATGGGATTAATACTAACCAGAAATACGATATTCCTATTGAACTCATTGAATTATAATCATAAATATCAAAAAAAAGCCAAATCCAGATTAATAATGCAATGACATATAAAATTCTTTGGATTCTTGGATTTTCAAGAATTTCGTTCAACTTCAAATTTACTTTTTTTAACAAGTTCATATTGATTAAAATAAATTTTAATTACTTCCTAAATTACAGATTTTCAAATACGATAGAATTTTTAAGCATTGAGTTCTTTGCCATCGTTTGGTGTATAAATATCTTCATCTTCATCTTTGAGAAAATCGAATGCCGGGTTGTTTGAAATTGAATTTAGCCATAAAATTTCATCTTGACTATCGGATTTATAATTTGCGATTTGTATTTCATCAATTATGTCATGAGTTGAAGTCATTTCATCTTTCTCTAATGTCGGAGCTAAATTTAAATTCATTTTATACATCCAAGATTTTCCTATATTAACGAGTATTTAATTGTTAAATTTTTAATACGAATTTTTACAAATATTTTAAATTTTTTCTTACAATATTCTGACATTTTGCGGACAGTTTCCGAAAAATGTTTTCAAGTTTTTTGTTCTTTCAAAAAAATATTATTATTTTAGAGAATAAGAATTTGAAAATGCAAAATAATTAATGGTTAGTTATGAAAAAAGCCCTTAGACTTGTAGTTCTGCTGCTTATAGTAGTAACTTCGGCAAATGCTGAATATTTTGCCGGACCTGAGTATAATCATAAACTCTGGCGTATCAGCGGAAATGGTCTGAACAAAGACTCCTACATTTTTGTCCTGCATAATACAAGCAATAAAAAAGCATTTATGCTGGAGGATTCTGTTATATCAGCTTTTAAGAAGGCAGATTTGATTATACAGAATCATAATTTCATTGATAAAGACAGGAATATGATTCCTGAAAAAAGGCATTATGATTGGTTTGATTTTGAAAAACATTTTTCCCCCGAGACACTCAAGAAAATTGAAGATTCTGTAGAAGCACGAGGAGGGCATTTCATGAGAGTTATTAGCTCGCGCTCATCATTTCGGTTGTTAAGAAGTTTGAGGTCATCAAATAAGTATCAGGATACAAATATTAATTACAAAACTGATATTAGTACTACTTTGAAAAATTTGACTTTACTTGAGGAAAAAGAATTCGACGGTATTTTTGATATTAATTACTGGATTGAGTATTTTCATAGTCTTACTGATGATGAAAAAGTTGAGGATATACTTAAAAATTTAGACGAGCAGAAATTAATATCTAAAGAAAAATTATTTACACAACTTTATTCTAAAAATAGATTAGATTCGATTTTTAATTTGACAGTGATTGAATATAAACCTCATGATTACCAAGAATTTAATAAAATGAGAGATAGCACTATTAATTTCATAGTCAAATATTTAAGTAATAAATCTGTTTTCGTAGAGTTGCCTGTACGAAATGCAATTGGAAATGATGGAGTGATTGATAAACTCAGACAGTCAGGATATTTGGTCGTGCCTATCAAATGCGATACATACACAGATTTGTTCCGCTATGTAAATAATTACGACGATATGGAATGGACTGATTTCAATATTGAAGAATTTGGGATAAGTATTGCTTTGCCCAAGCTTTATCTTATTGGTAATAAATCAAATACAAATTTTAGTTGCAATTTTATGGATATTACAACAAACATGTTATATTTTGTAGAGGTTTATGATGTTCCTGACTTCTCAAGTACAAATCCTCTGAAATATTTTCATGAAGCTAACTTAAAATTACGTGCTGATTATACTGAGAATACATCCCTTAATCAAATTTATACTCCTGATTCATTGATAAAGTTTGCCGGTGAAGCAAAAAGGAACAGGTATCACCAAAAGTATCATTTAGTTTACCATGATAAGAAAATATTCAAATTAACTGCAATAACTGATACTTTAAACATGAATTTAAAGCATGCAGATAAGTTTTTAAGTAGTTACAAAATAGGTAAAATGCCGGAAGTTAAAAAATATCTTTATACATCACCATCTAAAGACTTTCAGGTAGAATTTCCAAGTAAACCGCAATATCGTCCTATTATTATTCCCAAGAGAATGGATACCAGTTTTGATTTAAAGTCAGAAGATTATCAAAATATGAGTTTTTATATGTTGAACTCAAGTAAATTTTCTGAAGACCATTTTTTTAATGATGATAGTTTCTTATATAAGAATTTTGAGTTTGTGACAAACAATAAAAAAATTCCGCAACAAGATATTATTATTAATTCAGAAATTAATAATTTTAAAGGTTTCTCAAGTCTTAATTTTGAGTATAAAGTTGATAGTATGAATGTTTGTTACAAGACGATACTCGCTTTTAACCGATTTTATATGTTGCACATTCATAGCCCAAATGAATTGAATAAAGATGTCAGAGATGAGTATTTCAGTTCATTTAAAATCACTCTTAATCATAATACACCAATGACAACAATTGAAACAGAAACTGCTAAGTTCAAATTACCGGAGAATATGGTTAGAGATTCATTGATTGAAGATGATAGAAATAGTGAGAAAGTCCAATGGGGTTTTTCTAAGTATTTTATTAGACAAGATTATCTAGATACAATACTTGGTTTTTCTTTTCACTTCAAAATTTCTGAAATGACCGATTATTATTTCGAAACTCCTGAAGAATTTAAAGAAAGTTCAATCCGATATCTGACAGACCAATTTGGACCTAACGAACTTATTTATTGTGAACCTTATTCTGAAAAGATTGAAAATTCCTATATATTTGAAGTTAAATCAACAAAATCTAAAGCTGTTATGAAAGGAATATTTTATCCATATAAAAATGCTACACATAGTCTTGAAGTTCGTACTCATCAAGCATTCTTGGATAGCTCTTACATTAATGATGTTTTTGATTCTTTTGAAATTACTTTTGAGCCGGAAGAAGAGCAGGAGTTGTTCAGAAATAAATTGCTGGATGCTACGAAGTATGCAATAAAAAATAAGAATATTGAAGACCCGATAGAATTTTCTAACGAATTTGTCAATGCATTGATTCATACACATGATTATAAGAATTATTATGAAAGTATTGAATACTTAGTAACGAAAACTGATTCTGAAAACTATATTCTAAGTTATTTATTAAAGCAAATCAGCACAAAACTCTCAAAAATTGAGTATTCAGAAATGATTAAAAAGTCAATAAATTTGAATGGTTCTAATAAATTAGATTATAATTTTATATTTTTAAAAGCACTAAGTTTGATTGAAGACAATGAAATCAGAAAATATACTTTAGAACAAATCATCCGTAATAGCAAAGAATATAAGGATGATTCCAATTATTTTTTGCCATGGTATTATGATGATTATGTTTTAACATCAGATACACGAAATTTTATTAAATGGATTTTTAAAGATATTTTTAAGAGTATATCTCTTGAAGAAATATTATCAAATCCAGTTTACTCTGAAATTTTAAATATTCCGGTATTACAAAATCCGATTTCTCATTTTTTGAATTATGATGTATTATATAAAATCAGGAATTCTGACAAAATTCAAATAGATGAGCCCCTATTGATAAAATCCTTTAAAACATTTATAGACAAAGACTTAGAAGATGAAATTGATATTGCAGTATCATTTAATGAATACGCCCAAATGTTGATTTTCTTATGCAAATCCCCTGCATCATTAGATTTTATTGAAAACTATATTTTTTCTCATTACGAATGTAATCACTCAAACAAATTTTTATATTATGCTTTAAATAATCCATCTAATATTTATGAAATCAACAAAATTTTTGGAATTAGACAATACATAAGTCGTGGCTATAAAATATTACACAAAATTGGTAAGCTAGACCTAATGCCTCAAAAATACCTCAACTATGAATCTATTGCTGAAGCACAATTGCTTAATTTTTACTTGACATTTGGATTGATAGATTTGCAAATTCAAGATAAATTTATACATACCGTTTCGAATAATAAAAAAGAAGAATACTTTATGTTTTTTCATGTTTTGACTACTGTCATTGACTTTGAAACAATATCAGATGATGGTGATGCTGAATATGAAAGTAGTAAAGTTACTATTTGCGTTGGTCCATATCCAAAGGAGATTGACATACACAATCTTGAAATACCAGATAATATGATTTGTGCTTCACAAGGTTTTATTAAAAAAGGAGAATTTGAGAAGTTTATCCAAGTCCGCAATGGTGAAGAAATTGAAGGCATAGAATGTTTTGATTTGAATGATTTTTAATCAATTCGGGTAAATTCCTCGAAGATTGCTTCGACTTTTTAGAAAATATTCCATCTGTACTTGATACCCCGTTGCTTGCGATGGGGTAATTCATTAGAAATAATTATTTTAATAATCTAAGATATTATAGAAACTTTTTTAGAAATATTCCGTCAATTCATAAGTTGAAAAATTACTTTAGGAAAAAGAATATGAGAAAGTATTTCATAGCAATTTTGTTGATTTTTGCACCTTTAACTGCATATTCCAATTTTAATGCAGGAATTCAAATCGGCTATAATACAACTGAGCTCAGCACAGACTGGAACGAGATTAACAGCAATTTAAAAAGCGGGTTTCAGATAGGAATATTTGCAAGATTCGGAAATGAATTCTTCCTTCAGCCTGAATTACTCTATGCTAATCGTGGAGGCTTTGCTGAATTTCAGAATGAATTTTGGGAAAATTCCGGATTAAGAGGCAGAGGCACTGAAGTTCATGCAGGAATGTTTCAAATGCCGATAATGGTGGGATATAAGTTGATTGACGGTGCAGCTATAGGTCTGAATGTGCAAGCCGGTCCTGTAATTTCAATAATTACTGACAAGGGATTAGCCGGAATAAGCGAAGTTTACAATGAAAGCAGTTTTGAAGATTATACTTGGGGAGTTCAGGTCGGTGCAGGTATTGACATTTTTTCATTTACATTAAATGCCAGATATGAATATTCTCTCAGCGATATTTATAAAGGCAATTACGAAAGCCAGAATTTCAATGTTAGAGCACATACTTTTCTTGTTACTCTTGGTTGGAAACTACTGTAAAAAAATATGAAATTATCAATTAGAAAAGCAGCAAGTGAAGATTCAGAACTTATACTAAGTTTTATTAAGGATTTAGCAGAATTTGAGAAACTTAGTGACGCAGTGAGTGCAGATACAGATCAGATAAAGAAAACATTATTTAGTGAAAATCCGGCTGCAGAAGTTCTGATAGCTGAAAAAGACTCTGAAGCTGCTGGATTTGCACTTTACTTTTTCAATTATTCGACATTTCTTGCCAAACGCGGATTATATCTGGAGGATTTATTCGTGAAACCGGAATATCGTGGACTTGGAATTGGCAAGGCATTACTGGCATCTGTAGCAAAGGAAGCTGTTAGAAATAATTGTGGCAGAATGGAATGGAGTGTACTTGAATGGAATCCTGCCCGGGAATTCTACGAATATTTAGGAGCCAAGCCACTCGATGAATGGCTTGTTTACAGAATTTCAGGCGAAAAATTATTTAATTTAGCTGAAAATTGCTTATGAATGGATGGTGTTAAATCAAAAAAGTACTAAAGTAAATAACAAACGGAATTTAATATATAACAACCTTATATTACAAAAATTTAAACAAAATAAAAATGGCTGACTTCAAATAATAAAGTCTGCCATTTTTTGATAATTTTCAAAAATTTTTACAATTTCACAAATTCAACTCTTCGGTTCATAGCTTTACCTTCCGGTGAAGTATTATCTGCAATAGGTTTAGTTGGACCCATTCCGGCTGTTTCAAGTCTTGATGTATCAATTCCGAGTTCTACGAGTTTTGTCTTAATAGCTTTTGCTCTTTCATCAGAAAGTTGCATATTTCTTTCGGCAGAACCATCACTGTCTGTATGTCCTTCAATCAAAAACCTTACATCCGGATTGTCTTGCATCAACTTCGTTATTTCATTAATTACACCCATTGACTCTGGTTTGATTATAGATTTATTAACGTCGAAGACTATCCCGCGAGTAACAATGCGACCTTCTGAAATCGCTTTGGAATATAGAGGAACAGCACCTTCTGCCACTTTGAAATTTTTAATAAAATGTATATGAGGAGTGCTTTTATATGCATCGGCAGATAATGTTATACCTGTTGGGTTGCCTCCAAGATTCGGAATATTCAGAACTCGTACTTCATCCAGATATACTTTTAAAGCTCTTGTATTAAAAGATATGGAAATATGGCGCCATGTATCATTATCAGGGGCTGAGTTTTGTCCTAAATCTTTATAGTTGGTTGTGGTCTTATCATAGTTCGCATATCCATAACCAAATTTAATATGCCGAATGTCCTTATTTTTTTGATTTTTTCTGTCAAACAAAGTTATGTAATAATCTTGCTTTTTGACACCTGCTTTGAAAAAAGCATCAAATTCAATCGTAAATTCATCCGGTAGATAATCTTCCTTTGGATTTTTTAAAAGTGGCACGATACCACCATTATACATATTTCCACTACCACGAATAAAAATAACATTTTCTCCGTCTATTTGAGCAATCTCCACAGTGCCTTTTACTAAATCCCAGCGAGAAGGGAATTCACCATTTTTTTCACCAATCAAGTTATCCTCGAACAGAGGCTTGTCTCCGGGAACAAAATCATAGCTCGACCAGTTCAGGACACTTGTTGAGATTGGAGCTTGCGGTTTGGAAGGTGCATCTCGGCGGTCACTTTTACTATGTGTATCATTGGGTTGCTTGTCTCGGCGATCAGATTTATTCTGAGTTTCAGTATCTTTGCCCTCAGCTGCTTCCTCGACTTTATCAAGGGTTTTGTCAATTTCTTTATCCACTTTTCTTTCTATTCGTTGCTCTACCTTTTTCTCGGTTTTCTTCTTTAGTTTTTTTAAATTAAGCTGAGAATAGCTTATTTGACTTAATACAATTGAAAAAGTTAATAATAAAATTATAAAACAGAATATTTTTCTCATCATTTTTTTTTACCTAAGATAATTTTACTAAATTAATTGATAATAATCACAAAAGTATAAAAATTTTTATTAAAATAAAATATTTTAACGAAAACTAGTAATTATTTCTAAATAATAAAACTGCTAATTTCTGTATATTTATTAAATGATTGGGTTTAATCTTTGGAAATAATGATATATAGCCGGCTTTGCTTTATGTATTATTACTAAAATTTTGTTAAATTCTGATTTTTCAATAAACTTACTAATTTTTATGTGTTGAAAAAAAATTTAAAAAAAATGCAAAAAAAATTACTTTTTTTAAAATAAAATTTGTATATATTATCAAAGACTTATATCTTTGCTTTTAGTAAAGAGTGAAATCGCAGCATAAAGTTGGGAGATACCCTCAAATATCTTCCCCCTTTTTCAAAAAACATAGTTGTATAGTGCATTTTGCACAGTTATTAAAAAATTTTAAGGTGACAACCTAAGATTTTTTAATTATTCATTCAAATTTATTGCGGTAATAAATTGACTGACGCTGAAAATATGAATGAACTTGATGAGCCTGTAAGTCAGAAACGCAACAAGCGTCCCTGGCTGATACTTTCGTTGCTGATAGTCATATTGGCAATTACAGCTTTATCGCTAATCTCAGATAGTTGGAGAGATAACCGCTCTATTGACTATATCAGAGTTTATGGCAATTCTATGGTAAATTCAAGCGATCTTAATGACACTTTAGAAAGTATTATAACCGGTAAGTACATCAAAGATATTGACATTGCTGGAATAACTGAAATAATTATGCAAAATAGTTTTGTTGATGAAGTAAGGATAAATCCTCTGTTTAATGGAGAATTCCAAATATTCATCACCGAAAGAAAACCGATTGCAATTACAATTAATCAGGATGGAGAGTTGCAATTTGTAGATGCTTCAGGTTTTGTTTTTCCTTATTCGGAAAAATTTCCTGACAATGATTTTCCGGTTATACGTGGTATTTCCGGTAACGACAGATTCATTCAAGTGGCAAGTTTATTAAACAGAATAATAAATGAAAGCAGTGAATATCTGGGAATTATTTCCGAAATTATGCCGGGTAGAGGACATAACACATTCGATATAATCAGTTCAGACTATGCTTACAGACTGATTATTGACAGTAGGACAAATTTAAACGAGCAGTTGAAAAAGTATTATACATTTCTGGGGTCAAGTATCTGCGGAAACGAAAAAATTAAAATTGATTATTTAGACTTAAGGTGGGAAAAAAGACTTGTCATAGGAAAGCTCACCTAAATTGAAATAGAATATTAAAATATTAAGGTATTAAGTATGTCAGAATTTTACAGTGTAAATCAAAGAAATACGGATATCAAACCAAGGATAACAGTTGGTCTGGATATTGGTACATCAAAAATTTGCGCCCTTGTTGCATCAGTTGAGCCTAATAATCCCAATTTGAGAATACTCGGAATCGGAATTGCTGAAAGCGAAGGTTTGAATCGCGGTGTTGTTGTAAATATTGACAGAACAACCAAGGCTATCAAAAATGTTATTGCTCAGGCTGAGCAGCAGTCCGGCATAAAAATTTCTGAAGTAAATATTGGAATTGCCGGTGATCATGTAGAATCTATCCAAAGCAGAGGCATTATCACGATTTCCAATCCATCCACAGAAATCTCAAAACAGGATGTAGCCAGACTTCTCGAAGAGGCAAGAAAAATAAATATTCCGGCTGACAGGGAAATTTTACATGTTATTCCGCAAGATTTTGTAGTAGATGGTCAGGATTGTATTCAGGATCCTGTAGGTATGAGCGGACTGCGTCTGGAAGCGAACGTACATATTATTACCGGACTTAAAACAGCAATACAAAATATTTCAAGATGTGTTGACCGTGCCGGACTGAAAATAAGAAATCTTGTTTTAGAGCCTCTTGCAAGCTCAAGAGCTGTGTTGGCAAATGATGAAATGGCAGTTGGAGTGGCTTTGGTTGATATTGGTGGCGGTACAACTGATATAGCTGTCATAACAGATAGTATTATAAGATATACAAGTGTATTTGGTATAGCCGGTAATCAGGTTACAAATGACTTACAGCAGGGGCTTGGAATTACTCTCGCCAATGCTGAAAAAGTAAAAAAAGAAAACGGGCACACATATCCTGATTCAATCGCTCATGATGAATTAATTATGATACCCGGTCTTTCGGGCAGAAGACCTCATGAAATAAGCAAGAAGCTACTATGTCAGATTCTACAGCCGAGAGTAGCTGAAATATTTGAATTAGTCAAAGTCGAGTTGAAAGCTTCGGGTTTTTATAATAGTCTCGGAGCAGGCGGTGTTGTTATAACCGGCGGAAGTACACTACTCAGAGGCATAGACCACCTTGCTCAAGAAGTGCTGGAATTACCTGTGAAGATTGGTATTCCATCTGGATTCACTTATGAAGGATTAGGTCCTGAAATAGAAAATCCTATGTTTGCTACTGCAGTTGGATTGGCTCTTTGGAAAATGGAAGAAGCCCCTGTTTACACAAATGAACAAAAAAGTGAGACTGAGGTTACCAAAAAAGAGGAAGTAAAAGCGAGAGTTGAAGACAGACCAAGACCTGTTTTTGGAGATGAAAAAGAAGCTAAAAAATCAGAAACAAAGTTAGAAGCGAAGAAGAATATATCAAATATTTTAAAAAAAATTACAGACAAATTAAAAGAATTATAAATTATTTTTTAAATTAAATTCCGGGGGGAATTATTTTATGGCTATAGGTATTGCTGTTCAGAATTCCGAAGGTGCAAAACTTCGGGTAGTAGGTGTCGGCGGTGGCGGCGGCAACGCAGTTAACAACATGATTAAAGACAATCTTGAGGGCATCGAGTTTATTGTAGCAAATACAGATAAACAAGCTCTCGACCAGAATCTTGCAAAGGTGAAAATTCAGCTTGGCAAGGAACTAACGAAAGGACTTGGTGCCGGAGGTAATCCTGAAACCGGAAAGAACTCTGCCGAAGAAAGCAGTGCAGATATCAAGGAAATCCTTAGGGATACAGATATGATATTTGTTACTGCAGGAATGGGCGGTGGTACAGGTACCGGTGCTGCACCTGTGCTTGCTAAAATTGCTCGCGAGATGGGTGCTCTTGTTGTAGGCATTGTGACCAAACCTTTTGACTGGGAAGGCAAAAAGAGGATTAAATCAGCTCAGGATGGTATTGAAGCATTGAGAGGTTCCGTGGATGCGCTTATTGTAATTCATAATCAGAAATTACTGGATGTAATTGATAAGAATATTTCTTTTCAGGAAGCATTCAGATTGGTTGATGACGTATTATATAAGGCTACAAAGGGAATTTCACAGCTTATTTCGACTCACGGCATTGTCAATGTTGACTTTGCTGACGTCAAGGCTGTAATGAAAGATATGGGTGATGCAATTATGGGTATTGGTTATGCCACAGGCGATAACCGCGCAGTTCAGGCTACTGAGAATGCTCTCAAATCACCACTCCTCGGGAATATTTCTATTAAAGGTTCAAAGGGTGTGCTTGTCAATGTTTCAGGTTCTTCGAATCTATCAATGCACGAAATCGCTTCTGCTGTGTCAGTTGTAGAAAAAGCTGCCGGTGATGATGCTAATATTATTCATGGTGTGACCGAAAACGAAGAACTTGGTGATACGATTATGGTTACTGTTGTTGCGACAGGTTTTAAACTTGAAGAAAACAAAATCGTTGAAAAAGTTCAAAAGGTTGAAGCTATGCAGGAACCGATTATCAGTAATAACGGCAAAGCAAATGTCAAGCAAACCTCTGAAGTTCCAAATATTAAAACCAAAATGCCTGTTCCTACACTTCCAAAGCCTACCAATGTTGCAAGCCCTTGGGGTAAAGTTGCAGCTTTTAACTATGATAAAGCACCAAAAGGTGAGGATAAATTAAAAGGCTTTGATATTCCTACTTATCAAAGAATGGGTATTAATATTAATGCTCCTGAAGTATTGGAACATGCATAATTATGAATCTGCGTATTAAAATATAGATATAAGCCCTTAAATTGAAAAGTTAAACATAAACATTATGGAGTTGATACCTGCAGATGCATCAGCTCCATTTTTTTTATATCACTTATTATAAATCATAAATATTCAATAGAAATAATTAATGCATGGCAGAAAAGTATAATTCATATGTTTTGTCAGTCTGAGCGTAATCGAAGACTAAAGAAAACACTTCGACTTCGCTCAGTGTGACGTAAAGTATTATCGGTTTAAACAGCTTGACTAATTTTGATTTTTTCTGTTACAATTCAAGAGAAAAAATCTCCTTATTGAAGTAATCGGGTTAAATCATCAAAATTAATTAATTTCTAAATTGATTTGTTGAGAGCTTATTGACTTTTTATTTATTTTCGCAATATGGAAAATAAACAAAAAGTTGAATTATCTGAGCTTACTCCTGCTCTGACTGCCGTCAAAATTTCGGGTGGTAAATTTATATATCCGCAACATATAGCTTATATTGACAGATTGATAAGCAAAGCAGCCGAAAATCCATCAGGAAGACTTATAATAAATCTTCCGCCACGTCACGGTAAAAGCGAGTTAATATCTAAATATTTCCCATTTTGGTATTTATGCAGGTATCCTGATAAAAGAATTATTCTCAGCTCCTACGAGGCAACTTTTGCTCAAAGCTGGGGTAGAAAAGTAAAGCAATTGATTGAAGAGTTCGGTTATGAACTGGCTGGAATCAAGCTAAGTGGAAGCTCACATTCTGCAGGACACTTCGAAATTGATGGTCGTGCAGGAAGTATGACTTGTGTTGGTGCAGGTGGACCAATTACAGGCAAAGGAGCTGACCTTTTTATTATTGATGACCCTGTCAAAAATGACGAGGAAGCTAATAGCTCTTCTCAAAGAGAGAAATTATGGGACTGGTTCAGAAGTACTGCATATACAAGATTGGAGCCGGATGGAACTATGATTGTAATGATGACCCGCTGGCACGAAGACGATTTATGCGGCAGAATAATCGAAAATTGGGATAGTGAAGATGGTTGGGAAATTGTAAAAATTCCTGCGATTGCACAAAATGATGATTTACTCGGAAGGAAGCCGGGAAGCCCGCTCTGGAGCAGAAGATTTTCTTGTGCAAAACTCGAAAAACTTAAAAAAGAGCTGGGTTCATATTGGTTTGAGTCACTATATCAGCAGAATCCGGTAAATATTGGTGGTGGTATTTTTAAGAAAACTGATTTCAGATATTTTTACATTGAAGGTGATAATTATGTACTGCAAAATGGAGAGCATACTAAAACTATCAATAAACAGAGCTGTACAAACTGGACTGCTGTTGACCTTGCTATTTCACTTTCGTCATCAGCTGACTACACAGTAGCAATTACTGTTGCTATCAGCGAGGATAATAAAATTTTAGTTATTGATGTTGTCAGGAAAAGAATTTCGCCTGCAGAGCATCTTGAATTAGTCCAATCTTTGAATGACAAACATTCGCCCAGATTAATTGGAATTGAAAGCGTTCAGTATCAATCGGCACTTGTGCAAAATGCTGCTTCATGCGGATTTCCGGTCAAGGCACTCAAGCCCGATACAGACAAACTTACAAGAGCGCTTCCTGTAGCATCTAAATTTGAAAATGGCATGATTTTTTTTGATAAAGACGCTAAATGGCTTCCCGAACTTGAAAGTGAACTTATGAAATTTCCTCGCGACAAACATGATGATCAGGTGGATGCTTTAGCTTATGTTTGTATGCTTATCAATCCAATTACCGGGATTTTGCCAAAAAGTTCCAAAAGCAAAAGATAATTATTTGATATTGAAGACTGAAATTGCTTATATTTATCAATCTTTTGTTACTGTAATTATTTTTTTGTATTTTTATATTTAGACAATTAACTTAGATTTCAAAAATATAAGATATAATATTATGAAAAAAGTCATTTTACTGATAGTATTGATTCTCACAATTTCGGCTGCAAATAATTCTTTAGCTCAAATTTACGGTGGATTAGGAGTCGGTTATGTCCAGCCATTTTCCGATTTTGAAGAAATCAATAAGCCCGCAATGAGCTATATTGTCAATCTTGAGAACCGCTACTACTGTAAATTATGGTATGGTGTAAAATTCGAGTATTCCGAATTTGACCCTCAGGATGGATTAAATCCTGATGCAGCAGTTTATACAAATATGCTCAATATTACTCCGCAAGTAAGATATAATTTCTTGGGGCTGAACTGTTATGATAATGTAGCTTTCCCTTATTTGCAACTTGGTCTTACCCTTAGCTCTGCCGGAAATACAGATAATACATCAAGATTTGGATTGGGTGCTTTGGGTGGCGGTGGTGTAAGCTATGGCTTCAATCTTTTCAGAACTTGCTTTTTGATTGACCTGAATGCCTCATACAATATGCCGAATATAATTTTGAAAGATGAGGAAAGAATTGATATACAATACCTGCATCTGAACTTAATTCTCAATGTAAAGTTGTAAGCCATGAAAGATAATTTAATGTGTAAAATAAAATCTAAGTTTGTACCATTTTCATTTTGCAGTATTACTCCTTATATTGTGATTCTAATTCTGCTTTTGATGGTACTTGCTTCATGCTCAACTATTGACCGTAAAGATGATGCAGTAAGGATTAAAACCGAGAAAGAAACTAAATTCAGAGAATTTAAAGATAAAGATGATAAAATAGTAACCCGTGATGGCACAACTTTACGCGGTACTGTACTGAAAGTTATTAAGAGAACAACTCCAAACTCATGTCCTATTACTGATACGACAACATTTTCAAGTAATTACTCGATTCTTTTTTTAGATAATAAAGCAAGTAATCTTGCATCTGCTGAAGAAATTCCAATAGTGAATGTTGATTTGGTCGCCCAAAAACCTGAACTCAGAGCAAAATTAGGTACAAATCAATATGATAATGTCAATTGGTTCGAAAATTTCAACGACCCGCTTGACCCAAGAGCAATCCGCGAAGTTCCTGTTGACTCATTATTTATAAATATTTGTCCGGATGCCTTTGACTGTAATTGCAATCCTCTTAGTTTATCGCTACAATTAAGATGTCCTGACTGCAATTACAAGAATTATTTTACTGAAATCAGAGGCGGATATGCTGTTTATAATGACCTTAATGCGAATGGTTTTCCTGAAGGTCGAGACGCTTATTTTGCTGAAATTGCAACCGGATACCGATGGGATGGCTGGGGATTGGGTCTGATGGTCAGCTCCGGTGTGCCTGTTTATAATTCTAAAGTAGCAGGAGAAAATATCCAAAGACCATTGCTTATGCTACATGGCAGAAAGCAGTTCGATAAATTCCTTTGTATGTATCCTTTTACTTATGCACAGCTTGGTTTTGCAATGGATGAACAAACACGACAACTTTTTTCAGCAAGCATTTGCGGTGAATGTGGCGATGAAGATGACTGTTTTGCACTTCCTGATGTCCGACTAAGTATCCCATGGTCTTATGGATTTGGCTTTGGAGTAGATATACCTCTGCCATTTTGTTTCTTTGATATTTCTTTCGACCTTGGATACAGGTCAGTTGCAGTCGGTGAAACTTATAATACAATTTTGTATAATAATGTAAGTAATTCAAGGAGAATCAATATGCTTGTATTCAGACTCGGAATTACTTTAGGATATTGAAAATGAAAATCAAACTATTTTATATTATTGTTTTTATTACAGCGTATTTTCTGAATTCCTGCTGTGATTGTGGAGTAGAGCCTGTAAATAATCCACAGTTTGATTGTCTGGTCAGAGAGGCAACAATTACTGAGTTTAATGCTGAACTTATCAGAATTGATGATGAATTCAAACCGGGTCCGTCATATTCAGTTCATAATTTTGTTTTCCCGGCAGGAAATAATCTGACAGGTACTTTTGTCAATGATGAAAGATTTGCCTTAACGGGTGAGATTGTAGTCTCATCACTGAATTACTCAAATAATCAGGCATTTAAAATCGCTATTTTTGATAACTCTCCAATTAATTCTGCTATGATGGGTGATATTTTGATTATGGATGTTAATATGATAGATACTACTGCAGATCTTAAATTCAAAGGAAATCTTGCCAGAATTACAGATGATTTTCTTACAGATAATGCAAATTTGTTTTGTGATTATATTGATTTTAACCGTGATTTGATAATTTCATCAATAGATAATTTAAGTCAATATGGAAGAGGAATTCAGGGTAGTTTTGTTCCAAGAAATTATACACAGAATGACATCAGCATTTTAAATAATCTTAACGAAAATGTTACCGGTCAGCAGGGAGTTCCTGCTGCGCCTCAAGCTGATATTAATATGCTGCTCGACAGGGTTAATAATCAAAATGTTGCTATTCGTGTCAGTGCAGGTGATATGTTTGTATATCGCTCCCAATCAGGCGATTATTTTGTTGTACTGATTTCAGATATAAACACAGGAACACTTCCTCCACAAAAGGGGAGAGTATCAATCATGTTTAACAGGGTGAATTGATATGCCATATTATTTGAATAATATTCCAACAATACGTATATTAATTGGCATTTTAATAGTTTCAACAGCAATGATTTCAATTGCTTGCGGACCGACATTATACCTGCCTAAACAAAATCTCAATGAAATTGAAGGGGAATATAAAAACTCCGAGAGTGATGATATTGCTCCTGCCCGTGTGAAAAATCTTGACTGTCCGAATTGCCTTCAGCCTGAATCTGAAATCAGTCTTGACTCTGTGAAAGTCATGCCTTCGGCAGCGTATATTGATAAATTATTTATCCCGGAAGTGGCAGAAGATGATGAACTTAAGGAATTACGCCGCAAAAGAGAATTTGATGTATCTCAATATACAATGTCCAAAAAGCCTGATGCTGTTAATCGTATTGCAGCTGTTAGAAATCTAACTGCAAATGTCGAATCCCTCTATTTTATAAGCCAAAGCTCAGGTTTTGCTTCGTTTTCGCATCCACCATCTTTTGAATATTTAGCTGCAAATTATTTGCCTTTCGAAAAATCAATTCCAAAAGGCGGAACTGATATATTCTATTTCGGAAAAAATCAAAATGGACAGATTAGATTTGTTGAGCTGAACCAAATTAACAGCAGATTCTGGGACTCACACCCTACAGCCGTTACAAAGGAAAACTCCGAAGGTAAACTGATTACTTTGCTGATATTTTCATCTGACAGAGATAATCCATTCAGCAAAGCAATCAATCTCAAAGGCGATACGATCTATGGCGGCTCGACTGATTTATACTACAGTTTTGGTGAATATGACCCAACAATTTCTATTGATACTTTGAGCTTCGAAGGGTTTAATTGGGAAACACCAAGACCTCTCAGAGGTGCAAATACTACCAATTTCAATGAGGGTTCGCCATTTGTGTATTGTCAGGATTTTAATCCTACCCTCTTTTTCTCAAGCAATAGAGATAATGCTAATATTGGCGATTTCGACATTTATGCAGCAAAACTTGATATTAATTTCGATTCTAAAAGTATTTCTTTACTATCAGTACCGGAGCTGATTGACCTTAAATCGCCTACAGCAGATTCATTGACTTACAGCATAAATACTCCTGCTGATGAGCGATTCCCATATGTCCCCTTCCCTCATCTCGAAAAAGCAGAAGATAATCCTTTATATTTTTCATCGGACAGAAACCGAAAAAGAATAATGAAAGCCTGTGACTGTGAACCCGGAAATGACCGAACAGAGAATATTGGTGGATATGACATTTATAAATATCCATTACCCGAAAAATATAACTGCCCAAAGCCTGAAAAACCTGTTATTCCGAAAGAGCCGGTTTATGAGCCGGGTCTTTTTGCTGAAATTGTCGTTGTCAATCTTGAAAAACCTGATGAGCCCGTAAAAAATGCTTCCTTAGCAATTTATGATGAATCAGGCAAACTTATTTCTGATAATTATCAGGACGGCAAGTTGAAAGTTAAGCTCGATTTTGAGAAAAATTATTTGGTTAAAGGTGGAAGTAGTTTTAATGATATGGACTGTTTGTCTGACAAAGAAATAATTTTCAGAGGTTATAAGGCTCCATCTGAGACTTTTTATGAAAGAAACCTGGATTCTTCTCTAAAAATTGATATTCTAACCGGCTATTCAATGAATTCAAAAGAATTTATAACTATTAACCAGGATATTACACGTCAAGAAAAAGGAATGATAATCGAAAAAGGCATTCAGGTTGAGTCTGATGATGTAATAAATGAAAAGATTATTAATGCCAGAATATCAGGTGATATTGTAGCTTATGATAAGCAGATTACTATAACAAAATATTGGAACAGAATAGAGCTAAGACCCGCATTATATAGTGGGGACTTTGCTGTTGAATCGGCTTTAAGTGGAGCGGTCAGGTCAGTAGCAACCATGAATGAAATTTATTACAGAGAAAAACCAAAATCAAATGAAAAAATAGTTATTCATGATACTGTTTATCTACTACCTGATTACATCATCAAGCCACCTTGTTATTGTGAATTTTCAGGTGTTTTGACAAGCTATCAGCAGAATGTACCATATTTTCAGACAGGATTCTGGGAAGTTAATTCTCTCAGGAATTTCAGAAGAGATATGAGGACCCTGGAATCATTCAAGTTCAGAGAAGCCCGCTGGATTGAACTTCATAAAGATAACCAGTATTTTGGCGAAGGTATGAAGGGCAGACTGAAGCGAACTTATGAATATGAGGATTATGCCCGTATAGTGGACTCAAATCTCTACAAAATGGCTGATATGATATCGAATAAAATTATACCTGCATTTAGGGTAATAGATAGCATTACCCCCGGAAGTAAGCTGATTATCAGTCTTGATGCCTGGAGTGACCGAAGACCTGTAAGAAGAGGCTGGTATATCGGTGATGATGTTGATTATGTGGAAGGAACCCTTATCGAGGATACTCGTGACTATGATATTGATTTTCATAGAGTTATGATTCAGGACAAAAGTTCTCTGAACCTGAATAATGATACACTATCAAGGCTTAGAGCATATTATGGTTATCTTGAACTTTTGGATAAATTGCTGGATACAGCTATTGTCGGACGAGGATTTTATGATTATTATGTTGATGGGCTTACTTTGCTTCCTGATGACGACGCACTGCAGAATGCCAATCTGAATCTGCCGTTTTCGCTGAAATCTGTTGAAGAACTTGTTTTCAAATCGAAGATTATAATTCTTGCAAAAGGAAATTATTTTGACCCGACTGAGTATAAAATTCCTCGTTATATTCGCGATATTGATTCGTCGCTATTCATGCTTGATACCATCAGGCGAATAGATGTAAGGATTAATACTCTCGAATATAAAGCCGGAAAGCTTATAAAATCACCATGCTGTAATGATAATTTACCATGCCTTGATTACAGGGACATAATTAATTTCAACAATAAAATTTTGGAGACTAAGGCAACTGATCCAAGAAGAAGGAAAAGAGGAAATTAGTAATGTCCAATGATTAACATGAGTTCATCATTGATTGCTTTGCGGGCTTTCTTCGTTGAACCGGTTTCATCAAATTCAATTATTTTTGAATCGTGGAAAATATTCAATTTAACACCAATGGTGCCGAAGAATGTCGAAATTTGGTTTGCATCGCCATAGCCTGTTGAACGGATATGGAAACCTTTACCTTTTTTTTCGAAGAACATCCTGTCAATTTTGCTTATCGTATGTGACCCGCTTATAGTACGTATTGTAAGTGAATCAATTCGACTTATCATTTCATCTGAGTATATAGAAAAATTGAAAGAGGCGCCTTTTTCTTTGAATTCAAAATCCCTGATGGTAAAATCTACTTTTAACTCATGATTATGAGATTTAAACTCAAGAGGTTTGATATAATACTGGTTTTTCCCTTCACCAATATAAAAATCCTCATAATACTTGCCTGCTTTACTTGTACTTCCCGGTTTCATGCTACCACAAGAGAAAAGAACCCCCAAAAGTAAAGTAATAGCAACGTACTTAGCTGTTGAATTTAATCCTTTTTTTAGCATATCCGCTTTCATAAAATTTATAAATCAATGTTGAATCAGGGCTTGTTATATTAACAAGATATTTTTTTGTAGAATTAATGTCTTTAATCAGCTCCCTGTATATAAAATTATTTTCAATACGATTAAATGACTTTAGTTGATTTTTTTCTTTTTCATTTTTGAATGAATCATTAACCATATCCACTAAATTGACATTGTATGGCAGCGCAACATATATTACATAGTTGTCACCTTTGACAATTTTGTGCAATGGATATACACTTCTGCTTAACTTGTGCTGAATATTCTCATAATCTTCGAATGCTTCTTTTGTCATTTTTTGCTCAGACTCATTATCTTTATCATATAACAATTTGTCTGTGCCGCCAATGAATATTGAATTACTGTCAGTATCCTTTGTGCCGCAGGATTGAAGCATAAATATCAAGAGAATTAATATGGAAATTAAATTTTTCATTTTGAAGAATATGAAATAGAAAAGAGCTGTACCATAATATAAAAATGATACAGCCCGAAAAAAGTAAAATTATTATTCGCCGGTTACAATTGTTTCATAGCTAACAATTATACCAAGTATATTTGACATTTTAACGTCAACAGTAGAAACTTTAGTGATGCCACCATTTTTAGCAGCTGTTCTGATACTTGCATCAGCATCAAAGAATAAAACACCAAAGAATCCGGTACCTTTGGCAGTGCCTACTTTTGAACCAATCGGGTTCGATGTTGCAGCTGCAGGTAAAGTAAGTGAACAAGAAGAAAGAAGCGCAATAACTGATAAAGAAATTGCAGCAATAAAAAGTTTTAACTTCATAGAAAACTCCTCAAAATATTAATGCCTACTCTTTTTAGGTTTTTCAGCAATCACCTGTATAGCAAAAATATGAAAATTTAAGTGAAATAAAAATTATTTTATATTAATCAATTAAATTATTTTATGACAAGCTATCGAATAATTTGACAATAAAAATCATCTCTCAAAATCTTATCTTCTCTCCAATATTTGGAATTGTCATTTTAAATACTTGAGAATAATTTGATTTATAAATTCTGTTGACTTCCCGGTATGGGTCGCCGATTGGTTCATCGGATAAATCGAATGTTCCGAAGTGCATAGGCAGAAAATTTTTAGCTTTCATATCATTTGCAGCTTTAAGAGCATCAGCAGGACTTGTATGACTTGGAGCCATAAACCATTCCGGTTTGTAAGCACCAATTCCGATAATTGCATAATCAGGAGCTCCGAATAGCTCGAAAACTTCTTTGAAATGTGAGCCATATCCCGAATCGCCCCCGAAATATATTGACTTTCCGGCAGCTTGAATCATAAATGCTCCCCAAAGTTTATTATTGAAACCGCTTATTCCGCGTGTTCCCCAGTGTCTTGTAGGAAGAAAAGTAATTTCAATTCCATCGCTTGTAATATTATACTTTTGATACCAGCCTGCTTCCTGAATTTGATTTTGAGGTGCCCAGTCCCGTAAATACTGACCAAGTTTTAGTCCTGTCAATAATTTAGCCTGCGGATTATTCTTTACAATCAACTTAAAGCTTTCTTTATTTAAATGGTCATAATGCTCGTGAGAGAGGAGGATATAATCCAGATTATTTATATATTCAGGTTTGATAGGAAGTGCTGAAAATCTTTTCATCATAGGTGATGGAACTGTAAAAATCGGGTCTGTGATAATAAGTTTACCATTAATTCTGATTAGATAAGTAGCATGACCTATCCAAATCAGCCCATCCTCCGTACTTTTCAAAAAGTCTGACCCATCTACAACCGGTAGTCTGAAAGTATCGTTATTCTTTTCAGCTTTTTGGGGATTTTTCTCGAATTGCCACTTTATGACTCTCGTAATATCGTTGTTAAATGGAAATTCGTGATTATCGAATTTGCCTTCAGAATTAATTGGGTTTCCCTTCCAGCCTGTTTTGATAGTTTCAAGCTCCGGATTTGATGCAGGCAGTTCTGATTTATTAAATAAATTCATAGAGGTATACGCAACTAAGATAAGAATTATAAATAATGTGAATTTAAACATTTTGATTTTGAAAATTTGTTTCATAAAAAAAAATTGAAAAGGAATTTTTAAAATTTTAATAAATAATTTATTAAGAATATTCTTAATGATTTATAATAAAATTGATAAATTTACAAATTTGTATATATTTTAATATAACTAAAATAATATGTTGGTTAAGCTACGATTGATATATTGAAAAATTGTAAAATGCACTCTGAAAATTTGCTTTAAATTGGATTCTGTGATATTTTTTAACTTCAAGTATCAATATAACTAAATATTTGAATATAAAGAAGTTGTGAAATCATATATTTTAGGTTACGAACATTGAAAAAAAATATTTGAAAATTAATTTTATTTTATCTGAATATTTTATTAGTTTTGTTTTAGTTCAATTGAGTAAATTAAAATATTTATTTATGGTATTGATATGCTGACTGAATATTCTGTTGTATTAGTCTTTTTATTTGTAGGTGTCTTTTTTGTTGCTGCAGGTATTGTGGTAGCTGCTCTGATACGCCCCAGCCGTCCCAATCCACGCAAAAACTCGACTTATGAGTCAGGCGAGGAGCCAATCGGCTCGCCCTGGATACAGTTTAATAACCGATTTTATATAATAGCATTGGCATTTATAATATTTGATGTCGAGCTTGTAATGCTTTTCCCATGGGCGGTTGTTTTTAAAGAAATGGGCTGGTTTGCATTCTGGGGAATGATTGTATTTGCGTTCATCCTTGCATTGGGGCTTGCCTATGACTGGGCTAAAGGACTTTTAGACTGGGAAAAGCCACAGCCACAGATACCTGTTCTGTCTGACCTTGTGACTACAAGAGAAGAATACTTAAAAAATATCAAAACTAAAGAAAACTAAGGTAAAATTATGGGCTTATTAAATAGATTAGATGACCCGATACAGGGCGATGGCATAATTTTAGGTACTGTTGAAGATATATTGAATTGGGGAAGAAGCAAATCTGACTGGTATCTTCAGTTTGGACTAGCGTGTTGTGCTATCGAATTTATGGCTCTGAACGCATCTCATTTTGATATGATGAGATTCGGTGCTATTCCCAGAACATCACCCCGCCAGGCTGATTTTATAATTGTTTCCGGTACGGTAACTCTTAAAATGGCTGACAGAATCAAGACTCTTTATGAGCAAATGTCTGAGCCGCGTTATGTAATGTCTATGGGTTCATGTTCAAATTCCGGCGGTCCATACTGGGAACATGGTTATCATGTACTTAAAGGAGTTGACAGAATTATTCCGGTTGATGTTTATGTTCCGGGATGTCCACCAAGGCCTGAAGCGTTTTTCGAAGGTTTGGTAAAACTTCAGAAAATGATAAGCACACAAGCAATTTTCAGAAAACGCGAAAAAATGTCCCCTGAAGACCTTGCCGCTCTTGAGCTAAGACAAAAGAAAGTCAGAGAATATCAGGAAAGAGTTAAGCAAGAAAATGCCGACTATAATGATGTAAATAGAAAAATCTACACAGGTTATTCTCTTGATTATCTTAAAAAAGAGGAGAGTAAATAAATGACTGCAAATGAAATATACGATAAATTAAAGGCAGAATTCGGTGATGATATTCTGGCATTTTCTGAAGATGCATCAACAGAAGCTTTTATTACAGTTCGTCCGCAAAGAATTACTGAAGTTTGTCTTTATCTAAGAGATGAACCCGAATTTCTTTTCGACTATATGGTGAATTTATCGGGTGTTGACTACAAAACAAATATGACTGTTGTTTATCACTTATATTCACTTCCTAAGAATCACAGAATAGTGCTTAAAGTAGAACTTGACAGAGATACGCCCCTAGTACCTACAGTCGAAAAAGTATGGAAAACAGCAAATTGGCATGAGAGAGAAGCATTCGATATGTTCGGAATTGTCTTTGAAGGTCATCCTTTTATGGTTAGAATTTTATGTCCTTATGACTGGGAAGGTTATCCGCTCCGAAAAGATTACAAGGAGCCGGAAACATATCATGGTATTAAGGTAGCTTACTAATTTTGAAAAATAATGCTAAGAAGATAAATTATGACTGAGAAAAAAATACTTGACGTTGATTTTGGCAGGGTAGAAACTGAAAGAATGAGGATTAATATGGGTCCTCAGCACCCCTCAACACACGGTGTACTTCGCTTGGAAGTCGAGGTTGACGGTGAAATCGTAACTGAAGTTGTGCCTCATATCGGCTATCTTCACAGATGTTTCGAGAAATCATGTGAAAAAATGTCATACCCACAAGTCATACCTTTCATTGACAGAATGGATTATATTGCCTCAATGAATAATGAGCTTCCTTATGTAATGGGTATGGAAAAACTTCTTGGAATTACAGTTCCTGAAAGAATCGAAATGATTCGTGTAGCGTTTTGCGAGCTAAATCGTATAGCTAATCATCAGATAGCTGTTGCGACTTTCGGTCTGGATTGTGGTGCATTCACTCCGTTTCTCTATTTATTCCGAGACAGAGAAATGATTCTCAATCTTTTCGAAAAAGCCTCCGGCGGCAGACTACTTTTTAATTACTTCTGGATTGGTGGTCTTATGCGTGATGTTCCGCCTACATTCAAAAGTGAGTGTATGGATATTGTCAATACTGTAAGACAAACTAATGCTGAAATTATGCGACTCCTTATCGGTAACAGTATTTTTGTCGAAAGGACAGCTAATGTTGGTATTCTTCCTGCAGATATTGCTATAAATTATGGTGTTAGCGGTCCGGTTCTACGCGGCTCAGGTGTTCCTTATGATTTACGCAGATCAGAGCCGTACTCAATTTATGACAAGCTTGATTTTGATGTAGTTGTCGGAAAAGGCGAAGCAGGAACTGTCGGCGACAGCTTTGACAGAAATATTGTCAGAATGAAAGAAATGGAAGAAAGTTGCAAAATAATAGAGCAGATAGTTGCACAATTTCCTGACGAAAGTTCGGATGTTCGTGCTCTTGTGCCTCGCAGAGCAAAGCCACCAAAAGGTGAAATATATGCAAAAGCTGAAAATCCAAAAGGAGAATTAGGATTTTATATTGTTAGTGACGGCTCTGTAAATCCTTACAGAATGCGTTCGAGAGCAACCAGCTTTGTAAATCTTAGTGTACTTCCTGAAATTTCAAAAGGATATATGATTGCCGATTTAATTATGATTCTCGGTAGTCTTGATATTGTATTAGGTGAAATTGACAGATAGATTTTATCATAAAAACTGAAAATAATTCTAACTAAATAAATAAAACTATGGAACAGAATTTTATATATAACTTGTTTGGAGACGGCATAATAACTTACTCTCTGTTTGTTATTATTCCATTGACATTTTTGCTTATATATGCATTAGTTGCAATTCTTGGTGAATTGAAAATTGCGTCATGGGTTCAGGATAGGTTAGGTCCAATGCGTACAGGTTGGAAAGGTGTCCTGCAGCCGCTTGCGGAAGTTGTAAAATTGCTTCAGAAGGAAGATATTGTTCCTGATAAAGCAAACAAGCCACTTTTCAATCTTGCTCCTTATGTGATGTTTACAGGTGCTTTCGCTGCATTTGCGGCAATACCATTTGCTTTTAATTTCGTGCCTGCTCATCTGAATATTGGTTTATTCTATATTTTTGCAGTAGGTGCATTCGGAGTAATCGGTATTGTGATGGGTGGCTGGGCATCGAATAACAAATATTCGCTCCTTGGAGCTATGCGTGGCGTATCTCAGATGGTTAGCTATGAAATTCCTATAGCACTTGCAATTTTAGCAATTGCTGCTCTTGCAGGCTCACTTGATTTGCAGGTAATCATTCATCAGCAATCAGGCGGCTTGTGGAACTGGAATATTTTCGGCGGCTCAGGACCAATTTGGAAAGTCGTTATCATCCCATTTACACTTGCTCTATTTATCATTCATTTTGTCGGTGGATTGGCTGAAACAAATCGTATTCCCTTCGATATTCCTGAAGGAGAATCAGAAATCGTTGCTGGTTACCATACAGAATACAGCGGAATGAAGTTTGCCATGTTTTTCTTTGCAGAATACGCCAATATGTTTACGGTCTCTGCACTAATTGCAATTGCTTTCCTTGGCGGTTGGCAGTCACCTTTCGGCGATTTCCTGAATCAGCCGTTTATGCAGCCGGTATGGTTTATAGGAAAAGCTTGTTTCTTAGTATTTGTTCAGATTTGGCTACGTTGGACATTGCCGAGATTAAGGGTTGACCAGCTTATGTATGTCAGCTGGAAAGTAATGACACCGCTTGCGTTTGTTTGTTTCGTAGCGATTGCTGCATGGAGTATGATTAATTATATTTATTTCACTCCCGGATTATAAAAGGCAGTAATTGATAAGGAAAATTAAATAAAAGAGAGATTAATTATGGATTATTTCAAAAAAATATATGACGGACTTTCCACAACAGGTGTAGGTATGAAAATTACCTTAGAGCACTTGTTTGGGAAAAAAGTTACAAATCAGTATCCTGAAATTTATCATCCGATAACTTCAGGTGATATGCCTTTAAATTCCCGCAACCGACTTTTTGTGGATATGGCAGGTTGTGATGGTTGTGATAGTTGTGCCAAAGCCTGCCCGATAAATTGTATCGAAGTCGAAACAGTCAGAGTTACACCTGATGAAGAAAACGTTCCTGATATGAATAACGGCAAAAAGCGTAAAATGTGGGTAACCAAGCATGAGATTGATTTTGCTAAGTGCTGTTTCTGCTCATTGTGTACTTTGGTCTGCCCTACAGAAGCTATCTATATGACTCAGGAATTTGAATATTCAGAATTTGACAGAGAAAACCTAAAGTATAATTTTTCTGATTTGACACCTGAGCAAGTAGTTGAAAAGAAAGCATCATTTGAGCAGTATCAGATTAAGAAAAAAGAAGAGCAGGAAGCTAAGAAAAAAGCTGACGCTGAAGCTAAAAAAGCAGCTGAAGAAGCTTTAGCCAATTTAGCAAAAGAAGAAGAATCAACTTGCGGCTCTGAAGAGGCTGAAGATGTTACGATAAAAGAAGAACCTAAAAAAGTAGAACCTCCCAAAGTTGAGGATGCACCTACAGAGTTATCTGAAGAGGATCTTGAAAAGCAAAAAGCACGTGACGAAAGAAGACGCGAGAATGAAAGAAAAAGAGCCGAAAGAATGGCTGCAAAGGCTAAAGAAGGCGGCGAGTAAATTTTTTGAATATTTTTAACTAAATTTATAAATTATATGAACTGGTACGACATAGTATTCTACGGATTTGCGGCGATAGTTTTGATTTCAGCCGCCGGCGTAGTATTCTCCCGCAAGATGATGTATTCGGCATTTTCATTGTTGTTTACATTCTTTGGAGTTGCCGGATTGTACGTTTTACTTAATGCTGATTTTATAGCCGTTACACAAATTATGGTTTACATCGGCGGTATTTTGATTCTTATAATATTCGGTGTGATGCTCACCTCGAAGTTTGTTGATTTAGATATTAAATCAGGGACCACCGGCACAGTGCAGTATGTATTAGCCGGTCTGGCTACTGTTACATTTGGTGGCTTTCTGATTTATATGTATCTCTCTACGAGTTGGTTCGAGAAGCCTGTTCCTGTTGTAGAATCAACAGTAAAGCCTATAGGCATACTGTTAATGACCGAATATTTCTTAGCTTTTCAGGTAGCTGCGATATTACTATTAATCGCATTTATCGGAGCGGCAAAAATTGCAAGAAGAAAGTAAGTATAATTGTTGGAAATTGAAATGGAAATCGGACTAAATCATTACCTGATAATAAGCGCCATACTTTTTGCGCTGGGCTTGTTCGGTATCATAACCCGCAAAAATGCGATTATGGTTCTGATGAGCATGGAATTGATACTCAATTCTGCGAATATCAATTTCATAGCTTTTGCAAAGTACGGCGGTATGAATTTTGACGGACACATTGCGGCAATGTTCGTAATTGTGCTGGCTGCGGCAGAAGTAGCTGTTGCTCTGGCAATTGTGCTTAACATATACCATAACTTTAGGCACGTTAATATTGACGAAGTTAGTAGTATGAAAGAATAATAATAATATTTAATAGAAGCGAATTATGAGCCACGACTTATTACTTCAGTTATCATTAGTGATACTCATATTGCCCCTTGTGAGCTTTCTGATAATTATTTTTAATCAGAAAAAACTGGGCAAGGCGGCGGGCGTTATCGGTACTGTTATTCTCGGTATTGATCTTGCTTTGGCTGCGGTAGTTGCTTATGGTAAGTTAGTTACCTTTTCGGAAGAAGCGCTGATTCAATGGAAATTCAGTTGGTTCTCACTGGGTAACAGAACTATTGACCTCGGTGTGGGAGTTGATAACTTAGCGGCAGCAATGCTTATAGTAGTTACTCTGATAAGTTTTCTTGTGCATCTGTTCTCTACTGAATATATGCATGATGATAAGCGGTACCCGAGATTTTTTGCATATCTTGGCATATTTACTTTTTCGATGCTCGGAATTGTTATTGCCAATAATTTGCTGAATATGTATATATTTTGGGAGCTCGTAGGTTTGAGTTCCTATTTACTCATCGGATTCTGGTACGAAAAAGATTCTGCTTCGAACGCATCGAAGAAAGCATTCATAACAAACCGTGTGGGTGACCTTGGATTTTTTGCAGGTATTATGATTGCATTCTTTGCATTCAATACCTTTATGTTCGATGAAATTTTTGAGCAGATTCGTAACGGCGCCCTACCTTTTGAGAGCGGAACAATTCTCACAGCGATGGGAATTCTGCTATTTGCCGGTGCTATCGGTAAATCAGCACAGTTTCCACTTCATGTATGGCTTCCTGATGCGATGGAAGGTCCGACTCCTGTAAGTGCTTTAATCCACGCTGCGACAATGGTTGCAGCAGGTGTTTTTATGACAGCCAAAATATTCCCCATATTCACTGCCGATGCTCTTACTTTTGTAGCATACACAGGTGCTTTTACAGCTTTCATGGCTGCTACAATCGGTATAACACAGAACGATTTCAAACGTGTACTCGCATATTCGACTGTTAGCCAGCTTGGGTTTATGATTATGGCGCTTGGTGTAGGAGCTTATACATACGGATTTTTCCATCTTGTAACACACGCATGGTTTAAAGCATGTTTGTTTCTTGCTTCAGGTTCGGTTATTCATGCTATGCATCATGCAATGCACCAAATGCACGACCACCATACAGACCCTCAGGATATTCGTAATATGGGTGGTTTGCGTAAGACTATGCCAAAAACATACCTGACATTTTTGCTTGCAACAATTGCTATTGCCGGTGTGCCTTTAACATCAGGCTTCCTGAGTAAGGATGGTATCCTTGCCGGAACGCTTGCATTCGGCAACTTAAGCGGACACTGGCTCATTCCGGTTATGGCATTTTCTGCTGCCGGTATGACTGCATTCTATATGTTCAGACTGACAATAGTATCATTCCATGGTGAGGCAAAAACTGAAGTTGCTGCAAAAACTCATGAAAACAAAACTCAAATTGTCCTTCCGCTTGTGGTGCTTGCTATACTTTCAATCTGGATTTTCTACTCATTCAATCCGATTGATGCATCATCCGGCTGGTTTGCTAAAGCATTTAAACCTGTCGCAACTGTGGTTCCGGCAGAGTTGCAATTCGACTTCATAACGCCTTTGGAAAGTCATGGTGCGGAGCATGGAGGACATTCTGTTTTAAATAAATTTGAAGAAGAATTGCATCACCAGCATTATACTGCTATGTTCCTGTCTCTCGCAATTGCGGGTTTTGGTATATTTCTGGCATTTATGTTCTATCAATATAAGAAAATTAACCCCGAAAAGGTCGCAAATGCTATCAAACCTCTATATCTATTATCTTACAATAAATGGTATATTGATGAAATTTACGAAAAGACATTTATTGGTGGTACTTTACTGTTTTCAAAATTAATGTATTGGATTGATTCCAAAATCTTCGACGGTATTGTTAATGGCATGGGATATTTATGGAGAGGATTGGGTACTTTTACAGGTAAATTTGACAACGGCGTTGTTGATGGTTTGGTTAATTTATCCGGCGGTATGGTAGGTTTTTCAGGTTCGGTTTTAAGAAAATTACAAACAGGACGCGTGCAAACATATTTGCTGCTAAGCATAATCGGTTTAATTGTTTTAATTTGGTGGGTAGTTTAACAAAATGAAAAATTTAGAAAATAAAAATAAATCGGAGGATTAATGTCAGGCACTTTAAACATATTTGGGGTCGGAATTCTCACCTGGATAACCTTCTTGCCAATATTGGGTATGATTGCTATTCTTGCAATACCAAGTGGTAAAGATGAATTAAGCCGTGCCCGTTCATTGAATTATTTCAGATATATAACACTGTTTGTTACTTTCATTCAGTTGGTTTTGGCTTTAGTTATATATTCTAACTTCAATTTAAGTATGCCGGGTATCAATGATGCGGGCTCAATGCAATTCGTAGAACGCTTTACATGGATTTCTGTTACCGGTCTCCCAATGTTCGGTAATTTGACAATCGAATATTTTATGGGTATTGATGGTATCAGTATGCCAATGCTTCTGCTGACAGGAATTGTATCCTTCCTTGCAACATTTGCATCCTGGGGCATAAAGAAAGCTGCTAAAGGCTATTTTGCGATGTACCTTCTGCTTGTTACAGGTATGATGGGCGTATTCGTTGCTTTAGATTTCTTCTTATTCTATGTATTTTGGGAATTAATGCTGCTTCCGATGTACTTTTTAATCGGTATTTGGGGCGGTCCTCGTAAAGAATATGCGGCTATTAAGTTCTTTCTTTATACGCTTTTCGGTTCTGTATTCATGCTACTGGTGATGATTGCTCTCTATTTTGCGGTCGGTTCATTCAATATGTTTGAAATGATGAATCCTGCTAATTACGATCAAAATTCAATCCTTTACGGATTTGGTACAAATTGGAGATATATCGCTTTCGCGGCACTCTTTGTAGGGTTTGCCATCAAAGTTCCGATTGTACCATTTCATACATGGTTGCCGGATGCGCACGTAGAAGCACCTACTGCAATATCTGTAATTCTTGCCGGCGTACTTTTAAAAATGGGTACATACGGTATGATACGTATTGCCTGGCCTATGTTCCCTGATGCTGTGGTTTATTTTAACTGGTGGATAGCGTTTATAGGTATGGTGAGTATTGTCTATGGAGCTTTATGTGCATTGGCTCAGTTCAATGTTGGCAAACGAGACTTCAAAAAGCTTATCGCTTATTCATCTGTCAGCCATATGGGTTACGTTATGCTCGGTCTTGCTGCTCTTAATACCGAAGGTTTGGTCGGAGCAATTTTCCAGATGTTTAATCACGGTACTATTACAGCTATGCTCTTTATGATTGTTGGCGTACTTTATGACAGATCTCACACACGTAATCTCGATGAGTTTGGTGGTATGGCTAATAAAATGCCGGTTTACACAGGTATTATGACGATAGCATTTTTTGCAGCTATTGGTCTTCCGGGGCTTAGCGGCTTCGTCAGTGAAGCACTTGTATTTTTAGGTGCATTCAAAACTTACCCTGTGCTTACTGTGATTTCAGGACTTGGTATCATTCTTGGTGCAGGCTATATGCTCTGGGCACTTCAGAAAGTGTTCTTTGGAAAACTTCCTGAAAAATGGTCAGGTCCTTGGGATACAACAGGAAAAATTTATAAAAATGATGATATAAATTATATCGAACTTAGTGGTTTGGTTCCTCTTGCAATTATTGTGATTTATCTTGGTATCAACCCAAATCCTGTTATCGGTATGATGACTTCTTCAGTCAATCATTTTGTTGAACTGATTAGAATTGGCGGCAACTTTGCCGGTTTGTAATTAATTATTGTTGAAAATTAAAAAAAAGAATAGATATGTACGATGCAATTGTCAATGACTTATTAAACAGTCTCGGGTTATTCAGACCCGAGCTGGCATTGCTTGCAACTTTTGTCTTGGTAATTATTGCAGACTTAGTATTCAAAAATAACAAGGTAAATGCCGGCATTTCAATTTTAGGAAGTTTAGTAACTGCTGTGTTTTTGATTATGCAGTCCGGAATTGTTTCCGGAGCATTTCAAAATCTTACATCAGTTGACCCCTTTGCTGACTTCTTTAAAATGATTATTATCATTTCGACTATACTTGTGCTTGTGATGTCGGAGTTTAGTGAAGAACTTCATAAGCGTGATGTATGGATGGGCGAGTATTATATGCTTGTTCTTGGTATGGCAATTGGTATGTTTTTGCTTGCCGGTGCATCAAATCTCATATTGATTTACCTTGCTGTCGAAACTATGAGTATGAGTTCTTATGTTCTTGCAGGATATACTAAGGAAATAAAACGCTCAAGTGAAGCCTCACTGAAGTATGTTATTTTTGGTTCGCTATCTTCGGGTATTATGATTTATGGTATGTCGCTGATGTTTGGTATGACAGGTTCCTTGAATATTTACGAAATTCAGACATACTTCATGCAGTACGGATTTAGTGAACTATCAGTATTTATTTCAGGGCTTATGATTATTGCAGGTTTTGCGTATAAAATATCCGCTGTACCTTTCCATTTCTGGACACCTGACGTTTATGAAGGCTCACCTGTTTCGATAACTGCATATTTATCAGTAGCATCTAAAGCTGCGGGTTTTGCAATCTTTATCAGATTTATGCGACTTGCTTTCCTTGATACTAATGCATCAAGCGAGGCAAATTGGGCATTGCTCGAAGGACTACCATGGGATTATATAATTGCTATATTTGCAATTGCCACAATGACGCTTGGCAATTTTGTAGCTCTCTGGCAAAGTAATGTCAAACGTATGCTCGCTTATTCATCAATCGCTCATGCCGGCTACTTGCTGATGGGTGTTGTTGTTATGTCAAGTTCAGGTATTATGAGCATACTGGTATATTTCTTCTTCTATATGCTTATGAATTTCGGTGCTTTCTTTGTTGTAATGTTATTTGCCCATAAGATTGGCAGTGAAGAACTCGATGATTACGAAGGACTCGGTTACAGGGCTCCTGTTATGGCTACGTTTATGACAATATTTATGGTTTCGCTAACCGGTCTTCCGCCTACTGCGGGTTTTGTTGGTAAACTTGTACTTTTCGGTGCAGTACTTGAAGGTGGGTGGTATTGGATGGCGGTAATTGGTGTTCTCAATAGTGTTATTTCACTTTTCTACTATGCCAAAGTTATTCGCAATATGTGGGTCAGAAAAGTTGAAGCAAAGAAAGAACCATTCTCTTTCTCTTATGCAAGCCAATTAGTTGTGTTTATGCTGGCTCTACCTACTTTGATTTTCGGTTTGTTCTACGGACCAATTTTGAGATGGGCTGAGTTCTCAGTCAAAATGTTCTTAGGCAACTAATTACAGTAACTATCAATATATTTAAAAATCCCTGTAAGCATATGTTTGCAGGGATTTTTTGTTGTATGATACGTTTAATTACTTGTAATCATTTGAGATAACTATGAATATTGTTATTTAACTTTTTGAATTTCATTTAGCTTATACCTGAATTCGTCGAATTGTGGTCTGAGGATGAGTTCAATAAAAATCAGCCCAACAATTCCTATTAATTAATATATTCAATTCTGTAACTTATCTTTTGACAAAAAATATTGATTAATTCGGTTGGTTTTTATTAATGGATGCATTGCCTTCGATTCTGAATGAAAAAAACTTCTTTAGAAGATGTCCGACACCTTGCAAGTGTCGGACATCTGATTTGGCTACATAATTTTATCGCAAAGGGCTGAAGCCCTTTGTTGCAACTTTTGATTAAACTTTCAACTTTTTACTATCTCACATCTTCACAAATTTCTTGACAATGGAGCAAGCTCCATTGCTTCCAATAATTTGTACGAAATACACTCCCGTGGGCAGATGAGATACATCAATTCTTAAATTCCCCTCTCCTGTGGGTGGCTGCGAAGCAGACGGGGTGGATATGACTTCCAAACCAAGCATATCAAATATTTGCACTCTATCTGCCGCAAAGGGCTGAAGCCCTTTGTTGCGTAATTGAATTGTGATGAAATCACTTGCGGGATTAGGGTGGATTGAGATTTGAGTATTGTCAGCAAAATAATTATAATCATGAACAGAAACCGTTGATAATTTGATTTCCATTACACTTAACGTATCAATTCGTGAAGTTAAAATAATCAAATTACTCAAATGAGTTTCAAACAAACCAATTATTGTGTGAAAACTCTGCCATTCATATTTATTTAGAATGTCGCCATTTATGTTTAATATCTTTAAAAAATTGATTGAAACTTCTAATGGATCAGCACTAACATTGTATCCCCAATAAGCTATTCTATCATTACTAATGAATTTTGTTCTTAACCAAAAATGATTTGTTAAATCGTCGTATAATGGGATATTTGTAATAATTTCTCCATTATTATTTAATTTAAGTATAGAAAAATATTTATCTTTGTCTTCTTTAACATAATATAATATGAATATGTTGTCAGCTTCAATTTTATAATCCTGATAAAATATTCTTTTATTATTTGGCAATTGAATATCAGTCTCCCATTTAATCTTACCCAGTGTATCATATTTAACTAAAACCAAATGATCTACTGAACCATCAAGGTATAGTGTTGGACCATAGAATAATGTGAATAAATCAAAATTGGCTGAATCTATTTTTAAACGAGGGTATGGATACAAGTATAATTCTGATTTAGGTTTTTCTAATTTAATTTCAAATTTCTTATTAAAGAATTTATCAAAATAATATAGATATCCATCGAGAGTTTCAAAATCACTCACATACTGAATGATACTTTCATTGTAATAAATAGGATTCGAAGTTGCATAGTAATTTGACGGTAAATCAAAAGGAACAAAGGAAAGAGAGTCTCCGTCTTCATCTGTAACCAAAATATTTATCTTGCCATCATATTTAGTGAAATAGTGATGCTCATTATTTAGATCAGAAACAAAGTAAGGTTTTGCGGTTTTGCTCATAACTGTACTTATGTTTTTTAGTAAATTACCATTAAAATCAATATCAATAATTGCTGGGTTTTTTAATAGTAATTTAGGTGGCTGTCCATCTATTAGCAATCTAATTTTTTTATTGTCAATGCTGTAATTTATCAAATTTAAATAAGATAGATTTTTTACTTTGCAATTGACTTCCCACACCTTATCCAATTCTGCTTGTGATTTGGAAAAATAAGGAAAAAAGAGAATCAGGATTAAAAAGTTAATATAAAATTTCATTTTCATTTTCCTCTATTTAATGATTAAAATATTTTCGGTAACTGTTCCTGATGACAAGCCAAATTCATTGATGAAATTGATTCTTAAAATATAATTTCCGGAATTAAGATTCTTTGTACTCAAATCATATTCATCTGTGAAGTTAAATTTTTGAACTTCTTTTCCATTGATATCAACCAAACTGCAAAGAGCTGTCATATATGAGTCGTAATTGATAGTTTTAATCCTGACATAATCACTTGCAGGATTTGGATATAAGCCGATTCTAAATTCCCGGCTTGCAGATTCATTAGCCACATTTGTTAAAAAATCAGGTTTAATTTCTGCTAAATAATATGAATCCCATCCATTTCTACCTAAAACTATTATATTGCCGTCTTCATTTTCCACTACACCTTTGACAGCATTAATATTGGTAAATCTATTCCATGAATATTCTTCAACAACTTTGCCTGAAGAATCAATAATCATCATATAAAAGTCAGAACCTTCCTCATTCTCTTTTGTCCGTGCCGGGATACGACCATAGATAGCATAGAATTCACCATTTCTAAGAGGTGTAAATGATTGTTCTATCCGTGTTATTGGATCAGCATGATTCACAGTCTTCGACCATAATTTAATACCATCTTTATTGACTTTAGCAAAGTAAAGAGCTTTATCGGAAAGAGTATTAAATACTTCACCAATTATAAAGAATGATGAATCAGTGTTTTCTCTGATATAATATATATTAAGTCTTTTATACCCTTCATTATGAAGTTTGGAATTCCAAATCAGATTGCCATCTAAATTAAATTTACAAATATATACAAAATCATTCCAACCGTAATGATCTTGTTTGGTATCAATCGGACTGTAGAGAGTAGTAATAATATGCTTATCAGAACTCGGAAATAAATAATACTGCTGTTTATCCCAATGTATCGGCTCATTAATGCCTGCTGTATCAAGTTGCAAATCTCTGATATATTCTCCATCATCATTTAGAACCAAAAGTTTTTGTTTATTTTCCTCTTTGTAAGCGTGGAAGAAGCCGACATAAACGCTATCATAAAATGAGTTTGCATAAGCCGGATCATAAAAAATCATCTTATTTGAAGAATCAGAGTGGAAATTCTCCATTTCTCCGTCACTTTGAATTTTAATACTATGATAATTTGAAAGTCCACCAGGAGCCCAATTCCATATACCTCTAAATTCCATATAGTTGTTATTTCTATAAAAGTAATAAATAAATGAGTTACCACCATTTCTCCCTTTCATTTGGTCAGCTTTTTTATTATAAATCACATTTCCAAAAATGTCTGTTTTTATATTATTAATAGCTTTCAATGTTGGTTCATTCTGGTTACTCCCTGCGAGCCAAATATATAATTCGTTATCAAATATTCCTAATTTGTAAATCCAAACACCTGTCATATTATTTAATTCTAATTCTTTCTCCCAAACAATATTGGGATTAGCCTTGGTATGATGATGTAAAGCAATAATTTGTAAAAAAAACAATATTAAAAATAACTTTCTCATCTGCATTTTCTCCTTATAATATGAATCCTCCACTAAACAAAATGATTAGTGGAGGATAATTAATTTTTAAATTTTGACAAACCTGAAAAATTTGTCAACACCGGATATGATAATAATATAACAACCATTTGGCAGAAAGCTCAAATCTAAACTTGTAACCTCTGAAAAATATAATTTATCGGAATAATGTAAATATCCAGTTAAATCAAAAATTTTCAAGTCTCGCTTTAAGCTTTCATTTTCCGAGAAGACAATGTTGATAGATTCTTTTACCGGATTTGGAAAAATAGAAATATCATCAATAGTTACAGGTATTTCAACTTCATTTTTTTTAAACCACGTATTTCCGAAATCATTAGAATTTAATATTACACCGTCTAATCTTACATACTTTAGATTTCTGGGACCTTGTTTGAATAAATCATCATTCTTTTCTGTTTTTATAAGTAAGAAGTTGCTTATTCTTTTCTGTCCTTCAATCCTTGTGTTTATTAACTTCAATTCTTCCTTACATTCTGAAATGGAAGTGAATAATATCGAAAATAACACAAATAACATAATGAATAATTTCATAATTTTTCTCCTTATTATTCACCACAGTTTTGAGAGCAATTAATAAAATGTCTTTCATATTCCTCAGGGTAAGGGCACAAATTCACAGGTTCAACTAAAACGTTACAATTTCCCTGAGTATAAGTATCAACATTTGTTACCTGCAATTCACTCCCACAGTAGCAGAAATATTTCCGGTGTTCGCAGCAGGCTACGGTTGTTTCGCTATCACAATGGATAGGAGTTACACTGGTATTTCTAAAGCCAAGTGGTCCTACAGGTCCTTTTAATACACAATATGCACGACATTTCGGTTGAGTATAGTAAACTTCAAAAATGTTGTCACAGCCGGTTGGAGCATCGTCACAATTCGGTGGAATTCCGCTGCAATTCGGAATTGATATAGAATTATCAACTATGTATTCTTTACCAAGTGTGTAAAAAATTGCATCAACAAGCATATTCCAGTATGCTTGATTCATTATTCCACCCCAATTATCAGGAAAACCCGGGAATAACTGAGCCATCAAACCTTGGCAATAATCCGGTATATCAATGCTTCCTAATCGGTACTGTAAAACTTTTCTGGGTGGAGAACAAGATATATCCAAACATTCTCTGTATGAATAAAAAACAGTAATCTGACACGCAGTAAAAACAGGAAAAGAACGGGTTACAGTTACTGAAATCCAAGGATCACATTGTAAGTTTTGTTGCTCTTCATAGCAGTCCTGCTCAGAATATGCCAAATCCGGACTAAAACTTAATACACAAATCAGGACAATTACAGGCATTGCACGCATCACTTTTGAGCACCATAAATTAATGGTACTAATGATATTACTCTGTAGCTCTGTAGCTCTGTTGCTCTGTTGCTCTGTTGCTCTGTTGCTCTGTTGCTCTGGTTGATAACGCATAAAAAACTCCTTTAAATTATTGAAACAATCTCCCTTTAACAGGGAAAATTATAATTATAATCAAACAAAGTTCAATAACTATAAAAAACTTATAAATTCTCTGCTAATTATAAGTTTTATCAACTATGACAAATTTCCATAAGCAAATTAATAAAATTATAATTAACTACCAAATATTTTATAAACATATTTAGATTATAATGCAAAAAAAATCCAATCCCACAGTTCGCTTTTAGGGGGATTTGACTTTTACATCTTCACAAATTTCTTGACAATGGAGCAAGCTCCATTGCTTCCAATAATTTGTACGAAATACACTCCCGTGGGCAGATGAGATACATCAATTCTTAAATTCCCCTCTCCTGTGGGTGGCTGCGAAGCAGACGGGGTGGATATGACTTCCAAACCAAGCATATCAAATATTTGCACTCTATCTGCCGCAAAGGGCTGAAGCCCTTTGTTGCGTAATTGAATTGTGATGAAATCACTTGCGGGGTTTGGCGTTATAACGAACAATGATTCTTTGCTCTCTTTTACTACTGTATTATCATTAAATTCAAAGGCGCCGGCTGAGCGTGGTTGCAGGTAATTATTGCCCGAATAGTCCTGAATCGGCATACCTGTGTATGTTATATATGAGCGGGCAGAACTTGCAGCTTTAAGACGGAAATCATTATTTGTAAAGTTTTCAAAAAATGGGTCTAAGCCTACGACCTGATTTATTTCTGTTGCCGGCAAATTAGGTCCCTGCCAGTTCGGATTTTGATGATTGTACCAATAATTATTTCTGAATGTAAATGTTTCAGGTGCTGTGTTTGTTCCGACATTGGTTTCTGTGCTGATATTGCCAAAATAAATTATATTATTTTCAAATCTGTTATTTCCGCATTTTTCAAAGCGGCTTTCATCTACTGTTTCCTGTAAAATTCTGATGACCCAGCGCTCAGGATTAATAATTGTATTATTTATCACATCTACTCTGACACTGCCGACATAAGCAATCGGGGCGAGCGAACCAATGAAAATATTTGAATAAACCTGCAAATCGGCTGCCTCAAATTTTGCATCAATTGGTCTGAAATATTGAAGTCCTGTGCTACCGCCGAGGTTTAAAGTTCTTTGTCCGCAATTTTCAAAATAATTTGCATAAATTTCAATATATTGAGTGCCTCCTTTGGCTTGGATGGCATTGCTACCCATATTCTTAAATATACAGTTTTGTATCTTACCATTATGGCAACCCACCATATCTACGCCACTTCCACCTGCTGAGCCGTTCTCAAAAATGCAGCTTTTTATAATGAAATTGTCCACGCCTGACATTTTCAATAAATCATTATTGCCCGTGGCGGAAATATCTCTGAATATGCAATCTGATATAGTGATAAATTCGGCAGGAGTAGAGTAATCGCCGCCATCATCTATATTCATTCCGTTTGAGGTTTGATTCTCTATGATTAGTCCCTGAATTTCGACATATTTAGCATCAGAGAATTGAATAGAATTTCCGCCACCGCGAATTATTACTTCTGTATCCGGCTGGCCAATAATAAAAATTCTTAGGTCGGCAGTCCCCTGAAGTTTACTAATAAGCATACCACCCTGATGTACGCCGCCATATACAAAAATCGTATCACCTGCTTCTGCCTGAAGTGCTGCTAAACGAATTGTAGCATATTCTTTTCCTCCTCCAACCTGAAGTGTTTTAGAATATAGATTATTGGAAACTGTAACCAGTAATAATATCAGGTAAATTGTTTTCATAACATTAAATTCTATTTTTTGATAAATAACATAATACAAAACTAAAAATAAAATATTTAAATATTATAAAATATTATAAAATATTTTATTAAAACTATACATTACACTTGTTTCAAAAAAAAAGCTGCATTGTAAATAAACAAAGCAGCTTTAAAAGATTTATAAGTAAAATATTATTTTAAAACTCTGTTAATTGATGCCATGAAAGTAGCTTTATCTCTTGCACCAACGATTTTTTCAACAATTTTACCGTTCTTATCTATGATAAATGTTGTTGGAACAGCAGGTATTTTACCGTAAGCATTAGTAATATCCTGATTACCAATGAAATTTACATAATCAATACCACGCCCAGATCCAAATTCAGTGACAGTTTTTGCAGCCTGTTCAGGTGTACCTCTTTCAAGAGCAACTCCAATGACGATGAAGTCTTTATTCTTAAGATCTTTACTGATTTCAATAATATCAGGTAATTCTTTTTTACATGGACCGCACCAGGTACCCCAGAAATTCAGAAATACAACTTTGCCTTTAGTAAGCTCGGCTAAAGAGCGGTCTTTACTTCCATCTTTATACTTAAAGTCAACCATATAGCCATCTTGAGCAGGCATAACAGAATTAATAAAATAAACCGGCGTTTTGACGGAATTGCTTTCTGCTTTAGAATCAGAGCATGAAACTACCGATAAATAAATACCTGCTAATAGTAATGCCAGAAAAACTTTTTTTAACATCATTTTCTCCAAAATATAAATAATTGATTATCTTTCATTATAAAGACGAAACATTATTATAAAGATTACAAAGAATATTACTCTTCAGCAATATTTTTTTTATTCTTTGTAGGATATTTGTAAAGAGCCAAGAAAAATCCTGCTGTCACAGCAAGTGTACCAAGCCATACAAGGTTGATAAAAGGCTTAACTGAAACATCAAAAGTAAATACATCAACAAGTGCCGGTTCGGGTTTACCAGCTTCTTTGAAGCTTAGTACAGCTCTGGTATTATGAATGTTATCCACATCTCGGATAAGTTTCGTCATAGCTATTTCCACCTCAGAATCTGCAATTTTCTTCCAGCTTGGCTGGGCTTCCCATGATGTAGCATCGAGCAGAGAATTCAAAGTATCACTAAATATAGTACCATCAATATGTTCAATACTAACTACAGTATTGAGAACTACACTATTTCCGGAGAATGCCGCGTTTTTATCCATAACAAAGCTTTTAACCGAAACCATCAAATTAGTATCCAGTGGTATTGTTGCTTTATCATCTTTACGAAGTGCAACTCGTGGAAGATCACTTTCAGCTTCGATAGCCTTTGGAGAAAGATATATATCTTTTTCTAATTTCGTATAAACACCCGGCTCAAGAAATGGCGATTGCTTTTCGTTGAAATCACTCCAGTAAACTATCGGGCTTGCCATACCGGAACTACCATTCTTTTCGATTTTAATGTTATATTTAAACTTCTCACGGTCTTTAAATTCGGTTTCGATTTGATTGTAGCCAACGAAAGTAAAATCATAGCCAAAAGCGGACTTAGTTTCATTAGTTTTTAGTCTTACTTGCTTAGTAGATGAGTAAACCCCACTAATTACAGCACCAAGAATCAAGAATACCAATCCAATATGTGCAATATACGCACCTAATGATTTTGGGTTGGATTTGACATTCCTAATCAAATACTCAAGATTTGTTATCAAGGAGAAAAAGGCAGCAAATGTAAGTAGTATAAAATTCAGATTGTCTAATCCCATAAAATAAAATACAGCAACCAAAACTACTGAAGCACCTGTCGGTATAATTAACTTGCCGAAAATATCAGAAATATTGCCTGAATTCCATCTTTGATAGAGGGAAATACCATTTAGAATCAAAAATATAACAGCAAAAATACTTCCGAATTTATCATAATTTGAAATATCAACAGCGACTTTTTCCTGACCAAAAAGTTCAGCGACTGCGGGCCATGATGTCCCCATAATTACAATTGCAGCGAGTGCAAGGAATACAATAGCACCAAGAGATACTGAGTATTCTTTTGATGCAAATGAAATTGCCTTTTTGCCGACATAAGCAGTCATATCCTTCCATCTTGTAGCCATATAAAATATGCCGAGTCCAAGGTAAATTACCTGAAATAATATTAGCATATTATATACAATAGCGCCCGGAGTTACAAACGAGTGAACCGAAGTATCTCCCAAAATTCCGCTTCGAGTTAGGAACGTTGCATATACAACAAATATGAATGTTAAGAGACCTAATGCGATATTTGTCTTAACAAGTCCGTTGGTTCTTCTTTGAACTAACAAAGTATGAATGAATCCAACAGCAATCATCCATGGAATAAGTGAAGAATTTTCTACCGGATCCCAAGCCCAGAAACCGCCCCATCCGAGTGTTTCATAAGCCCAGTAGCCGCCCATCATAATTCCAAGCCCAAGAATACCTGCACCAAAAAGTGTCCATGGCATAACTTTATCTATCCATCCTTTGTAATCACGCTTGATTAATGCAGTCAGGGCATAAGTATAAGGTACAGCCATCATGGAATATCCGATAAACAGAATCGGAGGATGAATTGTTATCCAGTAATTTTGTAAAATAGGATTTAGTCCGCGTCCATTTACAGGCATGAAACCCACCTCTAAGTTTTCGGCTGCAAACGTTTCCCATACATAGTCAAACGGACTTTTGAAAATGAGAATAACAGCAAGAAAAAATATGATGGATGTGAAAATTCCCATAGACAGCGACTGATAACCATATCGGGCTGTTCGGTAATTAATTACCAAGCCGATAATAGTAAGCATAAGCATCCAAAGCATAAATGAGCCCTGCTGACCGGAATAAAACGATGCAACAAGGAAGTAATCATGTAGCTCAGTAGAAGAATATTCCCAAATATATGTAAACTGGAAATTATGAGCTAAAATATTCGATAGAAGATAAATACATGCCGCAACAACTGTAAATGTCATAGCATAGTATGAAAAAACGCCTAATTTAAGTAGATTATCTCGTCCTTTTTTATCAGAAAACAGATATGCAAGGACCGAGATTCCACTAAAGGCAACAGTCATATATATCAATACTTTTCCAAGCATTTCAACCACTTAATATTATTTTTAAAAAATCAGTTATATAGGGATGCACCCTTAAGCTCGTCGAACTGTCCTTCATATTTTGAAGGGCATTTTGTAAGCACTTCTTTGGCGTGAAATTTATCGCCTTCGAACTTACCTTTGATAACAACCATTGGTGCAACATCAAAATTATTTGGTTTAGCACCTTCTACTCTTACATGGGATGAGTTGCCATTTTCGTCGTTCATTAAAAAAATGAACTCATTCTTATCAGAATCATAATGATAATTCTCTGATTTATTCCATGAACCCACGACTTGTACAATTTTACCGGACTCTTTAGCATGCTCAAAATCGGTATATTCAATCTTTGAAGAATCAAAAGATAAATAAGCCACAACTACGAAAACTACCCCGATAACACTGCCAATGATATATTTTTTATTCATAATTTTTAACTCAAATTAAAGTTTTTAAAATTTCATATTCTTAAACTGTAATATAAGACTTTTTTTTCAAATAACATACAAAAATCGTTATATGTTGCTATTTTCATCTAAGTTTATTTCATCTGAATTCACAATTTGTCGCTCGAGCCTGCTAATTTTAGAATCAAGCATGAACATATATATTGCTATTCCGACCCAGAGAATTATAGCTATACCCAAAACAACAAATAGTGAATTATCGTGCAAAAATGCTTCCATTTATTTATATCCTTATGATATTTTGTGATTAATTTTATTGGTTCTCATCAGCATGTTGAGAATCCAGAAATATATTACTGTAAATGCAAATAATGACAGTCCAAAACTCCACAGCATATTTGTATCAAGTGCATTTGGTTGAGCAGAAACAAGCGGACCTGCATTTACATCATCTTTGGAGCCGGGATGCAAACCTGTTGCAAGTCTTGGAAGAACAAACACTAAAAATGGAACTGTGACAAACGAAATTATCGAATAAACACTCGAAAGTTTTGCCCGACGGTCTTCGCTGTCAATTGCAGCACGAAGTGCGAAAAATGCAGCATAAATCATAATCAATATGAATATTGAAGTTTGACGCGGGTCCCAATTCCAGTAGCTACCCCAGTTATATTTAGCCCAAAGCATACCGGTAACAGTAGCAAGAATTGCAAAAAGATTTCCAAGGGAGGCTGTTGATGCATTATAAATGTCCCATTTCAGGTCATTTGTTCGTAGGTACATAATGGCATATATCATTGACATCAGATAAGCAACAACTGCAATCCAAGCCATAGGTACATGGAGATTCAGAATTTTGATTCTTTCGTCAAGATTCGGAACAAAAGGATAATCAAAAGGCGGATTGATGAACTTAGTGCCTATATATTCGAGCGCATCAAAATCCTTGTTATATTTCGCTTTAATCACAAGCTTATTGGCTGCCTTAAACTCTTCAGGTAAATTTTCTGACCTGATAATTAGTTTTCGGTTGTATTTGAGATTTTCTCCCGATTTGATATCGGCATCTCCGAGCCCCTTAATCCAGAATTTATTGACCTCATCATAAACAAACTGGTCTTTGCGGACATTTATGGATATATTCAAAGATTCGTAATAGCCTTCTTTCATATATCCGGCAGTTGACAGGTTGCCTGTTACCGGAGGACCGATAGTCATTACTAATGCGATTATTACAAACAGAACAGCCAAAATTTTCCACCAGGTCGGTTTTGGCTTTGACAAATTGGGCAAAACACTGAACAATACTGCAAGTATTATTGACCCAAACATAATGATATATTTCATATTTTTTTTAAGCCTGATTTCAAAGATTTATAATATTACAAATACGATAAATTTATAAAATATTGTATTACAAAAATAATGTAAATTACCGAAAAAATGATTTATTTAAATTACTTTATTTAATTTTCAGTAAATCATTTCTAATTAATTACTGTAAAAGGGATTAAATAATTTTTATTCGGGCATTTAATTACTATAAAATATTTCCCATTGGAAATATTATTTGAAATAATTCGATTTTCTCCTTTCACCAACTCAAAATTCTCTGCAAAAACCACTTTACCGTTAATTGATACAACTTGTAATTCCGCATTTGTAATGCTTATATCTGAAACTAGTACAAATTCACCATTCAAAATAGGATTTGGATAAATTCTGAAATATTCGTTTTTAGAAGGTTCAATAATACTAGTTTTATCCGGAGAAAACTTTCTAAGCTTCAAATCACCGATTATCCAGCCTGACTTATTAACACCCTTATCAGTCCATAGGTTAAATGAAATTTTATTGAAAATATCTGCAGTATCATTTAAGTACAAAGTCTGAGGCAACCATTCTTTAAAACTTCCATGGAAACCAAACAATAGATCAGATTGTCTGGAACCCGGTCTTGTTCTGCCTTTTACAAGATTTTCTCCAAAATGAGGATTGACATTAGCACCGAAATGATTTTCAGCAAAAATCAATCCGAAATCGTAATTTGCTTCAATTCCAAACTTATGTCGGAATCTTAAAGTATATAAGCTCTTATCAGAAGCAGCATCCTGCAAGTCAAATTCAGCTTTAGATTCGATGTTCTGTTTATAAGTATCGCCAAAATTACTTTTCAATACTTTTGTATTACTGCCATCAATCGAATAATGCCAATCTTTATCAAAAGAATATTTGATACTCTCATCAAACAAATCTGTCTCATCATAATCGAATATTTGCAACTTGAATTGTTCTTTCTTCTCAAAATCCAAATAAGCAGTAATTTGAAAATCAATTATACTGCCGTTTGCAACAGATAGTGGATGATATTCAAATTCAACCGATGCAGTATCACCTCTGATAAGTGCAGGCAGCCTTTTCATATCAGATGCGAAATATATTAAATTTTCAGGCTGAAATATTTTTACATCAAATTCAGGCAGATTCTCATAACCAATATTAGCCAAAGTAAGCCTGATATAATATTTATTATTTTTTATATAAACATCTTTATCAAACACAGAAATATTCTGACCAGCTGAAATAATTAAATTATCCAGATATTTGATATTTTGCTTAGCATTTTCTAATGATATTTCTATAGGCGACCAAAATCCTTCAATTGGATTCCCAACTTCACAAGTCATAGCCAGAAATCCCTCGAAATCATCATTTCCCATATACAAGAAATCATCAGAACTGCCCCTTGTCGGATAATTAATTACATCCAAATCCAATCCGAAAAGATAGCGATTATTGTAATAATTGTCAGTGAGAAAATATCTGTAAAAGTTCGAATCAGGATTTTCTCTGCTTAAATACGAATAAGGATAGAAAACAGCATTTGCAAAAGAATGGTAATTCACACCAATGCGAAAATTTTTATTTTTTAAAAAATCTCTCATTATTCGGGTTTCAGGCTCTGAGAATGGTTCCGTCCCACGATAAGTATCAGATCTCATCAATAACGAGGAGCCGTTGTTAGGTGCATCCCATGCTTGTAGTGGACCAAAATTTCTGTTTATATCAACTCCAAAAGTGCTATCAGATGTCACTCTACGGTTCTTTCGCCATAATCCGCCGCCTTGCGGATAATTAGTTTCATTGAATACCACACCGTCAGGATTTAGGTTCGGAATAACATAAATGTGGCGATTTGACAGTAAATTTCGGGCGAGCTCTTCACCATTTTCAAATCTGGCTAATAAATCCCAGAAGTAATAAATCAAAGTAAAAACAGAACCCGGCTCACGTGCATGAATTAATGATGTTATCAAAACCTGCGGGAAGATATTATCACTAAAGCAAGCGTTATTTCCAAAACAATAAGAAAAAATCGGTCTACCTTCGATTGAATACCCTTCCAGATTCTTCGATACGAAATCAGGAAAAAGCTCCATCATTCGGTCAAATTCTGAATAAATTTCATAATAAGTAAAATATCCGCTTACTGAGCCAAGCCTGAAATATTCATTTGATAATTTAATTTCGCTTATGTTGCTTTTTCTGAGTTTCCTGTTTAATTCCGCTTCAAGATTTTCTGTTAATATGTCATAATTAATAAACATTTGACTGAAATTCTGAAGTTCATCATAATGTATGATAAAATCATAACTTCCGTTATCAGATTTGTAATATGTATAATCTTGAAGTTGATGTATATTGACCTCATCAATATTTTCAACACGCAACAAATAATACTTTCCGAAAGCAATACTGTTGAATATGAAAGTCAGGACAAAAATAAATATATATTTTAGAATAAATTTTCTCATAAGTTAATGACGAATATACATAACTAAATATTAATCCGAATAATTCTTCTGGAAAATTTTCTCTTGCAAAGTAATAGAAAATATATAAAAATGCAGTATATATAAAAAACCTTTTGTCAAATTGAGCCCTTCGACTTAGTTCAGGATATACTTAGTAGAAGTGTTCTTCTATACAGTCTTCGACTACGATTAGACTAACAGAAATTAAAAATACACTTTTCTCTAAGTCACTAATAATTTCGATTATAAAACAGATTAAAAGAAAAAAAAAGCCCGAATCGAAATTCGGGCTCACTTTCAGGATTATTATAAATCAAATGATTTATTTGCTTATAATAAGTTTTTCGTATTCTGATCTGAATGGTCCTGAAACCATTTCGATGAAGTACATACCGCTTGATAAGTTTTCAATTGGAAGTCTTGCACTGTACTGACCTGAATTTAAAGTTCCGCTGAAAATTGTAGATACAAGTTCGCTTGCAGAATTATAAATTTTAATTTCAGTAAAGATATTTGAACCACCAACTGAGAAGTTAATGTCAGCACCGGCTGATCCAACAGGATTTGGAGCAATTGGTCTTAATCCGTATTTTTCAGCTGATATCTGAATTGGACGCAAATTATCAACGCAAGTAGGATTAAGTGATACTGTTGTATATTCAGCAGTGTAGCTTACGCAAGGGTCGTTATTAAGAATCACGTGTGAAATAGTTACAGGTTCATTCTTAATTTTCACATTACCGTCGCCATCTTTATACCATGGCAGGTAAGAATCGAAAAGTACAGTAGCAAGAACTAAATCACCGTAATCTTGCGAAAGTGGCTGTGGACCTGTAAATGTAAGTGTAACTGTCTCAATATTTGTGACTTCGTCGAAATCTTTAACAACAGCATTTACATTCCATCCAAGTTCTTGCATTCTTGGACCAATTTGAACTTTAGCAGTCTTAGCATTTCTGTCAATATATCCAAGACCTAAGAAGTCTTTACTATACATAACTTCAGCTTCAAAAATCAATGATGATGCGAGTGGAACGGCGTTATTAGTATTCATTACTAAAGTATAAGAAACAGCATCGCCTTCACCCGGGTCAACTTCAACTGATTTTTGAGTTCCCATTCCAACTCCTGTTGAAACTAAGCTGAAAGTCGGTTGAACAACGTGAGTACTTGTAACTGTCAGATCAGTAAAGTCAATCGGCTTAGTATTAGAGCTTGTATTAGCCTGAAGTCTGACAACAGCGTTGTTATAATTAGTACTTGGAGTAAATACTATAAGAATTTCAGCCATATCTCCGGGTTGTCCTGCAGGAGCAAGAGTAATCTGTGGATTTTGAATATCAAAATCAATTACGTTAAAATTAGGAAGATTATTGACATTCTGAATATTCATGCTTGTAACTTCAAGAGGAATCGAGCCTAAGTTGCGTATTGTAGGTCTCATAGTAATTGGCGAATTCAAGCAAGTAGTAGCTATTGCAGGCTGCATTTCTGAACCTTCTTCTTCTGCTGATGCAGTCCATGTTGAAACAGCTTCAAAATCAGCATTACTTACAGTTGTAAGTGTAGCTTCAAAATTACCTGCTGCTATTGGTTCAAATTCTACGTCAATATCAAGGTAATCGTCAGGCTGAAGAGTAATAGGAAGAGAAATAACACTGCCATCGCTGTGACGAATATTATCGCTATCCCAGCGGAATACGCCATTACCATTGAAATCAGAGACTGTAGTGCCGGCAAGTGTATTTTCGGATACAAAATCAGTAATAGTCAATGGATAGTCATAATCCCACAAATCAGCAGTAAATCTTACTGTAAGTCTTTCGCGGGCACCATCACCAACAATCCTTGGTTCAAATTCGAGATCACCGGTTGTTGATTTAGGATATACCCCAACACCAATTAATGTAGATGTTGGGCTTCCAACTGCGTCACTTACAAATCTAATAATCAAATGATATTGTCCTTCATCTTTCGGGTCAAAATATACAGGAACTGTTAGATTTTGACCTGGTGCAATCGTTTTGTTCTGGAATAAGTCAGCAAGTACGCCCGGAGTAGTCAATGAAACAAGCTCAGTACCACGATAAGCTTTGAATCCTTCGCCTCTGGTTTGTTCAACTATTTCAGGCAATCTTAAAGTTACAGGTGCTGAACCGTCATTTGTAAGTTCGATTGCTCCATTTGGAGACAAGTAAGGAGTATAGTCATAAGGTCCGGGTTTTTGAATATAAACATTCGGGTCAACTAATCTTTCGCCCCAATCATCACCATTAACAAGCAAGCCGGGTTGAATACCTACACCATCAAGAACAGTATAGTTCTTAGGCATATCGGCATCAGCTATGAAGGTAATCCGGGAGCTGTAAGTTCTAACAGCTTTAGGCATAAAGCTTACTGTAAATGTATGGCTTGCACCCGGTGCTATTAGCAATGGATTAGCTGCAGAAATATTATTTAATCCTTCTATTTCAAACACAGCATTACTTCCACCATGACCGATTTCATCTCCAGTAAACTGTATATCGGTAATTCTCAGTGGAACAGTTGCTAAATATTCACCCTGATTAGGGTTAGTAACTGTTAAGTCGTATTTTACAGTTCTGTTATTTACTACTTGTTCGTAAAAGTTTTTATCAGTTGCTGAAATAAATGGATTACCAACGAATGCAACCACTTCAGCAAAATACTGATGAACACAAACTTCTCTGGTATTCCTGTCAATTACCATAATACCTACTGAATCTCTGAATGTACCTTCAGTGCGTGCAGTAAACTTAACATCAAATTTACGTTCCTGACCAACTGCCATAGGTGATAAGTCCAAACCCTGAATATCAATAAGGTCAAAATTTTGATAAGTATTGATGTCGCCTGCCTTTGCTTCTTCTTCATCAGAGTCAAGAATTACATAGATTTCGTAGTCTCTGGTAATAGCATTATCGCCATCATTTTTAATAGTAAATGTTACCGTTTTTTCAACATTAGGATTTTCGATTTTGAAAGTACCGTAATCGCTGAAATATGGGAACATATTCGGACTGATTGCAAAGTGATTGATTATTGTATCAGTACGATTACCCACTCTATCAACAAATACAAGATGTGCCTGAGCGTTCAAAGCTGCATTTCGGACTGTAAGTGTCCAGTCTGTTTTTGGATCCATACCGGCAATAAACGGGTCATATTGAAATCTGTAATTGTAGCTGTCATCAGTGTCCATATAAACAAGTCCAAGATTTGAACGATTTTCAGGGTCAACTCTTGGTTCGTCTAATACATAACCGGCAACATTGCCACTACATTCTTTTGCAAATTCTACATAAGGAGCAAGTGAATCAGGTGTTTCAAGGTCAGCAACAGCTACAGAAACGGGCCATCCGTATGAGTCATACTGATCTGAACCATAGGCATAAGCAGCAAATGGATCATTAGCTTTAATTCTGTAAACACCATCATAAGGCAATCTCAAAAATTTTGAACGGTAATGGCGACCGTCTTCTTCTGTTGGAAAGAATCTCTCTCCCGGGTTTCCTGAATATGACGTCATAGGAATCCATCGGAACTGTCCGTCAACTACTTCAGCCCACATCATATCTTCAGGAATACCACCGTCAATTGTTGCTTTGTAGACAATATTAAGGAAATTATTTTTAAAGCCATAAAGACCACGGATACCCGGAGTATTAAATACGATTTCCGTCTGATACTGCTCAGTAGGAGTAAGTACAAGCTGGAATGGGTCATTTTCAACACCGTCATCCTGTTGACCAGGGTTAAATTGAACTACATAAATTGCTTCATCAGATGATACTTCGACCGGCTTAGGTGATACATCACCGGGATTCATTACACCGGCGCGGGTTTCAATATAACCTGTACCTGCCACACCACCGGGGGTAGCAATGTAAACAGTAGGATTGCCATCAAAATTCACTGTAGTAAATGGTTTTTTGGCAAATACTTTAATCAGAGAATAATTCTTCCTTGTGTGTATTGGTGTAACATGGTATTTTGTACCCCAGGTATTTTCAGGTAATTCCTGCTCACTTATAAAGTCACAAGCTGCGATGTGGGTTGGAATATAAGCACAGAAACTTCCCGAGATTACATTCACAGGTTTATTTGCTTTGACAGTTGAGCCTGATACATCATTAAAAGGTCCGATTCCGGGTAACAACCAAACGTCACCCTGATGAAGGGTACGTCTTATTGTTTGGTTGAATGTTAAATATGAACCGTCTTCACGCAGAACATAACAGCTTTCGCAACCACCCATTCTAAATGTTACGCGAGTATTTTCATAAATACCGACAACACTTGTATATGAAGTAAGCCATTGGAAAGTATTATTTGTTGGGTCTGCATAAGATGCAACCTGATAATTATTTCCAAGAGAGCTTACAGGAAGTGCAAGATAACCGTCAGATGTATAACGGAAACGAGTTACACCATACACAATGATTGGGTCATCGGCAGTAATTTTTACAGCGCGTTTTTCCCATATTTGTTCCGGTTGCGGTGGAACACGGTCAGTTTTTGTATATGGCTGACCTTCAGATGGTGTAAGCATGAAATCAATTACGTCATTTGGTATTGTCTGTTTCTGACGGAAGATACCAAGACCTTCGATTTCAAGGGTTACAGTTGTTGCTACCGGAGCTGATATATAAACTCGTAGGTTATTATTTTCACCTACTTCTTCCCAGCAAGGGTGAAAAGTAATATAGAACAGTGTTCCGGCATTATTCGAGCCCATCAGATAAGGAAGTTTTTCCTTCAAATCTTTTCTGATTTCGGCATCGCTTTGGTCTTTAGCTTGCAGATTCAATGATGCTGCTAATGTAATAATAGCTATTATCACAGCAAGCATAGTATAGAATTTTTTCATCTCATACCTCAATTTATTAAAAATACTTCATTAATTATTAATTTATTTATTAATTTTTTAACTAAAATTCTTATCAATTTACAGCTATGCATTTTTCTAATTAAATTTAGATTTTTAGGCATCGCTTTTATACTAATGACAAACGAAAATCATTTTTGCTACATGTGTTGATAAAAAAAATATAATATTCGGTTAATAATTCTACTTTATTTTGGGAATTCTTTATCAAAAAACGAAAAAGTGTATGAATAATATTTCATAGTTTTATTGATTCTAATATTTCTAAAGTATTCTAATATAACATACTAATATACATTTCAATATAATAATAAGATTATATATATGTTAATTTTGAAATTGTCAGTTTTATTGATAAAAATTTGGGTATAAGACATTTTTTTTTTCACAAATTATTACTTTGAAAAATAATTTTCATATATTTAAAAAAAAGTATTTATTTTTATCTTTTTGATTGTTACAAAAACGGTTTATTTATTTATGAAATATATTTATATCTTATTATTGGCATCATTTGTAAACTGTAGTCAGCTTATTGCTGATAACAAATCTGAAGACTCAAAATTGCCATCACTTAGTGGATTGAAAATGAGATGTATAGGACCAGCACTTACATCAGGAAGAATTGGCGATATTGCAGTTAATCCAAATAATAAATCTGAAATGTATATTGCAGTAGCTTCCGGCAATGTATTCAAAACCACAAACAAAGGTGTAACATTTACACCCATATTTGATAATTACGGCTCATATTCGATTGGTTGTGTTACATTAGACCCCAACAACCCTTCTGTTGTTTGGATTGGAACCGGAGAAAACAACAGTCAGAGAAGTGTCGGATGGGGCGATGGAATTTATAAATCAACAGATGGTGGAGATTCATTTAAAAAAATGGGTTTGGATAAATCTGAACACATCGGAAAAATCATTGTTGACCCGAATAATTCTAATGTTATTTATGTCGCTGCACAAGGTCCACTTTGGGGTCCGGGCGGCGACCGAGGTCTGTTTAAATCCACTGATGGCGGAAAATCATGGGAGAAATCCCTCTTCATTTCTGATAATACAGGCGTTACTGATGTCGTAATTGACCCGCGTGACAGCAAAACTTTGTATGCCGCTTCTTATCAAAGAAGACGTCATGTATGGACTTTACTCAATGGCGGACCTGAAGGAGCTGTTTATAAATCAACAGATGCAGGTACAACTTGGGAGAAAATAATGAGCGGTATGCCATCCGGCGATATTGGGAGAATTGGTCTGGCTATATCTCCAATTAATCCTGACTTCGTTTATGCTTTAGTAGAAGCGGAAGATGATAAAAGCGGATTTTTTAAATCCACAAACCGTGGAGCTAAATGGATAAAGCAAAGTTCTGTTAAGTCTGCCAGTCCACAATATTATTCAGAAATATTTTGCGACCCTGTTGAGCTTGACAAAATATGGATGCCCGATACTTACACAAAAGTATCAGTGGATGGCGGAAAAAATTGGAAAAATGTTAGTCTCAAGCAACGACATGTAGATGACCACGCTATTTATATTGACCCCGATAATAATAATTATGTATTAATAGGCGGTGATGGCGGACTTTATGAATCCTATGACGGAGGTGAAAACTGGAGGTTTTTTGAAAACTTACCTGTTACACAGTTTTATAGAATTCAGGCAGATAATAGTGAGCCATTTTATAGTGTTTATGGTGGAACTCAGGATAACAATTCACTTGGTGCACCTGCCAGAACCCGCCATTCAGGGGGAATTTTAAACCAACACTGGATTTATCTTGTTGGTGGAGACGGTTATAAACCGCAAATAGATCCCAAAAACCCAAATATCATTTATGGACAGTGGCAATATGGCAATATCATAAGATATGATAAATTGAGTGGGGAGATTGCAGGTATTCAGCCACAACCTGAGAAAGATGAAGAACTAAGATGGAATTGGGATACACCACTCATAATTAGCCCACATAAGCCCGAGCGACTTTATGTCGCAGCTAATAAAGTTTTTATGAGCAACGACAGAGGGCACTCATGGACAAAAATCAGTGATGATTTGACAAGAAAAATTGACAGAGACCAACTCAAAGTAATGGACAAGATATGGAGTCCTGAAGCTGTTGCCAAAAATCAATCTACCTCACTTTACGGTAATATTATATCTTTAGTAGAATCGCCTGTGAAAGAAGGTTTGCTCTATATTGGAACAGATGACGGACTTATTCAGGTAACTGATAATAATGGCAAATCATGGACAAAAATAGAATCATTCCCGGGAGTTCCTGCCAATACTTATGTTAGCGATATATACGCTTCAAGACACGACGAAAATGTTGTATATGCTTCATTCAACAACCATAAGGATGCTGATTTCAAACCATATATTCTGAAAAGCAATGACAAAGGGAAAACCTGGTCATCAATATCTTCGGATTTACCGGATAATGGACCAATCTGGACTATAGAAGAAGATACTCAGGATGCAAATTTACTCTTTGCTGGTACTGAGTTTGGGCTCTTTTATACAAATAATTCCGGTAAAAAATGGACGCAGCTTAAAAGCGGGCTTCCAACAGTTGCTGTAAGAGATTTGGACATTCAGGAACGCGAAACAGATTTGGTCATCGGAACTTTCGGCAGAGGTATTTATATCCTTGATGATTACAGTCCATTGAGATATTTAAATGATGAATTTACTGAAAAAGATGCTTTTATTTTCCCGATAAAAGATGCATTAATGTATATTGAAGACCGATCTGAGAGCCGTAATAATGAAGGCTCAACCTTCTACAGAGGTGAAAATCATCCATTTGGAGCTGTATTTACTTATTATCTGAAAGATGTACCAAAAACTAAAAAACAAATCAGAAAAGAAGAGGAAAGTAAATTAAATAAAGAAGGTAAAATTCCTCCATATCCAACTTTTGAACAACTTAGAGAGGAAGATTTGGAAGAATCAGCATATTTGCTTTTTACAATCAGAAATGCTGAAAATACTATTATCAGACGACTTAAACAAAGTCCTTCAGCAGGAATTAACAGGATTGTTTGGGATATGAAATATCCAAGTTCTTCATCAGTTATGGAGAAAACTGACCCTAATAAGCATTCTTCTATGCCGGTTGTTCCGGGAAGATACTCAGTATCAATGGAATTGTACCATAATGGTCAGTTTAAAGAACTTCATCCTGCCGTTGAATTCAGATGCAAACCTCTCGAAAGCAGAACAATGCCGGCTCAGGATGTCGAATTTTTAGCTGAATTCCAGCAAAAAGTAAGCAGCTTAAGCTCAGCAGTATCTGCATCAACCACTATAATCAAAGATATGCAAAGCAAATTGAAAGCGATAAAAAACGCTGTCAAAGCTACTCCTGAAGCAAAATTGGAATTGATTTCAAAAACTGATTTATTGATTTCTAAATTGAATGAATTGAACAAAGAACTCAATGGTGACGAATCTATTTCGAACCGTGCAGGAAATCAACCTCTAAGTATATCCGGAAGGATTGGATATATTGTATTTACTATGTGGTACACTACTTCCTCTCCAACACAAACAAATATTGACAGCTATAAAATTGCTGATTCAGAATTTGAAAAGTTTATTTCAAAATTGAAATATATTTATGAAAATGATTACAAACAGCTACTTTCGGAACTTGACAACATCGGTGCTCCATGGACTCCTGACCGGTTTCCAAGCAGGAGAAGATAGTTTTTGTAAAAAATAAAAACTTTTAAATAATATTTTAGAAAAAGAAAATTAATAGATAATTAACAGTTTATTTACTTAATGTTTTTATTCAAATGTTACTTTTGAATAAATTATTTTTTTTATTAACATTTTTAGGTGTTGGTATGAAGTTTTTATTTACTATTTTACTTGTGCTGGTAATAGCAGGCTCAACTGCATTAGCACAAGGTGTAACTACAGGTTCAATAACCGGTCGTGTAACTGATGATGGCAATATGCCACTGAAAAGTGCAACAGTTACAGCTCTTCACGTTCCATCGGGAACAACTTACGGCGCAATTACACGTGCTGACGGTCGCTATACTATACTTGGTATGAGAGTAGGCGGACCATACAGGGTTGTTGCCTCGTTTCTTGGATATGCCAAGAAACAATATGAAAATATAAGTGTTACACTTGGACAGACAAATGAACTTGATTTCAAATTGATTGAATCAAGAATTCAAACTCAAGATGTTATTGTTTACGGCAAATCGGATGCTGTATTCAATTCAGACAGAACAGGTGCTGCAACATCAGTATCGAGCGATGCGATTGATGCACTTCCTACTATTAATCGTACAATTGGCGATTTTACAAGATTAACTCCACAGTCACGCGGAAATAGTTTTGCTGGTCAGGATAACAGATTGAATAATATTACTGTTGACGGCTCTTACTTTAATAACTCTTTTGGCCTTGGTGGCCAACCCGGTGAAAGAACAAATGTTGCACCAATATCAATTGATGCGATTGAGCAGATTCAGGTAAATATCGCTCCTTATGATGTACGTCAGGGTAATTTTGTTGGTGCCGGTGTAAATATGGTTACAAAGAGCGGTACAAACGAATATTCAGGCTCAGTCTATTTCCAGAACAGAACTGATGCTCTTGTTGGTACAAAAATCGGCGAAAGAGATTTTGACCCGGGTACTTTCGGTTTCAATATGATTGGCGGAAGACTTGGCGGTCCGATTATCAAAAATAAATTATTCTTCTTTGCAAATTTTGAGTGGGAAGATGATGTACGTCCCGGTACAAATTACAAAGCTAATGATGGCACTCAGGAAGCAGGTGGTAATGTTACAAGAGTTTTAAGAAGCGATTTAGACCAATTAAGTAGCTTTTTAAAACAAAATTTCGGTTACGAAACAGGAGCTTATGAAGGATATGATTTTGGTACACCTGCTCTTAGATTTATCTTAAGATTAGATTATAACTTAGATGAGAAAAACAAATTTTCATTGAGATATAATCACTTGAATTCAAAATCTGACATATTGTTATCAAACTCATCATCTCTTGGATTCGGTACAAGAAGAACAACTATAAATTCACTTAATTTCCAGAATTCAAACTATGCAATATTGGAAAATATCCGTTCTATCATTGGTGAGTGGAACAGCGTTGTTAACGATAATATGACAAATAATCTTATCGTAGGTTACAGATTCCACGATGAAAGCCGTGAAGCTCCTGGTTCTCTGTTCCCATTTGTTGATATTTTGGATGGTAGTCAGGTTTATACTTCATTCGGCACCGAACCATTCACACCAAGCAATGAGTTAAGATACTCAAGTTTCCAGATTCAAAACAACTTTAACTGGTTTCTTAAAGACCATACTCTGCTCTTTGGTTTTTCTTATGAAAGATATGAATCAGAAAATATCTTCTTCCCAGGTTCACAAAGTGCTTATGTATATAATTCACTTGAAGATTTCTACACAGATGCTAATGACTATTTAGCAAATCCAAACCGTACAACTTCACCTGTAAATCTTCGTAGATTCCAGTACAGATATTCAAATATTCCCGGACAGGACAAGCCGGTTCAGCCACTCAAAGTGAATTATATGGGCTTTTATGTTCAGGATGAATGGACAGTGCTTAATAATTTCAGACTAACCGGTGGTATTCGTGTTGATATTCCTATGTTTGAAGAAACAGGATTTAGAAATGAAGCAGCCGAACAACTTGTTTTCAAAGATGAAGCAGGAAATAATGTACAATACAGAACTGACAAACTTCCTGAAGCAGCACCTTTGATTTCACCTCGTTTAGGTTTCAACTGGGATTTGATGGGAGATAAAACTACTCAGTTGCGTGGCGGTACAGGCGTTTTCACAGGTCAACCTGCATTTGTATGGATATCAAACCAAATAGGTAATAACGGTGTAATGACCGGTTTCGAAAGATTAGACGGAACTGATGCAAATCCAGTAAACAATCGTCCTTTTAACCCAAATCCTGATGCTTACAAGCCCGCCAGTGTTACAGGCGAACCTGCATCAAGATATGAACTTGCTCTTACTGATGAAAACTTTAAATTTCCACAGGTCTGGAGAACTAATTTCGCAGTTGACCAGAGAATGCCTTGGGATGTAATTGGTACAGCTGAATTTATTTATACTCAGGATGTTAACGGCGTTTATTACATAAATGCAAACTTATCTGACCCAAGTTCAAATTATGCCGGTCCTGACAATCGCGAGAGATGGACTTCCGGCAATCGTATTCATTCTAATATTGACAATGCTGTTGTTCTTAAAAATCAGGATATCGGATATTCATGGAATATAGCTGCCTCATTGGAAAAAAGCTTTGAAAAAGGTCTTTATGCAAAAGTAGGTTATGCTTATGGTGTAGCAAAGAATACTGTTGACCCTGGTTCTATAGCATTCGGCTCATGGAATAACAATCAACACTCAGGAAACCCGAATAATCCGGGACTTGGCTATTCAGCTTATACACCTGACCATAGATATTTTGCGGCTATGTCTTATAAACTTGACTACTTTAATGTTGGCTCCACAACACTTTCTTTATTCCTCGATGCCTATACAGGTGGCAGACAAAGCTATGTATTTGCAGGCGACTTCAATGGTGATGGTGGTACAAGCAATGACCTGATTTATGTTCCTAAAGACCAGTCAGAAATGAATTTCCAGGAATATACTGCAAGTGGTGTTACTTTCACTGCCGCAGAGCAAGCAAATGCTTGGGAAGCATACATTAATCAGGACGACTATTTAAGTTCGAGACGTGGTCAGTATGCTGAAAGAAATGGAGTGAAACTTCCTATGGTTACAAGACTTGATTTAAGCCTAAGCCAGGAAATTTACGGTGAAATTTTTGGCAAAAGAAATGGTATAATTCTAAGACTTGACTTATTTAACTTTACAAATATGCTAAATCCTGATTGGGGTGTAAGACAAGTATTAGAAAATAATCAACCGTTACTATCACAAACTGCACTACCTGATGGAACTCCACAGTACAGACTCAGAAGAATTAATAATGAATGGATAAAAAATTCATTTATAAACGGCAACTCCATTTTCGATGTTTGGCGTATGCAATTTACCATAAGGTATATGTTTAATTAAACAATATATGCTTTACCATTCAAAATAAGCCGGCTTCAAAAAGTCGGCTTTTTTTTATTTTTGGAATTAAAATATCAATTCAGTTCATTCCGTCAATATGTTAAATTTGTTTAAATATTATAAATTAATGAAAATAAAAAGTATAATATCGGTTTACTTCCTTATTCTGATTATCACACTAAATCTGATAATTTATTCAATTAGCATAAGCGAGATTGATAACGAATCACATCATAAAGTTGATAATATATCAGATATTTATATTATTTTATATAATTATAATCTTAATAAATTAAATAATGATAACATCAGATATTTATCTAATAACTCAATATTCTTTAAATCACTACTTAGATTAAAACATTTCACAAATCTAAAGTATTCGCATTACTTAAAATCTGATAATTTCAAAACAAGCGATATTTTTAGCAATATTTACAGTCAAAATTTAAATTTTCCTTACAAAACCTTCTTCTAACATTTTCTCCTGAATACATTTAATTTTTGGGGTAGTTTGTTTTTTGCCCTGTATTTAATAACCAATTTTCATGGAGAATAAAATGGATTCTAAATTGATTGGAATGAGCATTGTTATGATTCTAATGGTAGTTGTACCAATAGCGGCTATAATCATGATTCAGAAAAGAAATGATAAGAAAGAAAAAATGTTGAGTAAATAAATTCAGCAATTTGAGCTCAGCTATTTTTTTAAAAAAATTAAGCCCCTGGCAGATGTGTAGATTTGCGAGGGGCATTTTTATATGCTAATATTATAAACTATCAATTATATTATTGAATGTCTTGCTTGGTTTCATTATAGCTGTTGTCTTTTCAAAATCATGCATATAATAACCGCCCAATTCAACAGGCTGTCCCTGAGCTTCGATAAGTTCTGCAGTTATTTTCGCTTCATTTTCAGTTAAAGAATTATTAATCTCAGTGAATCTGCTTTTAAGTTCAGAATCTTCATTCTGCTGCGCTAATTCTTTTGCCCAATATAAAGCCAAATAGAAGGAACTGCCACGGTTGTCAAGCTCCTTAACCTTACGTGATGGCAACTTGCCATTTTCGAGATAAACACCAATAGCTGTATCGAGAGTTTCGGCTAAAATTTTAACTTTCTTATCATTTGTCTTTTCATAAGCCAGTTCAAGCGAAGGCACAAGAGCACAATATTCACCTAAAGAATCCCATCTGAGGTGATTTTCTTTAACAAGCTGCTGAACATGCTTAGGAGCTGATCCACCTGCGCCTGTTTCAAAAAGACCACCACCATTTAAAAGTGGTACTATTGAAAGCATTCTTGCAGACGTTCCAAGCTCAAGAATCGGGAATAAATCTGTCAGATAATCTCTGAGAACGTTACCTGTAACTGATATAGTATCTTGACCTTTTCTTGTTCTTTCGAGTGAGAATTTCATTGCGTCAACAGGCTTCATAATACGAATATCAAGCGAATTTGTATCGTACTCCGGAAGGTAGGAATTTACTTTTTTTATAATTTCTCTATCGTGAGCTCTGTTTTCATCCAGCCAGAAAATAGCAGGAGCCTGAGCAGCACGCGCTCTTCTAACTGCTAAACCAACCCAATCTTTTATTGGCAGGTCTTTAGTCTGGCACATTCTGAAAATATCGCCTTTTTCCACAATTTGCTCTAACAGTATGTTACCGGCGGAACTAACAATTCTGATTGTCCCGCTTTCTGTCGCTTCGAATGTTTTATCGTGTGAGCCGTATTCTTCAGCTTTCTGAGCCATAAGCCCGACATTCGAAACCGCACCCATTGTAGAAGGGTCAAACTGCCCATTTACTTTTGCATCTTCGATGATTGCTTCATACATTGTAGCGTAACTTCTATCGGGTATCATCGAAATACAATCCTGAAGTTCATCGTTAGCATTCCACATTTTGCCACCATCTCGTACAACATTAGGCATTGAAGCATCTACAATTATGTTATTAGGAACATGTAGATTAGTAATACCGTATCTTGAATCAACCATTGCAAGGGGCGGCTGATTTTCATATACTTTAGCAATATCGGCTTCAATTTCTGCTTTTTTATTAGCAGGTAGCCTGTCTAATTTTTCTATCACATCAGCCAGCCCGTTATTTAAATTTGCACCGATTTCCTTTAATGAATCAGAATGTTTATCAAGTGCTTCTTTATAATAAACAGACACAGCATGACCAAACATTATAGGGTCTGAAATTTTCATCATTGTAGCTTTTAAGTGCAAAGACAGAAGAACTCCATCTTTACGAGCTTCTTCAATTTGCTTGGAGTAAAACTCACGAAGGGATTTTACATTCATTACAGCACAATCAATTATTTCTCCAGCGAGCAAAGAAACTTTTGGTTTTAATACTTTTACGTCACCATTTGGATTTACAAATTCAATTCTTATATCATCAGCATTACTCATAGTCATTGACTTTTCAGAGCCATAAAAATCACCAGACTTCATATAAGCAACTTTAGACTTAGAGCCTTCCGTGGGCCAAGGCTTCATCATTCTATGAGGAAATTTTTGAGCAAATTTCTTGACTGATGCAGCTGCTCTTCTGTCAGAATTACCTTCTCTGAGAACAGGGTTTACTGCAGAACCAAGACATTTTGCAAATCTTTCCTGCAATATTCTTTCTTCATCATTTTTTGGCTCTTCAGGATAATCGGGAATTTTATATCCTTTTTGCTGCAATTCCTTTATAGTTGCTTGCAATTGCGGAATTGAAGCACTGATATTTGGCAATTTAATGATATTTGCATCAGGTTGCTTAACAATTTCACCAAGCTGGCTCAGGTAATCAGGAATTCTCTGTTCATCAGTAAGATTATCAGGGAAATTGGCTATAACTCTTCCGGCAAGTGAAATATCCCGCGTTTCGATATCTATTGCTGTTCCTTTTGTAAAACTTTGCACAATTGGGAGCAGACAATAAGATGCAAGCTCGGGAGCTTCGTCAATTTTAGTCCAGATTATTTTGTAATTTGACATTTGTAAACCTATGATAAGTATTAAAATATTTAGTTTTAAAATTCAAAAATAACTAATTACAAATTTAACAATCTTTGCTGACATAAACAAATTTATAGGTATATATTTAATTATGATTATATGTATAAATATGTCATCTCATTAAACGATTGTGAATTTAAAATTAATTTATGCTCACCAATGTGATTTTTTTCATTCTTGTGTGTCATAGTAATATAATTCATTCAATTATTAACCGGAGTTTTTATGAAATTGTATTTTTTTCTCATTTTATCAGCTTTGATGCTGATTTTCGTTCAGTCCTGTACCGATAACACCACATCGCCTGATAAATCCTTTACATTTTCCGGATTTGTCTATGATGCTGATGATAATCCGATTGTTGAAGCATCGGTAGAAATAATTGATGAGAGTGAAAAGGTAAAATATAACACAAAAACAAATGCTGAAGGTGAATTTTCATTTTCTGCAGTAAACATTGATTTTGAGACTTATCGTCTCAGAATTTCAGCTGATGGTTTCAAAACCATGATTAAATCACCTAATGATTTTCTCAAAGACGGTAAGTCGGAAAATCTCAATATCAAACTATCCAAGCTTAGCGAAGATGATGATTGTTGCGGAGTAATTTCTTTTGTAGTAAAAAAGAATGACTCAGATGATTTGTTGTCCGGAGCTGAAGTCAAGCTATCAAACAAAGATGGGATAATTGACACGAAGAAAACCAGTGATGACGGTAAAGTTGAATTCACGGAACTTTGCGAAGGAAAATTCTTTTATCGTATAGCTCTCGATGGATTTAAAGTCCTTGAGGGATATAAGGAAATTGGGAAGTGCGACACAGTAGAAGTTGCTGTTGAGTTAATCAAAAAGCAGGAAGAAGAAGAAACATGTTGCAATAATTCTGCTGATTTTCTGATTAAAGACGAAAGCGGAAACCCTCTGAAATCTGTAAAGGTATTGTTCCGCAGAGATGGTGCTGTCAAATATGAGGGATATTCAGACGAAAGCGGTAAGCTGAAGATTACTGATATTTGTAAGGGTAAATATTCGGTTTTAATAAAGCAGGAGGGATTTGCTTCACAGGAACTGGATTTAGAATTTGACTGTGAGCAGAATTTAGAGAAAGCTGTTGTTTTGAAGAAGAATTCTGAAGAGCCATGCTGCGACAATATTTTGAAAGTATCAATTAAGGAAGCCGGCTCGGGTAACCCAATTAATGATGCTAAACTTATTTTATGGCAAAATGGCAAGATGATTTACTATGGATATTCAAAAGATGGCATTGCGGCGATTGATGGAATTTGTAAAGGAAAATATACTGCCGAGATAGTCATTGATGGATATAAATCTATAGAATGGTCAATAGAATTTGATTGTAAGCAAACAATTGAGATCATAAAAGAATTACAGAAGAAAGAAGGCTCAGACTGCTGTGGCAAAGCATTTATATATATTAAAGACAATAAATCGGGCAATCCAATTGCAAATGCTGAAGTCAAAGTTACTTTTGATGGAAAAAATCGCATTTTGAAGACCGATGAGAATGGTAAAGTTGTGTTCGAAGAATTATGCATAGGAAAGCATTTTATAAGAGTTGCTCATAGCGATTATAAAGTTTCTGAAGATTATTTCTATATCGAATCATGCGATAAACCGGTAGAAAAAGATATCAAACTTCAGGGAAAAGAAGGCGATGACTGCTGCAATAATCAGATGAAATTTGAAATTAATGACAAAGACGGTAATCTGCTCAATAATGTTCAGATCAAGATTATCAAAGAAAAGTCAATTGTTACCACACTCAAAACTCAGAATGGTACTGCTGCTTCTGATAAACAACTTTGCAAAGGAAATTATGTTGTAATGATCTATCACGAAAGCTACGATGTACTTGAATTTGAAGTCTATTTGGACTGCAATGAGGTTAAGGAGTTTAACAAAATTCTTACCAAAAAAGATGTTTGCTGCGATGCATGGGCTAAAGTATGGGTAACTGATTTTGACACCAAAAAAGCTCTCAATGGTTCTAAAGTTAGAATATGGAAAGATGGAAAACTTATTGAAACACTTACAGTCGAAGATGGTTATGTCAAATTTACAAATCTTTGTGAAGGTAAATATGCTTTCGATGTCACTTATGATGGCTACAAAGGTCAGGAATGGAATTCAGAAATTAAATGCAAGCAAGATAATGTATTTGAAAAGCAGATGAAGAAAGTAGAATAAGTATAATTTTGAAATTTTAAGGGGCTGCCTGTTTTTAAAAACAAGCAGCCCCTTAATTATTAATAAGTAATTTGAATGAATGAAGATTACTTAGTTCTGAAGAACTCTACTCTTCTGTTTCTTTGACGATTTTCAGCATTAGTATTTGCAACGATTGGTTCATCGGGACCAGCACCGCGAGTAGTTAATCTTGCTTCATTAACACCACGGTCAACAAGCCATTTCTTAACAGCATTTGCTCTTTCCAAAGAAAGTTGAATATTATTCTCGCGACTGCCTACATCATCTGTATGACCGACGATTTCGAATGTAGTATTAGTCATCTTATTCATAGCATTAAGAGCATTATTAAGGATTTTTTCTGAAGTTGGATTGATTTCAGATTTGCCGGTTGCAAATTCAATATTCTTCATAATGATTCTTTCACCAACTCCAATATTGAGGATATCATCATCAGGGTCAAGAGGATTAGCACCATTACGAACTTCTATTCCGTCATTTACACCACCACCGTCAGTATCCGGATTAAGTGGATCAGTTTTGTATTTTTTCACTTCTTCACCATCAAGCAATCCGTCACCGTCGGTATCAGGATTATTAGGGTCAGTTCCGAGAAGGCGTTCTTCGTCATCAGTAAGACCGTCACCATCAGAATCAGGTGAAAATCTTGCAACAACATAATGGACACCAAGTCTTGCTATCCAGTTACCGTCATTAATATCATCATATACAGGATTGAGATTATCTGTTAAAGTAAGATGAAGACCTGCACTAAGATCTAATCCCCAGTTATAGTCAAACTGATATCCGACACCTGCACCAACAGGAAATGCAACTGTAACACCGCTATTTTCCAAGAAATCACGGTTAAAGGGTACGTTATTATCAATATTGTATATCATAGCGCCTACACCGCCAAATATATATGGCTTCCAAACAAGATTATTGCCAAGTGAATAGCGTAATCTTAATTCAGGAACAATATAGGATGTTTTGTACTGCGAAAACCCCCCTTCAACATCTGAGGTACCATTTTGGTAGTAGGATATACCGATTTCAGGGCTTAATCCCCAAAGGATTCCATTATTGAAAATACCGAACGCACTGAATAATGGACCTATTGTTCTTTCATCCTGAATACCTTCATTTATGCCTCGGTTAAGTCCAAGACCCACACCAACAGCAATGTTCTTTTCATCAGCTTTAAGATTGCTGAAAGAAATCACTAAAATAAGAAACGAGTAAATAATTTTTTTATACATAAAAAATCTCCTAAATAAATAAAATACAATATTGTCCAACAAAAACTGCACATACGGATTGAAACGATAATTATTTAAAAATTTAATTAGTTTAATCTATGTTAAAACTTAAACCCTCAATAATCGTATTGAATAATAAATATATGAAATTATTGAAAAAATGAACAAAATATTTTGATATTTTTTTATAAAAACTTATTTTTACTGATTAGAATTAAATGAAATATAGAAAACTTATTCGGCTTTAGAAATGAAATTCAAAATAAATAGTGATATAATTAAGAAAATTGATGATACTCTCGGTGCAGAGCATCAGACTTTTGAAGGTGCAGTTACCTGGACACTAAAAAGTCCTGATAATTTCAAACCTCTTGTGTTTACAATTTATCAAGATGTCCACCTTGGCGACATAGAAGGCGCTATGGTTTCAGTGCAGACAAGACATGGCTATTACGAACTTCACGACATATCTGCAATGATGTTTTTTGAGCCTGACGAAGTTATTTTTATTCAAAATGACACTGATAAACTTTCTTGTTTGATTATTGGCAGTGAATGTACTTGCTCACTTTACTCAAATATCAGTAAAGAACTCCTTAGACAGGACTTTGCAGAGCTTCATCCGGCAGTAATTTTATCAGCAATGCAGCTGTCTATTACTGAATCAGTTCTTGATTAAAACTATTATGCTGAATTTATCGTCAAGGTATTTGTGATAGAAGTAAATATATATAACGAAAGTACGCATAAGTACCTGCCAAGTAAATTGATGACTCAGGCAGTACTTAAAGTTGCGGAAAGAGAAATAAAAAAAACCGGCGAAATCAGCATTATAATATGTTCTGATAGTTTTATTCATGAATTAAATATAAATTTTCTTAATCATGATTATGCTACAGATGTCATAACTTTTGAAATTGAATCAAATCCACTTGTTGGCGAAATCTACATCAGTGCCGATACTGCAAAACTGCAGGCATTGGACTATGGTGTTCCCTTCAGAGATGAGCTCTTACGATTATCAATTCACGGAACTTTGCATTTAGCCGGTTATAAAGATGATTCTGAGGAAGAAAAAAGAAAGATGACGATAAAAGAAGATTTTTACCTACAAATGCTTAAAGAAGGTAATTAATGGCTGAAAGAATAATGGAAATCATAATTTATGTTATGAGCTCGATAAGAGACCAAAAGCGTTTTTCGGATTCCAATATCAAGGAACTCGAAAAGTTGGGTTATACTACAAGCGAAATTTCCACTGCTTTTAGCTGGATTGCCGAAAAGACCGATTCAGTCAAAATTCCTGATGCAGGTCCGTATTTAGTCGAGACCAAAGGATTCAGAGTATTGCTTGACCATGAAACAGATATTTTTACAAAAGAAGCTTTAGCCGATTTAGTGCAATATCAAACGTTAGGTCTTATGAATAACGAACAGCTTGAAATGCTGATTGACAGAGTACTTCTTACAGGACTTCCGGTAATTGACAGGTATCTTCTACGTTCGTTTATTGCTGCATTAAATTTTGATAATTCACCTTCAAGTAACTATCCCGGAAGAATTATGCTCGAAGGCAATGATACAATAAATTGATTTAAAAACAATGGTCCCGTAGCTCAGTTGGATAGAGCACAAGTTTCCTAAACTTGGGGCCACTGGTTCGAATCCAGTCGGGATCACCAAGAACAAATCTAATTTTTATACATTTTATTTATTAGTTTCAAATCTGCAAGTGCTATTGCCGCTGCTGCCTCTATTATCACAGGTGCTCTCAATGCAATGCAAGCATCATGCCGCCCTTTAACTTCAATAGTTTGAATTTCACTTGTCTTAAGATTAACTGTTTTTTGTTTAATTGCTATTGATGATGTTGGCTTTACAGCAACCCTGAAAATCAAATCATTTCCGTTTGTGATACCGCCATTGATGCCACCTGAATTATTACTTTTTGTAGCTCCGCTTATATCAATTATTTCATCATTATTTTCTGAACCTCTCATTTCAGCTGATTTAAACCCGGCTCCAAATTCTATTCCCTTAATTGCAGGTATTGAGAAAATGATATGAGATATTACTGACTCCACAGAATCGAAATAAGGCTCACCTAATGAGTCAGGCATCTGCGTAGCTCTGCATTCAATCAAACCACCAACAGAATCGCCTCTGTCCATTGCATTTTGAATTGCCGTCTCTATATCTTTGGAGCCACCGGCTTCAATCAAACGTGCTTCTATTTTTGCCGGACTTATTATCTTCCTGGCAATAACTCCGGCAGCCACAATCCCTGCTGTAAGTCTTCCCGAAAAATGCCCGCCACCTCTGAAATCATTATATCCATCGAATTTGGTATATGCTGTAAAGTCTGAATGTCCGGGTCTTGGCGAAAATCTGTTTTTGAAGTAATCTTCTGATTTAATATCCATATTTGGAAACTCAATCAATATCGGAGCTCCTGTTGTTGTGCCATTGTATAATCCGGATTTTATTATCGGATGGTCTGATTCCATCCGTTTTGTGGTGCCGAAACTTCCGGATTTTCTTCTTATCAAATCAGGGATGAAATCATCTTCACCTAAAGATAAACCCGGAGGACAACCGTCAATAAGTATACCTACACCAAATCCATGGCTTTCACCAAAGATTTGCACTGAAAATATTCTACCAAACCTGTTCATAAATTTTCGCTCCTAATTCTGTTAAATCTCTCCAAAAATTTGGATATGATTTTGATACACACTGATGATTTTCGATTGACAATTTACCTACTCCTGACAATGTGGAAACAGCCAGTGACATTGCTATTCTGTGGTCATTATGTGTGTTAATGATATTACCCGAAAATTTCCCGGGATGAACTATCAAAGTATTATCAGTATGCTCAATTTTGATGCCGCATTTTTTGTACTCGCTTATTAGTGCTTCTATACGGTTGCTTTCTTTGTATTTCAGCCTGCTAATACCTTTTAAAATACAAATATCATCTGAATTTATTGTAAGAGGTATAATTGCAGGTACCAAATCAGGGCAATCCGAAAAGTCATAGCTGAATGATTTTATTTTTGAATTTTTAACTATGATTTTGTCATCAATTGAGGTATATTTAATATCTGCTAAATCAAAAATATTAAGAATGGCTCGGTCAGGTTGAGAGCTTGCCAAGTTCAATCCTGAAACTTGTAATTCAATTTCAGAAGCGAAAGCAGCAGCTGATAATATAAATGTGGCACTGCTCCAGTCTTTTTCCACATAGTTTTCCACATATTTATACTTTTGTTTACCTGGAATGTGGAAAACTTTATAATTATCGTGGAAAACTTTTACTGAATATTTTCCAATTATACCAATTGTCAAATCAATGTAATTTTTGCTTTCTAAATTATTTACATAAATAATTGAATCACTTTCAAGAAGAGGAAGAGACATAATCAAACCGCTTAAAATCTGACTTGTAACAGAGCCGTCTAATTCGAATCTGCCGGCTTTAAGTTTTCCGGTTACTGAAAGTAATTTGTTTTGATTATCAAAATCCAGAATTTGTGATTTTAGTCCGGTCTGTCCGAAAAGATTTATATCAAATCTTTCTTTCATACGATTTGAAATCAGGAAGCTCGATTTGTCGTAACAGAGAGATGCCAGTACAGGTATTACACGCAGGCAGAAACCGGAATCTCCGAGTAAAATTTCCGAGTATGTTTCCTCTAATTTTTTTAACGAATTATATGCTACAGCAATATCATCAGCTGAATCAGAACTTAAAGACGAGTTATCATAACCACTAAGATAGTTGCATATAATCTGTCTTTGAGCATAACTTTTTGATATTGGTGGTTCGTAGCTCCCGGATATTTTAGATGATTCTACGAATTTCATTGCTTAATGTATTTAATGTTTCAGAAAAATGGCGGTTATAAATCACTAAATCAGAAGCATTGAAATATTCGTCCTGCCTTTGGTCATATAATTTTTTTAAATTCTCCGAATTAGAAAGCGGTCTATCTGAATTCAAATCTTCTAAAATTCTATTCTTCAAAGTTTCAAAATCATTATATAAGTAAACAACAAAATAATTTTGCTTTAAATGAGTTTTGATTTCAGCGCAATTGAGGGCACCTCCACCCAAAGCAATTATCGAATTATTCTCAGGTTTCAGGTTAAGTATCATATTCTTTTCCAGTTCACGGAAATGATTTTCACCATGATCGTAAAAAATATCAGCGATACTCTTACCTTCACTTTTTTCAATAAGTTTGTCTGTATCAATGAAATTCATTTTTAATTTTCTGGCTAAATCCTGACCAATGCTTGACTTTCCTGCTGCCATAAAACCAATTAAAACTATTGATTTTTTGGGTTTGGCATCTTGAAGTAATGATAGCACTGTTTCAAAATTGACCGTAGTCTTATAAAGAAGCTCAATAAATGGTATTGCCTGATAAGCAAGCCATTCTAACCCTGAAATATATTTGCATTCGGCAGCTTTGAGATATGGTTTATGGTAAATTGCATCTATAATGGTTAGTTCAGGATTATCAATCATCGGGGCGGTGATATACTCATTTTCGGGTAAAGTGTTTATAAGTATATCAAAATTTTTAAAAGTCTTAATCCTGTTTAATTCAATAATTCGAATATAATCCGAGCTATTTAAAAAATTTCGTTTAGCAACCGTAATATTATCAAATTTCATGGACTTCAGCTTCTTGTATGCTGTATAGGCGGCGGCACCGCTGCCAAGAATTAATACTTTACTGCTATTTCTGATATTATTATTTTTGATAATTTCGGAGACAGCATAGGAGTCCGTATTATATGCTCTCCATTCATTTTTATAATATAAAAAATTTGCCAGCTTAAGTTTTTGAGCATTCTGATGCTGGTTTTCACTGACTTTATAAGCAAGACTTTTGTAGGGTGAGGTAATATTAAATGCCGTTATATTCAGTTTTTTAACAAGGTCAATAATGTCATAAAATGAGCTGCCGCACAATCTTGTGTAATGTGAATCAATATTATTTGATTGATTTATATGATTAAATATCACAGGACTAAGACTATGAGCAATGGGAGTTCCAACTACAGCCAACTTATTCATAAATTCAAAATCCTAATAAGTTCTTCCATTTCAGTATGTATAAGTTGTGAGTTTTCAGTTTTGGAATTTTCGTCTAATGCGGCATAAACAAATGTCGCTCCCATTTGCAATGCCAGTAACCTTGTAAGAGAAGCATCCTGTCCAAGATTAAATGCAATTATTTTCTTTGATTTATGATTATTGTAGATTCTGAATGTCCTTATAATATCTCCTGTTGAATTCATCTTAAAACACAATTTGAAAATATCAGCCGATTTAGCCTGCATCATAGATATAATATCTTCTATGTGCTCATCATTTGGTGTTTTGTCAAAATCATGATATGAAAGTATCAGATTTGTATATTTTTTATTTGTTATTTTGATAATTTCACTGAATTGACCAATTTCATTAATATCAATATCAATATATCTTACTCTATTTTCAACAGCTTTTACCATGGCAGATATAAGATGTTCAATGTTATCTTTACCGTTTAATCTTGCTGTAATTATTAGTTTTTCCGCAAATAATAAATATTTTTCGAATAAGCGTAAATTTTCAGCATTGAATAAATCAAGCCTTATTTCAATCAAATCAAAATTGTCAACTAATTTTTCAAATTCATCCAGCTCAATATTGCCAATGCTAACGCAAATCATTTAGTAAGTCTCCGTACTCTTCAAAAGACAAATTCATAAACTTAAACTTTCCAATTGACTCTAAAAAGATTTCACGAATCTTGCCGGAGTAAATTTTTTTATCATTATTCAAATCATTTAAAACAGTTTTTGTATCAAAATCAAAATCAGTCACAAAGCCATAATTTTGTAGAATCTTAGAAATTCTTTCAAAATTATAACCACTTAAAATTTTCAATTCTCTCGAAAAAGCAGCAGCTGCATAAATGCCATAAGCAACAGCTTGTCCATGACTTATTTCATTTCTAAGCTCTAATGCATGTGCAATTGTATGTCCGAAATTTAGAATATGTCTGATGCCATTGTCATATAAATCCTGACTTACTATTTCAATTTTCGTATCAACAGCCAGTTCGATAATTGATTTAAGGTTCGGTTGTTTTTTAAAATCTGTAATATTGAGTACTGATAACTCTGATAAAATTTCAAACAGTATAGCATTTGCTACAAGAGAAATTTTTATTAGTTCTGCAATTCCATTCCGGACTTCTTTGTCGGGTAAATTATCCAGAAAATCAATGGAAATCAAAATATAATCAGGAATTTTAAAGCACCCGATTGAATTTTTTATTTCATTATGATTAATTCCGTTCTTGCCACCAATTGCAGCATCAACCATAGCCAGAAGTGAAGTTGGAACTAAAATAAGGTTTGTACCCCTTTTGTAAATAGAAGCTATAAATCCAGCAATATCACATACAATTCCACCACCAATTCCGACTATTGTAACACTTCTTTCTATTTCTCTAACAATCAACTCAGATAATAAAAGGGCAATTTGATCTAAATTTTTGTTTTTCTCTATACTTTCTATAACAAATTGATTATTAATTTTCAAATCACTAAAGAATAATTCAACAACATTACTATCAATTATACAAAAATAATCAGGGTTATTGAAAAATTTGAGGACAGATTCAATATCGCAAAAACTATAAACATGATTTGTAGATTTTATTTCAGACATTTCCAAAATCAGTAGTTGATATTAATATAATTGATAAGCCTTTCGAGTTCACGAGGTTCGATAGACTGTTTGCCGTCAGTAATAGCATCATGCGGAGCATTGTGAGTTTCAACTATCAAGCCGTCTGCTCCGAGTTTTAAAGCAGCTTCAGCAGTCGGTACTACGAACTTCGCATCTCCGCATGCATGAGATGGGTCGAAAACGATTTTCAAGTCAGTATGCTCACGAAGCTCAAGAATACTTGCCAAATCAGGTGTGTTGCGCATCATAGAATCAATTTGCTCGAATGTGCGAATTCCCCTAAGACAAAGTATAACATTCGGGTTGCCTGCATTTATTATATATTCAGCAGAAAGTAGAAATTCATTGATAGTTGAGTTAAAGCTGCGTTTCAGTAAGACCGGTTTACGGTCCAAAGCTGTTTTCTTTCCGATTTGTTTCAGAAAACCGTAGGAAAACATATTGCGGCTACCGATCTGAATAATATCGGCAAATTCATAAAGCTCTTCTAACTGCCTTGAATCAGTAAATTCTGTAACAACAAACATATTATACATTTCAGCAATACTTTTCATCATTTTCAAGCCCTCATCCTCAAGTCCTTGAAATGAATAAGGTGAAGTCCTGGGCTTGAAAGCACCGCCTCTGAGAAGGCGAATACCATTTTGATTAAGATGTCCGGCTATATCTCTTAGCTGCGTTTCAGACTCAATAGTACAAGGACCGGCGATGAGGAAAGGCATTTTTTCGAGTACTGAATCCAAATCGCCTGTAATAATACTATCAAGTTTGTAAAAGTCAGATTTTGAATAAAATAATATTTCTCTTAATACTTTCTCAATCAAATGTGGGTTAATCTCACCCTCAAACTGATTCTTCAGCGAAGTAATTATTTCAAGTTCTCTTGTTTTATCATAAACAGATAAACATTGCTTTTTTTTTATACTAATAATGGCATCAGAAATAGTCTTCCGCTTGATAAGTAAGCGGATGATTTCTTTATCAATGTCATTGACATCAAGTCTGAGATTATTTATCTCAACCATATCAGAATTTGAAATATTAATCAATGCTTAAAAGTTCTATTTCAAAAGTCAAATCTTCTCCTGCAAGCTCATGATTTGCATCAATTATAAGCTCTTCTTCAGTTACTTCCACAATATTGGCATAGAGTGAATTGCCGTCTTTGAGGGGCATTTCAAGCATATCACCAACTTGTAAATCTCCATCGGTCTGAACTTCATCCTTTGCAATATTGAATATAAGGTCTTCGCTATGAGGACCATAAGCTTCCTCTACGGGAATATTGATAATCTTTTTTTCACCGGCTGACATGCCGATTATCCCATCTTCAAAACCGGGAATTACTTCACCTTCACCGATTGTGAATGTAAATGGTTCTTTCTCGTCAGTTGAATCGAAAATTGATCCATCAGATAATTTCCCAACATAAGTAACTGATACATTACTTCCAATCTGAGCTGTTGTCATAGTTAAATCCTTATTTAAAATACAATTTTTAAAATTTATCAACTTCTATACTGAAAAATAAGTAATTATTTAGTTTTAAAAAAATATTGGTGAAAATATGTCAGTAATTAACAAAAAATTTCAAACAAAAGCAAGTTCTTCTGAAATGCGTCATTTCATAGATACTAAAGTTTTAGTAAATCCTGCACTAAAACCAATGGTAGATTCAGCTGCCTGGAACGGCAATACTCTGTTTCTTTCGTCAAAACTTGGCAAAGGAACAATCCACCTTGAAGATAATTTAGTCGAAGTAAATATTGAGTTAAATTTCTTTGGTAGTATGGCAAAAAATACAATTGAAGCAACTCTTGACAAAGAATTCAAACAGCTTAATCCCTGATTATAAGTATATTTCAACTATTTGATACTAAATTTAAGGGTTTTTTAAGTGTGAATAATGTTATTTCCGGATTTACGCCTAAACGAATTGGAGGTCCAGACACACCTATTCCACGATTAACATATAAATATTGATTCCCTTGACTGTAAAGCCCCATAAAATGCTTATATACAGCTTTTACAGGCGATAAATCAAAACCCAGGAATTCAAATGCAACCTGACCGCCGTGAGTGTGTCCCGATAAAGTCAAATCAGTAAAACGTTTTCCCAGAACATGGCTTTCCCATGTTTTGGGATCGTGACTCATCAATATACTCACATTCTTTGGATTAATACCTTCGTATGCTTTATCAAAATCACCGAAAGTCTGACGTGAGCCGATATTATCAACTCCTATCAGATTCAACTCGCTGCCTTTGATTTTGAGAGTCCTGTTTTCATTAATCAGTAATTTTACCCCTGTGTTGTTTATTCGCTTTAGTAATTTTTGGTGGTCTTCATTGGACATATAATGGTCGTGATTGCCAAGACAAGCATAAACTCCGTGATAAGATTTCAAGCTCCTTAAAAATTTATCGCCGAAATCCAATTCCTCATATCTGAAATTGACAAAATCCCCGGTGATTAAAATTAAATCAGGTGAAAGTGAATTAACGATTTTTCCGATTTTCTCTAAAATATTGCCTTTCATATATTTTCCGAAATGCAAGTCAGAAAGCTGTACTATTTTAATTCCGTCCAAATTTAGCGGCAAATTTGGCAAATAAATCGTTTCTCTAAATAATTTCAAATCATAAACTGTATGAGCAAGCCCCTTCACTGCGAGTGCAAATGGTACCCCTGCAAAACTCCAAGCCAGATTTCCAATAAATTTCCTTCGTGCATAGACTGAAGGTTTTATTTCAGGAATATTCTGTTCCGCTGATTTTGGTTTGAATAATTTTGTCGAAAATCGAATTAATTCAATAACAATCAGTACCGGCACAATAACTAACTTCGGAAGATACCAGAAACTTGTCAATAAATTCAACCAGTTAATATATTCCGGACCCGGAAAAACCATGAAATTGTAATAGTTTGAAAAAACAAAAATTAATAGCATAATTATCGAAATCCAAAAAGGTATCCGATACCAATTTTTGTTATAATTTTTTGATTTGCAGTATTTTTTCCAGCGAGAAATCACAAAATAATCCAATGCAGTAAGGATCAAAAGTAAAATGCCGGAGAAAATAATCATTCTGGTATAATTCATTAAATTCTCATTATTATGAATTAATATTGACGAAATTAGATGCTAATTCGTTTTACTACAAACATATTAATAATTTTAGGAAATATAATGGCAGCTACACCTTCAAATATGTTAGCATTGGGAACTACCGCTCCCGATTTTGAGCTTTTTAATCCTGTTGTTAATAAAAATCAATCATTAAATGAGTTGAAATCCGGTATCGCAACAGTAATTATGTTTATTTGCAATCATTGTCCATATGTAATTCATATTAATTCAACACTTGTTGAATTATCAAATGAATACATAAAAAAAGGCATCTCATTCATTGGAATTAATTCAAATGATGTAGTCAATTATCCTCAGGATTCACCCGAAAAAATGAAATTATTCGCTTTGAAAGAGGGTTATAATTTTCCCTACCTTTTTGATGAAACTCAGGATATAGCAAAAGCCTATCATGCAGCATGCACTCCTGATATTTACGTATTCGACAAGGATTTGAAATTGGTTTACCGCGGACAGTTTGATAACTCCAGACCCAATAACGGATTGCCCGTAACAGGAAGCGACCTCGCATCTGCACTTGATGCATTAATTAGAGGTGAGAAGGTTAACAATGAACAGACTCCAAGCATAGGTTGCAACATCAAGTGGAAATAATTAATAATTAGTGAATTGTATAAAAATAAATCAAATATATAACCGTAAAGTGTTTAACAGAATATATTATGCAATAAAAAATTAAAGTTGAAATTGTAACTTATTTGATTATTTTTGCTCTATATATAAAGTTGACAACTGAAATAAATGAGAATATTTTGTAGATTTATAATTTTAGGTTTTTCTGTGATGAAAAAATACACATTTTATATTTTATTGGTAACCATATTATTTGGTGCAGAAGCTCAATCTCAATGGAGACCTTATGGGGTTCCTGAGTATATCAAGGCAGAATACTTTGAGAATTTCCCCAATTTTTATCAATATCCTATCAATGGTAGATTACGCCATTTTCCTACTCCTCCGGAAGATTTGAAATATGTTCCTGAACAAACTCGTTTCTTATCTTCAGACGGTATTGAGATAGTTAATGCATCGAGTTCATTTCCTGATGCAAAAACAGAAACCTGGATGGCTATTAATCCATTGGATCCAAATAATTTAATTGCAACAAGTAATGATAACCGCTTCCTCGGAGGATTTCAAGGTTTCAGAATGAGTGCATTCGTCACAAAAGATGGAGGTCGTAACTGGGTTCACAGTCCAACTCCAGCAAATAGCGGACATTGGATTACACCACAGGGTTCGAGAGCTACGATTTTTGACCCGGGAATTACCTACGACCACGAAGGCAATGTGTATTATATTTACGGATTCTCTGAAACTACATGGGGAAGTGATGACAAAGATACTGAAAAAAATGGTGTATTCGTAGTCAAATCTACAGACGGAGGCTCAAGCTGGAATGCTCTTGAGGAGTATGGAATTAACGGTATTGTTGCTATCACTAATGACGCATTCCAATCAAGCGATAACCCATTTCATGACAGATACAGCGTGGGTGCGGACTGGTCTGAAACATCACCGCATCAGGGTAATATTTATGTTACATGGAGAGTTTTCCGCGGAATGAATGGTGTAGTATTCAGCCGTTCAACCAATGGCGGTAATACATGGTCTTCTTATCGCAGACTTGCTTTGGGCGGTCAGGCTCCTCAGCCTGTTACCGGACCCGATGGTGATGTTTATGTGACCTGGATAGATGTTGATATGAATGGAAATTCACGAGCTATGTTTATTCGTTCTACTGATGCCGGCAATAGCTTTGGCAATCCTATTGAAGCACAACGTATAGCCAGTATCGGCAATCGCCACCCTTCAAGCGGAAGATTTGTCCTGACAGATAAGCAAGACATTAGAGTTTCATCAGTACCTCAAATGGCTGTAGATATTTCTCAATCACCAAATCGTGGTACAATTTATATTGTTCAGGCTGGACGTGAAACCTCAAATGGTCCTTATGGAGTCTATCTTGCAAAGTCAACTAACAATGGACTTTCCTGGGAAAAGAATATTAGAATAGATAATTCAATTAACAGACGAGATATGTTTTTCCCATCAATATCTTGTGACCCTAAAACAGGAATGGTGGCTGTACTTTATTATTCCTCACAGAATGATGACGATAATGTCGGCGTTGATGCTTATGTAGCAATCTCACAAGACGGTGGCAATACATGGCGTCATTTGAGAGTTACACCTTCAACATTTTACCTGAACCAGCGCAGTACTGTTTTCCCTCAAGGTGGAGAAGGCAATATCTACTGGGGAGATTATACACACATAGTTGCTTTCGACAATAAAGTTTATCCATTATTCTGGATGCCTACAAGGGCTGATTATGCTTATCAGACAAATGCCTTATTTACGGCATTTATTTCACCGGCTCCACAACCTCCAATTGATGTAGCTTTCGAAACACAACTTTCACCAACAAGATTAAGACTTAACTGGATTCATCCGACTAAGACTCTGTTAGGTGATGACCTGACTGAATTTAAGATTAACATTTACAAAGGCGAAACAAACATAGGTGAAGTTCAGCATAATCAAACAGCTGAATTCATTGACAGCGATGTTGTTTACGGTTCAAGCTACACCTACTTCCTTGAAACTGAAATGCCTAACGGACTAAAAAGTGCAAAAGTTGAAATCAATGCTATAGCAGGTGGCAATCCTAAGCCGAAACCACCAACAGAACTTGCTTGGAGACCACATCCTAACGGAGTAACATTCACATGGAGAAACCCAAGGCAAACTGTTGCAGACGAACCTTTGCTTGATAATCTGAAAATTGCATTTTATAATGCTGCAACAAATCAGTTAATTGAATCTGTTGGTTCTTCTGAATTCACTGCCGGTTCTGTTAATTCACATACTGTTGTCATGGATACTGAAAAATTCTACAAGATTAGAATTAAAGCCGTTACTGTCAGAGGTAATGTTGAAACTGAAAGCGATTTTTCTGCAGATGAAATTATAGCATATTCCGGAGCACCAAAATCTGACATTGATGAAAATTTTGATAATACTGAATCCATAATTCCTCATTATATTTCAGACAAATGGGGGCTTACTACTGAAAAAGCAAAATCAGAACCAAACAGTCTTACAGATTCACCAGGAAGTAACTATGCAGCTAATCAGTATGAGTATGTTATATTAGCACCGGTTGTCTTATCTGCGGACAAATCAACTCTCAGTTTTGACCATATAGCGCTAATTGATACTACTGTGAGATTTGATGTAAACAATAATCCAACTTATGATTTTGGTGATATATCTTACTCACGTGATTTCGGAAAAACCTGGAATATGCTCAAATGGGTAAATTCAGCAACTTCTGAAGAATTTTTCACAGGTAATCTTGCAGGCAGTCAGTGGCAATCACTTGCATTCAATTTGTCGCAATATACCGGCGATACTGTTCTGTTCAGATTTGCACTTGGTTCAAATGATTTCAGACAAGCTGAAGGCTGGTTCATTGATAATATCAAAATGGACAACAGACCATCATCTGTTAATTATGACCTGCTTGAAATGACAAGATTATTTGTCAGCCCAAATCCTGCTAATAATTTTGCAAGAGTTTCTCTTACAACTGTTACAAATGCGGATTTGCGCATTGAGCTCTATGATTTGTTAGGTAGTAAAATTGATATTCGCAATGTTGGTATGATTAATCAGGGCGAATATTCATTCGATTTCAAATTAAGTCAGCTAGCTGATGGCGTTTATTACTTTCGTATATCACTTGACAATTATACAAAAACTATTCCTGTAAGTGTTGTAAGATAAAATGAATGTAATTTTTCGTTAATTTACAAAAAAAAGCGATAAAATAATATTAATATTTTGTCGCTTTTTTTAATTTGAGTAGTTTTGCATTTTATTATATATTATCTTAAAAAAATGTCTAAGAAAACTGTTATAAAAAATAATGTTGACTCTGAAATCAGCGAAGATGTGAAAACTGAGTCACCTGAAAAAGAAATTCCGGTTACACCTGGAAATGTATCTGAAAAATCGTCTGAAACATCAATACTCAGAAATCCAAAGTCTAAGAGAAGACGCTTTCCGAAGCGACCAAGGAGAATTAATGGTATTGAGTTTAAGGTTAAAGCTAAACCAGTAGTTGAAATTCCTGCAGAAATTATTGTTGATAAAGTGAGCGATAAAAATGAAGTAGCTACTAATTTAATTATTCCGACAGAAACCAATATCGAAGAATCACATACTAATTCTACTATAGTTAGCGATTTACCAACTAAGCAGTCAAGAAGACGAAAGAAGAAAAAGCCGTCACAGAAAATACAAGAGGTAGCAGTAAGCCAAACAACTGCGTCAACTGAAGTGATGCAGATGCCGGTTGAGAATGATGAAGCCAATAAGCAAAATTCAGCAACTGTAATTATTCCGGAATCCCAAACTCCGGATTCATCTGAAGTAACTTCTATCGTACCTGATTCTACATCAAGAAATCGTAAGAAAAAAAAGAAAAAGAAACCGAGTCAGCAAACTCAAACTACTACTGAGATTGTTATTCAGGATACTGTTGAAATTCAGAATTTGCCTGAGACACAACCTGTTAATGCAGTAGTGGGCAAACAAAACATTAGTAAAAAGCAGCCGCATGTTCAGCCTACTAAGACAGATACTGGCAAGCAGATTCCTGAGAAAAAGCATCCGCATGTTCAGCCTACTAAGGCAGATACTGGCAAGCAGATTCCTGAGAAAAAGCAAACCAAGCCTGAGAAAAGTAAACAAACTCAAAAAACTGAAATTTTATACTCAACTTTACCTAAAGTCAAAGAGCTTAGTAAAAGCCAGTTATCTAACGAGTTTTTGAATGATTTCCTAAATCAGGTCGAAGATTATTTAAAGCAGCAGGCATATATAGAGCCGGGCGGCAAGATACTTCTTGCTGTTAGTGGGGGAGTAGATTCCATCGTAATGATGGATGCCGTGGCTATTCTAGCTCACAGAATGAGATTTTCTCTTTATGTTGCCCACTTCAATCATAAACTTCGCGGGCTTTCAGCTGATGCGGATGAAGTACTCGTAAGAAATGTCAGCAAGGAATATAACCTGCATTTTTATGCAGGCTCGGGCAATGTTAAGCAATATTCATCTAAAAACGGGCTTTCAATTGAGCATGCCGCAAGAATTTTAAGATATAATTATTTTGAAAGAACTGCCAGAAATATTGGTGTTGATATTGTCGCCACCGCTCATACTGAAGATGACCTTGTCGAGACATTTTTCATAAATTTATTCAGAGGTAGCGGGCTTACCGGACTTAGCAGTATGCCATCGAAAAGAAAATTTGTAAAAAATGTTTCTCTCGTCAGACCATTTCTAAAATTCAGCAAGAAAGAGCTTTACAAATATGCTGAAATCAGAAAATTAAAATGGAATGAAGATGAGACAAATTCTCTTTTAAATTATACCAGAAATAAAATTCGACATGATCTGATACCAAAGTTAATTGATGAGTATAATCCATCGCTTATTAGCTTGATAAATCGCACCGCAGAGCTTATTCAGGGTGCTGATGAAGTAATTAAGGATATTGTAACAAAAAGTATCATAAATGTCATTGATGAAGCAAATAACGAGCGTTTTAGTCTGAAAATTAATATGCTATTGACATTCAATAAATTTATGCAGGGTGAACTTATTCAATATTCATGGAACAAATATTTCCGACTTCAACCAATGCCTCTCAGTACTATTGACAGAATATTGGTACTGACAAAAAGCCAAACCGGAAGTATCTGCGAAATTTCATCAGGATATTATGTATTAAGAGACCGCAACAATTTGATTTTTGTAAAAAGAATCAAAGATATTCCGTCATCATTAATAATCGAAAAACCCGGTGAATATAAAATTGGAAAGTATAAACTCGAAATAAAGGAAGTGAAACCTTCTGATGTTGCTTTTTCAGATGATAAGAATATCGAATACATTCCAGCCTCACTAATGGAACCATTTGTAGAAATTCGGAACAAAAAAGAAGGTGATAATTTTTTCCCTCTTGGTGCGCCGGGTGAAATGAAGTTGAGTGATTTCCTGACAAACGAGAAGGTATCTTTGGTTGATAAGCCAAATGTGTTAATACTTACGAACAAGATTGATATTTTATGGGTTATGGGATACAGAATCAGCGAAAAATGCAGAGTAAAAAAGTCTTCAAATGAGAAAATTTACAGATTAAAAATGTTTTTATCGGACAAAAAATAGGATATTTGTTATGGAAGAAAGAATTGTTATTCAAGATAAGGTATTCAAAAAATTTATCACAAAATTTGAAATTGATGCTTCTGTAAAGAAACTTGCATCGCGCATAAATCGTGACTATGAAGGCAAATCACCAACAATACTTGCAGTAATGAAAGGTGCTATGCTATTTACAGCAGACCTTATGAGACATATTAATCTGCCTTGCGAACTGGAAGTCATAAGCGCCAAAAGCTATGGTACAGGTATGGCGACTTCTGGAGATGTAAAAATAGCTGACTTCGGTGCAAAATTCAGTGGGAAAGATATTATTATAGTCGAAGATATTGTTGATACAGGTCTTACTCTTAAGGCACTTTTTCATAACATAATGCTGCATAACCCTGCAAGTCTGGAAGCTGCAGCAATTCTGTCAAAGCCAGACTCAAGAGAGGTCGAAGTCAGTCTGAAATATACAGGAATCGAGATTCCGCCGTATTTTGTGGTTGGTTACGGCTTGGATTATGCCGAAAAAGGCAGAAATTTGTCTGATATTTATATACTTGATAACGAAATATTACAATCTTAATTTGGAAGTTAATGAGATACATATTTATTATTATCATATTTTTTAATGCATCTTTTTGCTTTTCACAGTCTGCAGATGAATATTATTTTCGAGGGCTGAAATTTGCTTCAAGAGCAGAGTATCAAAATGCAATTAAAAGTTTCACTCGTGTTGTTGAAATAAATCCAACATATTACAGAGCTTATCTTAAAAGAGGGATATCATACCATAAGATTAGCGATTTGAGTAATGCAATAGCTGATTATTCAATGGCTATTGAAATTAATCCTAAATTTGCTGAAGCATATTCTTATCGCGGATTAGCCAAACTTGATATGGGCGATAATTCGGGAGCAGTTGTAGATCTGGATATGTCAATAAAGCTGAATCCTAATTTCTCTAAAGCAATTTTTAATCGGGGGCAGGCGAAATACAGAATGAAAGATTTTTCAGGTGCTCTCGTTGACTTTAATAACGTAATCTATCTTGACCCTTTCAATGCTCATGCTTTCATGAAACGTGGAATGTCCTACTATGGAAATGGTGAACTTGAAAAAGCATGTGAAGACTGGGATAAAGCAGCAGACATGGGCTGGAATGATGTCTATGAATACATTAGAGATTATTGCAGATAAAAAAAATGTTTAGAAAAGGGTTTCCTGCTTAATAACTATATTCTTAAGAAATGTTTTTCTATGAATTGGGCAGTGTCCAAATTTCTCTATCGCTTTAATATGAAAATCTGTAGGGTAACCCTTGTGTTTATCGAAACCGTATTCAGGATAAAGTTGAGCGGCTTTCTCGACCATCCAGTTGTCACGAGTTACTTTAGCAATAACTGATGCTGCAGCTATTGACAATGATGTTGAATCACCTTTGACTATCGTCGTATATGGAATATCATATTCCGTAAAGTAATTTCCATCAATAAAAATGTGCTTAGGAACTAATCTAAGTCCATCAAGGGCTACTTTCATAGCTTTCACCGATGCCTGAAGAATATTTATTTCATCTATTTCAATATTATCAATTATTCCAACAGATACATCAAGAGCATTTTTATATATTTGCTCGTATAACTTCAGTCTTGCTTTTTCAGTCATTTTTTTGGAATCGTTCAAGCCCGTGAATACACTTCCCGGTTCGATTATAACTGCAGCAGCTACAACAGGTCCTGCAAGTGGTCCACGACCTGCTTCGTCAACACCTGCCACTAAGTGATTTTCGTTCCAAAAAGGACCCTCATATTCAAGATGAGGAAAAACCATAAATATCCGAACTTTTATAATTTGTAAAAAAGCGAACTACAAATATAAGTAAAAATTGGATAATATCAGCGATTAGTGTTTTCTATTAACTTCAAAAATTCATTTCGCAGATTTAAATCATCAAGTAAATAGCCTCTCATCACAGATGTTGTCATTAGAGAATTTTCTTCAGAAGAGCTCACTCCACGCGCTATCATACAGTAATGCTTGGCATTAATTACTACTCCCAGCGCCTTTGGTTTCAATAATTTTTCCAGATAATCAGCAATTTGCTCACCAAGTTCTTCCTGTATTTGACCACGACGTGAAAACCAGTTGACAATTCGGGTCAGTTTTGATAGACCGATTACATTTTTGTTAGGGATATAACCTATTGCGCACATACCTGAAATTGGTTGCCAGTGATGAGAGCAAACCGACATTACTTCAATGCCTCGGCTTATAATCAAATTATTAACATTATTTCTATTCGGAAATACAGTCATCTTGGGTGGAGCATCATACCGTCCCGCGAAGAGTTCATTTACAAGCATTTTTGATAAACGCTTGGGGGTTTGAGTGCTATTGGGATCATTACGTGAGATTCGTAAAATATCGAAAATCTCTGTGTATTTTTCCTCCACAAGCTGTAGCATCTCCTGACGCTCATCTTCAGAAAGCTCAATATTCCCGTTTGCATCAAAATTCTTATAACCTAAATAGTTAAACTCTGGAAAATTTTCTGTCATTTCTTCATTCCAATCATAATCGTCAATCTTTAAATCTTCAATTTCAATTATATCGAAGCTATGACTGCCATTACCGTTCTTTATTGAATTATACATTATTTTCTTTCTCCATCATTCAAATAAACAGGGATATTAACTTCGCCTCCCATAAACTCGACATAACTATTTTCTGACTCAAATAGTCTGACTTTATATAGTTTTCCGTCAGTGATTTTGTCTTCCAATAATTTCCAAAAAGTTACAGCAATATTCTCAGCAGTTGGGATTATGCCTTTGAGAAAAGCCACGTCATAATTAAGATGCTTGTGATCAACCTTATCAAAGATTTCATTTTTAATTATCCTTTTTAATTTTTTTAAATCTATTACATACCCGGTTTGAGGGTCTGGAAGCCCTGCAACAGTGACTTCTAAAACATAATTATGACCATGACCAAAAAAGTTATTACATTTATCAAATATTTCGTCATTCTGTTGGTCACTAAATGTTGGATTAAATAATCTGTGCGAAGCAGAAAATTCAATTTTTTTTGTAACATAAAGCATTAAATTTTACCTATTTTTGTATTGTCCAAAGTTTCAAAAATATAAACGTATAACTTTGTTTTATATTTGTATAATATTTGTATAAAAGTTTATCATGAGAAAAGTTTCATCTAAAATTTGTTTAATATTTATAATCATTTGCCTAATTTTTGCTTCCTGCACCTCTGTTAAGAAGACAGGTAGTGATATTAGCGGCATTTCGCTTAAAGAACTGAACACTGAACTTAAAAAGCTCGAAGCAAGCTGCATAATCAACTCTACCATGAATAATCAGACTTTCAATTTCCGGATAAAAATAAATATTGCCGGAGTTGATACTGTTTCTATGACGGTATTTGGTCCTTTTGGAATCACTGTCGGCAGGCTTTACTCCGACTTGAATCGCTTCAGATTTCATAATATCATGGAAAATTCTCTTTATGAGGGCTCTCCAACAGAAGAAAATATCAAGAAAGCAACCAATCTGAGCATATCTGTTAAAGATTTATTGAGTTTATTTCAAGGAAAAACACCATTCAAAATCAAGGATTACAGTTTGCTCGAAGAAACCGGTAATGAATTTATATTAAAAAGAGTTGACGCTTCGAATTTTGGAGATTTTGCTGTAATTAATAAAAACGATTTGAAGTTAGTACGCTATCAGAGAAAGGATAAAGGTAATGTACTTATACTTGATTCCTCTTTTGATAAGTACAAAACAAGTGGTGAAGTATCTATTCCGGGAAGTCTGAATTTCGCAATGCCGACTGTTGACGGGAAAATGATTATTGAGATTGAAAGTTTTAAAATAAATGAAAGCGCTGCATCACCTGTTAAGTTTGATGTACCGTCATCAGTTACAATTATTGATTTAGATAAGTATTGAAATTAAGAAATTATGATATATAAACTTATAATAATAACAATTGCAATATTAACCATTAATTATACAAATATTATACAAATATTTGCAAAAGCTCCAGTAGCTAAAAAATCTACTGATTATCCCAGTAAATTATTATTCGATACCTTGCTCCATCCGGGACTTAAATATTCAAATATTTTATTTGGAAAAAGAGTAAATAAAATTAGTGCTAATATTTTGGAATTTGATTTAACCAATCCCGAGCTTGAGTTGGCGGTTTTGAAAGCAAAAAACAATATCTCTGAACTTGATAAATTACATGGAATTGTCAATATTGCAGATTCATCTGACGGCAAACTAACTCTTGCAGCAATTAATGGAAGCTTCTGGAAAGCATACCGAAATAATCCTATTGGAGCATGCATAATTGAGGGTGTGGTCGTTGAAATGAATCCTTACAAAGAATGGACTGGAATTTTCTTCGATAGCCTGAGCAGACCAACTATTGATAATTTCAAATTGAGTGGCAAAGTCAAACTTCACGACGGAAAAATTATAAACCTGACATCAGTCAACAGAAGAAGAGACTCTGCAGGAATTGTGCTTTACAATAAATATGGCGGATATGTAATTCCTCATGTAAATGATGCAACAATTGAGAAAATGATAAGTGAAGCTTATTTGACTTTACTCAGCGACAGTACTTTTATGGCTGATGATTCTACAGAAGTCGAATTTGATTTTGAAGAATTTGAACGAAATATCATGACAAGTGCCAGAAATGAAAAGTTAGAGGGTTCAATACTTAAAGCACTGATTGAATATATTGATAAGCCTGCTATTAATCGTACTGTACGCGGAGTTGTGAATTATGTTGACACCGGTTTTGTCAGCATTAATGATAATCAGACAGTACTTTCTCTGGGTTATAATCTCCCGCCCGATATTCTAGTATATGCCGGCGATACATTAGAAATTCTTTTTGAAACCGATTTGTACAGAGAAACAGAGTTTTTTCATGCAGTTACTGCTACTCCAAGACTTGTTCGAGGAGGAAATGCTGCTCACGAAGCCTATAGAGAAGGCTCAAAATCAAGACGATTTATAAATGGGCAGTTAGGACGCACCGCTATTGGCTACAATAAAGATAGAACTAAATTATACCTTGTAACAATTGACCATTCAAACAGGTCTGCAAAGAAAAAAGGCTCATCGCTCGGTGAACTGGCACAAATAATGAAACAAATTGGTTGCTATGATGCCATGAATCTTGATGGTGGTGGCTCAAGTGTAATGGTGATTGACGGCAAAAATATTATGGCTAAAAGCAATCCCAATGCATCAAGAAAAATTTCCGTTGGCATTGGGATTAGAAAAAAGAGATGAATATATTAATTCAATAAAACTATTTAATTATAAAACCACTCAACAATTTGGGATAATTCATCCCGCATGACTTTTCTATCAATTATTTTATCAAGGAAGCCATGTTCCAATAAAAATTCGGCTCTTTGGAATCCAGCCGGAAGTTTCTTGCGAATAGTCTGCTCAATTACTCTTGGACCTGCAAAACCAATAAGTGCTCCGGGCTCTGCAATATTTACATCACCAAGCATTGAATATGAAGCTGTTACGCCACCTGTGGTAGGGTCAGTAAGAAGTGATATAAACGGTACACCTGCTTCATCAAGCTCAGCAAGTATAGCAGATGTCTTAGCCATTTGCATCAGAGACAGGACAGATTCCTGCATTCTGGCGCCACCACTGGCTGAAATCAGGATAAATGGCATTTTCTTATCAAGGGCAATTTTGGCAGCACGATAAATTTTCTCGCCAACAACAGAGCCCATACTTCCACCAATAAAATTGAAATTCATACAAGCAAATGATACTTTTCTACCTTTCAATGAACCAACACCGGTTGTGATTGCATCATTAACACCTGATTTTTTGTGACCTTCAGCAATTCTTGTTGGGTAATCCTTCGTATCCACAAATTTAAGAGGGTCAGTCGAGCGTATATTCTGATTTGTCTCCTCAAACGAGCCAACGTCAAGAATAATATTGATATATTCTTTCGAGCCTATTCTGAAATGATACGAACATTTTTTACAGGTGAATAAATTTTCTTCAAGGTCAGTTTTGTACATTATTTCACCGCACGACGGGCATTTTGTCCATAAGCCGTCAGGCATCGCTTTTTGGGTTTCTTCAGTAATATTGGCTTTAGATCTTACAAACCATGCCATTATCGTTTTCCTTATTTTATCAAAGTTAATTTCAATATTTACATTAACACATTAGCGAATACTAAATTGTAAATTTCAATTAAAAAAAAATATAAGAATGTGAAATATTTTCAATCAGCCTATTGAAACAGCTTTCAATTCATATTCAAAAGTTTCTATTAATCATAAAACCATATTTTTGATGGAATAATGATTCTAAACATCAAATTAGATTTATTAATTTCTACCTTTATTGGAAATAACTCAGATAACAAATCAATAATCTTTTAAAAAAAAGCTGCCAAAATTTTGACAGCTTATATAATAAAATATTTTAATTTTCTTATTTTTTCAAAACTTCAGTAACAAGCCTTGCCGCATCTTCAAAATTAAGAGCTACTTTGAATTTCATGGTAGATTTTTTGAGCATTACAGCGGCTTCTTTGGCATTTGTTCCATCAAGACGTATGATAACAGGAAGTTTTACTTCAATTGTTTGAAGAGCCTGAATTATGCCTTCAGCTACTTTATCACAGCGAACAATACCACCGAAAATATTGATTAGAACAGCTTCCACATTGGGGTCACTTAGCATTATTCTGAAAGCGTTTGCAATTCTTTCAGGATTTGCACCACCGCCTACATCAAGGAAGTTTGCCGGCTTACCGCCTGATAATTGAATTAAATCCATTGTAGCCATAGCTAATCCGGCACCATTGACCATACAGCCGACGTTACCGTCAAGTTTGATATAATTCAGATTAAATTTTGAAGCTTCAACTTCTAAAGCGTCTTCTTCAGATACATCGCGAAGATCCATATATTCAGGATGGCGGAAAATAGCATTTTCATCAAAAGTCATTTTGCAATCTAAGGCAATCATATCACCATCGGTAGTTAGAACAAGCGGATTTATTTCCACAAGACTGCAATCCAATTCATGGTAAGCTTTCACAAGCTTTGTTATAAAATTTATAAAGCTGTTAAAAGAACTGCCTTTAAGACCCAATCCAAAAGCCAAACTTCTTGCCTGATATGCCTGAAACCCGATAGCAGGGTCAATAGTTTCTTTGAGAATCTTTTCGGGAGTTTCTTCTGCAACTTTTTCAATTTCAACACCACCTTCAGTCGAAACCATAACAACATTTCTGCCGGTTTGTCTGTCGAGGGTAATACCTGCGTAAAATTCCTTGTCAATTGAAACACCCTCTTCAATGAGCATTTTACTGACTAAAGAGCCTTCTTCCCCGGTTTGGATTGTAACAAGTTTGTTACCTAATGTGGCATTAGCGAACTGATATGCTTTATCGGAAATATTTCCACCGCTAATGACATTAACACCGCGAACAGTTTTGCCGAAAAGTTCAGCCGGCTCGCCATTAGCAGCATTGATTACTGTACCTTTGCCTCTGCCGCCTGCATGAATTTGTGCTTTTAGAACTATAGTTCCTATTCCTTGAGATTCAAATTCGTTGTAAGTTATACTTCCGGCATCTTCTGCTGAATAGATGACTTTACCCTTTAGTGTAGGGACATTATACCTGCTTAACAACTCTTTTGCTTGATACTCATGAATCTTCATTTTTTTCCTTAGAATTTATTTTAACTTATATTATAAAATATTTTCAACTTTGATTTAAGTAAAAATATTTAATCGTATCTACATATTAATTATTGTAAATACATACTAACAAGTTTTTTTTATTACAAAATAACAAAAAAGCTGCCCAAAATTGAGCAGCTTTGTTCAATTTCGAATTCAATAAATATCAGAATTTTGAAGCAACTGAATTCCAGTTGATTACATCAAAAAATGCTTCTACATATTTGGGACGTGCATTGCGATAGTCAATATAATAGGCATGTTCCCATACATCAATACCCAAAAGTGCACTTTTACCTTCAGTTAGCGGATTGCCTGCATTGCTGTATGATACTATGTCAAGTTTGCCGTCAGAATTTTTAACAAGCCAGGTCCAGCCTGAGCCAAAAAGACCTGTTGCAGATTTTACAAATTTTTCTTTAAAGCTGTCAAATGAACCAAAACTCTGTTCCAAAGCTGAAAGCATATCGCCACTTGGAGTGCCGCCGCCATTTGGTGTCATTATATCCCAGAAAAATTCGTGATTCCAGATTTGAGCTGAATTATTGAATAGAGGACCTGATGATTTTGTAATTATTTCTTCTAATGGCATATTTTCAAATTCGGTTCCGGCAATTAAGTTATTTGTATTGTTAACGTAAGCCTGAAGATGTTTGCTGTGATGAAAATCCATAGTTTCTTCTGAAATGTAAGGCGCCAAAGCATTTTTTGCGTAAGGTAATTCTTTGAGAATGAATGACATTTGATACTCCTGAATTGATTAAATAAATAATTAAAATATATATATAAACGCAAAAGATTAATAAAAATTTTATGTTATGCTAATTTTAATCCTAAATGTAAATAATTTTTATTTACATGTTATATTGTTCTCAAATATTGCAAACTTTAATTTTTCTATATTTGATAAAAATGTAAATCATATTTTTTTATTCAAAATTATCAGATTACTTTTGTATTTGTTAAGATTGTGTTAATTGTATTTTTCTCAAAATGGATAAGAAATGAATCTACGTTTATGGTATTTCATTGCATTACTTACAGCAATGCCTGTTTTCATAGAAGCACAGGAAACAACCCGCTCACCTGCCAGCTTTGACTTTAATTCAAATGGAATTATGTTTGAAACAGCAGATACATCTCTTTCAGTGATTATGCGATTTCGTATGCAAAACAGAATCAGCTACAACACTGTATCGGAAACTGACTTAAGCGCAAAAAGTACAGAGCTTGCTGTAAGAAGACTTCGATTGCGTTTTGGTGGTTTATTGTATAAAAAGCTTAGTTTTAATTTGCAGCTTTCATTTGCAAGAAGGGACTGGGATATTGTTGATTCGGATTTACCTAACTTAATTCGTGATGCAATGGTATTTTGGAACTTTTCACCCAATATCCAACTTGGAATCGGACAGACTAAACTACCCGGCAACAGGCAAAGAGTTATTTCTTCTGGCGATATGCAGTTTACAGACAGGTCAATAGTAAATTCTATATTTACTATTGACAGAGATTTCGGTATTCAGGGTTTGTATTCTACAAAAATAAGTGATGTAGGACTTAATATAAGAGGAGCTTTATCAAATGGAGACGGGAGATATGCTCCACAAATGCCCGGAGCAAATTTTGCTTATACAGGAAGAATTGAAGTCCTGCCATTTGGTAAATTCTCAGGCGGCGGCGATTATTTCGAGGGAGATTTGATGCGTGAACAGAAGCCTAAATTATCAGTTGGGGTAACATATTCATATAACGAGAAATCAACAAGAACACGCGGGCAGTTGGGTCCTCAGCTTCTGAAGACTGTTGACCAGAGTGTTCTTCTGGCTGATGCAATTTTGAAATACAGAGGATTTGCATTCTACACTGAGTATGCTCAAAGAAATGCTGATGAGCCTTTCACCGGATTTTTAGAAGGTGCACCGGTTTATGTTTATATTGGGCAGGGGTATCTTTTTCAGGCATCATATATTTTCGACAGCAATATCGAAGTCGCCGTCAGAATGGCAACAGTTATTCCTGATGAAGCTATACGTGAATTCTCAGGCGCTGAATTCAACAGACAATTTACCGGCAGTTTATCATATTATATAAGCAATCACAGAGCTAAAGCACAACTTGAGTTAATACACAATACTCTTGAAAATATGATTACAAATAGTGAAAGAATAAACTGGACAGGCAGATTTAATCTAGAAGTCGGAATTTAGAATAATATAAGTAAGGGCGAATTGTCGTTCGCCCTTGTTTTTTAATCACATCTTCACAAATTTTTCCACCTTATTACCAATCCTTATAAAATACACTCCTGCCGGTAAATGCGAAACATCAATTCTTTGGGTGGACAGGTCAAGCCCTGTCCCTACGGACATCACCTCAATTCCAAGCATATCGAATATTTGTACTTTATCTACTGCTGCAAAGGGCTGAAGCCCTTTGTTGCTGAATTGAATTGTAATAAAATCACTTGCGGGATTTGGGTAAGAAGTTGATTGTTCTCTGTCATCAATAAATTCAAAAAATGAAGTAATAGTTGGGCAATGAAGCTTCGCAACCGCACATTTATCATATTCAGTTAAATTATAAGCATCCCTATTTGCAGGCATAAAGGATCGCATCACTGCACCTGAAGTTGGCTCCAATTTTGGATCAGGGTTGTTACAATGTTTATCATCAAAGTGACCTAAACCTAAAATATGGCCAATTTCATGCAAAAGTACTGAACAAATATTTTATGTATTATAACCTTTGTCTGGCTCTCGAGTATAATAATCGCTGTCATACTGGCAAAATGACTTTGCATAAAATCCATCAATCTTCTTTCCTCTCCAGGAATCTGAATTATTTAATGTGATATTACTTGTCGAACAGTTATATATACAAGGATGCCCTATACCATATGACCACCTAGATTCAGCATATGCTAAAGTGGTTGGACTACTAAAATCACTAGCTTTTTTAGACCATCTCAATTTAATTTGACATCCACTTGAACAAGAAGCATCTTGTTTACCACATACACAATTCCATTGTCTTTGGGCACAATTAATATCTTCTTGAATTCTTGTAGCATCAAACACAGTCTCAAGACCTGTCATGGTAGGCAATTGTATTATCCCTGGTCCATCTTTATGGTCAATTATTGAACATATTGGCATAGATCCACGACGAACTGGTGGATTCAAACCAAGAGGTTCATTTGTACAAACAACATTACTCAAGCAGTCATGATAAGGATACTTAATTGATTCATCACATTTTAAATTAACACCACAATCATCTGCTAATAAATTTGAACAACTGAAGACTAATAAAAACAATATAAGATAGTTCATTTTATCCTCTCATTAATTATGGTGTAAAATTTTTAATTTGATTGACTCTGGTTTGGATTAAATTATAAAATGTATTTATATCTATATTTGTACCAAACCCAAGTTCATTATGTATATCAATTATGCTGTTATCTATAACCGGATATATTGAATTTGTCTTAGAATCAACAAATCTTAGAGGAAAAATTGTAAAGTATGAAGACGTTTCTGTTTTACAAATAAGCCTGTAATCAAAAAAAACAAAATATGATTGACCCGGAATCATTTCAAAATCAGGATTATATGTAAACCATTCCTTTGCAATTTCAAACTTAATGCACTTTTGAATAGGTGAGCCTATTATAGGTGGATTTGGACATTCACTAATTACTTTTCCTTTTATTAAACTATCAATATATGCCGTTATGATACTTGCTGTTTTTGCACTTCTAGCTATAGAATCATTATAGTTATAGACTGAGTTAACAGTTATTTTTGCTATAACAAATGAAGCCAACAAAGAAGCATCCAAAATTGGTTCTGGAGAAATTCTTCTTACAAAATCATAAAATAAATGCTCATAATCCATTGCTTCATACTTATTTATTTGTCCACTATGTTTATAGTTAAGATATTTTTCAGGATTGAATTCCAGCATTTTATAAAAATATCTCATCATAGTTTTGATCGTATCATTATATGTTTGATTGTTCATGAAACTGTAATAGTCATCAATATCCACATTTTTGGTTAAACTATCCAGTGCAATATATCCAATCAACACATCAAAGGGCATATCTGTAGAATATGGTGGGCAATTATGATTTAATGGAATTTCAAAATTCAGACCCTGATCTTCCGGAAAGCAAGGAGGACTCTGAGATAATAGGGTAAAACAACTCAAATTGATGAGTAATCCTATAATAATAATAGTATTTTTCATAATAAAATCCTTAATTAATTAAAAATTATTTTTGGAAGATAATTTTCTATCTCAACAATTTTCTAGAATTTTTATATTTGTAAATATTAAATCTAAAACCATAAGAAAAGATGTTGAAATGACCATTTAAAGACTAAGGATAATTATTCCTAAGTCCAAAATCATCCAATTTTGCGACAGAAATGATTTATATTTTGTAAATCTTATCTGCCGCTAAATCGTAATTCCGGGAATTTTAAGCTCCTCAAATAAAATAAATATTTTAATTTTGTGAAAATACTTTTCGTTGAGAATTCGTTGAGAATTCGTTGAGAATTCGTTGAGACAAAATTTATTAAACAAAAAATCTTTTTCTGTTGAAGTAATAAAGGAGAGATAAAGCGTTTGAAAAATGCAGATAACAAAATGGCAAAAAGGTTTACGATTGCCTCAATTTTCGGGGCAATGCTACTGTTGTTTCTAATATTTTTTCCAGTTAAAATCATTATTTTTCGTAATTACCATTATCGCTTTACTAAAATAGGAAGAATTTAATTAATGTGCAAACTTTTTTTCACAATCAGAAAATTTCTCCACCTAATTCCCAATTATTGTCAGAATCGCAGATTATTCGGATTGAAGAATTTCGCGGATTTATATATAAAGTAGGGGCAGGTTCCGAACCTGCCCCTACGGTATTTCTACATCTTCACAAATTTTTCCACCTTATTACCAATACGGATGAAATACACTCCTGCGGGCAGATGAGATACATCTATTCTTTGTGTGGACAGGTCAAGCCCTATCCATACAGACATAACTTCTAAACCGAGCATATCGAATAGCTGCACTTTCTCTGCTCGTGCAAAGGGCTGAAGCCCTATGTCGCTTAGCCGGATTGTGATGAAGTCGGATGAGGGATTGGGAAAAATATTTACAAATAAATCATTGCTTTCTTCAACTGATGAAGGGTTTTGAGTAGTAAATTCAACAATATCACTCCACCTGCTCGAATTTGTATCATTAAAAGATTTTACTCTTACGAAATACTTGGTATTATTCTCCAATGAATAATTATAGAATTCATAGTCGAAATTGGAAAGTTCACTAATTACACCTTCAAAATTTTCATCAGTCGCAATTTGCAGATGATATCTGTGAATATTATTTTGAAGTACCCATGTGATTGTTCCATCTTTTGGTACGTTAATGCTACCTTTTGCAGGGAATGTAATCAGCGGCGATTCAAGCTCAGTAGTAAATTTCAGAGGTTTTGACCAAAGACTTTTTGATGAATCATTAGAAGCAGCAATTCTGACGTAATATAATGTTCCATATTCGAGGTTGCTATAATTCAGTTCGTTTCCAATTATACCGGACTGTTTATACATTATTGTTCTGAAACTTTCGTGATTAGAGATTGAAACTTGATAATCAGAAGCGTAAGAAACAGGATTCCATGATATTTTTCCTGCAACAGGAACTGTTGTAACTCCGTCTTTAAGATTTGTTATCACCGGAATACTAAGAGATGTTTTGGAAGCAGTCGTGAAGGGCCAGGTGGCTGACCACTCGCTCAATTCTCCATCTCTTGAATATCTTACACGCCAGAAGTATGTAGTGTGATAATCAAAATTGATATAATTAAAAAAGCTATTTTTATAAACATCTTCAAATATTATATTTTCATCAAAATTGGAATTCTTTGAAACTTGTAATGTATAATAATCAATATCTGCAATTTCATTCCATTCCAGTTTTCCTGCAAGTGGAACCTGTAAAGCATCATTTCCGGGTTTTACAAGTTCAACAATCCTGCCCGGCTCTATTATATTAAACGATCTAACCTGAGACCAGCCACTACTGTCATACTTACTATAAGCCTTAACACGCCAATAATATGTATCATTAATTTTCAAATCTTCAAGTATAAGGTGCGTTTCTTTAATATTTTTATGTTCAATAACATTATTAGCAAACAAATTATTCGTTGAAACTTGAAGTGTATAGTTAATAGCTTTTATTCTTTGGTTCCAATGCAAACTCACTTCAGAAAATGCTTCAGCTCCATCATGAGGAAGAATCAAACTCGGAGGCATTAACTCAAGTCCTTTCCCTGTTTTGAAGCTAAAGGAATTCGACCAAGGGCTTATTAATTCATCACGGTATGCCATTACACGCCAAACATAAGTCTTATTTGGAGCAAGCTCTTCGATTTGATAATAATTATACTCTAAATTATCCAACTCAATAAAAATGTTTTCAAAATTATAATCATTGGATATTTGCAGTTTGAATTTTATACCTGCCGCTTTCTTATCCCAAGAAAGTCTGATATCTACATTGGTATTATTAGCATTATTGTCCGGATATTTCAGTTGGACAGGCGAAAGCATTGTTGTAAACATTCTGGTATCACTCCAGTCGCTTTCATCAGTTGACCTTGATGCCTTTACTCTCCAGAAATAGCTTTTATCATATTGGAGCTCACTTATTTCTATACTTTCGTTTTTAAGTTTGTCGGCACTCATTATTAAATTATCGAACTCTACATTATCAGCTAACTGAAATTCATAAAAGTCTGTACCCTGAACGTAACTCCACGAAAAATTAAATTTATTGGGAACATTGATTACACTATCGGCAGGAGACGATAAAATAGGTGTGGCAATTACAGTGGTAAATTCCCGTACATCCGACCAGCTGCTTGAGTCTGAACCTTTGAAAGCTCTGACTCTCCAGTAATATTTGATATTATGTGTAAAACCAAGAAAAGTGAAATAATTATTATTTATGTTTTTTGCATTTATGATTGGGTTTGTAAAATTTTCATAGTAATTAATTTGAATTTGATAACTGTCAGCTCCATCAACTTTTGACCATTTAATTGTGTCTTTAGGTGAAAAACCAAAGGAAAAATCATCGGGGAAAGTAAGCTCCGGAGCAGCTACATTTGTGTTAAATGTAAATACATCCGACCATTCAGATGTATCTTTTGTTGCTATCGCTCTCACTCTCCAGAAATATTTATCATTGAAGCTTAAATTTGAAAAGTTATATTTTGTATCATTATTTACGATTTGTGAAAATAAGGTATTTGAAAAGTTCTGAGTTTTGGATAACTGAACCTGATAATATTCTGCACCTGTAACCGAGCTCCACACAAGATTACCTTCATTTGAAATAAAGGAATTGTATGATGGAGAAAGTAAAATTGGTTTGTCCAAATCAATAACATCAATTACAAATTCACCCCACCCGGAAAAATCAGCATAAAGCTCACCCGTTGCTTGACTATAATAGGTTTGAAGCATTTCAAAAACTCCATAACCTTCCTTGCTTCTCTTATAAATAACGAGTTTAGAAGGAGAATCATTATAATTTAAGTCAGCCAATCTAACTTTAAAAGTACCGTTTAAATTCGGCTCATTCTTGTCAGTTGAAAGTACCCATCGTAAAGGCAATGTACTAATCAGATTCTGATTACTCGGTTCAAAATATGGAGGAGCATAGTCATGTTTTTGCAAATAGGTTCTTGTCATTTGACCAATATTTGCAACAGAAATTGATACACCTGTATTACCATTTGCACCTGTAAAATTATAATTTCCTGCTCCTGATATTTGCTTTTCATCGTAAACAGAAGAATAACTTACTTTTTGTGCTCTATAGAAAGGGAAATTATATGCTAAATTAAGTTCAAAAGCAACAGAACCATCGGGTCTTACTTCATTGATTGTTCCGCGTGACCATGCAATTAAAGTATTACCATTTGGCAATCTCTGAACGCTTCCCATTGATGCATTGTATGTTGGAGGATTATTTATAAATTCCCATACTTTTGTAATTGTTTTTGAAGAATGATTGACACTGTATTCGACTGCACGCGAAAATGGATTTTCGCGCATATTACCATTATCAAACATTAGTATGTTGCCATTTGGTAAAATTTGAGCAGTATGCTGATGAGAAAACCCTTTGAAATCTGCATTAAAATCATTTGTGAATGAATATTGATTATTCTTTGAATATGATCCGCCAATTCGCCAGGCAAACTCACCGGTTGACTTGTTGATAAGAGCAATTTCATCAAAATGTCTTATAGATATTAGTATATTACCATTAGCATCTTCAAACATTGAATTAATATGGGCAAAGTCAATGCCGACCATAGTCAAATCAATATCCGGTGTAGCATCTGTTATTTCCATGTGATCTAAAGCATGCCACTCCCAGTAAACAGTACCGGTCCTGTCGGTTTCAATTAAAATATTATCTATAACATAAGCATCTTCTCTTCCACCTTCAACAATTTGACTCATATCAATTTGATGCAATTCATTAACAAGCATCAGATAACGTCCGTTACTAAGAGAAATAAAATCATGGAAATCTGTAGCAAATCCGGTTTTATTTGGAATGCTGTCTATTCGATTCATATTTTTATCATAAATATAATATACGTCATTTGATAATTGAGCAAAATTGCCATTCCTCAATTCAAAGAAATAGGGTCCACCTTCACGGGTTTGTTTGTAACCTTGATAATAGCCGTAATTATCCACTACAGCAAAATTAGGATTTAATACCCAATCAAATCTGATATATCCCGGATAGGGTTTATCAAGTTTTTCAACTGTAAACTGATATTCAGGTTGACTATATAGCTCGCTCATAATGCTAAGCTGTATTACTATTAAAATAAAATAAAACTTTTTCATGGCTTACCTATCGCTTAATAATTAGTTTTCCTGTTTTTGAGCTATTACCTGATATAAGTTTGTATATGTATGAACCTGTCTGTAAATCACTGCAATCTAAATTGAGAAGATTCTGATTAATATTATCAGAATTTAAGACAACATTTTTTACTAAATTGCCCCTTAAATCATAAACACAGATTGTTAAATTTTCCAATACTTCTGAATTTATTTCAAAATTAACTTCATTCTGAGCAGGAATTGGGTAAATACTAACAAATTTCAAAGAATTATCTTCATACATCTCATTTACACTTGACGGATCAGGTTTGATTGTGAAATAACCCTGACTGATACCGGATAAATTCTCGTCATTAAGCGAAACAATTCGAACTCTGTAATTAGAATCCGGCTCTATATGTTCCGGAATTTCAAATGCATATGCACCGGTATAACTTTCGATGGAATCAAGAACAATTACAACTTCATCTTTCAGAAGAAGCTCTATCCTAACTGGTACGACAACATTCTGGTCCCAGTTAACAAATTTTCTGAAGCCGTCTTTATGCCATACTTCGCCGCCATTTGGTGAACTTATTTCAATAAAACCCGGCTCTAAAGCAAACATAAATGTTTCCGACCAATCACTTTCAAAGCTGTCGTTATATGATTTAACTTTCCAATAATATGTTTTATCAGCATCAAATTCATTTAAATTAATTCTTGTTTCAACAAGCTCATTTTCCTGAAAAACAGGATTTTCAAAATCAGGATTATCGGCTACCATCAACGATGATTTTCTGAAGAAACCATTTGGACTCCAAGCAAAATTTACAACTTGACCATTTTCAAGTCTTTTGCCATTTTCAGGTGTTGATAAAAATGGAGGATTTGGCTTTGATTCCGGATAATCTTTTGCAAGAATAAACTCGCCAAGTACATTAGTTTTTGCTGAAAGTTCATTTGTCTGGGGATTATAAGTCGTTACTAAAGGTATGAAGGTTTTTTTATCGTTTGTATCTCTGTAATAAATTGTATATTTTTCGGGATTGTAAATATTAATCATACCATCTAAATTGAATCTTATTTCACATTCGTAATTATTAAAACTGTAAGCATTCACTTCATATCTGTATGGAGCAACATTCGGAACTTTGCCTGTAAATCTCGGATATAAAGGGGCATACTCATATTTATAAACATCAATCCAATTGTACATAAATCCTTCAAAACTCTGGAATACAATTGTAACCCCTGTAGTATCAAATGAATTATTGAATTTGTAAGTGTTTAATGGAAGAAGTTCATCTCGCGAAACTTTATTACTTTCTTTTCCTATTGGATAAGGAAATTTCAGTGCTTTGAAAGCATTGATAGTCTTAGGAAGACGCATTTCAAATTCGACTTTACTATCTTTATTAACTTCTGTAATATCAAGTTTTTCGGGATTTGATGTAGTATTTCCCCAGCCAATAATAGTATTCCCGTTCGGAAGTCTTTGAGTTGAAGCATTTGCAGTTGCAAAAACCCTTACATCAGGCACATACTCCCAGACTAATGTGGCAGTTTTGTTTACGTCGTCAATTTCATACTCAACTGCTCTTGAATAAGGCGGGTCATGCTGGTCGCCATTATCAAACAAAGTAATATTTCCATTTGGAAGAATTCTTATATCGTGCTGCATTGAGAAGTAAATTGGAGCATTATTTTCGTTTTCATTAATAAATGTAAATTCATTATGTTTGCCACCAAGTCGCCAGATTATTTCCCCGGTTGTGCGATTTACTTTAGTAATTTCTGAAAGCAATCTGTTGCAAATCAAATAATTGCCATCGGAATCAATAGCCACTGAATTAAAATTTGAGTACAGAGTAATAATATTCAAAAAGTCATCAATAGGCTGATAAGTATCTTCAATATTAATAAAATCCCAGCTTCTCCACTGAAAAACTACATTTTTATCAATGTCCATCTCAACCAATATTGCTCCTGCTACGATTGCATTCGGATTGCCATTTTCCACAACTTTTGACATATTAATGTGATGTGCCTCAAATGAACTGTACACATAATGCCCGTTAGGTAAAATTTCAGATACGTGGGGTGCCGGAATAAAGCCATTGCCGGATACTATCGAATCAATAACTGTAAGTGAGGTATCAGCGATGTAAAATCTCGCTTCACTATACGCTTTGAAATATCCCTGCTGAACAGAATTGAATGTTATAAGACCATTTGGCTGGACGCTGAAATTGCTCGTAACACTTGTTACAGGACGGTAATTCAGTACATTTGCAGCGCTGTCAGTTATCAAAATATAACTGCCGTACCCTGCACCACGAGTTGCAAACATCATGATTCCGGGGGCAGGTTTATCTAATGTCAGAATATCAAAAGGAGGAAAATTATCAGGTAATTCCTTCGTATTTATATTTAAGCTCATTGAATAAAATATAATTATTATTAGAGCTGAAAACTTAGTCAATTTATGTAATTTATCTATCATAATTGCAATCCTTTAAAAACTTTTTACTATCGTGTCCATTTATAAAATTAAAATTATTAAATTATTCGTTCATAATAAAATAATATTTTGCATTAAATAGGTTGATTTGAGCAGTTTTTACATAAAATGAGTATTCGAGAGGGGTTAGAGTATAAGAATTGATGAATTGTACTGGAAATGATTAATCATAATATTATATAAGTAATTCATAAATAATTAATAAGTGATTATATATCAGTATGTAACAGTAAATACTCATAATAATTATGAATATTTATTAATCTTTCTCGAATATTAGTTGTGTGCTAAATGAATTAATAATCAATAAACGAAAAAAATGTAATTATTTTAAGATATTTTATCAATAATAAATGCATCTCTGTAAAACTTAGCTTTGTTTCTGGCTGCTTTAAGAAAATCAGCTCCATTGTCTGCATAAATTATATCCCGCGAAACATTAATTATGCAAGGTCCTCCTGAATTTGCATTCATTAGTTCAGCGATATTTCCGCCTTGAGTTCCGACGCCCGGAATTAATAGATAACTTTCAGGTATAATCTTTCTGATATTGTGAATATCATCAGGATGGGTAGCACCGGTGACAAAACCTAAATTCTCTTTTCTTCCCCAGGAGCATGTTTTTTCTATGACATGCTGATAGAGTGGTTTACCTTCAAACTCCAGCCGCTGGAAATCTCCCGAACCGGGGTTAGATGTAAGTGCAAGGACAAAAGTCATTTTGTCTTCATATTTTAGAAAGGGTTCTATAGAATCGCGTCCCATATATGGAGCGACTGTAATTGCATCTGCTTTAAAATATTCAAAACACGACTTAGCATAGGCATCAGAAGTATTTCCAATATCGCCTCTTTTTGAATCAGCTATTACAAAACGCTCATTTCCAATGTATTCTATAGTTTTTTTCAGGATATCGAATCCTTCACTTCCATAAACTTCATAAAAAGCGAAATTCAATTTGTAAGATGAAGCGTATTTTATAGTTGCATCAATTATTTGCTTATTAAACTCCAAAATTGATTCTATTGATTTTCCCAGATGTACGGGAATTTTATTCAAATCCGAATCCAATCCCACGCATAATAAGGAATTTGTATTTTCCTGTATCGTATTTAATTTTTCAAACGAATTCATCTTAAATTTCCTTTACTTGCTTAATCCCTTTCCAAAGAAAAGCTCAATATTAAAATACAAACCCTCTATTTCCAATTCATCATCAGGTTCAACAGCAAGGTAATCATAAGGTTTTCCATCATTGTGCATCAATGCCTGCTCTTTGAACTTAAGCCCCAGAGCATTCAGAAGAGAATATTCATCCGATATGGAAAGAATTGTAAATGCAGACTGATAGGAACGTCCATCACCTGACTGGAGGATGGTTCTCAGAAGCATTGTATGTTTATAGACAGCATATTCAGAAGTTTCTAAATCGCCAAGCATTTCAGAAGATATACTTAAAATATACAATGCATCTATCCAAAATGGGTCGAGCCTTAAAACAAATTTACAAAGATTATTCAGCCTTCCAAAATCATTACTTCTATTTCTGAGCAAATCTTTCAAAGTTCTTGCTGAGTCATCTGTTCGTGAAATATTCGGATTATAATAAGGTTGAAGAGCATGACCGTAATAAAGTCGTCTGAACTCGTCAAGTGTGAGAGTTGTATCGTTTTCAGAATATCTTTCAAATAGTTTGGGATAAAAATAATCACTATTTTCGTCAGTAATTTCGGCTTTAATTTTGTTAATATCAACCGATTCAAAATTCTGGCTAAACAGATTAGTGCTTATAATTGCAAAAAAAATTGTTATATAAAATTGCTTAATCATTATTACCTCAAAATATTATATAAGAAGTCTTTTCTTAAAATCATCAATAGTTTTTTTCAGCCCTTGCTTTCTTGGTACTTTCGCAGACCAACCCAGTAAATCAAGAGCTTTGGATGTATCGGGCTTTCTGACTTTAGGGTCATCGCTGGGAAGTTCCTGATGAATAATTTGGCTGCTTGAACCTGTTAGCTCAATGATTTCGTGAGCAAGTTCGAGCATAGTCAATTCGTCAGGATTACCAATATTTACTGGATTTACCTCATCACTAAGCAGCAGTTTATATATTCCCTCAATCAAATCATCAACATAACAGACAGAACGGGTTTGATTACCTTCGCCATAGACTGTAACAGGTTGATTGTGAAGTGCCTGATTGATAAAATTCGGAATCGCTCTGCCATCATGAAGTCTCATCCTTGGACCGTAAGTATTAAATATCCTGACAATACGAGTATCAACATTATGGTATCTGTGATATGCCATAGTCATAGCTTCAGCGAATCTTTTGGCTTCGTCATAAACTCCGCGATAGCCCACAGGATTGACATTTCCCCAATATTCTTCATTTTGAGGATGAATCAGAGGGTCGCCATATACTTCGCTGGTTGAAGCAATGAGATAGCGGGCATTCTTAGCTTTGGCAAGACCTAAAGTCTTGTGTGTTCCCAAAGAGCCGACTTTCAGAGTTTGAATTGGCAGTTTTAAATAGTCAATCGGTGAAGCAGGTGAAGCAAAATGCAAAATATAATCTACATTCCCCTCTACATAAATATATTCAGTAACATCGTGCTCGATGAATTTAAAACGTTTGTTACCATATAGATGTGCAATATTATCAGGTGAACCTGTTATGTAATTATCCATACAGATAACTTCATCACCTGAATCTATAAATTTATCACAAAGATGCGAACCTAAAAATCCGGCTCCGCCGGTAATTAATACTCTTGCCATAAAAAAATCTAAATTGTAAATATTATAATATTCAAAAATGCAAAAAAATACTTTAATAATAATATTTTGAGCTAAATATTATTAAAAAGCATAACGAAAAGATATTGAGCCGCCGATTCCAAGAAAAGATTCACCCGATGGATTTCTATCCCAAAATTCTGAGAAATTGGCTTTATCAGACAATTGATACATCAATCCAATACCTGCACTGACAATAAATTGCCGGTTTATTTTATACTCCAGACCAGCACCTGTACCAAAATTAATAATTCTGTTTAAGTCAACTCTCGTTTCCCGTATTTCGACATCATTGATTATTTTGAAAGTCGTCTCGCTTCTTTCCAGATGTCCCGCTCCTGATGCGGCAAAAGCAAATATCCTGTATTCTTTTGTTCTGAAAATATTAAAATGATATTCTCCGCCAAATAGTGCTATTATACTTAAATTATTATTACTTGTACTTGTGTAGTACGGCAATAGAGAAACCTGCAAAGCTGAATACTTATTGATTTCAAGATAATATGTAAGACCTGATGCTGAAAATGACGAATATCCAAGACCAATCTGATGTTTGGGATATGACATTTTTTGCCCGTAGAGGGCATTTGTATTTAAAAATAATGTAGAAACAGTTAAAATTGTAATAATTGAAATAACTTTGAGATTTAATAGTATATTTTCAATTTTTTTTATCAATATCAAATGAGAAAATAGTATTTTTGACATAATATATTTTAAAATTTACAAAACAAAATATTATAGATGAATAAGCTCGCATTTTTATTGGAGTCGAATATGATAAAAAATGTTACTTTGATTATTATTTTAACTTTGTTTATGCCTGAGGTAATGATTTCTCAAGGGATGACCACGGCATCTGTGAATGGTATAACAAAAGATACAGAAGGCAATATCCTCGTTGGTGTTAACGTAAAAGTAACACATGACCCATCAGGCACTGTGATGGGTGGACGGTCGAATAAATCCGGCAGGTTTAATGTTGTTGGTCTTCGTGTTGGTGGTCCTTTTACAATTGAGGCAACTATGGTCGGCTATTCAAAGTCAACTTTAAACAACATAAATCTCGGTGTCGGTCAGAATATGTCAATTGATATAATTCTTTCTCAAAGAGCTGTTAGAACAGCTGATGTTGAAGTTTTCGCTTCAAAAGGCGATATAATAAGCAGCGAAAAAACAGGTGCCTCGCAAACTATCAGTGAAGAAGAGATAAATAATTTACCTACAATTTCAAGGTCAATCCACGACTACTCAAGACTATCACCACACGTAATTTCCTCAACAAGTGAAGGCTCAAATGTGGGTGGCAGAAATAGCAAGTACAACACAATTCAAGTTGATGGCGCTGTTATGAGTGATGCCTTCGGACTTTCAGCATCCGGTACACCGGGCGGACAAGCTGAATCCCAGCCGATTTCACTTGATGCAATTCAGGAATTTCAGGTGTCAGTTTCTCCATTCGACGTTCGTGAAGGCGGCTTCACAGGTGGTGCTATCAATGCAATTACTCGTAGCGGCTCAAATAACTTGCGGGGTGGTGGCTATTTCTTCGGTAGAAACGGCTCTTTTGTTGGTACAAGTCCGGATGCAAATCGCAGACCATTTGATGATTTCGGTGAATCAGTAATCGGTGCAAGAGTTGGCGGTCCTGTATTCAAAAACAAGTTGTTCTATTTTATGAACGGCGAATATAAATCCAGAACCGACCCATTTACAATCGCTCTTGGTGACCCGAGTGCTCTGAGATTTTTTCCGTTAAGTGCAGATTCATTGGATATAATAAGGCAGATTTCAATCAATCAATATAATTATGATCCGGGCACATTTGAAAACTATTCAAGATCAACCGATGCTTATAAAATGTTTGCAAGACTTGACTATAATATTTCCGACAAGCACAGACTGACTTTCAGGCATAATTTTGTTCATGCTTATCAAGGCAAGGATATCACCCGCGCCGAGACTTTCTACTCATTTTCGGGTCAGGAATATTTGTTCAACAGTATGCAGAACCAGTCAGTACTTCAACTAAATAGTGTTTTTGGAAGCCGGTTTGCAAATGAATTACGTGTAGCAATAACCTCGATAGATGATTCGAGAGACGCACAATCGCCAATCAGATATCCGCAAATTACTATTTCAAGGTTAGGTCCTGATGGCTCTGCTTCAGTTTCTTTTGGTACACGAAATGCTTCACAGGCTAATGAGCTAAGCCAAAGAATAATTGAAGTAACAGATAATTTTAATATTTTCCTTGGTAATCATGTAATTACAGCAGGAATTTCAAATCAGTTTATTACTTTTGACAACCTGTTCATCCAGAATTTTAATGGAGCCTGGACATTCGAAGGTGTAGAGGCATATAAGCAAGGTATTGCAAGAGGATTTACAAGAGGATATTCTCTCATTGAAGGTGTCGAAATGCCAAGGGCAAGATTTTCTTACGGACAGCTTGGCTTTTACGTTCAGGACGAATGGACAATTCAAAGCAATTTCAAGATACTTGCCGGCGTAAGGGGCGATATGTTTGTTTTTCCTGATAAACCTTTAGCAAATCCAAAAGTAATGGAAACATTTAAAAATCCTACTGAGTTTTCTCCCGGTGGTTTGAGAAGTGATAATATGCCCAACCCTCTTGCTTTTTCACCGAGGTTAGGATTCAATTGGGATGTTTTTGATGATAAAACTAATCAGTTGCGTGGTGGTATAGGAATTTTTTCAGGAAGAACCCCCGGTGTCTGGCTGGCAAATCAATATTCTAATACAGGTATGGACTTAGGATTTACAGATATTCGTGACCCTTCATTCCAGTTCACGGAAGAGCTCGGTTACAATGCACCTACGGGCGCTATCCAAACTACTGAAGTCAATCTCATTGACCCTGATTTTAAAATGCCTCAGATTTTCAGGGCTAATATTGCTTACGACCGCGAACTACCATATGGATTTTTTGCAACTGTTGAAATTATTTATGGCAAGACTATTTATGATGCCGTTTATAGAAATCTAAATCTCAAATATGCATACGACAATGACGGTAACCAGATTTTTGGTATAGACGGAAGACCCCGATATATGGGACGTGACCGTCTCAGCAATGACTTTACCAGAGTACTTTACCTTACCAACACCACAGAAGGCAATCAGTCAAGCTATACAATCCAGCTTCAAAAACCGTTCAGACAAGGCATTTTTACTGATTTGAGCTTGAATTTAGCTTATACATACAATATTGCTATGGACGTAAACAGCCTGACATCCAGCGTTGCGGCATCAAACTGGCAGTTTAATCATATAGTTGACCCAAATAACCCAACACTTACAAATTCGTTATTCTCGATTCCTCACAGAGTACTTGCTAATTTATCCTACAGATTTGAACTGGCAAAAGGTTACAATACTACTGTTGGTCTATTCTATGAAGGTCGTTCAGGCGCTCCGTTTTCGATGGTTTACTTCTCTCAGTCAAGTGTTTATATCGGAGATGCAAATAATGACGACCACTGGAGTAATGACTTGGTATATATTCCTACCGGTCCTAATGATGATAAGATGATACTTACAACAGGGAACTGGGATGAACTGGAATATTTCATAAATCAGTTTGATGAACTGACAGACCAGAGAGGAGAAATTTCAGAGCGTTATTCTCTGCGTCAACCCTGGAGAAATAATCTGGATATTAGAATAACACAGGACATTCCGATCAATCGCTGGCAAAGATTCCAAATTTCTCTTGATATTTTGAATTTTATGAATATGCTTGACCCTACTTGGGGTTATATGTATTTTATGCCTAATTCAAATTATAGTATGATGAGATTTGAAGGATATGTCTCTCAGGCTGAAATCAATGCCGGACTTTATCAGCAACAAGATTTAAACAAAATAAAATCCGGTTTTATCCCTAATTTCAGAGGTAATAACAGAAAAGATATATTCAGTGTCTCGGATTTATTCTCAAGATGGCAGATGCAGCTTGGAGTGAGATACTTTTTTTAGAGATATTTTTTTGAAATTTTGTTTTTTAAAAGTGCAAAATATTATGTGAGATTAACTCGAAAAAGTGTTAGTAGATTAGTTTCGTTATCTTATAATGATTCGCAAGGCGAAGTCTCTGGGATTTGAAGCCATTAAAATCCATAGGATATTTCATTTACTTGATGGTTTAATAATTAATATTTCTTGTACTTATGAAGTAATTTTGCAATATTCGTTTTACATTACAAAATGATTTTTAAAAAATATTTATTTTTGCTAGTAGCGGTGTGTTTCAGTTACAAAGCCCATTCTCAAATAGATTATGGGATTTCGGGTTATATTTTTAATCTTTCATCTTACTCTCAAACTCGCTATAACAAAATTTTGGGAATTATTGACATACCTTCCGAAGAATCATATTCCAACCTTCTGAGAGCAAGACTCAGACCAACTTTTAATATTGGCGATAATAGCCGTTTCGAGATACAATATGAGGTTAATGGCATATTATCAAACAGAAATCTTTTTATTCTGACAGAAATTTCGGAAAACCGCCGTCAATTAGTGAAATTAGCAAATAATTTATATACTGACCAGCAATTAGCACTTAACCATTATATTGACAGAATGTTTTTTAAACATATTTTTGATTTTGGTGAAGTAACAATAGGTCGTCAGAGGATTTCGTGGGGAGTTGGACGTATATGGCAACCAGCAGATTTGTTTAATCCAATTAATCCTGCCAATTTCAGCAAAATTGAAAAGGACGGTGCTGATGCTGTATCTATGAAATTCTATTTAGGAAACTTTACTGATTTTGAAATTGTCTATAACCCGACAAAACAAAAATATCCTGATAATATTGGCGGACGGCTCAGAACAAACTATTCAGGATATGATATTTCCGGCATTTTTGGTCATTTTGACGATGCTTTTCTAATTGGGGGTGATTTTGCCGGTAGCATATTGGATGCCGGATTCAGAGGTGAATTTGTGTATTCTTTTGATGATGGATATTTTGGTCAGGATTTTCTTAAATTTATTCTGGGGCTGGATTATCAGTTTAATCAAAATATTTATGGAATGATCGAATATCAGCACAACGGACTTGGTACTAATATTAGAAATTCTTATGATTATATAAAGCTTGCAAGGGGAGAAATTCTTAATGTAGGGACAGATTATCTTGCAGTCAATCTTGCTTACAGACTTTCCGACCTGACTACTTTGAGTTTGACAAGCAATTCAAATTTGATTGACGGCAGTGGGTTTCTTATGTTTACAGGTATATATCAGGCAGCACAAAACTGGCAAATAAATCTTTCAACAATGGCAAGCTATGGTGAAAAGGGGACAGAATACAGGATATATCCGATTTCTGCATTTTTTGTATGTCAATATTATTTCTAATAAAAAAAGTTATATATAAATATATGTAATTAACCATAAACATTATTTTTTTAATAAATTTTCAGTTAAATTTGTAAATAATATTTTTGGCAAAATAAATAAGTTTATGAGGAAGTAAAAATGGAAGTGAAAAGACTCTTTATTGCAACATTTGCGGCAAAATATCTGTTTGAAAGGCATTATTCGAAGTTGCAGGAAATTTTTGCTCCTGTTTGCACAGGGAAATGGACAGAATTACATAATCTCCATTTTACTTACAAATTTTTAGGAAATGTTGAAGTAGAAAAAATTCCTGAAATTACTGAACTAATAAAAGATAAGCTGATCGAATACCCCGGAATACTCAAATTTAACGGACTCGGTGTTATGCGTTCTCCACAGCAGCCAAGTCTTTTGTATGCAAGGGTTCACAGTCCCGATAAGTCAGTCCTGACAAATTTCTTCGAACTCGAAAAAAAGCTTACTGCCCACGGATTTTCAAGAGAAAAGCGGAAATTTATGCCACATATAACCCTTCTAAGGGTTAAAAGTTCCAATGAAAATTTCGCTGATGTATATGAAAAAAATAAGGAAACTTACATAGGTAAGCAAGTCAATTTTAAAGTCAGTCTTGTTGCAAGCACTCTAACTCACGAAGGACCAATTTACGAAATTATTGCTTAAGTAAATTAATAAACTCTGTCAGTTTATCCTTGTCGAAACCGAGAATTGCTTTTCCTGAAAGGCGCGTCACAGGTGTTTTCATAATCAGTGGATATTCAAGTATAACATCTTCCGGCGAAAAAACCATATACTGAAAATTTTTGCTTTTGAATTCCTTGGATTCCTTATCAATTAATTCTTCAATAGGTATGCTTCTTGTGATATTTTCAAGCTCACCTTTTGCAAGCCCTTTTTGATATAAATCCAAAAAACGTGGGGTAATTTTGCGTTCCTTGAAAAAACGCATTACTTTTTGAGTCTCACGGCATTTGAGTGTGCCTATCACCTGAATTTGTTTAGACATTTGATTTTTCAATTTTAATAATATTATTTTATAAAATCGAATTTACTTTTTAATTATTTGATATTTCATAAATATATATTTACTTTTGCTTAAGAATTTATATCAAATTTTTCGATAAGTATGAATATAATAATAGTTGGAGCCGGTGATATTGGCTATCACTTATGCAATCGGTTGACAGAAGATAACAATGACTGCACTTTAATTGAGCTTGACCCTGATATTGCTCGAAAGGCACGTGAGCACCTTGATGCGAGTGTAATTACGGGTAGCGGATCAAGTTTTAAAATTCTACAGCGGGCAGGAATAGATAAAGCTGATATTTTTATAGCTGTAACTCAGAATGACGATCTGAATATTGTTGCCTCAATGATTGCGAAAAAAAGCGGGGTCAAAACTACAATTGCCAGAATTAGGAATCCTGAATACTCACTTATGAAAGGTGCTGATTTTGGTATTGACTTAGTTGTCCATCCTGAGATGGAAGTAGCAAAAGCTGTTTCTCACCTTGTCCGGCAGTCAAGTGCGTCAGATTTTTACGAATTTGAGAATGGTAGAATAAAAGTAATTGGCATAAGACTCGATGATAATTTTGAGTTTTATGGAAATAATCTAATCGAACTAAGTCATCATTTCAAAGATTTACCCCTCAGAGTACTCGCTATTAAGCGTGGAGGTATCACAATAATTCCAAAAGGTCAGGATATACTTTTACGTGGTGACCAGATTTTTGTAGTAGCAAGTAATAAATATTTAAAGGAAATTCTCAATTTTTTCGGCAAAATTAATGCCAACATAAGAAATGTTATGATTGTAGGTGGTGGTCTTGTAGGTGAATATGTAGCAAAAGACCTTGAAAAAAAAATATATGTCAAGATAATTGAGTCGAATGAAAAAAAAGCTAATCTCCTTGCTGAGAATCTTGACAAAAGTCTTGTAATTCATGGTGACGGCAACGATATAGACCTTTTACTTAGCGAAGATTTGTCAGAAATGGATGAATTTATTGCTGTTTCTGGTGACGATGAGACAAATATTATCACAAGTATGATTGCTTCTCAAATGAATGTCCCGCGAAGAATAATTATGGTAAAAAATGTGGACTATCTAAGAATGTCGGCGGCGCTAAACGTAGATTCAATATTATGTAAGCCATTGATTAGTGTGAATGTAATCAGACAGTTTATACGTCGAAAGAAATTAGCTTCATTTGCTGAAATCCCGGGATGTGATGCACTCATACTTGAGATGGAGGCTGATGAAAAATCTAAAATTGTCAAGAAGCCGCTCTGTGATATAAGTATTCCTGAAAGTGTAATTTTTGGTGCAGTTCTCAGAAAAAATAATGATATTGAAATTCCAACCGGTAGCACACAAATTAATCCGGGGGATAAAGCAATTGTGTTTCATCTTCCCGGCACAACAAAAGACATTGAAAGACTATTCTAAGAGTATATAAATTGAGATATCCCATTGTTTTCAAAATATTGAGCTTCCTGATAATATTCATTGGTCTGGCAATGCTGCTGCCGGTGCCTTTTTCCATTTATTACCAAAGTACTGATATAAATGGCTTACTGCTGAGTTCAGGAATTTGTCTGGTTCTAGGAATTGCAGGAATTTTTCTTCTGCCAAAGAATCCACAAGAAATCAGAGCTAAGGAAGGTTTTGCGGTTGTTAGTCTGGGATGGCTTACATTTGCTTTATTTGGAAGTCTGCCTTATTTACTTGGCGGTGCTACAAGCAGCATAACTGATGCATTCTTTGAGACTATGTCAGGAGTTACTACCACCGGTGCTACAATTTTTTCGAATGTAGAAGTCCTACCTCACGGTGTTCTGTTTTGGAGAAGTCTTACTCATTGGTTTGGAGGTATGGGGATTATAGTATTAACTGTAGCAGTTCTACCTTTTCTGGGAATTGGTGGAATGCAGCTATTCAAAGCTGAAGTACCAGGGCCTGTCGTTGATAAACTTTCCCCGAGAATAGCAGAAACCGCAAAAATACTCTGGGGAGTTTATTTGTTTTTTACAGTTTTGCAGACCATCCTTCTAATGCTTGGAGGTATGAATTTATTTGATGCTTTATGCCACTCATTTGGAACTATGGCAACAGGCGGTTTTTCGACAAAGAACGCTAGCGTTGGTGCATACTCAAGTGCATATATTGACTATGTTATTACTGCATTTATGATAATTGCAGGTACAAATTTTGCTTTACTTTACTGGCTTTTGAGGGGAAAAGTTAATACCCTTTTTAATAACGGTGAATTTCGATTTTATATAATTATCATAGCAGTTGCAACTATAATTATCGGAATTCATTTGTTTTTCAATCATACGGGCAATGTTTTTGATAGTCTTAGGTATGCTGTTTTTCAGGTAGTGGCAATAATTACAACTACAGGATTTGGCACGGCAGATTATGAGGAATGGTCAGCATCGTCGCAATTAATTTTATTTGGATTGATGTTTGTCGGAGGTTGTGCAGGCTCGACAGGTGGAGGATTTAAAGTAATCAGAGTTATAATTTTGATTAAATTCATTAGTAATGAGCTTGTAAGACTAATTCATCCGCAGGCAATTGTATTTGTCAAATTCGGCAACTTATCGCTCGACAGAAAAGTTCTGATAAATGTAGCCGGATTTTTTATGATTTATGTTATGATAGCTGTGTTTGGGACAATATTAATATCATTTTTTGGCATTGATATTTTGACTTCAATGGGAGCTGTTGCTGCTACTCTAAATAATATTGGACCTGGACTTGGTGCGGTCGGTCCTACGGAAAATTATGCTCACCTTCCTGATGTTGTAAAATGGATTCTGTCCTTTTTGATGATGCTGGGAAGACTTGAGATTTACACAGTTATAATTCTACTTATTCCTGCTTACTGGAGAAGATGATTTTTTGGTATTGGCTTAAACTTTAATGATATTTAATAATTAAGATTTGTTAAGGTCTGAAATTTATTCAAATGTGTGAAATACATAAATTTTCATAGCAATTGTATAACACAAATAGGATAATATTGACTTATTTTTGTATAATTAGAAATTATACTAAATTTGGAGAAAAAATAATTGATATCATTCAATACTCAGAAAAGTTTTTTCAGAATAAGAGTATCAATTAATTACAAAATGAACAGAATAGCAACAAATATTAAAGTTAAGCCGGGTGATATTTCAAAAGCGGAAAAATCTAAAGAAGAAATCAAATATTCGAGTCCAAATTTTATACAATCTTTTTTCATTTCAGTATCGAAGTTCTTTATTTTTACAATGAGATTTTTTGCAGAAGCATTTAAATTTCCTCTTGAATTTAACGAATTGACGAGACAATCCTATTTAATCGGTTACAAATCATTGCCTTTGGTTGGTATAACCGGATTTATAATTGGTTTGGTATTAACCATACAATCGCGCCCAACTCTGGCTGAGTTTGGAGCAGAATCATGGCTTCCTGCGATGATTGCTGTTTCCCTCATAAGAGAGATTAGCCCCGTAATCACTGCGTTGATATGTGCGGGAAAAATTGGCTCAGGCATAGGAGCAGAACTTGCCTCAATGAAAGTAACCGAGCAAATAGATGCTATGGAAGTATCAGGCATTTACCCTTTCAAATATTTAGTTGTAACAAGAGTACTTTCGACAACAATTATGCTGCCCATATTGACAGTTTTCAGCAATTTAATCGGAATGGCTGGTTCTTTTGTTGGTGTCAATATCAAAGGTGATGTAACTTATCAGCTATTTATGTCGCAGGCATTGTCAAGATTGCAGTTATCGGATTTAATCTCATCAATTCTGAAGACAGTTTCCTTTGGTCTGGCAATTGGCTTAATCGCGACATTTCAGGGATATAACTCAAACAAAGGTACAGAAGGTGTTGGTGCAGCAGCTAATGCTTCGGTAGTTCATTCATCTTTAATGGTTTTCATTATTGATGTAATTGCAGTTCAGATTTCAAGTTTATTTTTGTAAGATATTATGAAAAAATATAATAATAATATTGACGAACCAAAATCATCTCAAGAAAAAGAGATTGTTGTTGAAATTAAAAATATGAAAAAATCTTTTGGTAGTTTAAGTGTACTGAAAGACATAAGTTTCAATATTTACAAGGGTGAAAATCTGGTCGTTCTGGGAAAATCCTGCAGCGGAAAATCTGTAATGATTAAATGCATTGTGGCTTTACTCGAGCCGGATGAGGGAAAAACTCTTGTATTCGGTAAGAATATTTTTGATTTAAAAAACAACGAATTGAATTTAATGAGAAAGAAAATCGGATTCTTATTTCAAAGCGGAGCATTGTATGATTCAATGTCAGTTAGAGAAAATCTTGCTTTTCCGCTAAGAGATTCCAAAGAAATTTCTAAAGATGAAAAGTTTAAATTAATTGAGGAGGCACTGGATAATGTCGGACTTGCCGATACAATTGACAAGATGCCTTCTGAACTTTCAGGTGGTATGAGAAAGCGTTTAGGACTTGCACGAACACTGATATTAAAGCCGGAAATTATTCTCTATGATGAGCCAACAACCGGACTTGACCCAATCACATCAAAAGAAATGAGTGAACTGATTCTGAAAATATAGAAAGAACATAATACAACATCAATTATTATTACTCACGATATTGCCTGTGCGAAATTAACAGCAAACAGGATGATTGTTTTTAAAGACGGATTGATTTCAACCGAAGGAACTTTTGCCGAACTGGAGAAATCTGAAGATGCATGGGTTCGTTCTTTTTTTGAATAAAATTTTAAGGTAGGAAAATGAAAAATGAAGAAGATAAAATTATCAATGATACTCTTAATAAAGATAAAAAGACAACGAAGGAAGCTGAGCTACTCAGACTTAAAAGAATCAAGAAACTTTATGATGAAGATATCCTGAGAGAAAAGCAAATGCAGGATTCGGTTAAAAATCATAATCAAATGTTATTGAAGGATACATTGAAAAAATGATTTTGTAATTGCTCCATATTCATCGGATGAATAATCTATTATTGTTTATCTAATTAATTTATATAGAGTTATAATATCTATAATAATCTCAACAACACTATTCCAACATTTTTTTTTTTAATATTACTAAATGATATCTATATTTTTTGATTAACTGATAATTGTTTGAAAATAAGTTATCAGACTTTTTCAAAAACGTTACCACTTGTTTAGGTAAACTAATATTTCATATTCCAATAAATGATAAAAACCAAAATTCACAAAAATTAGTTTTTGTAAAATCATTATATCCTTATTCAATACATACTATAATCACTCAAAATCATTACAAACACCAGCTTTTAGCTTGTCCTAACAAAATATAGGGGTAGCGGAATATAGCATTTCTCAAAAAAGCTCTTTATAAGCGACTTATGGCGGTCATGTCTGAGAAGGCTGTATTGATAAGGGTTTCGGAGTAGTAATGAAAATTGCTATACATAACAAGTATATTCGTAACTGTTTACAAAGATAATTCACCGAAATGGGTGGTATACTTTTACCGAAATATCCATAATTGTTAATATTTTGAAAAAAACAGATTATTTTATTCATACAAAAAAAATCTGTACAACCAAACAATATTTTTTGTAATTTCGAAATGTGCTGAATATCAATTTTTAAAAATGTTGCTGAGGTAACTTATGAAATAACAAACCGCTGACTTTGCACCACGAAATGATGCAATGTACCCCCCTTGCTTTATCGGATTTGCCGGTAAGCTGCCTTTATTTAATTTTTTTCTTTATTAATTTAGGAGTTTCATTATGAAACACAAAATGTTTTTAATCGCTGTAGTTGTTTTATTATCAACTGCAAAACTTTTATCTCAGTTATCGCTTGAGGTGGTGTGGGAGAAACCACAGGCTGGGGTTATTGATGCTAAATTCTCACCAGACGGTAAGTTCGTTTACTGTCTTATTGGAGGTGACATCAAAAAACTTGAGGTTGAAACTGGTGAGTTTGTTGCGACATTTGAGAGAGGAGGATTTGAAAATACTTATACTTATCTGGAATTATCACCAGATGGTAAATGGTTACTTACAGGAGGTTATGATGGGTTTGTGAATCTGTGGAATACTGACCAGCAAAGGATTATAAGGAGAATATTATTGCCTGAGCAACAAGATAATCAAAGTTTATTTTACTCTTCATTTTCTAATGATAATAAGACTATAATCATTAATATGACAACTAAAAAACCACATCCTTTGTTACCTACAAATGAAATGGTGTTATATGATTTATTTGAAGAAATTATTCTTAAAAAAGTACCATTTAAAAGAATTGGACATGTTCAATTCTCCAATGACGGAAAGTTTTTTATTACAGGCAGTAAATTTGAGGAAAACTGTCGTATTTCTCTTTGGGATGCAAAAGAAATGACAGTAATCAGAGAATACACAGACTTAGGAACAGACGATAACGGATTCAGAAAAATTCAATTATCCGACAACAATAAGCTGATTGGGCTTGCAACTCATAATTCTAATATTGTAAAAATATTAGAAACTGAAACAGGGAAAGTTGTGAAAACAAGTGAAGATGGAACAACAAGTACTAATTTCAATTTGTTGCAAAATGATTATTATTTGATATATCAATGGCGAGGTGATGGTACTGTAGATTATGGGTTAAATATTTACAAGTATCCTGATATTTTTCAAAGTAGTGTGCAGCGTTATGGGTCAAATGTAATAATTTCAAAATCAATACAAAATGATGACAGTGATGAGAAAATTCTTGTGTTTCAAAGTAGTATGGCTTTATTAACAAACTCAACAACTAATGTTAATGAGCCTGTAAACCACGAGTTTGTTATCACTGTTAATCCTGAAATGATATCAGTAAATTTCGATAATGCTGACAGCATCAAAATTATTGATATGAATGGCATAGTAATTTTTGACAAGAAAGCAACAGAACCAAACATATCAATTCCAAATACTTTTATTGCCGGGACTTACATATGCGTGATAAAAACAGGCGACAGAGAATATTCCCAGAAATTTCAGGTAGTGAGGTAGGTTATGACAAAGTACATAATAATACTGTTGCTTTCAGTTACATCACTACTTACTCAGAATTTTGAGCCAAGTCAAAAATTGTTCAAATGGGGATTAACGGGCGATTCTGTTTATATTTCTTCAGATTTGGAATATTTCCGACAATCAAAGCCAATACTGGGTTGGCATTGGGCTATGGGCAAAAAAATGACAGAATCATTGGGATTTAATCAGTCCCATATAGGTGATGTAAATTCATTTAATTCAGTTGATAGTGTAGCAGGAAATATAAATGTAATTAAAAATTCGACAGGCGTGTATAGTAATGGTAATCATTTGCGTGTAATGAACACTATCGCTATGCAATGGGAGCCTACTTTACATATAAATGATGCAAAAGAACCTCTCTGCTCATCACTGTATTTATCAAATAAATATTACGATGAGTATAGAAAAGTTCTATGCTCTAATAATTTATTTCTTTATTAATTTAGGAGTTTCGTTATGAAACGGTTATGGTTTTTCTTGATGTTGTTTTTGATGTTCCAAACAGCAAAATCGCAGACTTCTGAGAGCGATACGGTATGGAGTAAATCCATCGGCAGTGAAGTTAAGGCAGTAAAATTCAGCCCAGACGGGCAGTTTATCTATGCGGCAGCTATCGGTAGAAAACCGATGAAACTAAGTACGGAAACAGGGGAAATATTACGGGAGTATGAGGAGTTCAAGTTTGAAGGAAACGTTTTCTTCATGGCAATGGACGTTTCATCAGACGGAAAATGGCTTATTTGTGGTGCTTATGGAAATGAAATGCACATTTTTGACACAGAAACAGGTTTAAAAGTTAAAACACTTAAGGCAGACTATGAGGATAATTCGGTTTACAAATTCACAAACGTAGCAATAACCCAAGATAAACGTTCAATTATTGCTATATATACTTTTGAGGAAGGTCATAAAGTAACGATGAACGGAATCGTGATTTGGGATGCTATTAGTGGTGAATTAATCAAAACAATTGAATCCAGATGGGCTATGAAAGTTGCTGTTTCTCCAATAAATAATTACTTTTGTATAAGTTATTTTTGGTCTGAGTTAGAAGATAAACAGAGTGAAGTAGAGTTATATGACCTTAACACTTTAGAAAAAATACAGGATTTAGGTTATCATAACAAACGAATCTACGACATCGCCTTCTCCCCTGACGGCTCTTTGCTTGCATCTGGTGGTTGGGACGGAGTAATCAAAATCTGGGATGTGAACCAGAAAAAGTTGGTGAAAGAGATTAAAAATGCACATGGATTTGGTGATATTAGTGGATATGTATATTCTTTGCAATTTATTAATAATACATTGCTAGTATCAGGTGGAACCGACCATTTTAAGAATAATATCCTTTTTTGGAACTGGCATACAGAATTAAAATTACGAGACTACTTAACAATTATGCCCTATGACTTAACTATACACAACAGTAAATTAGGTATTTCTGATTATAATAATGTAGTACTTATTGATTTCGATGAATTAGTTGGTGTAAAATCTGATAGAGTTGATGGAAAGTTTGGTAACAAGCCTAACCCTTTTCAATTAACTACGGAAATACAATTTGTATTACCATTTTCTGGTATTTACAATATTTCAATTACAGATTCATACGCTGTAGAAATAGAAATTCTTTGTAATGGTTTTCTTGAGCAGGGTGAACACAAGTTTCAATGGATTCCAAAAGGGGTTTCGAGCGGAACATATTTCTGTACTATTACAGGAAATAATTTCTCTAAAACGTTAAAAATAATGTTGGAGAAATAACAATGAAAAAGCTAATTTTTTCAGTAATAATGATGTTAGTTATTGCATCTGTTTTAAAATCACAGGACAGACCGTCATCGCCATTAACATTTTCTTACCGTGCAAATGATACTTTGAGAGTTAATGAACCTTTAAAAAGGGAATATTTTATTCAGAAAGAAGTTATTCTCGGCACACAATGGTACGGGCATCCAAGAATGCTTAAAGCTTTGAAAATGCAGGTACAGCAAGGCACACAACCAGATGGAGCAGCTTTGCCTATTTTACCTAACAACGATTCATCAAATTATAAAATGTATCATATTTGGGACTCAAGAAAGTATGACAATGCACTTGGTTTTGAATATAAGCCGACACTATATATATCGGAAACTGATAGAGGCAAACTAATTACAAATGCCAATGACCCATCACGTCCTATTTTTGGTTTTAGTCATAGAGACGGAACTATTGAACCTCCAATTGATTCAGGTGATGAAAACTTTCGACTTGGTTTATACCCGAATGATTTACCTGCTTATAATCCTGATAGTGTTGTTCTAAAAAAGACTTGGATAACGTGGTTTCAGGTACTTCGTTTCTAAATCTTTCGGCAATTTCTTCATATAATCATCAATCGTCTTTTGATTTGAGAAATCAATTCCTACTAAATCTGATATCGCTTTGACAAATTTATGAGGCAGAAACTCTGACCTCTCAGCTTTATATATTGGGTCTGTTGTGGAATACCCAAGTTCATCAGCCAACTGATACTGACTAATTTGATTAAAAATACGAATACATCTTAATTCAAAACCTGTCATAATGACCAAACTATTTTGTCGGGTTTTTACAATTTTAAGTTTTTGCAAAGTATTACTTTTGAAATGTGTTTATTAACATTTTTGGAAAAAGTATTATGAAAGCAGCGTTAAGTTTCTTTGAAATTCCTGCTCAAAATTATGAGAGAGCAGTCAAATTCTACAGCGATGTATTTGATTTCAGTATCAATACGTGTAAATGTGAGGATGAAATAATGGGCATGATTGACTCAGAGCCGATTGCAGGCGCTATCTTCTACAAAGAAGGATACGAGCCGGGTAAAAAAGGAATAATCATATCTTTTCATTTCGCCGAAATATCTCCGATTTTAGAAAAAGTCGAAAAGTACGGTGGTGAAATATTAGTATCTAAGACTGAAATCACCGATGAGCAGGGGCATTTTACTTTAATTATGGATTCTGAAGGTAATAGAATAGGTCTTCACTCAAAGTAATTTAACCATTGAAAAGAGTAGATTGATAAAATACAATCTACTCTTTTCGTCTATATTGCAAACTATGAAAATTAAAATATTTCAACCGGCTGAACAATTAAGAGAATTTATTGATTATTATTGGCTTTTAGAGGATGATAACCGTCCCGAGAAGCAGATTCAGTATGTTTATCCTCAAGGTAATATGCAATTAATATTTCATTATGGTGAAACTTTGGAAGTTTATTGATTTTAACATTGCATATTTCAAATAATTTCAACACCTGTTCTTTTGATTGTTTCAAAGAATCCACTGTAATCTGGTTGGTCTTCTTCAAAAACTACCGGCTCAATTCTTGAATCCAAATCACCACCCAATTTCCAAATTAAAGTATGATAATTCAAATAATCTCCCTGTATTTTATCAACAATTAATGCAACATCAATATCGCTATAAGGAGTTTGAAGATTATTTGAATATGAACCAAACAAATACATTTTTTTTAAATTGATATGTTTCAGTAATTCGTTTCTGTAAATTTTTAATTTCTCTATAATTTCTTCTTGAGCCATAAATTCATCAAAATCTCCTTAAAATTAATTAAACGTATTTTGAAAATCTATATTGTCAAATGATAATAACTTACTAACAATATAACGTTAAGAGTAAAATCTATATTTACTCAATTATTCAATTGATAATATGCAGTCATCGGATGAATCTTCCCCCCTATTCCACAAAAAATCCTTTATCAATCGTCTATAGTATAGTTTTTATAATTCGGAATGAAATGTTTTGGCTGATTTGACTAATAAGCTGATTTGTTATCATTGTGGCGATGAATGTCCCGATGATACGGTGAGAATAGATGAAAAATACTTTTGCTGTAATGGATGCAAAACTGTCCACGAATTGCTTGCAGATGTTGAACTTGGCGAAGTGTTTAAAGAAACAAGAGTTGCAGGTATTAAATCCTCAAAGTATAAAGAAAAAGAATTTGAATTCCTTGACGACAGAAAAATTATTGACAAAATTATTCATTTCTCTATTGAAGGCAGAGCAAAAGTAACTCTCTATCTTCCGCAAGTTTATTGCAGTGCCTGTCTGTATTTAGTCGAAAATTTGAACAAACTTGATAAAGGAATAATTGATTCAAAAGTAAATTTTTTGAAGAAAGAAGCTACTATACTATTTGATGAAAATCTGACTACACTAAGAAAAATCGTTGAGCTACTTACAGCAATCGGCTACCGCCCACAACTAAATTATGCTGACATCGAAAAGCCAAAGCAAGCCGGATATAACAAAAAATTGTATCTCAAGCTTGGTCTTGCAGGATTTGCTTTTGGAAATGTTATGCTTATGGCACTGCCGGAATATCTTTCAGGTGGTAATCTTGAGCCGGATATTAAGCAATTTATGGGTTATTTGACGATGCTACTTTCAATTCCCGCAATGTATGCCTCTACAGATTATTTCAAATCAGCAATCACCAGTCTGAAGGTCGGACATATAAATATTGATTTCCCGTTAAGTTTGGGAATTTTGGTGCTTTTTCTTCGGAGTATCTTTGATATTGCATTAGGGTATGGTTCGGGATTTGTGGATTCGCTTTCGGGACTTGTATTTTTCTTGTTAATCGGTAAAATATTTCAGCAGAAAACTTATCATAATCTTTCATTTTCAAGGGATTACAAGTCTTACTTCCCACTTTCGGTGGTGCGACTTCACGGAGATGCTGAAGAGTATGCAGCTATTTCAGAAGTTAATGTCGGCGATAGATTATTAATTAGAAATAACGAAATTATTCCTGCTGATTCAATTTTGCTTTCAGGCAACGGAATGATAGATTACAGCTTTGTTACAGGAGAATCTAATCCTGTGCAGGTTAATTCGGGAGATAAAATTTTCGCAGGTGGAAAGCAAGCCGGAAATTCAATCACGGTTGAAACGATTAAACCCTTTAATCAAAGTTATTTAACAGAATTATGGAACTCTGATGCTTTCAAAAAATTTGATGAGAGTTATATTTCCAATATATCAAATCGGGCTGCAAAATATTTTACCCTTGTAATATTTATTGTAGCAGCGGGAACACTTGCTTACTGGCTTCCGATTGACTTTGGTACTGCTATGGATGCCGTTACAACTGTGCTGATTATTGCCTGCCCTTGTGCGATTGCACTTAGTATGCCTTTTACTTACGGTACAGCGATGCGGATTTTAGGAAAAAACAAGTTTTATCTTAAAAATGATAAAATTGTGGAATATCTGAGTAATCTCAAAACAGTTGTGTTTGATAAAACAGGTACTATTACAGAACTAAACTCAAATACGCCTGAATTTGAAGGTGGAACACTTTCTAATGATGAGCTTAATGCAATTAAATCAATCACAAGAAATTCAACTCACCCAATTAGCAGAATGATATTTGACAGTATTGATTCTAAATATTCTGAAATTAAGGATTTTGAAGAAGTTGCCGGCAAAGGTATTGAAGCAATAATCAATGGAAAAACATACAAACTTGGCAGTGCTAAATGGGTGGATGCTATGGGAATGAGCATAAAAAGCAGCAGTAAATTTTCTCCGGAGAGCCGTGTATATTTGTCAATTGACGGCAATGCGAAAGGTGCTTTTATAATTAAATCACGTATGAGAACCGGCATAGAGCAAATTGTTTCAGAAATAAAAAGCGACCACAAAATTATAATTTTATCCGGTGATAACCCAACTGAAAAAGCATCACTTGAAGCAGCATTGGGAACAGATATTGATATGCACTTCAACAGATTACCGCAAGATAAACTCAATTTCATAAAGGATTTGCAGGCAAAAGGTGAAAAAGTCATGATGATTGGCGATGGGCTTAATGATGCAGGTGCTTTGCGTCAAAGTGATGTGGGTATTGCGGTTACAGATAATACTTCAAATTTCACTCCCGGCTCAGATGCTATTCTGGTCGCTGATTCTATGAATCTGCTGAATAAATTTATAATGCTTTCAAGAAAAAGCGTTAATACAATTTACTGGAGTTATGTGATTTCTGTGCTTTATCATGGAATAGGTTTTTACTTTGCAACACAAGCATTATTATCGCCTCTTATCGCGGCAATTCTGATGCCGGTCAGTTCAGTTTCAGTCGTATTGCTTACAGTCAGCAAAGTTACTTTGCACAGCAAGAAGTTGGGACTGAAGTGAGAGTTTAAGTGTCAGTCATAATCACTATTCCCTTCTTCTGAATTTCATCTCTTGAGAGCATACTGTTGTTGTAGTTATCAATAGTGCAAGAATTACAGATAAATCAGAATTACTCATAACATTTATTTTTGTCATAAAAATAATAATCAGTAGGTTTTGACAATTATGTCAATTCAAAATAATTAGAAAATTTCATAATAACCTCGATTTTCCCAAGAATCAAATATGCTCTTCTGCATTACTGGTCTGGAGTTTTAAATTAGAAACTCTTCTTTATCTAATGCAAAATTGAAATGAGCTTCTGTTAAAGAACAATAGGGGGGGGTAAATATTATTCTTAGTTTACGCTTAATTTTGAAAATTCTTTGTCGGGCTGTATTATTGGAAATATTGTAAAATTCTGAAATTTCATTGTAGCTATAACCGATAAAATGCATTTCAATTATTTCTCTTTCATCTTTTGTAAGAGCTTGCATAAGCATATTATAGGTTAAATTTTCTTCAATTGAGGGATAATCCGGTAAATAACAAAAATAATCGAAATCAATATAATTACATCCACATTGCTCAGCTATAATACTGAGAGGCATATATTTTGAGTATTTTCTGTTTGAATTATTTAATAGATAGCAAATTGTCTTGTTTAACCATGCTTCTTTCATCTTCTTTTCAAGGTTTAAGCCCTTTTCAATATATAAAAGTTCTGCATCTTGTTTTGCATCTTCCCATTCCGGATGATGATAATAATTATCCATAAAAAAACCAAATTAATTTAAATACTATTATGTATTATTTTTTCGTCTATTCTTTTAAATTTGTTAAAAAAACTCCACAAATATAAGAATATTATTCAATATAATCAAATTTTTGTTATAAATCCGATTCTAAAACTTTGTTGAATTTGAATTTTTTTCATTTGATTATGGTCATAAAACAGATTCATTCTGATAATTAAACCTAAGTAACCCCATATCATCAAATTTAAATCATTTTCAAATCTTACCAGCCAAATATCAAGGTTCTCAATATCACCAAAAAGTGATAGTTTTGTTGTCAATGTTGCTGACTTGTCAATTCTGTAGCTTAATGTATTATTTATATCAATTCCTGTTTTGCTTTTATACTTCTCTTTTATATGGAATGTTCTTGGGTCATTCGTCAAAGTAGTGTATAAATCTGCTCTGATTTGCATTAAAGATAAACCAATCCTTATATCATTTTTCAGAAGTGAATCCTTTATACTGTAAGCAAGACCAAATGACTGTTGTGTAGTAATAGGATCCCAAAATTTTGCTGTTTTGAACTTTTTTTTATTTGCGATTAACATTGATTCTGTAACCTGTGTTCTGGCGTTTGCTGAAATGTAAGGGTCAATTAATAATCCTGCCGGATATTTAACTACAGATTCACCAAAAACTTCATTATCGGTCGGTAATATATATGACTTATCTAATTTACTGCTTTTATCATATCTTACTCCAATTGCTAATCTTGAATTAATACTTATGTCAAAAACTGAAATATTAAAGACTTCTTTTAAACTATGTATAAGACTCACATCCAGTGTACTTCTTTCTCCGCTCATAAAGTCAGCGTTATAACCCTGTGCAAGACTTACAGATAAATCAGAATTACTCATAACATTTATTTTTGTCATAAAAATAATAATCAGTATATATTTAAAATTTTTAAGTAGCACATTTATTTAACTCCTATCCGCTTTAATTCATCTATTAATTTTGGGCTGTCCGGATAATCGGCTTTAAAATTTATTATTCTGCCTTCTGTATCAAGAATCATAAAATGAGGCAATGAACCGATTTTTAGATCTTTACATAATGGACTAAAAAAATTTCCGGCATATATTAATTGCGTTCCTGTTAAATTGTATTTATTTAAGTTTTTCTTCCATTTATCTAATGTAAGCTTATCAATGGCGATGTTTAATATTTCGAGATTGGTGTTTTGATATTCAGAAATTAATTTTTTCAGTGCATCAAAATTTTGGTGGCAGGAAGAACACCATGAAGCCCAAAAACTTACATAAATAAATTTTCCTTTGTAATCGGAAAAACTGACTTTATTATTTAATGTATCAATGAGTTCATACTCCCCGATTATGTTGTTGGATCTCAATTCTTTTACACGTTCAATACTTTCGAGGAGCTTACTTTTGTAATAATCATAAACCAGGTATTCTGTGTATTTTTTGACAAGATTTTCAAACACCAATACATCTTTCATTGAACGTGAATCTTCAATTTTATCATTCATGTATTTGTATAAAACTCTAGCTCTAAAATTTCCGTTAAATAATTGACTATACTTGTCAAGCTTATAAGTATGAAATTCAACAAAATCCTTAATCATGAATTCATGATAGAAATGAAATTCAATTATATTCAATAACATATAATGATAATTTAACAATATCCCATGGTCAAACAATCTGTCATTAATATCAAAATTATTGATTTTTTCATCACACAGCATTTTATCAACAAATCGTCTAATATCTTCATTCAATTGCTCTTTAACTGTATCTTTATTATAATAATAAGTATAAAAAATAAATCTTGATAAATTTGAGTATTTTGAATAGGTCAAAGTTCCCAGCATAAATCTTTTATCTTGTTCTGATAGATTTTCATCGTTTAAAAATTCCTTTTCAAAAATTGAGTAATTATAATTATACACAGAATCTATTCTTTTCAAATGAGAAGTAAGCATACTATATGATTTACTATCTTCACCTTTATAACTTACTCTCCAAACAAATTTATTATTAAAATAGTCAAATACTTTATTGCTAGTGAATACTATTGAGTCTGAATATGTATCCTCATTTATATTATAAGATATACTTATTACAGCACTATCGGAATTATTCATTAGTAATACAGTTAAATATTCATCATCACTTATGAAAAATTCGTAATACCTCAATCCATCGGTTTTAATCTCAAAGGTTTGTTCTATAATTCCACTTTTCATGCTAAAGCTATCAATAAAAACTCTTTTGTCTATCAAGTGGTCATAATAGGCTACAGATATGCTAGTGTCAAGTTGTATCGCTGAACTATCAAAAATGAAAGTTATTTTAGCACGATTTTCTGAATATAATAAGCTAACGTTAAGTAGAAAGACTAAAATTAATATGTATTTCATCGAGAGTACCTTTATTAATTGGCTGTTCCAAATTATTATGAATTCATTATAAATTTGAAACAGCCTGTTTGAAAATCAAGAATTATTAATATGCTAGAAATCTTTCGACATAGCCCATGCTTCCAGGTGATAACGAACTTTCTGTCGTTTTTTCACAAAAACCTGGTCCTCTTTCACAAGTACAAGAGTCAATGCTACCATTTTCAAAAGTTGTCTTACACTTGCTACAATTAACTCCTTTACAGTATTCTTTAGTAGCATTCATCTCAAATCGTGACATAAAAATATCACCATTACTTTCATACATAGTTGCTATAAAATTAATAGAATTTTCACCATGATATCCAGAAGCAGATAATAAGTAAAAACCATTATTGATTTCAATAGAAACTTCTGTGATAATATCACAACCACCAATTTCTTGAATAATGGCTTGTTTCAAATCTTCAATTGAATGAGTAATGACTAAATTTGAACCTTGAACTTCGCCTATCTTTTTTGCTGGAATTGTCTGACTAAAGATATTTGAAACTCCTAATATAACAATTAAGAGTATACATATAGTTAATCCATACTTTGACATAATACTTTCCTCCTAATTAATATTTAGATAACGTACAACAACAAGGTTATTAGTCTCTGGATTGTGCAATGTTATTTTATGATTGCAAAATTCATGTGCTCTCCCAGAATCACAGTCTGCACACCCATCAGGATTTCCATTTCCATCGAAAATTATTGCACAATTAGGACTATTACATCCATCACAACTTTGAGAAACAGTAACCGCAATAGCACTTATTTGCAATTCTTGTGTTGTAGCATCAAGTTCAAGTTTTACAGCAATTTTATAGCTTGTTAGAGGGTTTTGATTTCCGGCTGCAAGCCAGTAGTTACCATCCATAGTTGTTAAAATTCTTGCGTAAGTAAAAGTCGTACTTTGATTAATGTCATATTCTTTTTGAAGAGCCTGTATTAAATCCTGCTCATTGTGTGTAACTACTCCAACTCCATTCACAACTTCGCCAATTTTTACTTGTGCAAATCCATTAAGCGTTAAACATAAACATGTAAATAGTATAGATATCATAATCTTTTTCATTTTTAAAACTCCGAAATTTGTAAAAAAAAATAAATAATTTGTTTATCTCGAAGAATTTTACTATTTTTGAACATCGAATTTGTTCAATAGCAAAATTCGTAGCAATACGGATTTCAAAAATTGAGAAACCGAAGTATAATCCGAAATTTGCTTCGGTTTTTTTATTCAAACAATCATAAAATTTTTGCCCTCCTACGGCATCAACTTGTTAGTGTCTTATCTTTAAATGTTATGAAAACAGAATTTGTTATCTTTTAAATAAAATTTATTTTTATCAAATTATTTAATTCTACAAACAATTTTGTATAAGGCTCAAATTAACATTTTCGAAAAATAAAATTTCAAATGAATTGTGTTGGTCAATTTTAAAAAGTAAATATTAATGTCTGAGCAGAGCCGAAAGAACTATAATATCCTATAAGAATTCTACCCCACTCAGACTTAATCAACATAATTTACGATATTATTATGCAGTCCCGGACTTCTACATACTTATACCAATGCCGGCAGAGAGCATCCTTCCCGGTTCAGGAAGCCCAAGCTGAGAAAGTCTGTAAGTATCCATCAGATTATTACCTCTTACAAAAACTTCGTAAACTACACCTTGCACAACCGGCAATTTATATGCTAAACGCAGATTAAAAATAGCAGTACCGTCAATTTTTAGAAATTTTGATTGGTCATCAGGATTTCTCTCATACTGAGTTCCAACACCTTCAACTTCTGCCTGAACATTTAATCCAAAATTAAACATATAATTTGCAATAAATCCAAGCAAAAATTCAGGGCGATTATCAATGTAATCCACTTTATTACCGTCCTGCTCACCGCTTGTATTCATATATGTAAAATTTGTTTCGATTGTAGTGTTGCGCATTGGTCTTGCCCTGAAAGTAAAATCTGCTCCTATGATAGTTGCTTTTGCAAAATTCACTCTCATTCTTCTTCTGAGCGGATCTTCAGAGGCAGGAAGCCTTATCTGGTCTATCAAATTATCATAATAATTAGCAAATATAGTAAGCTCGAATTGCATATCAGTAAAAGATTGATTAATTCCAACTTCAGTTAGAATTCCGGTTTCAGGTTTCAAATCAGGATTGACAATAAACCTGTCAAGTGCACCGCTAAATGCTTCTCTCATCGTCGGGAACCTTGTTCGCCTCGATAGATTGGCAAAAGCAACCAAGTCTTCAGTCAGTAAATATTTAACACCGGCAAATACTCCATAATCACTGAAAGTTTTGCCTCTGGCATCTTCAAATACTCCGGCATCACCAGTTGAGATATAGTCAAAAACAGCACCTGTTCTTAAGCTGAATAAATCAGTACTTAGATTGTAGCTCAGCCCGTTTGATACAATATTTTGCGAAAAAAGTGATTCCGGTGTTTCGTTTATTTGTTCACTATGATTTGTCTTGTACCAGTTTGCAGAGTAGCTGAGATTTTGATTGTCTGCAAAATTCCAAACAAGAGCAAGTCGTGCACCACCCGTTCTGTCTTTATCACTTTGATTGGCTGTGATATTGTTATAAAACATATCGCCGTAAGTATCAGTTTTTTGGTTAAAAATATCATACCAAAATGTACTTCTCAGTACAAGTTTATTATTGCCTGTGATATCAAAGAACCCGTTTGATGCAATGATAGTTCTTTCCCATTCGGGAAAACGCCAGAATCTCGCAGCAAACGGCTCTATATGAGTTTCAGCTCCAACTCCCTTCTCACCTGTAATGTGCAATACCGATAAACCAAGTTTAGCCGATTCGTTTAGATAATATTCACCTCTTGCATAGAAACTTGAGAACTCGCGGTCAGTATTATTTCTTAGCGAAGAGTTCAAATCCTGATTCTGCATATCGTCAGTTCTGTTGGCAGATAAAGGAATTCCATCCTGCTTAGTATTGCTGAAGCTTGCAATATAGTTGAATCTATCAAATCTGCCGTCGTGTGTGGCGCTTGCCTGCATTAAGCCGGTTTCACCGAATTGTATACGTGCATTTCCGCCAAACCCTTCAGTTAGTCTTTCTATTGTGCTAATATTTACAGCGCCGCCAAGTACATTAGGACCAAACATTATGGAATTGGCATTTTTGTTGACATCCATTCTGCCGATAATATCAACAGGAAGCATACTTAAATCAAAACGGTTATCCCATGCAACATTAAGCGGTACACCATCAAAGAACAGTCCAAGCTGACGCTCTCCTGCACCCCGAAGGAAAAGCATAGATTCACCCCTTGAATTCGTTCTTACACGCCCTGAGGGGATAAAAAGCTGAAGCTCTGATGCCGAGCGTACATCCGACCGCTGTAAAATATGATAATTTACTGTATTAATATTTGATTTTGCAATTTTATCCTTAGCCAAAACATCTGTAACGCTGATATCACCCAGCTTATATACTCTTATACTGTCATCTTTTGTCTGGCTTTGGGAAATTGTCACCAATAAAAATGTTATTAGAATTATAAATATATATTTTTTCATTGTATTTTTCATTATTAAATTAAAAAATAATCATACTATTTCTCATCAATGATTAATAGAAATAGTAAAAGTTCAGTTCAGTCGCCATTTTGCAAAATTTATGAACTGTAAATAAGATATTATTTAATAAATTGGTTTGGTTTTTGGTGGAGGTAGAATAATATCAATTGGACGTAAAATAATATCATAAATGTTTTGGTGAAATAAGATTCTATTTTCATTTGCTGACAAATTAAAATTAAAAATATTTAGTACAGAATCAAACACAAAAATTTTAATTAGTTTCATAAGACCGGAATATGGCGAGCCCTTCAATCCTGAAACAAATGATGCTACTAATTCTTCTTCTTTCACATCATTGATAACTGTAAAGATAAAGGAATTATCAGTTTCGATAGTTTCGTAGCCGGCAATTAAATCGTACATTCCACCACGATATCTGAATTCTTTGGAATGAATCCATTTGAAGATAGATTGATTGTTGACTTCAGATTTTAGTATTTCAAGCACTTCAATATCTGCAGGGTTAATATCTCTTTTAATTAACCTCTTCATTTCTTTGTGGATTTTGCGCTTGTTAATTATGAAAGAGAAGTTTGGAGCAGACATATCAAAAAGCAGCATTATAAGTATAAATGCCGTGAATACTTTTGCTGCAATATGTCTAAATTCAATAATAAATTTTTAAAAGTTAATTCAAAAAAAAGTATAGACACATCAACAATCAATTTAGTTACAAAATTGTTTGTAATTGTAAAGAAAGTTGATTAAAATACGAAGTCATCTAATAGCTTTAGCTCGGGCTGACAAGAATTAGAAAATTAGGATTTTGCTGCTGATGCTGCAAATTTTAAAGATATGTTATCATGAAAAGTGGTTTCTAAATCATCTAACATTATTTTACAATAATCAATTGATTTGATAATTGCATTAACACTATCTTCAATTGTATCTATGTCGAGTTTCTTTGAAGATTCAATTATCTTGACCGACAAGTCTGAAAATGCTTCTATACCGTAATTATCAGCAAGTGAATTAAATTCTGAAATCACAGAAGTTATATAATCAGAATCAAAAAATTCAGGTAATCCTAAAATTCTTTTGCGCAAACTTCGCTTATAGTCTTCTATAAATTTTATCAATAAATCGTAATCTATTGATTCAACCAAATTTTTCGCAATCAATATGTTGACATCAGTATCACTGAGTTCGTTACTGATAACATGCTTGCTATGTGGCAGGAAATGAGCTAAACACTTAAGAAGTTCATCTTTTGAAACAGGTTTATTCAAAATATAATCAAATGAAGTTTTAAAATTATTATCGGCAACTACGACAGGTGATTTAGTTATTGCAACAACAGGAATTGAATTGTATGAATTGTTGCTTCTAATTAATTTCAAGTTTTCATATCTATCATGCTCAGTTATTCCGGTATCCATCAATACCAAATCAATCTTTGATTCTGTAATAAATTCAATAACTTCGCTTAGCTTGCAAGTCTCAACTACATCAATACCATAAGACTGCATATATGATTTAATAAGCTCACGGTTCTGCACAACATCATCAACTATGAGAATTGCACAATCATCAAATTCATATTGATATTTAATTGAACTATTTGAATATGCAAGATTTTCGTTAGAAACCTTGATTTTCTTGAAATCAAGTTGGAACTTAGTACAATTCTCTGGTGTGTTTTCAATGTGTATTTTACCACCTAACAAATCAACAAGTCTTTTTGTGATGACAAGCCCTAATCCTGTTCTATCAAAATTGAAGTCATTTCGGCTGTCAATCTGTGTGTCAACCTGTCTGAATGAGTTGAAAATCACACCATTTGAATTCCTATCTTTACCTTCCCCGGTATATTTAATTGTAAATGAAGCATCTATAATACTATGTCCAAGCCCGTAAGTAATATCCGCAAAAATATCAATATTCCCTGAATCAGAAAAATTTATGGCATTCCCGACGATATTTAGCAGAATTTGCTTTAGCCGTTCATCATCAAACAAAATTACTTCAGGAAACCCTTCCTGAACCTGAATATTTAATGTAATATTTTTTCTATTAGTCTTTTGCGAAACTATTTGTTTTATCTCATCAAGCAATAATCTCACAGACATCGGGTTGGGTTTTACAGCCAGAATTCCTGTTTCAATTTCGGATAAATCCGAAATATCATTAATCAAAGATATTATACTTTTAGAATTTTTATTTATAGTATCTGCATATTTTGAGATATTTTCATCAGAATTAATCAATAGCAGCATCTCTGAATATTCCGAAATTGTTTTCATCGGCTTGAGGATTTCATTGCTCAAACTTGCAAGGAGTTCCGATTTGGCTTTGTTGTCATTTTCTGCAATATTCTTTTGTCTTATTAATTCCTTCTCGTATTCATTTCGTATAATACATCCGGCAAAAATATCTCCTGTAAGTTTGAGAAGAGTTATAGTTTCATCATCCCAGTTCTTAAAAGATCTGACGGAATCAAAACCGATAAATCCGATTACATTGTCATTGTAATTCATAGGTGATGCAATAAGCGATCTGATTCCACGAGTTTCTAACATCTCCTTTTCGACTGAATACTCTTTGCTTATACTAAGTACAGAAGGTATATAAACATACTCATTATTGTTGAATTTTTCTATCCATTGAGGAATTAAATCAAGAGAAATTCCCTGTAGGTTTTTCATTTCAGGAGCAACTCCATGAGCACACCATTCATAAATATTATCGCAGGTATAATCTTCATCATTGAATTTAAATATATATACTCTGTCAACCTTATTAAATATTCCCAATTGAGCAAGAGACATATTAATAATTTTGCCTGTATCAGACTGGCTGGACTGGGAAAGGTCCGAAGAAATGCCATTAATTAAAATGTGCAACGAATTAAGATCTTCAAGTTTATTTTCAGCAGCTTTTTGCTTATCAATATTCCGTATCAAAGCTATAACCTGATTATCATCAAGACGGCTGATTCTCGCTTCAAAGTATTTTACAATATGATTTGATGCAAAATTGTACTCAAAGGAAATCATTTTTCCTTTTTTTAAAGCCTTATAAATATTTGCTTTAAACTCATCAGCCAATTCTACAGGGAAAAGCTCTGACAAATTTCTGTTTATAAAATCTTCAGGCTCAAATAATAATTTTGTTTTATCGGCAATATTATAATCACTAATTACTCCGGATTTATGGATTATTAAAAATAAATCGGGTATAGCTTTAAGTAAAGCTGAATTTCTATCCTGAATCTCTTTCAGACGGCTGAGAGTTTGGTTTTTCTCATTTAAATCTTTAAGAATTCCGGCAATACCGATGAAATTATTTTTACTGTCAAAGATAGAATATGTTATAATTTCTATATATGACAATATTCCTGTGCGGCTAATTATTCTGGAATCAAACTTACACGTACTAATAATACCTTCATTTAACTCATTAAATCTTTCAATGCTGACTTTCCTGTCATCCGGAAATATAAAATCAAGAAAAAATTCACCCAATGATTCTTGTACGCTGTATCCGGAAATTTTTTCCCATGCTGGATTTAGATATACCCACCTTCCATCTGCATCTGTCCTGAAAATTACATCCTTAGTATTATTAAGAATAAAACCATAACTTAAGTTGCTATCATTTGAAATATTTACTACATCCGAAGAATTCAAATCATCGGCTAATAGAGCTATTCCATTAATAACTTGTAGATTACTTTCCTCAGTCAGATATAATTTTTCTATAAGTGTGTTCAGTGAACCATCAGGTAAAACAACACGCCTTTTAAGTTGAACTTGACCGTTTGTCTTAAGTAAATTGAATATATGATTTTGATATTCGTAATCTTCAAAGAAAACAATTTCTTTCCATAAATCAGGGTTTTCTGAAAAATCTTCAGGAGCTCTGCCATAAATGAATTTGGTTGAATTACTAATGCTTATTAAACTAAAATCATCTGCCCGCAATTTAAAAAAAACTTCTTCGTGAAATGGGCTAATATTTATTAAATTTTTGTTAATTACAATTTTGTTTACAGACTTTTCTTTTATCCTCTGTCCGATCAAAGTATCCGAATGCAATAAGATATTCTGACTGTATAAGTCATCGGGGTATATCGTTATATTCGGTCTTGGTATCATTATCAATTTTATAAAATATAAATATTCATACTACAAAAATAATAAATCATATTACTAAAAAGTATAAGTAAAAATACTGAAAGTGCTTATATTTATTTCTTTAACTTTCCCATTTTTTAAAAAACTTATATATTTGTTATAATCGTCTATTAAAAGTTGAACATTTTTATTTATATTTAGACCTCTGATTTTATGGATAATAAATTTAAATTGGTATCATCTTATAAACCTGCAGGAGACCAGCCAAGAGCAATATCTGAGCTTGTGGAAGGAGTTAGACGCGGCGACACTTTTCAAACACTTCTGGGTGTTACCGGAAGTGGCAAGACCTTTACTGTCTCAAATTTGATTCAAGAAGTACAAAGACCTGCACTAATAATTTCTCCGAATAAAACACTTGCTGCGCAGCTTTATGCTGAATTTAAAACTTTTTTCCCGGAAAACAGAGTAGAATTTTTTATTTCATACTACGATTATTACCAGCCTGAAGCTTACATTGTAAAGTCTGACACTTATATCGAAAAGGACTTTTCGATAAATGACGAAATTGACAGGTTGAGACTGAGAGCTACTTCAGCACTTGTCGAAGGAAGACGTGATGTTATTATTGTAGCCTCGGTAAGTTGTATATATTCAATCGGAAAAAAAGAAGATTTTGCATCCTTTCTTTTTCCTTTGAACGTAAGTATGAAAATATCGCGTCAGCAAATTTTATACAGATTACTCGATATGCACTATGAGCGAAATGATTATGAGTTCAAGCGTGGTACATTTCGAGTCCGTGGAGATGTTATTGATGTTATACCGGCTTATGAAGATAAAACCGGAATCAGGATTGAGCTATTTGGTGATGAGATTGATAAGATTTCGATAATTGATGCATTATCAGGAAATACAATTGAAATAGTAAAAGAAGCAATGATTCACCCCGCAAAACTATTTGTAACTCCTGAAGACCGCCTTCAGAATGCTATGAAAGATATTAAAGATGAACTTGTAGAACGGCTCAAAGTACTGAGAGCCGAGGATAAACTTCTTGAAGCTCAAAGACTAGAGCAGAGAACCCTTTTTGACCTAGAAATGATGAAAGAAGTCGGCTATTGCTCGGGGGTTGAAAATTATTCTATGCATCTGACCGGTAGAACTTACGGGGACAGACCACACTGCATTTTTGACTTTTTCCCGGAGGATTATTTGCTTATAGTTGATGAAAGTCACGCAACAATACCACAAGTAAGAGCTATGTATAATGGCGATCGCTCGCGTAAGACTAGTCTTGTTGAGCATGGTTTCCGGTTGCCTTCAGCACTTGAAAACAGACCACTGAAGTTTGAAGAATTTGAATCATTATCAAACCAGACAATTTTTGTCAGCGCTACTCCCGGACCTTATGAGCTTGAAAAATGCGAAGGAGTCGTAGTCGAACAGGTTATCAGACCTACCGGACTTCTTGACCCGTTAATCAGTGTCAGACCAATTAAAAGCCAGATTGATGATTTGCTGAATGAGATAAGAATAAGAATTGTCAAAAAGCAGCGAGTTCTTGTTACTACACTAACAAAAAGAATGGCTGAGGATTTATCTGACTATCTGAGCAATCTGAATATCAAAGTTGCATATATACATTCCGATGTAGATTCGCTCGAAAGAGTTGAAATTATTCGCGATTTGCGAATTGGAGAATATGATGTACTTGTTGGTGTAAATCTACTCAGGGAAGGGCTTGACCTGCCCGAAGTATCACTTGTTGCAATACTTGATGCCGATAAGGAAGGTTTCCTCAGGAGCGAACGTTCGCTTCTGCAGATTGCCGGACGAACAGCAAGAAATATCGAAGGTTTAGTGATACTTTATGCCGATAGAATCACAAATTCGATGAATGTTCTGATTAGCGAAACAAACCGTAGACGCATAATTCAACAAAAATATAATGAAGAAAACGGTATTAATCCCCAAACAGTATATAAATCAATAGAAGAGATACTAAGCTCAACTTCAATTGCCGATGTAAATCCTTCGATGAGCAGAAGAAAGTCTGAATCTAAGGTTTACGGAACTCTTGCCGCAGAACCTGTGATTGAATATATGAATAAAGAACAATTGAAAGATTTAACAGAACAGATGTTTATAGAAATGAAAAATGCTGCAAGAGATTTAGATTTCGAGCGTGCTGCTGAACTAAGAGATGAAATTGGCAAACTGAGAGAAAAATTAGAAAAAATGTCAGCCTGATTTTAAGAATTGGAATAGCTTTGACAATTGATAATATTATTAAGGTATAGAAAAGTATAAAAAGCCCCGTAATAATTTGCGGGGCTTTTATTTTTAGTAATATATCTAACCAAAAGTCAGGATATTAAATTATTTTGCCTGAGTTTGTGGTTTTCTACCGGAAGCTCCTCTGCGATTGTTCTTTGGCGCAGGTTTAGTTAAATTTGGCTTTTCAGCAGGTTTGGTTAAAGCACCAATTTTATTGATTTCAGCCTGCAATTTAGCATAATCATCAAGAAATGTCTTAAGTCCGCTGTCAGTTAGAGGATGTTTTAGCGATTGCATCAGCACATTGTATGGAACTGTAGCAATATGAGCACCTGCCAAAGCTGATTGAGTAAGGTGTATTGGAGTTCGGATTGATGCTGCAATTATTTCAGAGTCATAACCCTGCACATCCCAAATCTCACAAATATCTTCAAGAACTCTGCTACTTTCCTGAGAGATGTCATCAAGCCTGCCCATAAATATAGAAACATAAGTAGCACCGGCATTCTGAGCGGCAATTGCCTGATTGGCACTGAATATAAGTGTTACATTTGTAGGAACACCCTGATCAGACAATTTACGTACAGCGGCAAGCCCTGCAGGAATTATCGGAATTTTGATAGTTGCATCCGGGAACCAACTAAGAATTTGGTCGGCTTCTTTAAGCATTCCATCCGTTTCTGTTGAGATTACTTCCACAGATAGATGCCCGCCAACCAAATCGTAAATTTCAAGAATTCTTTTCTTAATATCAACATTTGGGTCTTCTTTAGCAAGAAGTGAGGGATTAGTTGTTATTCCACTTAAAATTCCGAGTGATGCAGCATGGCGGATATGTTCGAGATTAGCTGAGTCGAGATACAGTTCCATAATTTCTCCAAAAAAAATATTCAATAATTAAAATACAAAAATAAGTGATTTTATTCATCTTAACAACTTATTTTAATTTTAAATAATAACGAAAAGTTTTTACTTTTTTACAAATTTGATTATTTTGTCATTGATTTTGATAAAATACAATCCGCGATTCAGCTTGCTAACATCAATTGTTGTTTGATTTGTTTCAATTAATTTTTGACCGAAAATGTCGTAAATCTGCAGTTTTTCTATTCTGTCTTTATTCAATATATTTATTAAATCATCAGCCGGATTTGGGAAAATTGAAATTTCATCCTGATAATTTCTGATTTTAAAATTTGAAGTATTTTTCAAACAGGAATGAGGGTAATTATTTGCAACATCCCATGCGATTTTCTGAAAAGCAAGTGCTTGCTCAATAGATGGTGGCAAATAAGATAAACCCCACATATTATTAAGCTGATTGGTCAGTCCTTCAGGCGAAACACCGTGAATCATAGAAAAATGAACACAGGCAACAAAATACTTACCTATGTCATTTAAATGTATGTCATCAGAGAATAAATCATTTATACTGTTTATACCAGTAATGGCACCCGCTTGAATTGAATCATGAAGAACAGCAAGCGCCTGACCCGCAGGAATCAAACAAACAGGCTTATTCGGTGAATAACGATTGTTCAGGGTATCAACAACACTTTCCCACATTTCGAGGTCATCACTCAGGCGATTTCTCCATGGTGATGACGGAATGTCATAATTGCAACCGGTTGGATCTCCGCTTTTGATGCAGTGCCAGACTTCGTATAGAAAAATTTGAATATTGGGATTATAATTATTTGCAAAAACAAAAAAACTGTCTGCATACTGATATGTGTCATCAATGATAGAATTATAGCGTGGTACTGATTCGGTTAGAACAAGGACATCAAAATTTCCACTTCGAAGTCCATATTCAGGATGATAAAAACCGCTGTAGAAAGGGTTAATAACCTGATAATCATTTCTGTCTTTTGCCTGCCAGTTCCATCTTAGCGGAGAGCCCGGAATAGTTTGATATCTGAACATAAAATTTGACTCGGGATAGTTCAGCGATAGGGAATTGACCATATCAATTACACCATCGCTCAAACTATGACCAATATAGAAAGCATTAATATTATTCTGGCTTTTTGTTATATTGGATGAAAATATCATTAATACTGTTACTAACAATAACAGATTGTTTATTTTCTGATTGTATTGATTTAATTTCATATTCTTCTCAAATGAAAAAAATTACTAAAAAAAAAAGCGGTTTAAAAATAAAAAACCGCCTTAGTGTTAGTTTTGGGAAATTTGCGGGGAAAAAAATCAGCGACGATAAGATCTGGTTTCAGATTCTTCACGTTCGCGGGCTTCGTTGACTTTGATATTTCTGCCATCGAATTCTTTGTCGTTTAATTCTCTGATGGCGACTTCGCCTTCTGAGTTATCCATTTCAACGAATCCAAATCCTTTGCGTCTGCCTGTTTGTCTGTCAGAGATCAATTTTACTGAGTGAACCGCTCCATATTGGCCAAATAATTGAGAAAGCGACTCTTCTGTTGTCTTAAAATTCAAGTTACCTACGTAGATATTCATACCAAAAAACCTTTAGAAAAAAAATAAAACATAAAACAAAATATTAATACATTATGAGAAAATCAGCTAAAATTTCCCAAAACATAAAACTAACAACTCTAAAATATAACTTTTTATTCAACTAACAAAAGAATTTTCAACAATTTATGAAAAAATATCATTTTTTTTTATAAATTATTGTATTTTTGATGAAAAATAATAATTTCTTACATAAAAATACGTTAATTGGGAATTTGAATTAACTGAGAAATTATAATGTATAGTTTAGACCCGGCGATAAAAATTATTTGGGGTGTAGTAATATTTATACAGTTTATGTTTTATTCGGCAGTTGCAATATTTTTAGAATTCTTTGTAATCCCGGGCAATCTTTCTGATTGGATTATACCAAAAGGAATGATTGCACTTGGTTTCTTTTCCCTTGGATTAATATTAACATTTATAATACCTGTACTAAGATTTAAATATTGGAAATTTGAAGTAAGGGATGAAGAAATTTACCTCGAAAGAGGTATTCTTACAAGAATAAAAACAGTCGCTCCTTACCGCAGAATTCAGCACACAGATGTTCAGCAGAGTATTCTGGAGCGTATGTCCCATCTTGGTAAGCTTGTAATCTACACAGCTGGCACCCGTGGAGCAGATGTAATACTGCCCGGGCTACCTATTGAGTATGCCGAAGACCTGAGAGATAAACTCAGAAATATTACGATTGAGGATGCTGTATGACAAATGTCTATGAGGACTATAATCAATTTCGCCGGCTTCATCCTCTGACACTGCTTTACGGATTAATAAGGAACTCACCGTATATTGCTATTACTTTATACCTCGGTTTAGTTCAGCGGCAGACTGAAGAAATTATTTATATACTGCTTTTTATTGTGATGGGTATGATTATTATTCCAGGACAAATTTTAAGGTGGTATTATTTTAGTTTTATGATTACAGAAAAAGAGATTACTATTAAGTCCGGCATTTTATCCCGTAAGCAAAGAGTAATTCCGATTGAAAGAGTGCAAAATGTTAATGTAAAACAGGATATTCTTCAGAGATTATTCGGTATTGCAAAAGTACAAATTGAAACCGCAGGCGATATATCGGCTGAAGGCTCACTTGAATTTGTCAAACTGCAGGATGCTGATGAAATCAACCGCATTATCAGGGTTTACCAAAAAAGAATTTTAACTGATGATACAAAGCCTGTTGACACTTACGAAATAATCGGCAAGAGCAAATCTGAAACATACAACTCAACTGAGAGCGGCGAAGAACTATTCAGAATGACAAACAAAGATGTTATTACTTATGGAATGGTAAGGCTTAGACCTTTATTTCTGGTTTACGGAATATGGGCAATGTCATTTATTACACAATTCAAGTATCTCAACGACCTTGTTTTTGGATACATTGATGAAACAATAGAATCATTTGGTGACCTGCCAACAGAATATATGGTAGGACTTGCATTAGCTTTTCTGCTCTTTTCAGTATTAATTTCGTGGATAGTAGATATTATCTGGACTTTTGCACAATTCTACGGTTTCAAACTCGTTCGCGATGGTAATAAGCTCTTTGAATCCTATGGACTTTTGTCAAAAGTATCAGCAACAATTCCTCTTAAAAAGTTACAGCAAATTACAATTAGTACAAATCCTGTAAAGAAAAAATTCAATTTCTATACTATGGCTTTGCAAACTGCCGGATTTGACATTTATAAGAAAATTACACAATCAGGTGTACCGCTTGCAAAAAAAGAAGTACTGATGGAGATTGCAAAAAAGATTTATCCTGTCTTAATACCTGATGAATTTAAAAGTATATCGCGAAAAGCTATCAGACGAGCTTTTGTCAGATATTTGATTTTGATGATTTTGCCATCTGTCGCGATTTATTATGCTTTTGGTTGGTATGTACTCATTGGTCTTATACTTATTCCTGCTTTTTATTATGCGGCGTTGCTCAGGTGGCAGTATCGCGGATATTACATATCGGACGACCTGGTTTTTGTAAAGCAGGGTTTTTGGAATCAGAAGCTGAATATTATTCCAATTGAAAAAATTCAGACTTTGCACCTGACTTCCACGTTTTTCCAAAGGCGACTCGGGCTTTCCTCTGTTCTTGTTGATACAGCTTCATCATTCAATATCAGCGATGCAAAGATTCCCGATATTGACAGCGAAGATGCTGAATTAATATTAGAAGAGCTGAACAGGGCATTTATTGAATCAGGAAGAAAGAAATAAAATCATAACATTAGCAAAAAAACCACAGTTTGCCGGTTAATCGAAAGTATTAGCAAGTTAGAATACGTTTTTTGAATAAATTCATGAAATTTTGTATAAATTATATATTGCAAAGGCAACTAAAACTATTATCTATTTAAACTGACTAAATATAATTACATTTCGTTTTGTGATTTAATTTAATACAATTTCAAAAGGTCAGAACTAAAGAATGAAGGTAGCTGTTATAGGTGGTGGTGCAGCCGGTTTTTTTGCGGCAATTAATACCAAAGAGAATTTTCCTGATTCAGAGCTAATAATATTTGAAAAGTCATATAAGGTTTTAGCAAAGTTAAGAATTTCGGGTGGCGGTAGATGTAATGTTACCAATAATTGTAAGACAATTGATGAGTTATGCGCCGGATACCCCAGAGGAGGAAGGAAATTAAAAGGAAATTTTTTCACTTTCAGCAATCAAGATACTATTAAGTGGTTTAAAAATAGGGGAGTAGCCACATATCCCCAAGATGATAATCGCGTCTTTCCTGTTTCGAATGATTCGGAAACAATCATAAATTGCTTAATGAATGAATGTACAAGATTGGGCATCAAAATCAAAACCGGTTACAGGGTGAACTCTGTTAATGTATTAAATGATAGTCGTTTAGAGGTAATTTTTAACGATAATGGACAATCATTTATTTTTGATAAAGTAATAGTTGCAACAGGTGGAGCATCTAAAGATAGCAGCTTAGACTGGCTTGAAAAATTAAATCACAAGATTGAAAAACCAATACCATCATTATTTACTTTTAAAATTCCTAATGATAATATCGTCAAGTTAATGGGATTATCCGTTGAAAATACAAAAGTAAGTATACAAAGTACAAATCTTCAGCAATCAGGATCGCTTCTGATAACTCATTGGGGATTCAGTGGTCCGGCAGTTTTGAAGTTGTCAGCATTTGGTGCAAGGATTATCCAAGAAATGAATTATCAGATTAAAATTAATGTGAACTGGATAAATGAGAACAGTTATGATTATGCTAAAGATCAATTTCTTGAATTATTGGCAGATAATATCAATAAGCAAATTATTAACCTTCGACCTTTTTCAATACCATCAAGGTTATGGCATTATTTAGTTGCTAAAAATGATATAAGTCAATCTAAAACTTGCAGGGAATTAAGTAAAAAAGAGCTTAATAGAATTGTAAATGTTCTGACTAACGATGAATATACTGTTAGAGGGAGAACTACTTTTCGTGAGGAATTTGTTACTTGCGGAGGTGTTAGTCTGGAATCAGTAAATTTAAAAACTATGCAAAGCAAGAAAGTTAAAAATCTGTATTTTGCAGGGGAAGTTCTTGATATTGATGGAATTACAGGCGGGTATAATTTCCAGAATGCATGGACAAGCGGCTTCATTGCTGCAAAACTGGCTGATTGAATTTTAAAAATTCTTATAAACAAAATTTTCAGATATTAACTTTGTAATTCATTATTTCGTATTTTTGTGATTCATTTATTGAGTGGATGTAGATAAGTGATAAGTAATAAAATAATTACGATTATGTATAAGCATAGGTTTCCAGTAATTTAAAAGGACTATAATAGATGAAAAAAAAAGATAAAATTGAACGATATGACAAAATGCTACAAAAGCATATTGACAATAAAGACTGTGTCAAAATATACAGAACTTTTCAAGATACAGAAAAAAACATCTCAGGATTTATCTTGTCTATGACCAAGGATTATTTACTTGTACAGTTAGACTATGACTTTACTCTTAATGGTTATTCTATAATTAGAAAAGACCAATTTGAAAGTTTAAGATGTAATAAGGATGATAAAATAAAAAAACGAATTTTCCAAGCAGAAGGCATCATTGACAGATTATATGGCTTAGACAAATCTATACCTTTAACGAATTGGCAAGACATTTTCACCGGTTTAAAAAAGCTTGATTATCATATAATTGTTGAATGTGAGAATAAGCGAAAACCAAAGTTTCTAATAGGACCAATTCAACAAGTTACAAAAAGTAAGATTAGTATTTGGAATTATGATCCTTCCGGGAAATTGGATTTGAAATATACAACAATCAAATTCGATGACATTACAATTGTTACATTTGGAGACAACTATTCAACTACATTCAGAAAATACTTGAAATCTGCAAATAAAAAAGAATAATTACCGCCAACTATAGATTTAATTAATGGCAGTTTTGGAACTTAAATGAAGTGTTGTTTTTAATATCAAATTTGTACAAAGTACGAATGTTTAATTCCCAAAACTTAATTTCCTCATCCCTCCGAGCCGAAGCCCGGAGGTTTTCGATTACAACAAATACATATAAGTAAAATATATTCCGACTATGATAAATACTACGCCTGTGATTCTTTGTGCCCAGTATTCGATTTTGGTCGTCATGTTATAGACATTGCTGATATGCTTGGCGCCAAAACCAAGTACAAAAGCAAAGACTATCACAGGTAGTGCCGTGCCTATACCATAAGCAGATGGAATAATCACAGAGGAGTTATACGAAAGTGCAATCGGTATCAAACTGCCGAAGAATAATCCGGCTGAAATTGGGCAAAATGCGAGTGCGAAGATAAATCCAATTATTGCAGCACCAAAAACTCCTTTATCAATAGCAAAATTCTGCACTTTCTCAATGAACTTACCGCCGGTTGAAAATGTCCAGTTGAATAAATTCAGTAGCAATAAGCCCATCAATATCAGCAATGGTCCGAGTATCACATTCATATATTTTGAGAAGAATCTTCCCACCTCCGGTATTGATGCAATGCTCGCTACAATCAGAAATGCAGCCGCAAAATATGCAAATACCCGTCCAAAAGTATAAGAAAACCCGGCAAGAAGAATCCCTCTTGTTGAACCGATTTTCTTGCCGATGAATGATACTGCCGCAATGTTAGTAGCAAGTGGACAGGGGCTGATTGATGTCAGAATCCCAAGCCACAGTGCAGAGAAAATACCAATTAAAATGCTCTCTTCCATTTTACAGACCTTTCAGATAATCATTAACCTCTGATGCAACATAATCAATGAACTTATTTTTATTACCGTGCAATGTCCATATTTTTTCAGAGTTTTTCCATTTTGATTCCTTTCCGTTCTTAACTTGTGATATTATAAGAGTTTGAGAATACAGGTCATATTTTTTTTCGTAATGAGAATTTTTCTTATCTGAAAAATCAATTATTTCAAATTTAACTTTACCATCTGCAATTTGTTTTTTGAATTTATTATCCATAGCATCAGCGATGAGATTTTCAATTTTGTTGCATGTGGCACATCTTACTTTACCATGGAAATAATAAACCTTCACTACATTTTCAGATTTTTCCTGAGCTGGTGCAGGTGTAGAAAATACTGCGAGCAAAATCCCTGTTAAAACTATAGTTAGCACGAGCGGAAAAGATTTTCTGCTTTTCATTATGATTCTCCTTTATAATTTAAATTCAGTAATTAATTTTGTTACATCTTTGGAATTTAATAGTTTTCCAAAAGATACCACTTTTTCGTTGATTACAAGACCGGGTGTCATCAATACGCCGTAAGCCATAATGTCGTTAAGGTCGGTTACCTTAGAAACTTCTGCTTCGATGTTCATCTCGCCAACTGCCTGACGCACGTTTTCTTCTAATTTTAAACATTTGGCACATCCCGTACCAAGAATTTTGATATTATACATAATTTTTCATCTCCTATTAATTTATTATTTTTATATTTAATCACTTCGTTATAATATCATAAATAGTACATATCTTGGTTACAGATATATATCTGCTTTGTGGTGTAAAATTCAAATATTTGTGGTTTATAGTAAGACAATTTGAAAACTGTATGTTTTCTCATTGGATTGTATTCACAACTTCAAGTAATAAACGCAATATTTACAGCATATTTATTGATTTCATCAATAAATGGGTCGCCTTCGATGTAATCATCAAGACTGTATGTTTTTACATGACTAACATCAAATTTTGTTAATTGCATTATAAATCCTTTGGTTGAAGACCAGTATTCTTTGCAATTTTTGCAAGCATTTTTGGACCTATTTCAACAGAATCATGAAATGCAAATACATAATCATCCCAACCCTCTTTCTCTAATATTTTATGTGAACTATTAATTCTTTTAACTTTCCATCCTATTTTGAGGAGTGCTGATAAAACTTTTTTTGATTTTGATGACGACCAATTACTCATGCTGTTTCATATTCAAGTTCTAACATTGTAGGATAAATTTCAACATTATCATTTGCCGATAGTACATCAATTGCAAGAGTAATTACTTTTGTTGCTGCATCCTCTTTAGTATTTCCATAAGCAAGTACTCCGGGAATTGAAGGAATTTCAGCAATCCATCTTCCATCATCCTCTAAATCATATTCTATGCTAAATTTCATTATTTATACCTTTTTGATTACATAATTAATATACGAAATTTTTGATATTTTATTTCAAATCATTTCACTTAGTTTTCCAATTTTCAAAGAACTAAGAACAAGTTAGACAGATTAACTTATTTAAAGCAAACCAAAAATATATCCTGAAATTGTAGCCATAATTACTACGAGAGTTACAAATACAGCCGTTTTCTTTGTGCCGATTACACTGCGTATGACAAGTATATTAGGCAGTGATAGTGCCGGTCCCGCAAGAAGCAACGCCAGAGCCGGACCTTTGCCCATACCATTGCCTACCAAACCCTGTACAATTGGTATTTCTGTCAAAGTAGCAAAATACATAAATGCACCAACGATTGAGGCAAAAAAGTTTGCGGTTATGGTATTTCCACCAACTAAATAACTAATCCATTCTGAAGGAATAATGCCTTCATTTCCCGGGCGACCAAGTGCAAAACCGGCAATCAAAACGCCCCAGACAAGTAGCGGAGCAATCTGTTTTGTAAAATCCCATGAGGCAGTAAACCAATTTTGCATATCATCTTCCTTATCGGTAGCTGTTAGCCAACCGAGTGAAAGCATAGCACCTGCGAATGGTATCATCGGTATTTCATAGAAAAATACTGTCAGCAGCACTACCGGAACAGTAGCAATTATTAATCGGATTTTGTTAACATCGAACCAGAAGGAAAGCACAACGGCAAACAAAATGCCACTTATTGATGTTAATACCCATTTCAATTGCCAAATTGTATGGAAAAATACTTCATCCGGGTCAGCTTTACCCCAGTTTGCAAAAATTAGAATGAAAATCATAAGTGCAAAGTAAACAACATTCTGCCATAATTTACGGCGCATTTCGGGGTCCGGAAGTTCTGCCATAGCATTGACTTTGGCAAGTTCTTCCTTTCGATAAATGAAGTGCATTATCAAACCTATTACAATACTGAATACTATCGCACCGACAGCACGGGCAACTCCAATTTCAACACCTAATACTTTTGCAGTTAAGATAATAGCAAGCACATTAATTGCAGGTCCTGAGTACAAAAATGCAATTGCAGGACCAAGACCTGCTCCCATTCTATAAATTCCCGTAAATAACGGTAATACTGTACACGAGCATACTGCCAGAATACTACCTGACACAGATGCAACTCCATAAGCTAATACCTTATTTGCTTTTGCACCAAGATACTTCATTACAGATTGCTGATTAAGGAATACACTAATTGCGCCGGCAATAAAGAACGCAGGAATTAGACAAAAGACAACATGTTCCTGTGCATACCATTTCGCAAGGTACAATGCTTCAAATAAGGCATTGTCAAATCTTGGAACTCCTACCGGCAGGAAGAAAAACCCCAAAAATACTGCACCCAATATCGCAAATATTTTCCATTCCTGTTTCAAGCTCATTGTAAATCCATCACATTTTAAGTTAAATTCAATTTTGGTATGGACATAGTAATAATAAATCTATCTACTTTTTCAATTTTCTCAAGGTCTTGCTTAATAATTTTGTCATCATTTACCCAAGTGGGAATTAGTGAAAGTATCTCTTCTGCGATTCTGCTTTTGGGTTCATCATTTAGAAGATAATTTATCCACTTGCCATCTTTTTTATCAACAATCAATCCGGCATCTTTAAGAAATGAAAGATGTGAGGACGCAGTAGAAGTAGCAATTCCAAGAACTTCAGTAATTTCACAAACGCAAAGCGGCTTGACTTCAAGCATCTTGAGTATTCTTATCCGATTTTTATCAGATAGTGCCTTAGCAATTTTTATTAACTCATCCATTTTAAAAACTTTTTTCAATTCGACATTTCGACAACTATCGAAATTAAGCAATTTTTAATAAACTGCCAAATTATTTATTGAAAAACTATATATATTTTAGTAAAAAAGTAGTTTATAAGTAGAAACCGTTAAAAAGCCACTACGTAGTGTTTGGTATTTTGCATGGTAAGTTGCAAAAATACTTTGTAAGTTGATAAATATTTCATACTTTTGCTTATGGAAAATAAGAAAAAATATTGAGGTTTCTGTGAGCAATTTAGAATTAAAAATTTTGATTGCAGATGACCATTTTTTAATAGCAAAACTGCTTAAAATGATGCTTGTTACAGCCGGTAATAATAATGTAGTTGAGCTTGTCAAAAGTGGAGTTGAGGTATTTGATTTTTTAAAGAATCGAAATGTTGATTTGATAATGCTTGATATTGATATGCCTGATATGGATGGTGTACAGGCACTCCGTCAGATAAAATCAGAATATAAAGATATCAAAGTAATCATGATTTCAAATCATACTGAATCGTGGATGATAAAAAGGTGCCTCAAGCTCGGAGCAGATGGATATATAAGTAAATACGCCGATAGTGACGAAATACTGCATGGAATCAACCTTATTTTTCAGAATCAAACATTTATTTGCAACACTTGTATGAAAGCACTATGTGCAACCGGCGGTGAGACAATTGATAATGAAGAAGAGCATAGAATCAGGAATTCGGTTCATAATTTGAGTAAACGTGAAATTGAAATTATGAAACTGGTTATAGAAGAATATTCTTCTAAAGAAATCGGTGAACTTTTGTTTATAAGCACAAGGACTGTTGAAACCCACAGAAAAAATATTTTGAATAAATTAGGTGTTAAGAATAGTCTCGGATTGATTAAATTATTCGTTGAAACTGATTTGATAGATTCGCTCAATGTGAGTTAATGCTAATTATATAAGGAAATAATGGATACTAATGATACTAATATTACGATCAGAGATAAAAAAGATATAGAAATTTCTAATCTTAAAGAAGAGATAATAAAATATCAGAAAATGCTTGATGCTTCAAGGCTTGAGCTTCAGGAAGCGTTAGAAGAGGCAGAAAAAGCAACAAGAGTTAAAAGTGATTTTATTGCTAATATCTCTCATGATATTCGCACTCCTATGAATATCATTAAGGGATACAGCGACTTATTACTTAAAACAACTACTGATGAAAATTCAATAAAAATGCTTAAAAATATCGTGAGTGGCTCAAATACTTTGCTTCTAATTATAAACGATATTCTTGATTTATCAAATATTGAAGCCGGCAAATTAAAAATTATGGCTTCTAAAACGAATATTCACCATACTATTAATGAAATTTATGATATGTACTATGAGCAGTGTACAAGTCGTGGGCTGGAATTTATTTATGATTACAATAAGGGAATTCCACAAACAATTATTATTGATAAATTCAGATTCAACCAAATAATATTTAATTTAATCAGTAATGCCATAAAATTTACTTATCGTGGATATATTCGTGTATACTTTGATTTTGAATTCGCAGACTCTGAAAAGATTAACTTTACTGTTATTATCGAAGATACAGGAATGGGTATAAAGAAAGAAAATTTCAATATTATTTTTGATGCATTTTCTAAAGAGCGACTTGAAAGAAATACCGGACAAATTGGTACAGGATTAGGTCTTACTATTACAAAAAAGCTTGTTGAGAAAATGAACGGAACAATAACACTTGAAAGTGAAGAAGATAAGGGCTCAACATTTAAAATTACATTTTTTGATGTTGATTTTGCAATGAATGGAAGGCAGAATGCTAAACCGGCTTTCATAATTCCTTCAAGAAAAGATAATTATTTTGCTTTAATTATTGATGACTTTAATTTAAATCGGGCACTTTTAAGAGATTATATCGAAAATTTCAATATAAATGTCAAGGAGGCAACTAATTACGAGCAAACTATTGAACAAATAAGCCACAATCAATTTGATATTATTTTTATTGATTTGAATATGCCCGGAAAAAATGGTGAAGAGATTGCTCGTGAGATCAGAAATTCCATATATTATAACAAATGTCCTATTATACTGAGCACTGCAGATATCAGTGAAAAGCTCCAGGACATAAATGTATTTGATGACTTCCTTCAAAAACCTTTCGAAAGAAAAGATTTACTTTTCCTTTTCCGAAAATATTTTGATTTCCATTTTGATGAATATATCCGTATGAAAAAGCACGAAGAAACCGAGATAGAACTTAAAATGAGCAATCCTGATGAAATACATAAGTTAATAGATTTGATTGATAATGAGTGGAGCAGACGGGCTGAATTAATGTCTGAACTTTTCGTTGTAGATGATGTTTACGAGTTTATTGATGATATTAGCAGAGCTTGTGAAGAGCTTAATATTCAGGCTTTAAATGATTATTACGAGACTCTTAAATCGTCAATGGATGCATTCAGCGTCAGCAGAACAAAAGCATGCCTGAACCGGCTCCCTGCTCTTAGAGGAGACCTTGCTGAAGCGCTGGAATTATCACAAATTGAGTAAGAAATAACTAAGTATTTGATAAATAATTACAATTATACTTTGAGATGATTCAAAAGTACTAATGCAAGATTTTTTTGATAGGATAATGTTTTAGAAAATCATATCGAATAGAAATCAATCTATTAATTTTAATTCAAAGTATATTCAACTGAAATTGCAGTTTTTAGAAGTTGTGAAATTGGACAGTTTTTCTCTGCATCTGTAACAAGTTCTGCGAACTTGTCAGCATCAATACCATCAACTACTGCTTTTAATATCAAATGTGAACTGACAACAGCACCATCTTCAAATTTAATTTCGCATTTTGTTTCCAATGAATCGGGAGTGAAACCTGCTCCGCCGAGATTAAAACTCAATTTCATTGTGAAGCATCCGGCATGAGCCGCTGCAATTAATTCTTCCGGATTTGTACCAATACCTTCTTCAAATCTGCTGGAGAATGAATATTGTGTTTTGCTCAGGACTGTGCTTTGAGTTGAAAGGTGTCCTTTTCCTTCTTTTCCACTTCCATTCCAAACTGCTGTTGCTGTTCTTTTCATTTTAGCTGCCTTAAGTATTTAGTAATATTTATTTTTTAATTAACGTGTATCATGACTAAGTATTGATTTGATAAAGTAAATTGATTCATTATATAATATATATTATCAATCTATTTTTTTTTATTGAGTATCAAGCTATATATACTAATTTAAATAGATATAATAATTTCGAATTCAATCTGAGAGTAATTATGATTTTGTTGGCTTAAAATAAGTTAGTTAGAATTCCTTTTCATAATAAGGATAATATTTAAAATGTAATTACTTTGATTAGTTGCTAATGGAAGTGTTTTTGTTTTTATTGCTTTAAGTAGGAAATAAAATATAAATATTATTAATCGTTGATAGGCTCAATACTTTATATATTAAGGATAATATTATGGCTGAATTAAAAACAAAAATAACTGGTAAAAGTGTGCATGAATTCATAAATTCCTTTGCAGATACCGAACAGAAAAGGCTTGACAGCTTTGAACTCCTGAAGCTGATGCAGGATACCTCCGGTTACGAGCCCAAAATGTGGGGTGATTCCATGATTGGTTTTGGCAGTTATCATTACAAATCTGAAAGAAGTAGCCAGCAAGGCGACTGGTTTTTAGTTGGATTTTCTCCCAGAAAAGCAGCAATTTCTCTTTATGTATTTTCAGGACTACCTGAGCATGAATATCTGCTTAATAATTTAGGCAAGTTCAAAATGGGCAAAGCATGTATCTACATCAAAAAATTATCAGATATTGACCAAAATGAACTCAAAAATTTAATTAGGGAAACTATCAGTTTCCTTGAAACTAAACACGGAAAGAATTGATTATACTTTTTGGGATAATAAATTTAAAGTAAGAAATCAAGAATGCTTTAATCTAAAAAACGCCCCGATATACTAAGTTATATCGGGGCTTTTTCTTGTCTTTTACAGATTTAGTTTTTACTCTTATAATGCTTATAGAAGTCTCCAATATGTTTGAATGCTTCCTTGAGCACATCTTCCTGAGGAAGAGTTACAATCCTGAAGTGATGTGTTCCCGGCTTTTGCCCGAACCCGGAGCCCGGAACCACTATTACGCCTGTTTCTTTGATAAGCTCTGAGCAAAAGTGACTGTCATCAGCAACATCAATTGACGGGAAAGCATAGAAAGCACCTTCAGGCTTAACAAGGTCAATGCCTTCTATACCTGCAAACGTTTCCATCATAATATTTCTGCGTGTTTCAAGCTTTTTAATCATAACTTCAAGATGGGACTGGTCGCCTTCGAGAGCCGGCTGAATGGCATACTGTTCAGGATGATTTGCAGATACGCGGGAACGCAAAAGTTTATTTATTGCCTCAATATAATCACCCATAATATCGCTTCTGCCGCTTGCCACACCCCATCCGATTCTGAAGCCCGGAGCAATAAAATTCTTTGAGAGACCTGAGAAAGTAATGCATGAAACGTCCTGATTCAAAGCAGCAATTGAAGTCATTTCCTTACCGTCGAAAAGAAGCTTGTCATAGATTTCATCAGCAATAATCACAAGATTATGTTCTAATGCAAGCTCAACTATTTGCTCTAAAGTTTCCTTTTTATAGACAGAGCCTGTAGGGTTGTTAGGATTAATCAGTACTATAGCGCGGGTTTTAGAATTAATTTTAGAGCGGATATCTTCAATATCCGGCTGCCAATTATTGGCTTCGTCAAGATAATATGGATTTGGCTCTAATTCCAGTTTGCTTTGAACAGCTGTATAAAGCGGATAACCCGGAGTTGGCATCAGAAAGTTTTCGCCACGGTTCAGAAGAGCAGTAAGACTGATTTCAATTGCTTCACTTGCACCTGTGGTAACAAAAATATCCAAAATGTTATTTATGCCTTTCTTTTGGGCATCTCGTGCGATTGCATCAATCGCTTCTTTTATTCCACTCGAGGGTGCATAGCCGTTTTGATTAGATTTTATTGCATTACAGGTTGCTTCAACTACAGTATTAGGAGTTGAGTGGTCAAAAATATTCGGGTCACCTATGTTAAGGTAAAACATTTTTTTGCCGGTTTTTGCGACCTCATTAGCTAAAATAATAATATCCCTGATGGCATATTTTACATTTTCGGTTTTATGTGCCGGAACAATTTTTTTTAAATTCATTTTATAATATCTCCATAATCGTATTTTATATAAATGGCGGTTTTTGTAACTTCCACAGTTACAAAATTACGGAAAAAAGCAGTCATTATTAAATTTTATCGTAGAATATCAAAAAATACGATTAAAATATTGAGATATTGAGGACAAAATACTTAATAATAAGCAAAAAATTGTTATTTTTAAGATTGTGAAATTCACAAATTCTTAACATTTTAATTAATTTGACAAAATTTGAAAATAATTTGAGATTTTTTTCAAGTTAATGTGTTACTGTAATTAGAAAGTTGTAATTTTAAAAAAGGAAATTTGCCATATTTATTGAATCAATAAATATTGAAAGAAAAAGCTCGCTTGAAGGGTTTCTTGACAAGATGAATTCATTCAGTCTTTCAGAGCTGAACAAAATTAGTCCTTCTCGCAGATATGATACTAAATTTATTTGTAATAAGTCAGAATTGAAAAATCTTTTAAAGACACTTTCAACAGATTTCAATATTTTGGATATTGCAGGTAATAGAATATTTACCTATTCGAATCTTTATTATGATACTGCAAATCTTGATTTCTTCAAAAGCCACATAAACGGAAATCTGGGAAGGTATAAGCTGAGAAGACGGAATTATAAGCTTACAGGCGATGTATTTATAGAAGTTAAATACAAGAATAATAAAGGTGAAACTAATAAGCACAGGTTTAAATCTCCTTCGTTGAAAACCAATATATCAAATTTTGAAGATGAAATTAAAACTTTAGTCAAAAAACCACTCAATAAGCTAAAGCCACAGGTTCATGTAGATTATAAGAGAATTACTCTGCTCAAGCCGGGTATTTTTGAGAAAGTAACAATTGATTTCGATCTATCATTTCAGATAACAGACGGAAGTTCAATCCGTCTGCCTAATCTGATTATTGTGGAGCATAAATCAAAAAGCACAACCGAAAACAGGGAATTTTACAGTTTAATCAAAAGACCTGACTTCAAAAAAATGAGCTTGAGCAAGTATGTATTAGGATTAATGCTTGCTAAACCTGATATTAAATACAATTCTTATAAACCAAAATTAATAACAATAAATAAAATTTGCAATGGAATCAATTCAGAATATTCTCAATTCTCTTGGAGTAGCTCCTTCAGCGGCATTTCAGGTTGAATTTGCATTCAGATTATTAATTAACTTAGTAAGCATTTACATCATTGCCCGCAAAATCTACCAATTCAGGAGCGGTAATCGTGATTATATGTTTACGATGTTCATTTTCAATGTTGTAATATTTATAATATGTTTTATTCTAAATAGTGCAAGTCTTAGTGTAGGTTTTGCATTTGGTATATTTGCAATATTTTCAATTCTTCGTTACCGGACCTATACAGTTCCGATTCGTGATATGACTTATATGTTTGTATCAATTGCTCTTGCAGTGCTAAATGCTCTTGCAACTGCAAATATTGCTATTGTACATTTGCTTTTTATAAATCTGTTTATAGTGTTGATTGTGTTTTTTACAGATAGAAGCTGGATTACATCTGAAATGAAAAAGATAATCCGCTACGAGAAGATTGAATTAATCAAACCTGAAAAACATGATGAATTAATAGCTGATTTAAAGCAAAGAACGGGTCTCAATGTTACAAGAGTTGACATAGGTAGAATTGATTTGCTAAGAGATACTGTGCTTTTAAGAATATTTTACAAGTAAAATATGAAATTTAAATTATTAAAATTATTTTTTATATTTTTTATCATTTTGCATAAAACGAATTCTCAGGTTCCGATAGAACAAACTGAGCAGATTTGGATTGGGAATGAGTTCGAATTCAGGCTGACAGACGACATCAGATTTGAATTAGCTAATAGTCTTAGAATGGATATTACCAACTCCGATATTGCAAATTCTTTTTTGCAATTTGGTGCAAGCTATAGATTTTTGGAGTATTTCAGGATTTCAGGTGTTATAAGGATTAAAAATAGCGAACCTGAATGGCTTTCAGAGTATTTTACAAATTTCAATATCAATATTCCTATAGGCGATTTCTCCATAAAAACACGAACGAGATATCAGAACAAAGACAATATTTACAGACTTAAGGAGCTTTTAAGACAAAGATTAATGTTGGAATATCAAGTCTTTGATAAAACATCATTTGCTGTTTCCGGTGAATTATTCTACGAAACAAATCGTGATTTTATTGACAGAAGCCGGTACAGATTTGATGTTAATCATAAACTTGCCAAAAGGCATGAACTAACGCTCGGCTACCTTTTTGAAACACAGCATAACCGCAAAACCCCAAAAAATCGTGATGTTTTATATATTAAATTGAGCATAAGAGTAATTTAATTCATAATCAAAATTATAAATATATTATTCGTCTTATTAACTGTGATGTGAAAAAATATTATAATTTATTAACAATTTTAAAGGTTGTTTGAGATGAAAGGTAAATACATAGTCTGGATAGTTCTCCTTGTAATAGCATTAATGAGTGGTATAGCTTTTTTTATGCAGTCTAAAACAAGTTCGAAAGTCAGTCCCCAAATAATTGAGCAATTAATTGAGCCCTACAAACAGTTACTCCAAAGTGGTAATTTTGAGGAAGCTTATTATTCATTGACTTCTATTGATTACAAAGTTGATAATACTTTTGCCAAATACCTTGCAGCTCAGGATTCCAACAAAGCAGTTTATGGAGAGCTTGTGGATTTGAAGCCGGTTTCAGGCGTTTTTCTTAAAGAAACCACTCAGGGAAATAAAATAATTTTCAAAGCGACGTTTGCTTATATCGGCTCAAAATCATCACAAAGAATCGTAATTGATGCAATCAAAGAAAACGACGAATTTAAACTGTTTAAAACATATAACAGTTATGTATCTATTGGAGGACTTGTTCCTGTGATTTATTAATAGTTGACTTTGCATATTAATTATTATTTGCTCTTTATTTACTGATACAGTAGCTATAAGCGCCTGTTTCATAAATATTTAGGCTATTAGCAGTAAATCTGACTGAATTCACAAAATTCAAAAATCAAGAATATTTTTTATTAAAATCATATTTATTCGTCTATATAAGTATTAGATATAATTAATCATGATTTTTAAAGATGAGATACATGAAATTTTCGCTATCAGCTATAATACTTTTAATATTTTCATACAGTTTAGTATTATTTTCTCAGGATAACTCAAGTAATGATGAGCGTGAGAAAATGATAATCTACGAGCTTCAGGAATACAAATATCTCTTTTTCAAGGGAGATACTTTGAGATATAAAATCGCATCATTTGACAGTATCGTAATCAATTATGGCAAACCTCTTGAGAAAACAAGATTCGAATATATTGAAATTACTTGCGATTCAGTGACCAAAGACAAAAGATATTTGCTTAATTTCAATCTGAAAAGTCTGATTTCAGATGAATCAATTGGTGGTGCTGAAAAATCCAGGAGGACTTCCTCGCCCTGGCAAAACAGGAAATCGTACTTATGGCTCGACTCTTTAGGCAACAGAATTGGCAGTATGTCTGATGATAGTTTACTATATGCTATGTCACCTGGTGGGGCATTTGCACCATATTTATTTTTTCCTTTCAAAGAGCGCTATCGCTATATTAATGAATCCTGGCTTGTTAATTCTAAGGATACATTGTGTGAAAACGGAGTACCATGTGCGACACTCAATCAGTCCTCACTTTTCAGAGCCCGTCATCCTCTTGATACTCTTGGTCACAGCTGCAACAAGTTCAGCTATATTAAGACCGGCACCGGTGCAATCAATGTGTTAACAAATGAAACTATGATTAGAACCGAATCTACAATTTCAGGCTCTGGTGTTATTACAATCAGCAACAAGGACTTTATTCCGGTACATTACTTTGCTAATATCGAACAAAAACTTCAGATATTCTACCCTGATACAGATGAAATTCCGGGTGTGCACTTCATATCAACAGACTGGACGTTGGATGAATTTATTCCATCCAAGCTCAGGTCAGCTCCACCCAAAAAGAAGAAAAAGTAAATTAAATGGGGCTTTCTTTGTTTAAGGAGAAAGCCTTTCGATTTTCCATTCACTACCGATTAATTCATATTTAAATCTGTCGTGCAGACGGCTTTCGCGTCCCTGCCAGAATTCAAATTCATCAGGTATTAGCCTGTATCCACCCCAGAAATCAGGAAGTGGTACATTGACCGGATATTTTAGCATCAAACCGGCTACTTTTCTGATTAAAGTGAATCTGCTTTTAAGAGGTTTGCTCTGCTCAGATGCCCAAGCACCCAATCGGCTTGTATAGGGTCTTTTTGAAAAATATGCTTCAGATTCTTCCTTTGATGCTTTTTCAATGCGACCCTCAATTCTTATCTGTCTCTCAAATTTGTCCCAGAAAAAAAGCATCGAACCATAAGGATTTCCAAGTATTTCCACACCTTTACGACTTAAATAATTAGTATAGAACACAAATCCACGCTCATCATAAGATTTCAAAAGCACTATTCTTGATGACGGTCTGCCCGAATTTGAAACAGTAGATATTGAGAATGCCGTAGGCTCTAAAAATTCTCCTGCTAAGGCATCTTTCATCCAAATATCAAACTGCTCATAAGGGTTTTTGTTAATGCTCTCAATATCTAAACTGAACTTGCTGTAATCTCTTCTTATATTTGATAAATCTTCCATCTTTTCGAAATTTTGCTTAATTAAAAGATAATAGACGTAGTAATTTAAAATAGTCATATAGTTGCACATTATTTTAAAAATTAAAACCGTTGCTAATCGTTGATTAATCTTTGATTATAATTTTTCGGTTTAAATGAAGAACCTTGTTATTCTTTTGATAATACTTGCAATGTTTGTTACTTTTTTTGCTTGCGTAAAAACACCAACAGATAGTTTGCCAATTAACACTAATAAAGCTGACTCAGGTGATATACTGGTACTTTCGGAAGGACTACAAGGATATGATAACTCTGCTCTGACTTTAATAAAAAGCCAGTCAGGTGAAGTTGTTAAAGAATATTTTAAGTCTTCAAATAATAATGAAAAATTGGGTGACACAGCCAATGACATTATTCTAAAAGGTGATACAGCAATTATTGTACTGACAACTCCATCAATTTTAAGACTAGTAAATATTAAATCCGGTTTGAAAATTAAAGATATTCCAATGCCGGAAAACTGTCAGCCACGACACATCGACCGAATTAGTGACAGTACATTTTGCGTAAGTTGTCTGCTTAGAAATTCAATTGTAATTGTTAATATAAACAGCAGTTCTATTCAAAAGGAAATTGAAGTTGGACCCCAGCCGGAAGGAATTGCATATCACGATGGGTTCATTTTTACAGCAAATTCTGCCTATGGTGATTTTAATTACCTGCATCCCGATGCCGGAACAATTTCAATAATTTCTCTTGAAAATTCTCTTGAAATCAAAAAAATCAAATCAGGTACAAATTGCAATGAAGTGCTTGTTGTTCCCGAACACGATTTATTATTTGCAGCTTACTATGATTTGCCATCAAGAGAAGACAGCACTGGTGGAATCGTGATGTATAAACTGAAAACTTTGGAAGAAGTACGTCGTTGGAGCATCAGAACAAGGAACCTGACATTTAATCCATTTGACAATAAATTATATTTCATCAGTCAAAAGCCCAAAGGTAGTAAAACTATGGGAGAGTCGGGTATTTCAGTTCTTGATTTTGAAACCGGCAAAATAACAAGTTTAGTAGTTAATAATTATCCTCAGGATATCTGGTATGGATTATCTGTTTCACATTTGGACGGCTCTATTTGGCTTTGTAATGCAGGAAATCATATCAACAACGGAAAAATTTTAAAATTTAATACTTTAGGTGTGCAAGAACACTCATTTGAGGTTATGCAAAATCCTAATACAATCATTTTTGTAAGATGATTGTTTGTTATTTTTTCATGATATTAAAATCTATTTTAGAATTAATTCCGTATTTTTGTATAATCATTTATTAAGTAGATGTCATTAGATGATTAGCAAATACTTAACAAAGAAAACAAAAATGAAAGTATTATTAACCGGCTCGACCGGCTACATCGGTAAAAGATTACTACCTGTACTGGTTGATAAGGGTTTTTCAGTGGTATGCAGCGTGCGGGATAAAAGTAAATTCAATCCTGAAAGTTCGTTATTAGATAAAATTGAAATCATAGAGAACGATTTAACAAATAGAAGTTCCTTAGATAATATTCCCGAAGATATTGATTTTGCTTATTATTTAGTTCATTCAATGTCCACAACGAAAAACTATGAAGATTTGGAAAAGCAATCTGCTATTAATTTTAGAGATGCTTTAAGCAAGACAAACGTTAAGCAAGTAATTTATCTGAGTGGTATCGTTAATTCCAAAACACTTTCAAAGCATCTTAATTCTCGTAAAAATGTAGAAATAGAATTATCTAAGGGAAATTATTCTCTGACTACGGTTCGTGCAGGAGTAATAATTGGCTCAGGAAGTGCTTCATTTGAGATTATACGCGACTTAGTGGAAAAACTACCTGTGATGATTGCCCCGAAATGGCTAAAAACCCTTTGTCAGCCAATCGGTATTTCTGATGTAATCAAAATACTTACCGGTGTTTTAAATAATAAACTAACATTTAATAAGAGTTTTGATATTGCAGGCGAGGATATTCTTACTTATAAAGAAATGCTTTTGGGCTATGCCGAAGTTCGCGAATTGAAAAGGTACATTTGGACAGTCCCTGTAATGACTCCAAGATTATCATCATACTGGTTGTTTTTTGTTACATCAACCACCTATACACTTGCGTCTTCTTTGGTGGACAGTATGAAAATTGAGGTTATCGCAAACAATAACGAAATTCATAAGATATTGGGGTTAAAGCCATTATCTTATAAAGAATCAATCAAGAGAGCATTTGAAAGAATTGAGCAAAGTGAAATTATCTCAAGTTGGAAAGATTCTACTGTCAGCGGAAGAATTGACTACAAAATATCTGAATATATAAATGTACCGGAATTTGGCTGCTATAAAGATATTAGAAAAAAAGGGGTAATAAATATATCAAACTGTTTGGATAAAATTTGGAGTATTGGAGGTAAAAACGGCTGGTATTATGCTAACTGGCTTTGGGTCATCAGGGGTTTTTTGGATAAAGTTGCAGGTGGAGTTGGTTTAAGAAGAGGCAGAACAAATTTGAATAAAATTCAGGCAGGTGATACACTTGATTTTTGGCGTGTACTATATGCAAGCAAGGAAGAAGGAAGACTATTATTATTTGCAGAAATGAAGCTCCCCGGTGAAGCATGGTTAGAATTTAAAATAAACGATGATATGTTGATTCAAACCGCTACATACAGACCAAAGGGCTTAATCGGAAGATTATATTGGTTGAGTGTTCTGCCATTTCATAGTATCATATTCAACGGCTTAATCAATGAATTAACTAAAAAATGATGTGATTTAAGATTGGTATGAATTTGAAATATCAGATGCATTTATTTCCGGAATATTAATTTTCAATAACCCATACAAATTGTTTAACATTTCAGGATACCATTTTGTGTAATAGATTTTGCTTATCTCATTAACGGATTGTCCTGAAGCTCATATCTTAAATCTTTAAGCTGAGAAGCACGAATTCCGAGTTTCAGATAAAATCCCGAATTTCCACCGACAGGAGTCCAATTGAAAACAAGTTCCCAGCAATGAAGATCTTTGATGAAATTGATTTGAGGAACATTAAAAGTATGACTTACAAAATCATATCCACCATTTGTATTAATTGACCAGGTTTCGGTCAGCCGTAAATTACCGGAGAACCTAAGATTAATTGACTCACGCTTAGTTGCCGGATTCATAGAAGGGCGTGAATAACTGTAAACAAGTCCGAGATTAACATTCCATGGTACATTCATCGAAGAGTATCCGGGAGATGAATCTCCATACAAATCACTTATTGAAGTAGCTCCGTCATGTCTGGCTTGGAATCTTTTACCAAATTCAACTTTTTCTTCCTCAGTTTGAGTAGTGTCATCCTGAATTGTTTGATGGCGACTGCCTAAATCAATTCCTTTAGAAGAGAATGTTGTTGAAAAGTTAAGACTTAAGTTTGTTAATCTCATCAAACCTTTTCCGCTTCCTGCAAGCATACGGTTGACCGTAACGTACTGCTCGCGGATGTTCCCCTGAGCATCAGTTGTAGTAATGACGTCTTCATCATAAAATTTAAAATTAGCATTTCCGTTAAAATCTAAAATCTTCAGTGAAGGTGAACGAAATCCGATATTCAAATCACTTAAATTGAGCGAGTCGCGTGCAAAATCATATCCTGTGGACAAGTTTAACCTTAGAATTTCCACATTAACATCAGGCAATGTATCTTTTTGGGGTAGCTTAATCTCAAAGCTGTGAATGTCTGAATACCTGATTGAGCTTGAAAAAGCTCTTGATGCAATACCACCACCATCTAACTCAAATCGTGAATACAAGACTTCGCGATTGCTTCTTGTGTCGTAATAAGTCCCGTAGAATCCATGCTCAGGAGCTGACTGGTCAGGATTTAATACAAAAGCAATATTTGGATTATAAACATGTCTTGCCGCTTTGATTCCCAATGACGAAGGTTTCAGAAGCCAAAATAGAGGCTTAGTGTCATCAGTTACACCGTACAATTTCGTTTGTACATTTATACCCATACCATAATTGTATTCATAATAAAAGCCATTTGATTCATCTTCGATAATACTTGAATCGGCATCATTCCAACGTCTGTCAACTCTTCGAAAATAATTATTCATACTGAAATTTACAAATGGACTGACTGTAAAGTATCCGAATTTAGGATTGATACTTACAGACGGTCTGTGTTCAATTCGATATCTTGTGTCATATCTGAACTTATTAATTGTATCAAGATCTAAAGGGTCATTATCAATTGGCAGAATAGTAGTTTCAGGTGTTTTATTGCTTTGATAAATGCCACTTGATGAATAGCTGAAAGAAATATCACGAACCCAGCGAGGAAGTGATTTGATTTGTGAGAAAAACCTGCTTGTAGGTAAGTTGAATCTTGCTGCAGCATTTTGGTTAAATCCATCTGTAACAATATTTTGGTCTCTGTCAAAATTCACTGAAAGGGTCGTTCTGTTTTCAAAATTTTTAGTGTATGATGCGGCAGAGCGTATATTTTGTTGAATAAAATTGGGCATAGTAGAGCTTGTGTTTCTATTGAAATCACTTGAAGTGAAATCAAGATTTACAACAGCCTTATCGTTTGGTGTGAAATCCTGATTATGATTAAGTTTAAGGCGCCAGTTTGTAGTCCATTCATCATCAACATTGAAACGGGTTTTGCCATATTCAAGCTCAAGATTGCCGTTGAATTGATTTCTAAGTGCCCAGCGGGTCTGATTTTTGAGCATATATCCGCCTTTAGTATACAAATCAGTTTTGATTTGAGTATCCCAGTAATCTGAAGCAGCCCAGTAGAAACCTAAATTCTGGAACACAACACCACGACTTTGAGAGAAAAAAAATGACGGTATAATCAGCCCTGACTTGCGACCGCTTTGTGTTGGGAAAAAGAGCCCAAAAGGCATTATGAATACCGGCAAATCTTCAATATACAGTACCAGAGGGTCAAGCAGGACACGGTCATCGGCTATAATTTTCATTTTACTCGAACCAAAGTGAAAGTGTGGCTCAGGATGGTCGCAAGTTGTGTAGTAACCACCCTCAATAAACATCTCGGATTCGCTCATACGCTTTATTTTTGTGCCGAAATAGAAACCGTCGCTGATTTGTGTTTCGCCGACAGCTATAACACCTTGTCCGGACTGAAAATTAAACCTGATATTCTCCCCGAAATAATCCTCACCTTTGTCATTAAATTTTGGATAGCCGATTAATTTGCCGTTGCTGTCTATAGAGCCAAATGAAGTCATCTCGGAATTCTGGAAAGACATCTCAATTACTTCAGCATTAAGTTGCTGAGTTTTATACTTAATTTCTGCATCACCCCGAAGTCGCATTTTCTGGGATTTTAGATTATATACTATCGAGTCGCTTGCTTTATAAGTAACAATAGTGTCCAATCCGGAGCGTGCTACTCTATCTGTGATTAATTGCATCTGTACTTCATAATTGAGGGAATCCATCTTATCTCTTACTTTTTGAGAAAAAAGGCTGTCCTCAGGAGTAACTGATGTAGAATCTGATATAATTATTTTTTGAAGTGAATCAGTTGCAATAAGAATTTTATCCTGATAAATTGAATCAATTTGAGAATTTGCAAATCCGGGTATAAATATGAAAAGGAGCAATAACTTCAAACTATGAAGCTTTGTAACTATATAATTCCATGTAAATATTTGAAATTTCAATTTGTTAACACTTTAATAAAACTGATTGAAAAATCTTTTCAATCAAAAACAAATCACTATTTGACAATTAAAACAAACTTTTATACGTTTAGTTCATTTTAATTAACTCAAAAATAGGATATTTTTTATGAACTTCGAAACTTTAATTTATGAAAAACGGATTAATTACGCTTTAGTAACATTAAGCAGACCTGATAAACTAAATGCTCTTAATAAACAACTCTTCGATGACCTCGATGCAGTTATTTCTGATGTGGCAAATTCAAACGATATTTATGCATTGATTTTAACAGGAAGTGGTGAAAAAGCTTTTGCCGCAGGTGCCGATATCAAAGAGCTGAATGCCTGCGATGCTACTACAGGTGAACAATTCTCAAAATATGGCTCTGATGTAATGGCTCGGCTCGAAGCACTTGATATTCCTGTTATTGCAGCGGTTAACGGTTTCGCACTTGGTGGTGGGTGCGAGCTTGCTATGTCATGTCATATCAGATTTGCTTCTGATAATGCAAAATTTGGTCAGCCTGAAGTTAATTTGGGCATTCTTCCCGGATACGGAGGTACTCAACGCCTTTCACGGCTAACAGGAAAGGCAAACAGCATGGAGCTCATTATTTCAGGCAATATCATCAATGCTGAGGAAGCTTATAGAATTGGTCTGGTTAATAAAGTTTTTCCGCAATCTGAACTTATGGCAAAAACTGAAGAATTTGTAAAACTTGTACTTTCAAAAGGACCCCTTGCTGTCAAAGCATCTGTTCAGGCTGTAAATGCCTCAGAAACACTTAGTCCTGCTGAAGGACTTGCTTATGAATCCAAACTTTTCGGAGAAACCTGCGGGACAAATGATTTCAAAGAAGGTACTTCTGCTTTCCTTGAAAAAAGAAAAGCCGATTTTAAAGGAAATTAATTTAAAGTTTTATTTATTTTAAATATTCCGATTTAATCAAAATTGAATCGGAATATTTTTTATTAGCTCTGATTTGTTTATTTTTGTAAATAACTTAAATTCTAATCTTGCTAAATTTTTCTTTCAGTATGTTTCAAAAATATTACGAAAATATTAAAGCGGAATTCGCATCTCAGAATGAAAATTCAGAGCATACTTTCCGTACATATTTGCAGAATTTTCTGATTGAATTTGAAAGCGAATATTCAGGAAGAAATTTACTGATTAAGCACGAGCCGCTGAAAGTCGGCAATTATGGCAGACCGGATTTTAAGATAACCACACATTATCATCTGACAATCGGGTTAATTGAAACTAAAAAAATTGGTGAAAATTTAAAAGGTTTACTTAGATCTGACCAGATTTATAAATATTCGCAATTATCTGATAATATTATTCTAACTGATTATCTGGATTTTTATCTGGTCAGAAAGGGTGAAGTTGTCAGAGAAGCGTTTATATTCACCGAATTTGATTTACCCAAAAAGAGATTTAAAGTAGAAAAATCAAATATTGAGCAATTAAGTGAGCTTTTAGATGAATTCTTCTCATCTGAGCCGGATACTATCACAAAAGTTGATGATTTAGCAGAAAAACTTGCTCAAAAAGCTACATATCTGCGTGAGTTCAGCAAAATCAACTTATCTGAGTATTCGTTTAATTCAATAAATAAACTTTATGCAATGTATGAAGTTTTTCGGGATACTTTGCTACCAACACTCGAAACTGATTATTTTTCAGATATTTATGCCCAAACGATTACTTATGGATTATTCCTCGGCGGATTGAATTGCATCTCTGCTAAGGATGAACTGAACCACTATACTGCATTTTCGCTTATGCCAAATTCATTCCCACTGATAAAGGAATTATTCCATAATCTTGATGATTTTCCAAAAGAAATAGTATGGGCGATTGATGAAATACTGGCAATTCTAAAGGTAACAGATTATGCAGCAATTAAGCACGAATTTGCAGAATATCGCCATCGTGAGCAAGGTTTCCATGACCCGTTTATATATTTCTACGAAGATTTTCTTAAAAAATACGACAAAACTCAGCGTGAATTACGAGGTGTTTACTATACACCCGAAGCGGTTGTATCTTATATTGTTCGCTCAATTGAAGAAGTCCTGAAAGATACTTTCGGAATGCCACAAGGATTCTCAAATGATAAAGTTACAGTCCTTGATTTTGCTTGCGGAACGGGTACATATTTACTTAATGTATTCATGCAGGCATTACAAAGTTCGTTTAGATACGGAGATAAGTCGTTAGTCAATAAAATACTTAATGAGCGGTTAATCAATCGTTTTTATGGTTTTGAATTGATGTTAGCACCTTATGTTGTGGCACATCTCAAAATCACAGAATTTCTCAAAGAAGAAGGTTATCATCTTTGGGACGGAAACAGATTAAGCATCTACTTAACAAATACACTCAGCAACAACGAGCCCAAGCCATTTGCTTTTATGCCACATTTAACAATGGAAGGGCGTGAGGCGAACCGCATCAAGAATGAAGATGTACTTGTTGTTGTCGGAAATCCGCCGTATTCGGTTAGTAGCCAAAATAAAACAGGTTTCATTTCCGAAGATAAATTGAATTTATATAAAACTGCTGTCAAATCAGAAAAAAATATTCAGCCACTTTCAGATGACTACATTAAATTCATTAGGTTTGCACATTGGAAAATGGAAAAACTTGACAAAGGCGTTGTTGGCATCATTACCAATAATTCCTTCCTTGATGGACTTATCCATCGTGGAATGAGAGAAGAATTACTCAAAGAATTTGATGAGATTTATATAGTAAATTTGCATGGTAATTCAAGAATTGGAGAAAAATCTGCTGATGGCACTAAAGATGAAAACATTTTCGAGATAATGCAAGGTGTTTCAATCTCAATATTTGTCAAAAAAGATAAAAAGAAGAACAAAAAATGTAAAGTTTTTTATAAAGATTTATATGGTGTTAAACAATCGAAGTATGATTATTTGTGGGCACATTCTATAAGAAATACTGACTGGACGGAATTAAACCCTGAAGCTGGGAATTATTTCTTTACAATTAAAGACTATACAAATTTTTCCTCATATTCGAAATTTTATAATCTATCGTCAATATTCAATAAAAAGAATATGGGCATTGCTTCTGGCAAGGATATTGAATTTGTAAAATTTAAAAGCATTCAATATGGAAAAAAATATTTGCAAGATGTTAAACCATATTTTTATAGACCTTTCGATTACAGGTACATTTTATATGACAAAAAATTACTACAAAGAGCAAGATTTGGATTAATGCAGCATATATTAAAAGGCAATATTGTATTATCAGCTGGTCGTTTTTTAAGAAAAAAAGATACTAATAATTTCATGGTATCAGAACATTTAGTTTGCAGGCATAGTATTAATGACATGACCTACTCATTCCCCCTCTACATCTATCAGGAAAATGGAAATACTGACGAAAATGGTAATGGATATTTATTTAAAGAAGATGACAAAAAGGATAATTTTACTAAAGAATTTAGAAAATATTTGAAAGAAAAATATTCCGAAAAATACACCCCTGAGCAGATTCTCGGATATATCTATGCTATACTTCACAGCAAAATTTACCGTGAAAAATATATTGAATTTCTGAAAATTGATTTTCCAAGAATACCGTTTGTTGATAGTCATGTTACATTTGAAAAATTATCTGATATTGGTTGGGAATTAATTCAACATCATTTATTAAATATAAAGACAAATCGTGGAATCGCTAAGCTTTCAGGCGAGGGGAATAATTATTCGGTTGAAAAAGTTGGTAGAATTGCTGGTAAAGTATATATAAACAAAGAAAGATATTTCGATGGAATTTCTGATGAAATCTGGAACTTTTATATAGGCGGATATCAGGTGCTTGACAAATGGCTGAAAGAACGTAAAAAACACGAAATCACACTCGAAACTGAAGATATAATGCACTTTATCAACATTGTTGACGTTATAGATTTTACTATAAGCACTATGGCTGAAATTGATTCATTGGTCGAGGATTGGATATAAAATATGAAAATAGCACGGAGAGAATTTGAGTAACCCTGGACAGTGGAATGTATCGGAAAAAGTCTCGCAATGCGTATTTCCAAGACTTGATACAGATAGATTTTTTGAAGATGCTGACTATAACGCTTATATCTGCAGATTAGTAGATAAGAATATTGGTGGGTTCTGCATTTTCAACGGAAACCCTGAACAAGTCGAGCAGATGATTCATAAATTGCAGGCTCGAACAGTCACACCCTTGCTGATGTCGGCTGATTTCGAGAATGGTCTTCCTATGCGCCTTACGGAGGGTACGGATTTCCCGCACGCACTTGGAATGGGAAAGTTAAGCCACGAATCTGTATTCAAAATCGCTCAAGCAATTGCAAAAGAAGCTTCAGGACTTGGAATACGTTGGAATCTCGCTCCTGTTGCCGACGTTAATACTAATCCTGATAATCCGGTAATTAATATTCGCTCTTTAGGAGAAGATGCAGAACAAGTTGCTCAGCATGTAAAATCGTACATTGAGGGAACTCAGGTCGAAAAAGTATTGGCATGTGCAAAACACTTTCCCGGACACGGCGATACCGGCAAGGATTCTCATTTTGAACTGCCTACTGTGATTCATAAATTAGACAGATTATCTTTCATCGAATTTGAGCCATTCAGAGAAGCAATCAAGACAAATGTTGCTTCGATAATGTTAGGGCACTTATCAGTTCCGGCGATTGATGATTCGGGCATACCGGCATCACTTTCACCCAAGGTTGTCAGCATTTTAAGAGAAGACTTACTATTTCGTGGCTTGATTGTAACTGATGCTTTGGATATGAAGGCGATTACAAATCATTATTCATCTGAAAAAGCCGCATTTTTGGCACTTGCCGCAGGCTGCGATATTGCACTTATGCCTGAAAACCCTGAATCAGTTATTAAATTTATTACCAAATTAGCTGAAGATGATGTAGAATTTCACGAAAAAGTTGATATTGCGGCAAGAAGAATAATTCTATATAAGCGTAAATTCGGTCTTATACCTCAGTATCAACTACTTGAGGAAGGGAAAAATTTATATATCAATCATGCCAAAATGGCGTTAAATTATTCTTATGAAATATTAGAAAAATCAGGTGTTAATGAGCTGATTCCAATTCCGGAAAATATAAGTTTTGCAGGATTTGCTTTTGTAAAGAATGATAAGGCATTTCGAACAGCATCAAGATTTTTTACAATGCTTGCTCAGGCAACAGAAAATGATTGTGATTTTGCTTATATAAATACTGAAATCGGTGACGATGAAATCAAGGAAATGCAAAAAGGTATAAAAGACACCGGAATTATCATTTTTGCTTTATTCTACAGAGGATTATCTGCTGAAGAACGCGATTTTGAAATGGCTGAATTAAACAGAGTTATGGATAAAATTGCAACCGGAAAAAAGAGAATTGTAATTTTATTTGGTAATCCTTACATTAAAAACTATTTAAATTACGACTTAATCGTCTTAGCATATTCTGATTCTTTTTCTTCACTTGCAGCTTCGGTTGTTATGCTTACAGGCAGGGAGGAATCTTTAAAGTTTTGATTTTACTTTTTGTTCAGCTTATTTTCGGATGAAAATGAAATTATTGAAAATTATTATCTTGCTCATAATCGCAGCAAGCTTAAATCTTATGTCACAAGTACCCGGACTTTCCGGTGCTGATACCAAAGAACTTCTCCAAATGGAGATGGATAATCAGATTTCTGACGGTATGTCGCTTGAAGCAATGCCTGTTGGCAATGCAATCAATCCTGATTTTTATCTGATTGGACCCGGCGATATGCTGTCTTTGCAAATATTTCCGATACAAACTTCTCCTAAGAATTTAATAGTATCGCCTGATTATACAATCTTACTTCCAAGAGTGGGTGAAATTTCTATTAAAGATATGACTCTCAACGAGGTTAAAGATACAATTTCTCAAATTTATCGAGCAAAAATGTCCGGCTCAAAAGCTTTCGTGATTTTGAAAGAAGCCAGAAAATGCATTGTAAATATTAAAGGGAATGTTCTTTCACCTGCAATTTACACATTGCCTTCATCCTATCAGGTTTCGACTGCAGTATCATTTGCAAATCAGCTCGGGAAATTATCAGGTGTGCCTATAGTTGCTGTCGAAGCACTTCTTCAGGTTCAGGAGAAACAACGCGAAGCCGACAGATTATTTTCTGAAACCGGCATTCCATCGAAGCCCGTATATTGGAGCAGAAATGTAACACTACTCAGAAATGACGGTTCATCTTTACAAATAGACCTCGAAAGAGCAGTTTTTGAGAATGACATTAAAAATGACCCTTATGTAAAAGAAGGCGACCAGATTATTGTTCCATTCGATCAGCAATATTTTAATCAGATTTCAATTACAGGTGCTGTAACAAGACCTATAGTTCTTCCGCACAAGTATGGAGACAAGGTATCTCTACTACTGAAATTTGGGTATGGTGTTACTGATGATGCTGATTTGGATAATGTATTTGTATTTTTGCCTGAATCAAAAAAAAGAATAAAACTTCAAATTGACAGAAAATTAAATTTACTCAGTGAAGATTTTGAAGTAGAGCCAGGTTCGACAATCATAGTAGGGCAGAGACTCAGCTATAAAAAAAGCGATTTTGGAACTGTTTCAGTAAAAGGTTTTGTAAATTCACCAGGCAACTATCTTATTAAACTTGGTGAAACACGACTTCGTGATATGGTCGAAATGGCTGGCGGATTTACTCAAGATGCGTATTTGCCTTTGGGTAGAATTATCAGACGTGACTATAAACAACAGTCTCTTAGCGACCCACGTCAGGAAACCTACGAAACGATGCAATATTCAGACTTGAAAATGGACGATACTGTTAGATATTATATTGATATGAAATATAAACAGCCCCTTGTTTCTACTGACTTTATTGAAGTCTTTGAGAATAATTCCGAAATTCATAATGTATTACTTTATGATGGTGATGTAATCGAAGTGCCAAATAATCCGGGCAAGGTACGTGTATTTGGTCAGGTCAAAAATCCCGGATTTGTTGAATTTCAGCCCGGCAAAACAATGGCTTGGTATGTTGAGCGTGCAGGCGGATATGCCGAAGGCTCACAAAGTTTCAGAGCAAGAATTATTCGCGGTAGAACACAAGTATGGCTCGAAGGAGCTGAAGATGTTTTTGTTTATGCAGGTGACCAGATTTATGTGCCTCGAGTTCCGGACGAACCTACTACAATAAAACTTCAAAGATATGCCGTTTTAGCCAGTATAGTAGCTACTGTTGGAGTGTTGATTAATACAATTGCATTTATTTTGCTGAGATAGGGGTTAGTCCAATAAATCATTTCGACTCAATACGAAATGATAATAAATCCATAATCAGTGACACTTGAAATGGTCAAATGCCTGCAGACAATCATTACAATAATGGAACGATTTGCAGGCAGTGGAACCATACTCGCTCAATATTTTTGTATTCTGTGAGAGGCAAAAAGGACATTCTACCTGAGATGGTACTTTTATGATACTAAACAGATTATCAGGGTCAATATCCTTGCTTTTGCTTTTTGGTGGAGCTATACCTGACAGTCTAAGTTTTTCGAGAGTTTCTTCGCTCATCCAGTCTGTTGTCCATGGGGGAGAAAGTCGAGTTGTAATTTTTGCATCAATACCTTCTTCAAATAGAACTTTGCGAACATCCTCTGTAATCTGGTGCATCGCAGGGCAGCCTGAATAAGTTGGTGTGATGATTACCTCGACATCATTACCGCTTATAATAACATCACGTATCATACCCATTTCGATAACTGATAAAGCAGGTATCTCGGGGTCAGACACCTGCGATATTATCTCAAAAATATCTTCTTTATTCAGGACATCTGCTACCATTTTGCGTCCGGAACAGCTCTTCTCAAATACTGCATATCTGCAAGAATGAAACCTAAATTTTCGGTATGTAGTCCATTTCTGCCGCCAATCTGCATAAATTCATCAATTGATGGAGTGTCCAAAGTAGCTTCTGACAGAACATCAGATACATTCTTGTACCACTTGGATTTGAGCGAATTAAAATCCACCCCGATACCTTCGCTTAACAGCAATTCATCAGTTTCATCCTGAAAAAACATTTCGCCGGTGTACATCCACAAATCCTCGACTGCTGCAGAAATTTTATCATGACTTATATCAGTACCGTCGCCAAGACGAAGCATCCATTCAGAGCTATGACGCAAGTGATAAGCAGACTCTTTGAGTGACTTAGCTGCTATTCCGGCAAGAGTTTCATCTTTGCTGTTTTTTAGTTCATTATAAAAATGATAATCATAAACATCAAAATAGAACTGACGAGCTGTAGTATAAGCGAAATCCTCGTTGGCTTGTTCCGTAAGTAAAAGATTTGTAAATTCTCTCTCATTTCTCAGATAAGCCAGGTCATCTTCATCCCTTCCTATGCCCTCGGTTTCACCGGCGAATTTAAGCCATAAAGTTGCTTGCCCAAGCAGGTCAAGACTAAGGTTTGCAAGAGCCAAATCTTCTTCTAATATCGGACCATGACCACACCATTCCGAAACTCTGTGACCGAGAACAAGTCTGTCATCGCCGTGTCGAAGAGCAAATTTGAAGAGAGCTTTTTTTATGTCATCAGTGTATGTCAACGCTCACTCCTTTTGGAATTTTATAAAATAGCGGATGGCGATAAACCTTATCGTCAGCAGGGTCGAAGAAGGATTCACTGTCCTGCGGAAGAGTTGCTGATATACTGTCAGCAGGTACTACCCACATACTTACCGGTTTGTCGCGTCGGGCATATACTTCTCTTGCATTTTGCATAGCCATTTCCTTATCTGCTGCGTGAACACTCCCTACGTGTTCATGTGGCTTTCCGGTCTTAAGTTGAACAAAGACCTCCCAAAGATTCCATTGTGTATCTGTTGTCATAAATTGTAATTTTTATATATTTCAAAAAAATGTGATTCAAATTAGATTATACCATTAAGCAACATTCTTTCTGGCTTTCTTGGCGGCATAAGCTACTGCAGCTTCACGAACCCATAGCCCTTCATCGTGGGCTTTTTTGCGGGCTCTGAGTCTTTGTCTGTTCATCGGACCGTTACCTTTTATGACATTAAAAAATTCATCCCAATTTACACTTCCATAAGAATATGTTTTTGTTTCAGGATGAAAAACCAAATCAGGGTCAGGGATTTTCAGGCCTCTTGCTTCTGCTTGCGGAACAGTCATATTGATAAATTTTTGCCTTAATGATTCATTGCTTTCTGACTTAATTTTCCATTTAAGTGATTGTTCTGAATGTGTAGAGTCCTTATCTTCAGGTCCAAACATCATTATTGATGGCCACCACCAACGGTTCAGAGCATCCTGAGCCATTTGTTTCTGCTCTTGAGTGCCGTTGCATAACTCCGCAATAATTTCATAACCTTGTCTGTTGTGAAATGCTTCTTCCTTGCAAATTCTAACCATTGCCCTTGAATATGGACCGTAAGATGTTTTGATTAAACTAACCTGATTTACCATTGCAGCACCGTCAACAAGCCAGCCAATTGCTCCGATATCAGCCCATGATAAAGTAGGGTAATTAAAAATGCTTGAATATTTTGCTTTACCCGTGTGAAGATTGTCAATTAATTCTTCGCGGGAAGCTCCCAATGTTTCGGCTGCACTATAGAGATAAAGCCCGTGTCCGGCTTCATCCTGAACTTTTGCCAGCAATATCAACTTACGTCTCAAGCTTGGAGCCCTTGTAATCCAGTTCCCTTCAGGAAGCATGCCGACTATTTCAGAATGCCCATGTTGCGAGATCATTCTAATCAGATTTTTTCTGTATGCATCAGGCATCCAGTCCCTTGGTTCTATCTTCTCACCTGCATCTATTCTTGCCTGAAATTCTTCAAGTCTTTGCTCTTCTGTCATTTTGAATTTTCCAATTAGTTTTGTAATATCTATATTTTACGATACGAAAAAATAATAATGTTAGTGTTTGATATTATTTATAGTATATGATAATTCGTCATAATTTTTAATTTTTCAAATAATTTGACATCCAATTACCTGATTACTAAGCATATTTTCAAATTATTCTAAAAATATATTTATTTTGTAACTATTTATTTAATCATTGTGTCTAAGTATTGTAGTGCATTTGCAAAAGTGAAAAAACTTTTTTAAAATATATTTGAGGTGTTTAGTATGAAGACTTTTCAACTTTTTTTTATGATTCTTGTATTAGCATTAAGCACTCAAGACCTGAAAGCTAATTACGAATACTTTTCTGCATTCGAAGGTATTGATGCTGTGAAATCAAAAATGTTACAAGATGGATTTACCGACCAGAAACTTATTTTCATCGGTGCTTATGAAACCATCATTGGTGGTTTAATACCCAATGAAGCCGATAATGGCAAATTACAAAACTGGTATTATACTTTTGTTTGCAATAATGACAGTAGATTAATAACTCTCAGTGTTATCAAGCAAGACAACCAGTTAATTACTGCTTTGGTTGATGATTGTCCTTCAGATTCAAAACGAAAAATTCCATTTTTCTCTGACATATTAACTGATTTTAGAGAGATTCCATCTTATTTAATTGACAGTGATTCGATTACATTAGAATTTTTCGATATAGTTTCAAAAATTAGTACATCCCAATTTAATGAGGAAATTACTACATCAATTTGGAGAATCGAGTTAGCTTCAAAAGAGAATCTTGAGAAAGAACATCTTCAAAGCGTTCTTGATGAAGACTATCTATGGGATGTTGAATTAAATACCCAAGATTCACAAATAATGGGTTCAGGTACAGGTGCTGTGAGGTTTTTTATATCGGCTGTAACAGGCGAAACACGTGAATTTGGTTTTACTGTCGGAGTTAATGATGAAAATTTTACTGATTATTTCACAATTTATCCTAATCCCGCAAGTGATTATATCACAATTTCTATCCCTGAAATCAACCCCACGGTTAACCGTGGGGTTGAAGGGGAACAAGAAATCAAAATCTTTAATACGCTTGGGGAATGTGTGATGTCTGTGTGGACAGGGCTTGACCTGTCCACACAAAGAATTGATATTTCCCACCTGCCCACTGGTGTGTATTTCATCAGGTTCGGGAATAAGGTGGAGAAATTTGTGAAGATGTAATCTTGAAATTAAATATCCGATGTTTGGAAATGAATGGAGCAAGGTTTGACCTAACCACGCAAAGAATTGAAATCTCCCAAGCCCAAATTCAACTCTTCCGAAGTCTTCAAAACTTCGGAAGTTTCCTTACATATTTCTAAAAAATCATACTATTAATTGCACAAATTAAAATGTTATGCAGTATATTGCATAAAAATTACTATTTTTGTGCAGTATAGTGATTATGGTTAGGAATTAGTTTATGAATGTAAATACAATCAAACGTGTCATTGCCGACCAAACTGAGGAACTTAAATTCCCCAGTACTCAAAAATTTATAGTTCGGGATTTACTTGATTATGCTAAAAGCTTGCTCGACGAGAAAATTATCAAAGTTGTAACCGGTGTAAGAAGGTGTGGCAAAAGTACATTTTGTCATCAGTTATTGAATGGGAAAAAGTACGCATACTTAAATTTTGATGATGAACGTTTAATTGGACTGACATCTGAGGATTTGGATTCGATTCTTGAAAATCTATTAATTCATACAACAAAGCCTGAGTATCTGTTCTTCGATGAAATACAGAATGTTCATGGATGGGAACTTTTTGTTAATCGCTTGAGCAGACAGGGTTACAATATCATTCTTACATGCAGCAATGGAAAGATGCTCAGTCGTGAACTTGCTACTCATTTGACTGGGAGGCATGTTCAAGTTGAAATGTTCCCTTTCTCTTTCAATGAATTTCTGAGATTTAAAAATGCCGAACAATTTTCCGGAAATATATTTTCCACAACACAAGTTTCACAAATCAAGTCATTTCTGGAGGAATATATTGAATTTGGCGGATTTCCTGAAGTTGAAAATAATGCTAATAAAAAAAGATACTTGCGGGACTTGTACGATAAAGTTATACTTCGCGATATTGTCGAAAGATATAATATAAGAGATATTGCACTTCTCAAAGAGCTTGCAATACTGCTTTTGAATTATTTCAGTTCATTGTTCACATATAACAAGTTAAGTAATTCCTTAAATGCCGGTAGTGTAAATACGATTAAAGAATTTACTATTTACCTTGAAGATACCTATTTATTAAATTATGTAAGCAAATTTTCATTCAAATTAAAAGAGGAAATTCGCAATCCCCGCAAAGTATATTGTATTGATACCGGAATGATTTCATCTTTGGGAACATCATTAACACCAAACATTGGCAGAAAAATTGAAAATCTTGTTTTTTTGCATGAAAGACGCAAAAGTAATAAAATCAACTATTTCTCAGATGGTAAATCTGAAGTTGATTTTGTTATTACTGATGAAAGAAATAGATTAACACTCATTCAGGTAGCTTACAATATATCAGATTCCGAAACTTACCGCAGAGAAATCGATTCACTGGTTAATGCTGCAAAACATTTAAAGCCCCAGAAAATATTATTGATCAATGAGGATAGAGAGGATATAGTTATTATTAAGGATATTGAGATAAATATAATTCCCTTATGGAAATATTTGACGGTTTAAATTGGTAGAGAAGTTAAGAAATTGGTTATGCATAGCATTGAAGCAGGATAATCATCCCTGTTTGACGGCAGTATCAGAATCAAAATTTCCCACCTGCCCACTGGTGTATATTTCATGAGGGTCGGTAATAAAATGGAGAAATTTGTGAAGATTTAACTTAAGATAGTTGGACTCCACTACGGAAGTGGAGTCCATCTGTATAAAATCAGATATTTAGCTACAATCGAAAGGAATTTAATAAATTTACAGAATGTTTGATATAGTCTGTAACCATTTTATATTTTCCTTCGTCATAGTTTAAAATTTAATGCTGAATAATATTTAAACAAATTATTTTTGGGGTTATTTATGAAATTATTTGTTATTACTTTAATCGGATTGATAATAGTGGCATGTCACACTCCTCGCCCTTTATCAAAATTAAAAGTCACTGATGAAGAGAAAATATCATGGTGGCAAGGGAGTCAGGTTGTTTCGATGGACTATTATGGCTTACTTACACAAATAACCTATCTGGAGAGCACTCCTGAATTTTATATATTTCATGTCAGTGCAATAAACAAATCGGATGTAACTTATATGATTGACCCGGCAGAATTTGTATTTGATATTGATAAATTCAGAGATGCAAGTTTAGTCAAGTACGCCGATGGTAAATATCTGGATACTACATCCGATGACAGATTTGTAAAAGTAATTAATATGCGAACCCGTTATTATGCAATCAATCCTGAGCTTCAAATACTTCAAATCGAACACAATATTTCGAGAAGTGATGCTGAGTTAAGAAATGCGGTAGCAAGGCAAGTTGTAGGTGAAATAATTTCAACAACAGCAGATGTAGCTGCGGCTGTAAAATCAGATGATACACCCGAAGCGAGGCTTGACCGAAGCATTCAGCGTGCCGACAGACATGAATACTACAGAAGTGATCTCGATAGTCGTTCAAATGATATCGAATCATCGAAGATGGTGAAGAATGTATGGGCTAATGAAACGCTCAGAAAAACTACTCTTTATCCGAATTATGAAGTTGGCGGACTAGTGTTTTTTAAGAGAAATGATGCTATAGCTGAAATGACGTTCAATTTTAAAATTCAAAATATTGATAATTTTGTAAAATATCAGCAGTATATATATCTACCTTAGTTTTAACCCGAATTTTTCATTAGTAATAATAAGTGAATTACAGAAACCAAAGGAGTGGCATTCGCATTATTTTTTTATACAAATTTAATGGATTCAGTTGGTTTTTGTGGGTTTCCGACGGTTTAATTACTTCTATACTCCTACAGAATTGAAATCCAAAAATCTATGCAAAAAACCTTCCGAAGTTTTAAAAACTTTGGAAGGTTTTTTGCAATTTTCCAATTTATTACATCCCTTCTGCTTTTTTCAGAAAGTCAATAAATTCCTGCTCGTCGCGTGTGAATGCTTTGGTCGCAATCACTTTTTCATTATTGTCAAGAATGACATAAAGCGGTAGGTCAATCGAGCCGTATTTGTCTTGTTGCATCTTACGGTTAGCAAGTTCGCTTTCCTTTCTGCTGTCTGTGTATAGCTTGACTTTGACCATAGTATTCATTAACATATCAACTTTTGTGCGAGTGAACATATTCATTTCCATCCAGCGGCAGTTGGTGCATTGCCAGCCGGTAAAGTCCACAAATAGTGGTTTGCCGAGACGCTTGGATACTTCGAGTGCTGTGTCATAATCTTTATACCAAGTCGTAAGTTCAGTTGTAGCAACTGCACCTGCTCCACCAAAACCTGCTGAAACTGAACCTGCCGGGACGCCGTAATCTTTTGGAGGCATAAAGGCATCAAGCTCACCAAGCGGCTTACCAAGAAGACCTGTGAAGAACCAAACAGTAATTGCTCCAAAGAATATAGCTACCATAATTCTTGTAGCACTAACTCCATTAACCGGGCTGTCGTGCGAAAGACGGAAAATTCCGAGAATATAAAGAGTGGTTAACGTGGTAACAATAATCCAGATTGCTATAAACAAATCACGTGTGATGACCTCGAACGACCAGAATAAATCTGCATTGCTGAAGAATTTAACAGCGGCGGCGATTTCGATAAATCCCATCACGACTTTGATGTTGTTCATCCATCCTCCCGCTTTTGGGAGTTTCGTCATAAATGATGGAAACAGTGCTAATAGGAAAAATGGCAAGGCGAATACTGTGGAAAATCCGAGCATTCCTAAAATTGGATAGAACCATTCACCTGAGCTTACCGAAATCAGCGATGAACCAACGAAAGGCACAGTACATGTAAATGAGGTTAATGAAAAAACAAGTCCCATAACCAATACACTGCCGATTCCGTCACCCTGACCTTTTGAATTTAGTTTGTTCATTAGTCCGGTAGGAAGTTGAATTTCAAAAGCACCAAATAAATTCAATGCAAATACCACAAATACAGTTGCTATGCCAAGATTTACCCATCCGTTTGTAGCAAGACTTGAAATGCCTGTCGGACCGAAAACAGCTGCAACAATCACACCGATTGCAGTAAAAGTTGATATAATACCCAATGAATAAACTAAGGAATCCCGTAATCCCTTGCCTTTAGTTTTCTCGGCACGTTTTGTGAAGAATGAAACAGTAATCGGAATCATTGGAAATACACATGGAGTGAGCAAAGAAATTGCACCCATCAGCATCGAAAACCATATGAAAGAGAAAATACCTTCACTCTTTTTCTGGTCCATAAGCTCTGTAGCTTCGGTCTTTTGGACAGCATCTTTTGCATCTGCAGTTTTCTCATTTGTATCGCCTACATATACTGATACCGGATAGCCGTCATCCCCATAGCTTATCGAGAGTTCAACTTTATCATCAATCATTGCATCAGAGTATTCAAAAGTTTCAGAAGTCAAAACAGTTGGAAAATCAGCACCGGGAAGACATCTTACTGTATCGCACAATTGAAGATAAAGAACAACTGATATTTTTTCTTTGCTGAAATCAATATTTTCTTTTGCTGTCAGAGGAAGAATTATTTCACCGACTTCATAAGCTTCAATGTCCATTTCAAAGCCTTGGTCGTATTTGATTTTTGGCTTAGAAACAAATGCTTTGGAAATAATTTCAAATTTATCTTTCGGATCAATTGAAATTTCAGTTGGAGTTGGACCTATTCCTTCCGGACTGATAACTTGGATAAAACCATAGGTGTACCAATGTTCATCAAGACTGAAGTTGATTTTAATATAGAAATTGTCACCCGCAGATACGTTAGCAGCTGAAGTTTGAGCTGAAATTCTAATATGATTTGTTTCATCTGCTATCACAAAACTTGTCATTAACAGAATTGATACAAACCAAATTAATAAGGCTTTTCTCATCATCAAATTACCTATTTAATATACGAATTTTAAAAATTATAAAATTTAACAAATTAAAATATATATTGCTAAAGACGAATATAGTGCAAATGTGTTTGAACTTTCTTAGTAACGTATATGATAGATTATATTTTTTTAATATTAAAGTTAAACAGAGTATCATTCATTAATTAATACACACTAAACATAATTTTAATAAAACCTATCCAAGTTTTTGGTTTTTAATGACTTAAAATGACTTTTAAATTTTTTTTAATCAAATAAATTGCTTATTTTAGAATTGTTTTAAATTACTAATTTTGTAAAATTAATTGAGTACTAAATATATTCTATTTTAAGTCTTGGGGTAAAAAGTATGACTGAAAAAACCTATATCACGATAGACGGCAACGAGGCGGCCGCTTATGTAATGTACCGAGTAAACGAGGTATGCGCCATATATCCTATCACACCATCATCAAACATGGGTGAGTGGGCTGACGAATGGGCAGCCAAAGGGTATAAGAATATCTGGGGCAACATACCGACTGTTTGCGAAATGCAAAGTGAAGCAGGTGCAGCAGGTGCTGTACATGGCTCACTTCAGGCAGGTGCACTTACAACAACATTTACAGCTTCACAGGGCTTACTCCTGAAAATTCCCAATATGTATAAAATTGCCGGTGAGCTAACTCCGACTGTGTTCAATATCACAGCCCGCTCTCTTGCTACTCATGCATTATCAATTTTCGGTGACCACAGCGATATTATGGCAGCCCGCGGAACGGGGTTTGCTTTCCTTGGTGCGGCTTCTGTTCAGGAAGTTATGGACTTTGCATTGATTTCGCAGGCATCTACACTCGAATCACGCATACCAATGCTTCATTTCTTCGATGGTTTCCGTACTTCACACGAAGTATCAAAAATCGAAGTTATTCCTGATGAAGTTATGCGTAAAATGATTGATGAAGACTTGGTAATTGCACATCGTAACCGCTCTTTATCACCTGACCATCCTGTTTTGAGAGGTACTGCTCAGAATCCTGACGTATTCTTCCAAAATCGCGAAACAATGAATAAATTCTATACTGAATGTCCGGCTATTGTCCAGAAGCAAATGGATAAATTTGCTCAGCTTACCGGCAGACAGTACAAAATATATGAATATGTGGGTGCGCCCGATGCTGAAAGAATTGTAGTTCTTATGGCTTCAGGTTGCGAAACTGCACAGGAAACTTCTAATTATCTGAATAACTTAGGCGAAAAAACCGGCGTGTTGAAAGTGCGCTTGTTCAGACCGTTTGATATTCAAAAATTTATGGAAGCTATACCGGGCACAGTAAAAAGCATTTCAGTTCTTGACAGAACAAAAGAACCCGGTGCAAGCGGCGAACCTCTTTATCTTGATGTTGTCAATACAATTTTTGAAGGTGTTCAGAACGGTTTCGGTAATTTAACTGCAATGCCGAAAATAGTAGGCGGTCGCTACGGACTTTCTTCAAAAGAATTTACTCCGGCAATGGTTAAAGCTGTATTTGATAATCTCAAACTTGACAAACCAAAACATCATTTCACAATCGGTATTAATGATGATGTTAATTTCACAAGTCTTGATTTTGATGAATCATTCAATATTGAAAGCGACAAAGTAATTCGAGCTTTATTCTATGGATTAGGCTCTGACGGTACTGTTGGTGCAAATAAGAATTCAATCAAAATTATCGGCGAAAATACTAATAATTATGCACAGGGCTATTTTGTTTATGACTCTAAGAAAGCAGGAGCTCTTACTGTTTCTCACCTTAGATTTGGTCCGGAATTGATCCGCTCACCATATTTAATTAAGAAAGCGAACTTTGTTGGAGTTCATCAAACAGTATTTCTAGAAAAATTTGATTTGGTTGGTAATCTTGTTGATGGCGGTGTATTTTTAGTTAATTCACCTCTTCCAAAAGAAGAAGTTTGGGACAGTTTGCCAAAATCACAGCAAATATTAATCAAAGAAAAGAAAATCAAATTATATGCAATAGATGCTCAAAGTGTAGCTGAAGCAAGTGGAATGGGTCGCAGAATTAATACTGTGATGCAAGTATGTTTCTTCGCAATTTCAGGCGTATTGCCAAGAGAAGAAGCTATTGAAGCAATTAAAGATTCAATTCGCTATTCTTATGGCAAAAAAGGCGATGCAATTGTTGCAATGAATATTAAAGCAGTTGATAATACCCTTGAAAACCTCTTCGAAATTCCTATACCTGCAGAAGCAAGTTCAAAATATGAAATCCATGCTCCGGTTCCGAAAGAAGCACCTAAATTTGTTCAGGATGTAATTGGAAAAATTATTTCAGGACACGGCGACAATATTCCTGTTAGTGCCTTCCCGATTGACGGAACCTGGCCTACGGATACAGCACGCTGGGAAAGAAGAAATATTGCCCTTGAAATTCCTGTCTGGGATGCCGATACTTGTACACAGTGCGGTAAATGTGCTCTTGTTTGTCCTCATGCTACGATCAGAATTAAAGTTTATGATGAAAAACAACTTGAAAATGCTCCTGAAACATTCAAATTCACTGATGCTAAGGATAAAGGTTGGAAACAGGATAATCTGAAATATACAATTCAGGTAGCTCCTGAAGATTGTACAGGTTGTGGTGCTTGCGTTGAAGTATGTCCTGCTAAGAATAAATCTAATGTCAGTCTGAAAGCAATTAATATGGCACCTCAGATGCCACTACGCGAAAAAGAAGCTGAAAACTGGGACTTCTTCCTCAATATTCCTGATATGGACAGAACTAAGATTAATGTTAATCAAATCAGATTGCAGCAGCTTCAAAGACCTCTTTTCGAGTTCTCCGGTGCTTGCTCCGGTTGTGGTGAAACCCCTTATGTAAAATTAGTTTCTCAGCTATTTGGTGACAGAGCAGTCATTGCGAATGCTACCGGCTGTTCATCAATTTATGGCGGTAACCTGCCAACAACTCCTTGGGCTAAAGACGAAAATGGTCGCGGACCTGCTTGGTCGAATTCATTATTTGAAGATAACGCTGAATTTGGTCTTGGTTACAAACTTGCTATTGACAAGCAGGAAGAAGTTGCACTCCAATTAATCAATCAATTGAAAGATAGTATCGGCAGTGAACTTGTTGATGCTTTAATAAATGCTGACCAGAAAGATGAGACAGGCATTGCAGCCCAAAGAGAAAGAGTATCAAAATTAAAAGAAATAATTTCAAAAATTGATTCACCTGATGCTAAGAGATTAAATGCTGTTGCTGATTATCTTGTCAAGAAGAGCATTTGGATTATTGGTGGTGATGGCTGGGCTTATGATATAGGTTTTGGTGGATTAGACCACGTAATATCAACAGGCAAGAATGTTAACATCTTAATTTTAGATACAGAAGTATATTCAAATACCGGCGGTCAGACTTCAAAAGCAACTCCAATGAGTGCTGTTGCTAAGTTCTCCGCAGGCGGTAAAGCAACAGGCAAGAAAGACCTTGGGCTTATGGCTATGAGTTATGGAAACGTTTATGTTGCATCAGTTGCAATGGGTGCAAAAGATGACCATACTTTAAAGACATTCCTCGAAGCTGAAGCTTATGATGGACCTTCAATCATTATCGCATACAGTCACTGTATTGCACACGGTATTGATATGAGTCGTCCTTTCAGCCGTCAGAAACTTGCAGTTGAAACCGGTCAGTGGTTGCTTTACAGATTTAATCCTGATAATGTAAAAGAAGGTAAAAATGCACTTTCACTTGACTCCCGTGAGCCGAGGACCCCTATAAGAGAGTTCCTGTCTACTGAAGGACGCTTCCAGATGCTTATGAAGAGCAGTCCAAAGACGGCTGATACTTTGTTCAGAATGAGTCAGGAACTTGCAAACGAAAGATACAAACGCTATAAATACATGGCTGAGCGCGGCGGTGAAATCAAAGAAGTAGCGGTCGAAAACAAATAATTAACTAATCCGGGCAGGTTAGTATAGCCTGCCCGATATTAATCAAGAAATTTTAAAACTATAATAATATAAAATTCGGAGATTTACAATGGATTTGACAACAAAATACATGGGTATGACTCTTAAGTCTCCTTTGGTCGTATCCGCAAGCCCGCTCTCGAAAAATCTGGACGGTATAAAACGTATTGAAGATTCAGGTGCTTCTGCATTTGTGATGTATTCAGTATTTGAAGAACAAATTGAACACGAACAAAAAGAACTGCACTATTTTTCAACAGTCGGAACTGATTCTTTTGCTGAATCACTGAGCTATTTCCCTCAGGTAGAAGAATTTAACTTAGGTCCCGACCAATATCTTGAGCTGATTCGTTCAGCTAAAGACAGCGTTGATATACCTGTGATTGCAAGTATAAATGGTAAGACCGTAGGAGGTTGGACTGATTTTGCAAAGCAAATGCAACAAGCTGGTGCAGATGGCATCGAGCTTAATATTTATAATATTCCAACTTCTATGGACCTGAGTTCACAAGATTTGGAAAATAACTATATTGAAATTCTGAAAGCAGTTAAAAGTGCAGTAACTATACCGGTTGCACTTAAGGTCAGTCCTTTCTTTACAAATTTCGCACACACAGCTAAGAAATTTGACGAAGCCGGAGCTGATGCACTTGTGCTTTTCAATAGATTTTATCAGCCTGATATCAATCTTGAAGAATTGGAAGTCGAGCCTCATATTATATTGAGCAACCCTACTGATTTAAGATTGCCTATGCGCTGGATTGCTATTCTTAAAGGCAAACTATTTGCTGATTTGGCTGCTACTTCCGGCATTCATTATGGTGAAGATGTAATCAAGATGCTGCTTGTAGGTGCTAATGTAACGATGCTTTGCTCAACACTTCTTCGATATGGTGTTGATTACGTGAAAGACATTCAAGAGGAAGTTATTGAATGGATGACTGAACACGAATATGAATCAGTAATGCAGCTTCAGGGAAGTATGAGCCAGATGAATGTGGCTGACCCAAGTTCTTTCGAAAGAGCTCAGTATATGAAAGCTCTTAATAATTATGTACTTAATTATTAGTATTTTTTGACGATATTTATTTGCTCAAAAAAAGCAAATCACTTGATTTTTAGTCTGTCTGAGAAGTAGAAATATTAGCATTGTCATTCTATATATTTATAAAGAATGACGATAAATGCAGAATTTATGACAGGTAAATTTAAAGTGGTTTGCTTTTAAGCATATAAATATTACTTAATATTTGGAAATATGCTGATATTTAGATATATTAGTTTTTGAAAATAATTCACAAAATAAATCTTTTTTGGTTTTAATTTAAAAGATTATCATGGACAAACAATTCATAGAATTAGAAGCTGCAACAATACGATTTGCAGGCGATTCCGGTGACGGTATGCAGCTCTCCGGAACACAATTTTCCGATACGTCGGCAGGGCTTGGTAATGAAGTCAACACATTCCCTGACTATCCATCCGAAATTCGAGCACCGGAAGGTACACTTTACGGAGTGAGCGCCTATCAGGTGCATTTCGGTACATTTAAAACAAATACTCCCGGAGATGAAATTGATGTGCTGGTTGCCATGAATGCATCATCTCTGAAAGTAAATTTAAAGCATGTCAAAAAGCATGGAATTTTGATTCTTAACAAAGCAGGTTTCAAAGATAAAAATCTTAAACTTGCCAAGTACGATTCAAATCCTCTTAATGATGGTTCGCTTGATGGTTTTCAGGTCTTTGCTTATGACATTAACGAAGCGGTTAGAATGGAACTTGAAGGTATGGAACTGCCTTCAAAAATTGTTGACAGAACAAAAAATCTCTATGCTTTAGGTCTTGCTTATTGGTTATTTGACCGTCCAATAGAGCATACAGAAAAATGGTTAAAGAAAAAATTTGGCAAAAAACCTGAAATTTTCGAAGCAAATCTTAAGGTTATCAGAGCCGGATATAATTTCGGAGCTATGAATCAGGATATGGTCGTCAGATATCATATCAAACCTGCTGAAATGGACAAAGGTATTTACAGAAATATTACCGGCAATGAAGCTGTTGCTCTTGGCTTAGTCGCAGCGGCTGATCGCTCAAATATGCCTCTTTTCCTTGGTTCTTATCCAATTACTCCTGCAACTGAAATTTTACATCATATTTCCGGCTATAAGCAATACGGTGTGAAACACATGCAGATGGAAGATGAAATTGGTGGTATTACCTCTGCCATTGGTGCAGCTTATGGCGGTGCTTTAGCTGTAACAACAACAAGTGGACCCGGATTGTCTCTAAAAGTCGAAGCTATGGGCTTGGCTGTAATTCTCGAACTCCCATTAATTATTGTAGATGTTCAGAGAGCAGGTCCAAGTACAGGACTACCAACAAAGCCTGAGCAATCTGACCTTTATATTGCTATGTGGGGTCGCCATGGTGAAGCACCTATGCCGGTTTTGTGCGCCACAAGTTCTACTGACTGTTTTGATATGACTCTTGAAGCGGCAAGAATAGCACTGAAATATATGACACCTGTAATATTGCTGACTGACGGTTATCTTGCTCAAGGCTCTGAGGCATGGAAAATTCCCGACATTAATTCTCTTCCAAGATTTGAAGTGAATTTTGCTACTGAACCTGAGGGATTCCAGCCTTATAACCGTAATCCTGAAACACTCGCAAGAATGTGGGCTATTCCGGGTACTCCTGGCTTGGAACACCGTATTGGTGGCTTGGAAAAAGAAAACGGCTCGGGACTGGTTAGTCATGACCCTATGAATCACCAAAGAATGTGTGAAATCAGAGCTGAAAAAGTTGCTCGAATTGTTGATGACATTCCACTTGCTGAAGTTGATGGTCCTGAATCAGGTGATTTACTTGTAATTAGCTGGGGAAGTACTCACGGAGCTATCAAGAATGCTCTGAAGTCACTAAGAGATAAAGGAAAAACTGTATCGCACGTTAGCTTGAGATACATTAATCCTCTTCCAAAAAATATTGAAGAAATTTTAGGCAGATTCGAAAGAATTTTACTTCCGGAAATGAATCTTGGTCAAATGAAAACGCTTCTGCAAGCTAAATTCATGAAACCAATTATCGGTTATAACAAGATTCAGGGCAACACATTTACAGCCAAAGAAATTGAATTTAAAATTGAAGAATTATTATCGGTAGAGGTGATTTAAAATGACTACATTTGTTGATAATTTGATAAATACCAAGTATGTTGATATCCCGAAATATACTCCTAAGGATTTCAAAGCGGATATTGATGTTCGTTGGTGCGCCGGCTGCGGCGGTTTCTCTATTCTTGCACAAGTTCAAAGAATTATGCCTGAACTTGGCATTCCAAAAGAAAAAATCGCTTTCGTTTCAGGTATCGGCTGCTCGAGCCGTTTCCCTTATTATATGAATGTTTATGGATTTCATGGTATTCACGGCAGAGCACTTGCAATTGCATCAGGATTAAAAGTTGCACGTCCTGATTTATCTGTGTGGGTCGCAACTGGCGACGGCGACTGTATGAGTATTGGTGGTAATCACTTAATTCATGCCAGCAGAAGAAATGTTGATATTAATGTCATTATGTTCAACAACGAAATTTACAGTTTGACAAAAGGTCAGGCTTCGCCTCTTTCAAGAGTAGGACAGAAGACAAAATCATCGCCATTAGGTGTTCTTGACGAGCCATTTAATCCCTCATCACTTGTGCTTGGTTCCGGAGCTACCTTCGTTGCTCGTGGATATGACAAAGATCCCGGACAGCTGAAGTATTTATTCGAAAGAGCAGCAGCACATCGTGGATTTGCTTTTGTTGAAGTATATACAAATTGCGTTATTTTTAATGATGGTGCATTTGAAGAATATACCCGACGTGAGTCGAAGTTTGACAGTACGATTATGCTCGAACATGGCAAGCCACTCGTATTTGGTGAAAAACGCAATAAAGGTATAAAAATGGATGGATACCGTCCAATGGTTGTTGACCTTGATGGAGGTCAATATACAGTTGACGACCTCATTGTTCATAATGAAAAGGATTCCACCCTTGCTCTGATTCTTTCAGATATGAGCTTTGAACCCGGTATGCCACGCCCGATGGGAGTTATTCAGTCAATTGAACGACCTACTTATGATGAAAAAGTAACATGGCAGATTCAAAATGAAATTGAAAACAAAGGGGAACCTGATATAAATCAACTATTGAAAGGTACTGATTTCTGGGAAATCAACTAAGTTGATTTCCTGACTGTTGAAATTTAAAAGGGGCTGTTTTCAAAAAGCCCCTTTTTTAATTTATTCAATGAATAAAAAATTTAAAATTAAGCTATTTTGCAAGAAATTAATATACTTTTATATTTCAAGAATCCATTGATGCTTTACCAAGTTTGACCCGAATATGTCGAATGGTTTTGAATGACAATTTCAAGTATGTAACAAACACAATGGGACATCTAAAAAATGTTGATTAATATATTATATTGCAATTATCAATCAAATTTACTAAAATATATACTAAATGATTTGTCTTGATTTTTAACTTCCATTGCTCTGAATCCGGCTTCTTTTGCTTTATCAATAAGCGGTGCAGGGTGAAAAGAGCAATTGAGAAGAAGAAGATTATCTTTTTCAAGGCTTCGCAAATTATTCATTACTTCTCCAAGTGGCGAGCTTCCTGCGGCGATTATTTCATCAGCATTTATGATTTTCAATACTTTAGACTCGTCAATCTCAAAACCTGAAATTTCATTCTTTGATGAATCAATCACAGTCTGAGGCAATAATCCCAATTTTTCATTTAGTGAGTTTATTAGAAATGGAAGTTCTACTTCAGCCACTTTTGCCGCTTGTTCAATAGTAGCAAGTTTACCCACAGTCCTTCTGAGTATCGGATTTTTCAATTTTGAAAATGCAGGTACAAGCTCTATTAGATAATCCTCGACATAAGGATAATTTTCAAGTAAATCTATTACTTTTGTGTGAGGCGTTATGTGAAATTTCATGCTAATTTAACTCCTTTGAGGCATAACTCAGTAGTCTTTGCTCGCCTTCCAATGCTCTAAGCTCTGTCAGGTCCTGACTTACTTCAAGAGTGCCCATGTATTGCCCTTGCTCATCGCGTACAGCGAAATATTCAATATGTATGAATCTTCCGCCAAAATTTATCCAGAAAGGCGCCTTGTCCTCTTTGCCACTTCGGAAATCTTCAATAATTCTATCTACAATATGCATACTGTGTGGAGGGTGACACATCCTGACATCACGCATCAATATTGCTTTTGAGCGTTCAAAAATACGTTTTTTTCCATGCGAAAAAAATCTTACTTTATCATCTTTATCAACAAAAGTCAGGTCAAATGGAAGAATATTCAAAACATTGATTAACTCCTCAAGTTTGAAATTGCCTGTAGGCATTGAGATTAAACCATTTGGAATACTTGCTTGATCTACATCGGAAGTATTTTCATCATACGATAAATTTGGTTTCCACTCAGATTTAGGTTCTACAATGCAATAGCCATAATCCAGAGTTTGCTTATATATCTCAAACCATTCGGATTCTAAAATCATATCGCCACACATAGGCAGGAGAATTTCATTCTCCTTATAAACCATATCTTTTGCTGCAATAGTTGCCGGTAAAAGAAACATATCTGCTATTAGTTTAAGCTCGTCGCCTGATATGTCGGAGCTTATATCAAGTGATTCCAATCCACTTTTCAGCTTTGCTCTGATTTCATCATGCTTGCCCCACATTACTGTCGGGGGACCGGTGATACCTTTTTTTTCAAGATAAGGAAATACAAGATTTTCTTTGCGTTTATAATGTTTGTCTATATCAGTTAAGAGATTGAATTTTGATTTTAGGGTCAAAATAGTATTAAGCTCAACTTTTTCATTTATAATATTTGCCGAAATAATATTTTCAATATCTTCGCAAAGGTTAGCAATAGCTTTATTTTCATGCTTGAAAGTATCAATAGGGTGCCCGGACGGAATAATTTTAGCTAAATTCAAATCAATTCTACCCTCAAGTACCTGTGAATGTAAATCGCAGAACTTTTGTATTTCAGATGGTGGCAATCCATCTTTTATTAATTCCTGCTCTGCTTCGACAACTAAGCCATAAGGAACAGAGCCAAGAATTGTTATCAAGCTCTGACGCACTTCTTCACGTGCATCGCCTTCATGAAGTCTCAGAAAAAGTTGCTTTAGCATTTCCTTTTTGTGATTCGAATTATTTATAAACTCACTCATTCTTTTGTATCCTTTTTAAAAAATTGTTAATAATATTTTATAATAAGACTATTAAGTCCGATTTGTATTTTAACAATTATTTTTATATTCCATTTATTTTTTAATTTATATTATATTATGATGAATCAAATAATTAAGGGAAACTTTCTGCAATATTCTTTTTGCAATTATCATTTTTTTATTATATTACAATTGTGATTCTGTCATTTTTGAATTTTGTTCTTTTTATTAAGTGGGTTGAGAGATTAATTGGTGCAAATAATGTGCCACTATTTTTAATATTAGGAGTATTTATTATGTATTCTAATTTATTTTTAGGCGGCTCGAAGAGCCGCCGGACAGCCGGACAGGTAAATATTATTTACCTTCAATTTGTTTGTGTTTATTAGTAATAATCATGTTGCCGCAGGTTACGATGGGAGAAATTAATCCAAACAGCATCAAGCAGAGTTATTCATTCATTGAGAATAAGGGACAATGGGATTCCGATGTTCTGTTTCTTGCAAAGAGTAACTCGCTCCGAGTTTGGATTACTAAAAAATCAATGGTATTTGAGCAGTTTGAAGTAGAAACTACAAGTGAAATTGACAGAAATTCTATGCAAAATAAGGAAATTAAAGCTTATGCAATTGCACTTGAATTTCAAAAATCTAAAATTCCAGATTTTGAAAAAATCGGTGAAGGAAAAACAAAACTGAATTACTTTGTTGGTAATGACAAATCCAAACACAAAACCGGAGTAATGCAATACGAAGAAGTAATGCTGAAAGGCATTTATGACGGTATTGACATGCGGTACTACTTTGAAGATGGAGAAGTTCGATATGACTACATTGTTCAGCCTTATGCTGACCCAACGCAGATTGAACTCGAAATCAAAGGATCGCAGGAAAATAAACTCGAAAACGGTGAACTTGTGATGAAAACAAGTCTAAAACCTGTCGTAAAACAAGGTTTGTACGCTTATCAGAAAAATTCTGACGATAGCAAGAAAACTGTTAATTCATCTTTTGTACTCACTGGAAATAAACTAAAACTGAATATCGGAGAATATGATAAGTCAAAAGTTTTAGTGATAGATCCGCTGACATTAGTGTCCCAAAATTTTTTAGGTTACACAAATTCTAGTGAAAGCATACAAGATATTGTTCACAATCAACAAAGTGAAATATTGATTTGTGGTTATACAAATTCTCAAATATTTCCAGAACAAATCGGTAGTTATGTTGGTGGTTTTGATATAATTATTGGGAAACTGAATGAAAATATTGATAATATTTTTTGGATGACTTATATCGGAGGTATAGATGACGACTTTGCATATTCAATCGATATTAATGACTACTACATATACTTTACAGGAATCACTCAAAGTGATGATTATCCTCTATTGAATGAATTATATTCAAATTTAATAGGAATATCAAGTAATTATTTTTCAGTGTTGAGTTTGGATGGAAACATATTACATTATTCAACTTATCTGGGTAATACTTCAGGTTATCAATCATTAAATTGGGAAGCATCAACCAAAGTTAATGAAAATGGTATTGTTTATTTGACTGGCTACGCACAAAACAATCAAAATGAGCCTTATTTTGTTTACAGAGGCATTACAGAACAATCCCATTCTGATAAAGTAGGTTTTATTCTTGCTTTAGAACCTAATGATTTATTCAGTTATGATATTCAATTCTCTTCAAAATTTGGAGGTAATTTTGAAACTTCAATATCCGGACTTGATATTGATAATGACGGAAATATTTATATAACTGGCAACACTAGGAGTAGCTCTTCAACTTTTTTTCCAACATCAAATGCTTATGATGGACAAAATAATTCTAATGAATTATCAGTGTACTTTTCAAAACTTTATTTTGATGAAAACTTAGATAGATTAAAAATTGATTACAACTCTTACTTTATTCATGGATTTGAAGGTAACCAAGGCAATGGTTCAAGAGATATACTTTATAACAATGGAAAAATTTATATTTGCGGAAGTGTTGATAATGGAGTTCTACCGTTAATGAATGCTTTTGAGAATGTTTTTGATAATTCAATTAGTAATAATTATAATGGTTTTTTATCATGTTTTGAGCCATATTCAGCTGGAACTAACCTTATTTATTCAAGTTATTTTGGTGGAAACTATAGCTATTTAGAAAAATTAACTTATGATAAAAATTGTAACGAAATTATTTTTTTGGGAAGAACTTTATCTGAAATATCGGGTTTCGGTGGACAAGTGAATGAGCCTTTTTCTTCTAACGATAAAATGATGATTGGAGTTGTCGATATTAATAAAGTAGCTGTTAATACATTAAAAGAGTTAGCTTATTTAGGATTATTTTTTAACTTCCCGAATTCAATCATACATAATCAAGTATCAAACAAATTGTATGCTGTTGGCTCTTCAAATAATTCTGGCACTCTTGAAAACATGAGTATTTTCAGATTGAGTAAAAATGAATGTGAATATATCCAACCTTGTGAATGTCCTACAAGCTCTAAAGATTGGTTAGTTGTTACAACAGAAAAAGGTGCTAATGGCTGCGCACCTAATCAATGTGCTGTAACACATAGATTACATATTCCCGAAGAATATCAGTGTTATAGCTGGATAAGACTTAAAAGTGAATTGAATGGTGAGGTTATTTGGAATGAACAATTAATCGAATTTGCTGGGTTTGACATTACTCCGTTTAATATATGCATTCCCGAAGGTCAAATTTATGAAATAACTATTGAGTTTTATAAAAGTTTAAATGATCCAAATCCATGCATTATAAAGAAAAAAAATTATTGTTCAATAGCTTCACCAACGTCGCCTTGCAAGAAAGACTGTTTAGATATTGATTTTGAACCCAGAGAGCCATTGATAATTCAATTATGTACCGAAAATGAAGATTGTACCGATAGTGAATTATGTAAATGTGACATTATTGTTACATACTGGACAAGAGAAGCTTGTGGATTCCAAGATATCCAAATTACAAATATTGAAGTTAACAAGGGATTAAGCACATGCGTTGAATGCTGGTTAACGAAAGAACAACTCTTTGCATTGGCAGGAAATAAAATTATTGAAGAAAACATAATGGATTTTGAACCTAAGACTCATAATGATCCTTGCTCAGATACTTACAGGGTTAGCCAAGCCACTTGTTGGGCAAGCTGGACTGTCTTTATTGATGGTGATCAATATACTCTACCCCAAATTTTCTTTATAACAAAACCTTGTAATAACGAATGTTGTTCAAGAAGATATAGAGTTTGCAGAAATGAGAATGCTCCCGTTGACATAATCGATTTAGGACCAGGCGAAATGCAAAGTACATGTGAAAATGTAACTTTGACTATTCCAAATCAAGTTTTGGATTGTTTTAATATGTGCGCATCATTAGAAAACATAGCAAATGTTCCTTTTTTATTAAAAAATAATTCTAATAACTCAATATTTGAAAATGAATTATTCGTTGATAAAAACAGAAATTATTCTTTGAAAGTTGAACATCAAAATGACATTTTGTATATTCATTATTTCAATATGAAAAGCAAGAATATTTATTTTGAAGTTTGCGATTTGTTAGGAAATATCGTTTTGAAAAATGAAGAAATTTTGCAATCAGGATATAATACTTTTGAATACTCAATCAATAATATAACATCAGGTTTGTATATTTATAGAGTACTAATTGATGGCTTTCAGTTAAAATCAGATAAACTTATTATATTAAAGTAGTTGTTAATTGTACATACGGAATCTATAGATTCCGTATGTACTAACTTTTTAGGAGAAAAAATGAAAAATATTTTATTTATTATAATATTATCTTCATATAATATTTCACTTTCAAGCGATTGGAAATTCATTAAACAGTTAAATACAGG